>JAFZXM010000033.1 GCA_017616775.1 Bacteroidales bacterium
AACGTGGGCATCAACGACGGTGAAAACGACGGCATCAGTTTAAGCCAAAACGTTCCCAACCCCGCCGACAATCAAGCCGTGGTACGTTATAGCATACCTCAAGACGGTGCTGTAATGTTCACCATATTGAATGTAGCAGGTCAGGTAATCTATACCGAAGAAGTGGAAGCCGCTGCCGGAACCAACAGCATAGTATTCGACACCGAAAACCTTGCTGCCGGCATCTATTTCTACACTATGGACTTCCAAGGCCAACGCCTGATGAAGAAGATGGTGATAAGAAAATAATCCCCTTCGCGGAATCAAATTTTAAAGGAGCCTCAGGGCTCCTTTTTTTTTGTATGCCAAAACCACCTGAATATATTCAGGATATTCCGTTTTATTGGTTCTTTCGTGCAATGTACTCCTTACGTATATTTATGCTTTTGAATGAACAAACAGGCATAAAAACATATCATTCTCACGAGAACAAACTCTTGCATAAAGCTCCGTGTTTTATCACTATTTGCCGCTACCATTCCGTGACAAATAAAATGTTCCGGCAACGCCTGCTTAAAAAATCAAAAAGCCTGCCCTGCGGGCTCTTGGAAAAACATTTGATTTATGCCGCTATAGAAAGGCTGCAGTTTTAAATATACCGCTACAATATATTGGCAAGCAAAGAAATTTTTTGATTGTGCTTGCTCTACAATGGAAAATTTTTTGATATCATCCTCCTTTGTCTGTATTCGTTTTTTTACAAATGGAGGATTTATATTTCAGCATTTATAACAGCGTATTTTTGATTTTTAGTTTTCTATCATTAGCTTTATCTTCCCTGTGGCGGCATGATAAAAAAAATTGTCCTCTGAACGGGGTTTTGATATCCATTTACCCGTATTCAAAGGACAATTTTTGTTTTAATAATTTCTGTTATTTTTCTTCTGCTTCGGCTTTCTTGTTACGAAAATCGTATACGGCGGAAGAACCGATGAAGATGGAAGAATACGGTCCCACTATAATACCTACCAACAATGCGAATACAAAGCCTCTTATCACATCTCCGCCCAAAAGGAAGATGGATAACAATACAACTATTGTTGTTCCCGAAGTGTTGATGGTACGTCCCAAAGTGGAATTCAGGGCCGCATTGATATTTTCCCTCATATTACGTTTGGGATATAATGTTTTGTATTCACGAATACGGTCGAAAATAACCACGCTATCGTTGATGGCATAACCTATAATTGTCAATATGGCCGCTATAAACGATTGATCGGCTTCCATGGTGAACGGCAATAAGCCGTACAACAAAGAATACAAACCTATGGTGATGATGGTCACATGTACCAAAGATATGATACCGCCCAAACCGAATTGCCAATTACGGAAACGGAATGCAATATAGATAAATATGGCTATCAAAGAGAAAAATACTGCCAGGAAAGCACCTCTTGTGATATCTTTGGACACTGTAGCTCCTACTTTTTGAGAACTTATCAAACCCACACTTTGGTTTTGAACACTGAAATCGGTTTTTGTCAATGATGTTTTAAAGAAAGGAGCCAAACCTTTATACAAATGATCTTCTGCCAAAGAGTCCACGGTAGAATTATCTTCATTAACTCTCCATTTGGTGGTTATCTTCATTTGGTTATCCGAACCGAAGGTTTTTACTTCAGGGGCTATGCCTTCAAATTCTGCGGTAAGGGCTTCACGCAATTCAGCGGTTTTAACAGGTTGGTCAAAACGTATGGTGTAACTTCTTCCTCCGGCAAAATCTATACCCAAATCCAAACCTTTGACACATAAAGAAACTATTCCTATTAACACCAAAGCACCGGATATGCAATAGAATATTTTTCTTACTGACAAGAAGTCAAAATGTGTATTGGTAAAAACATTTTGTGTTATCTTGTTAGAAAAATTGATTTCCATATTTCTATCCAATGCCCATGTAAAGATAAGCCGTGATATAAATATGGCGGTGAACAAAGAAGTAAGAATACCTATTATCAATGTGGTGGCAAAACCTTGTACAGGACCTGAACCGAATACATAAAGTATAATACCGGTGATTATGGTGGTGATATTACCGTCCAAAATAGCGGAATAAGCGGCTTTATAACCATCGGCTACAGCCATCCTTATGGCTTTTCCTCCCCGCAACTCTTCTTTAATACGTTCATAAATAATTACGTTGGCATCCACAGCCATACCCAAGGTAAGCACCACACCGGCGATACCCGGCAGGGTAAGCACAGCTCCTAACGAAGCCAATGTTCCGAACAAGAACAACATGTTTGTAATCAATGCTATACTTGCCACCACACCGGCTTTGTTGTAGAAAAAGATCATATATATAAGCACCAGACAAAATGCTATAATAAATGATACTATACTGTCATGGATGGATTCTTTACCCAGGGTGGGACCTACTATTTCTTCCGATACTATCACTGCAGGAGCAGGCAATTTACCGGCTTTAAGCAAATTGGCCAAGTCTTTGGCTTCTTCCAAAGAGAAAGCACCGCTGATAGAAGAACGTCCGTTAGGGATAACATCATTTACACGAGGATAAGAATATACCAGGTTATCCAATACTATGGCTATGCAATTGCCTATATTTTCTTCTGTTATTTTCTTCCATTTTTTAGCACCTTCCTGATTCATAGTCATGCTGATTTCATTACCCGATTGTTGGTTAAAGTCCTGACGGGCATCCGAAACCACCTTGCCATCCAATATGCTTCCTGTTTCCCCTACCGCTTTTAAGGCTATTAATTGATGTATGGCTGTTTTATCTTTGCCTGTTTTGGCATGCCAGCAAAGTTTTAAATCTTGAGGCAACAGGTTTTTCACCACATCCAATTCAAGAATACGGTTGATTTCAGCGGTATCCCTTTCCATAGCATAACCTACGAGCGGACCGTATTTGCCTTCCGAATCCGGTCTGTCGTTAAATTGCAAACGAGCGGAGAGAGGATATTTTTTCAATATTTCCTCTCTTGTCATTTGGCTATTGTCGGTAGCAGCGGCCGATTCCACCGAAGGCAACCCTTCTAAAGTATCGGCTTCCGTAACGTTTTCCGGTGTTGCTTCTGCCAATTCTTCAACAACTTCTTCCGTTTCCTCCGTTGCTTCTGCATTTTCTCCCATATCCAAAGCGGCCACACGTTCGTCTATTTGTGAAAAAATGCTTGCTATTTCCGATAAATCATATGTTTTCCAAAATTCCAAATTAGCGGTACCTTGTAACAAATGACGAACACGTTCGGGATCTTTTACACCGGGCAATTCTATCATTATTCTTCCCGATTGCGGCAAACGCTGTATGTTCGGTTGAGCCACACCAAAACGGTCTATACGGGCACGCAATACCATAAATGCATTTTCCAACGCGGCTTCCGTTTCTTCACGCAATGCTTTGATAACATCACTATTGGAAGGATTTCCTCCGCTGAGCTGAAGTTTGCGGAAAATGGTGGATAATTTGGCATTAGCCGGAGCTACTTCTTTAAAAGACTGGTCAAAAAGTGTTATAAAATCCGATTGGGAAGTTTTTTGTTTTTGTTTGGCTAATTTCATGGTTTTGACAAACAAAGAATCTTTGGCTCCGTTACCGGCCAAAGCTTCTACTATATCCGGAACCGAAACTTCCAACATTACGTTCATACCTCCTTTGAGGTCCAACCCCAAATTAACTTCCAATTCTTTACATTCCCTGTAAGTCCATTTGGCAAAACCCAAATTATAGATTACAGAATCAGCCATCTTGGAAAGATAATCATTTTCTCTTGCCTTTGCTGAAGAATCCAACAAATAACTTTCAACAAAAGCATTGCCTTGCGCTTGCTGTCTTAATAGTTCTTTACTCGGGTCATTCTGTGCATATTCTTTAGCTTTATTTTCTACTCTGCGTGTACAATAGGTAAAAGATAGAGAATATAAACATACCAAAGCAAAAGTTACGGCAAAAAATGAAATAAATCCTTTGTTTCTCATTTCTTTCTATTTAATTATTAGTATTTTACAAAAAAATTTACTTATATATTTAAGATTGCAAATATAGCAGAAAATATTGATTTGTTGAGCGTTTTTTTACTTTTTTATGTTTTTAACCCTTAATTTTTTTTGAATAGGTTTTTAATAATTTGTTTATCAATAATATCATTTTGTTGTTAATGAATGAATATGGCAACACTTTGCTTTCCACATATACCAAAATCAAATGTATTTCTTTCTGCTCCTCCTGAAAAGTGCGATAAATAAGATGTTTGTTTTGACGATAGGCTTCTTTTATAAGCCTTTTTACCCTGTTGCGGTGAACGGCCCTCTTTATGCGTTTTTTACCGACAGCTATTGCAATTTTTGCTTCAAAAGCATTTTTACCTTCCTCTGTTCCGTAATAGCAAACAAACGGATATAAATAAAAAGATTGTTTTTGGGACAACAATCTTTGAAAATCATCACGGGAACACAACCGCTGTGATTTAGGAAATGTTTTGTCTGAAAAAGTGTTCATTAATGCCTGCGGTTAGTGCGATGCAAAAATTGATCCAAAGCGGTAAAAATAGAGGTGATATTCGGTTCCTGAGGTGCCCACACTTCTACTTTTAACCCTGCTTCCAAAGCCATTTCCAACACCCTCTTTCCCGAAGTGGCAATAATCATATGCTCCGGCTGCTCAAAATCCGGATAACTTTGAAACAATGCCTGTACCCCGTACGGACTAAACAATACCACCATATCATAATCATATATATTGATATGCTCCGGCAATACGGGAAATTCCATTTTAAACAATTCCGCCCTTGTGTACCGGATGGTCTTTTTGGCATCCAAAAGTTGCAACAACTGATTTAAAGAAGAATCGGAAGAACACGGTACCAAAAAATTATCCACCTCCTGATGATGCTCTATTTCCGTTACCAAAGATTGTACGGTGGCATCCTCCGGAAAAAATATCTTGCGCTTGCGATAGGTGACATATTTTTGCAAATACAACGCTATACTTTGATTGGAACAAAAATATTTGGTGGAAATAGGCAATACTATTTTACTGTCTTTTACCATGCGAAAAAAATGGTCAACCGCATTTTTACTCGTCATTATTATTGACGAATAATCCAATATATTAATATGACTTTTTCTAAATTCTGCAAAAGGGATCTCCTCTATCGAAAAAAATTTGAAAAAATCCAACTGCACCCCATATTTTTTTACCAATTCCGCATAATTGGATTTTTCAATATTTTCCGGTCTGTTTTGCGAAAATAATATTCTTTTTATCTTCAAGTCTATTTCTTTTTATATGGTTAAATGCCTGTGTAATTGCTCGTTACAAATTTTTATGAAAACAGCAGCCGGCAAAATTTCAATCGTGCAAAAGTACAAAAAAATTTCATACCACCGCATATTTTTTCTAAAAATACTCCAATATAAAAACCCCTTATACAAAAGAAAACATAGCAAAACCGCTACCAATAAGACTGTCCATACTTTGTTTATATTCATATAATTGGCAACAAAAGCCAACGGAAACAAACCTGTTACGGCCAAAAATCGAAAAATGGTGGTCTTTTTTAAAAATAATATGCATTGGTTTTTCCAACTGAATATACTTCCCGAAATATACATCACTAAATAATAACACAATAAATACACTGTGACAAAAGCAAAGGAATATGTCATTAATGTTCCCATTCCGTAACCGGAATATTTATTGTTAACGGTATAAGCCGACAATAAAGTATAACCCAGTATTATTACCAATGAAGATGGTATCAAACGTATTGAAGAAAACAATATTTTGTTGGGAGACAGCGAACTTGTTTGCTTGGCAAAAAACGACCAATTGTTTTCATTGGAAATAACCGAACGCAATATGGCCAAACATATTAACAATAACAAAGATACCAAAAAAAACACATCTGTATTCACCGTCAGCCTATCCACAGGCACATAAGGAGATACATTATGCGTAAAGAACGACGGCAGCTGCAATGCCGTATCCGTATTGTTTGGCTGCACAAACAAAGCTTCATGTAAAGAATCTTCCCAGGTATTGCATATACTGTCTTGAGCACTTGCCAACGGTATATGCGACAAGCCTTCCATTGTAAAAACAGAGTCTGTCATTCTTCTTTTGCAATATTCCCCTTTTGTTTTTTACGCATTAGTATAATATCCCGTATTTTTGAAGCCGTTTCAAAATCTTCCACCGAAACCGAATCCTGTAATAATTCTTCCAACTCTTCCGTGGTAAGCGCTTCTATATCCGGTTCCGGAACAGAGGCATTGTCTTCAATATGGGCTTCTTCTTCCGGGGCATACCCTTCATTTTCTCCCGACAGCTCTTCCATCACCTCTTGTGTTGACCTGCCTATATTGTCCAATATGTCCGAATTGACAAACACGGGTGCACTGCTCTTTAATGCCAATATTAAAGAATCGGAAGGACGGGCGTCAAATTCATAGGGCACTTCATCCTGAGAGCAATATATGGTGGAATAGAATATTCCTTCCTGAAGTTTATGTATATATACTTCCTTTATTTTTATATCAAACCTTTCAAAAAAATCCATCAGCAAAGCATGTGTTTGCGGCCGCTTGAAATGAATGTTCTTCAACACTTCCACAAAACTATCCGCATCTTTGTTGGATATAAAAATGGGAAAAACAGTTTTTTCGTCAAAAGTCTGTAACAGCAACATATAGGCATAACTTACGCCTGAATTGATTACATCCTTGATTTTGATACGTACTTTTGACATTTTCTTTATTTTTTTTATGTAACGGATTTGGCAATAAGCTTATTGTACAAATGCCGATATTTTTTTAACGGCATGCTGCAAAAGTGCAAAATCACTGAAAATTGAAAACTTGGAAAATGCAACATTAACCGCTGCGGGCCCGCTTGTGCTATAAATGCCATGATATTCCGGAAATATGAATTTCCGGCTGAATGTCCGGTAATTTTTTTGTTTTTATTGCAATGCTTGCAGAAACTTTTTTTATCCTTGCATACGGATTTTTTTTTGATTGCTTGCCACAATATTTTTTTTTACATTCCGTTTTTTCTTTTTTACCGCTAAAATTTTTGATTGTTGGAACAGATACTTGACAATACCGAAGAATTCGGTTCAAAAAACATAAAAAAATTATTGTGGCAATATGCTTTGCCGGCTGTAATTACACAAATTATAGCCTCCATATATAATATTGTCGACAGAATGTTTTTAGGCCAGTGTGTAGGTGCTTTGGCTATTGCAGGTTTGGCCATTACCATGCCTATTATGAATATTATTCATGCTTTCGGGTCTTTGGTCGGAGCCGGAGCTTCGGCCCGCATGAGCATAGTATTAGGTCGCAGAGATATCCGTTGGGCGGAAAAAATATTAGGAAACAGCACCTTGCTTACTTTTTTATTTGGTTTTTTGTTTGTAAGCACAGGTTATTTCTTTATGGACAATATTCTGAATATGTTCGGTGCTTCTGCAGATACCATCAATTATGCCCGCACCTATATGCTAATCATATTGCCCGGCATGTTTCTTACCACTTTATCGTTCAATCTTACCGGTTTGATACGGGCTTCGGGATACGCCAACAAATCCATGTGGATAATGGTAAGCGGTGCATTGCTGAATATTGCTTTAGACGCATTGTTTATTTTTGCTTTTGACTGGGGCATAGCCGGAGCCGCATGGGCAACCACCGTCTCCATGCTTTTTTCTTCTCTGCTGTCTGTCATTCATTTTTTGCAACCCACATCTTTTATCCGCTACAAACGTCATTGCTGGACACCCAAATTATATATTTTCCGTAACATATTGGCAATAGGTATCAGTCCCTTTTCCATGAATGTGGCGGGCTCTGCCGTTATAGCCTTGCTCAATACCCAACTCATACGCTATGGAGGAGATTTGGCTGTTGGAGCCAATGGTATAGTAAATTCTTTCGCTCCGCTGATTATTATGCTTATTTTGGGTATATGCCAAGGTATGCAACCCATTGCAGGATACAATTACGGTGCAGAAAAAATGGACCGCCTCAAAGAAGTGTTTTTCCTCACCATGAAATGCAATGTGATAATAGGCATAATAGGCGCTTTTTTAGCGGTAGTATTTCCTAAATACATTATAATGGCCTTTACAAAAGATCCCGCATTGATAGCATTAAGCATTCCCGCTATGAGATATTTAATGGTGCTGGCTCCTTTAATAGGTTTTACCATTACCAATTCCCAATTCTTTCAATCTATAGACAAACCGTGGGTTGCCATAGTTACCAGCTTGTCCCGACAAGTGCTGTTCCTGATACCTATTATGTTTATTGTTCCTCCTGTATATGAGCATTTTCACCTTGACGGACTGATGGGTGTGTTTTGCAGTTGCACCATATGCGATTTCTTAGGTGCCCTGCTTTCCGCCATATTATTGTATTCCCAATGGAAAATATTTCATCCCCGTCATATTCAACAACATATAAATTAACCCTTATATCCGAAAAATATCTTCATTTTTATATTTAAAAAGCAAAAGGAGCCTTCGGCTCCTTTTGTTTTTTACTCTGTTTGGTATTTCTTTTTTTCAACTATTTTGTCTGCACCGGACGAACCGCAAAGCCGTAGCAACGGCTGTTGCTCCAAACTCCGCCTCCTTCATTCTTATCCAAACCCAAATTATAAGCTCCGTCCGGACCACCGGTAGCGCCTTCCGACATGGCGGAAGTCCATAAAAAGGCCCGACTTCCCCTGAATTCAAATTCATCTCCGTTCTGACGACCGGAATAAGGAATAAAAATATTATTTCCCGTGCTTTTATTGGTGATACGAACACCTTTCACTTCTTCTCCGCTGTCGTTCAGTCCTTTAGCTTTCATATCCCATGTGAATGATTCCGGATGATATTGGGTGTCCATAAGCTCTTCCACCTCCTCTTTTGTGGGTATTCTCCATCTGCCACCCAACCTTTTTACGGCTATATCATCTTCCGGCAGCAAAACCGAACGGCCGTCAGGAGCACCTTCCCCATCCCACCACGAAGATTGTGAAGGCATACAATATTTGGTGAATTTTGTTCCGTCACTATTGCTGTAACGATAATTCTTCCACAATACCGTGGATTGGCGCCGGGTATCTCCCCATGCATAATAATAACCATAATCCCCTTCTTGGTTTGATCCGATATTGAAAGACGCCCATTTTACACTAAGACCCAAATCCACAGCATCAGGAATTTCCACCGGACCCTCGGGTAATTCATAATCGGGCTCCTTGTGACAGGCACACAATACCATACTTACACTAAGTATAATTAAAAACTTTTTCATAATACAATGTTTTTCAATATGTTATTAAATTAATCTGCATCTGAACCAACTTGAAAACACTGCTCCGTTTCAAGTTCCGCTTTTTCAAGTTACAAAATTAGAAAAAAAACTTCATACAAGAAAAAAAATCAGAATTTTTTTCTTCTGATTACAACCTTTCGGGGTTGAATTTGCATGATTTTTTTTACATACTTTCTATACTGCGGGCTATTTTGGCGGCCAAAGCGGGAAAAAACCTTTTTACATATACCATCAACAATTCTTTTCTGCCTACCAACACTTCTCTTTTTTGTTTTTCTATGGCTTTTACTATTTGTTTGCCTGCCTTTTCAACCGATATGCCGGAAGCTTGCCCTTTATCCATTTTTCCGTGCGGGGTGCCGTCTTTTTCCAAAGCGTAGAGAGAAATATTGGTTTGCACTCTTCCCGGACAAACTATGGTAACCCTGATATTATCTTTATAATATTCAGCCGCAACGGTTTCAAAAAAACCATTCAAAGCATGTTTGGAAGAACAATAAGCACAACGCAAAGGAAATCCGAATTTTCCGGCTATGCTGGTCGTTACCGCCAACTGTCCTCCCCCTTGTTGTATCATTTTGGGTAAAATACTTTTTACTATCAATACCGGAGCAAAATAATTTACATCCATCACCTTGTTGATAACCCTCATTTCTGTTTCCACCGTGGTACCCCTTTGGCTTATTCCGGCATTATTGTACATAATATCTATTCTTCCGCACAAATTCCACGCCTGCTCCGCCAAGGCGGTGATTTCTTCTTTTTTGGATAAATCGAAAGGCAATACAAATACATTCTTTGCCCCCAAACCCAAAGCCTCTTGCTTTACCTGTTCCAACAAATCGGCTTCCAGTGCCGTTAATATCAAGGTATAACCTTTTTTTGCAAATTCCAATGCCGTTGCCTTTCCCATTCCGGAAGAAGCCCCTGTAATCCAAACTATTTTACTTTTCATTATTTTACCTTATTAATGTTTTATTCTGCTTATATTAATTCAATCTTCCGCACTATCAAGAAAATTTTTCAAATAATCCAATTGACGGCGGTCTCTTTTGGTGGGACGGCCCAATCCCGCATCCCTTGTTTCAAAACGCATACGCAACATTTTCACCCTTTCGTATTCTTCTTGCGGTGTCAAATCCTGATAATACAGCGGTATGTCTTTTGCCGGTATTCTGTTTTTGGGAGCATCCAGCACCAAAACTTCTTTTTTCAGCTGGTCTGCCGTGATGGTCAATTTCACTCCTGCCCGCAATTCGCGTGACGGTTTTATGCTGACATTTTCTATTTTTACCTTCCCCGCATTACATGCGTCCATAGCTTTGGTACGCGTTTTGAACAAGCGCACCATCCACAACCATTTGTCTGCCCTTACCTTATCCATACTTTTTTATTTGGTAAAAACATATTGAATAATATTGGCTCCCATCCTTAAAGCCATAGTCCGCGTGTTTTCATCATCGTGATGCACCGATGCATCCTCCCATCCGTCGCCCAAATCGCACTCATAAGAATAAAAACACACCAATCTCCCTTCGTATATAAGCCCGAAGCCTTGTGCCGCCTTATTGTCATGCTCGTGAATTTTGGGCAAGCCGTTGGGAAAATTAAATTTTTGATGATATATCGAATGATTGTGAGGCAATTCTACAAATTCCAATTCGGGAAACACTTTTTTCATCTCTCTTCTGACAAATACATCCATTCCATAATTGTCATCTATATGTAAAAAACCTCCCGCTATCAAATAATTACGCAAATTTTTCACCTCCTGCTCCGAAAATAACACATTTCCGTGACCTGTCATGTGAACAAAAGGATAATTGAATATTTCCAAACTCCCCACCTCCACCTCCGCCGGCGCGGGATTTAAATTCATATGCAATTCCTTGTTGCAAAATTTTATCAAATTGGGCAAAGAGGTGGGATTGGCATACCAATCTCCCCCGCCGTGATATTTCAGCAATGCTATTTGCTGCCCGTTGGCGGCAAAAACACAAGCAAATATATAAAATATTGCTATCCCTGCTATTTTATGACAATTACACGCTTTCATCTATTTCCAATTGCCTTTGCTGAGGTGTCCACAAATTGATTTCCCCTATATTCTTGCTGAAAAATTTATATTCCAACAGTTGTAGCGACTCTTTGGCAACAATTTTTAACCGGCATTTATATTTCCACATCCACTTTATTTTATAATTGATCAAATGCTGTGTGAGAAATGCATACAAAAAAGGATGTACCTCTAACGTTAAATTACGCTCCTTTTGTTGCTCAACCATCAATTGTAAATTATTTTCTATATCATCCACTATCAGCACAGGAGGCCTTACCATGCCTGTGCCGCTACAAGACGGACAACATTCCCTCACATCTATGTTTACTTCAGGACGAACTCTTTGCCGGGTGATTTGTATTAAACCGAATTTGTTAGGAGGAAGTATGGTGTGTTTGGCCTTGTCGGTACTCATCAATTCCACCATATAGTTAAACAATTCCTTTCTGTGTTCGGCCTCATGCATGTCTATAAAATCTATGATGATAATACCTCCCATATCCCGCAACCGCAATTGGCGGGCTATTTCTTTTGCAGCCTGCATGTTTACTTCCAACGCGTTTATTTCCTGCGATTTTTCCGAACTTACCCTGTGCCCGCTGTTGACATCTATAACGTGCAGTGCCTCTGTGTGCTCTATCACCAGATAGATGCCTCCTTTGATGGATACACTTTTGCCGAATGCCGATTTTATTTGTTTGTCTATGCCGTAATATTCAAATATGGGAACTGTATTTTTATGCAATTTTATGATATCCAGCTTGTCCGGAGCTATGGTTTGTATATACGACTTTACTTCGTCAAAAGTGTTTTTTCCTACATATATGGCATCAAAAGTATCGTTAAGTATATCTCTCAGTGTAGAAGAAACTTTGTCCAATTCGCTCAATATCATTTTGGGAAACTTATTGCCGCTGATATTGTTCACCATTTCGTTCCACTTTGACAATAAGGACCGCATATCCGCATGAAGCACTTCTATATTCTGGTCTTTGGCCACCGTACGGATAATTATACCCATATTTTTAGGCTTAATGCTCATCATGGCCTTACGCAAACGATTTCTTTCTTCTGAAGAGGTGATTTTTTGCGAAACCATCACCTTGTCCGAAAAAGGAACCAACACACAATATCTGCCGGCCAACGATATTTCTCCCGACAAACGGGGACCTTTGGTGGAAATGGCCTCTTTGGCTATTTGCACCAATACCAAATCGTTCACGGAAAACACATCCTTGATTTTGCCCGTTTTGGATATCGGCGGCTCCAATTTTACATCTGCCAAAGATGCTGATTTTACATTTCCCTGCAAACAATTTTTAACATATTTGTTAAAAGTGGCAATGTTGACGCCCAAATCCAAATAATGCAAAAAAGCGTCCTTTTCATGACCTATATTTATAAATGCCGCATTTAAGCCGGGAATGATTCTTTTTACCCTGCCCAAATGTACATCCCCTACTCTGAAATTATCCGATGTTCTCTCTTTGTGTAATTCTGTCAATATCTTGTTTTCCAACAAGGCTATTTGTATCTCATCCCCTACTATATCTATAAATAAATCCTTACTCAAATGTTTCCTCCTTCTCTTCTTTTCTTATAACTGAACCTGTAAGAACTCTTCCTACTAAAAAAAAACTAAATCACACATTCACTATTTTTGGGGAATATGTGATTTAGTTAACGTGAAATTTCACTATAGAAGACTATTTCTTCTTATGTCTATTCTTACGCAAACGTTTTTTGCGCTTGTGAGTGGACATTTTATGTCTTTTATGTTTCTTTCCGTTTGGCATAATGCTTTTTTTTTATTATTTAACTTTAGCTTTTATAGTATTGGAAAAAGATTTAGCCGGTTTAAAAGAAGGTATTTTATGAGCCGGGATTACTATGGTAGTATTTTTGGAAATGTTTCTACCGGTTTTTTGAGCTCTTTCTTTAATAATGAAACTACCAAAACCTCTCAAATATACATTTTCTTTTTTCAATAAAGAACCTTTAACAACAATCATGAATTGTTCAACTACTTGTTGTACTGCACCTTTATCAATACCTGTTTTGTTAGCAATTTCTGCTACTAAATCTGCTTTTGTCATTTTTACAAATTTTTAATGAATATTTATTTTATTAATTATTTTCTCTTTTACTTCATATTAATGAAATGCAAAAATACAATTATTTTGAATGTCAAACATATAAAAACAGAAAAAATTTAAAAAATTTTTATAACGCTGCCTTTCAGTGCTTTAATCTGCTTTTGACCGCATATTCCCTTTCTTTTTCTTTTTGTTTTTGCCGGCAATTACCGCACAATTTTGCATGATTTTTATGTTTTAATATGGATTATAAGAAGTTAAGGCAATAAAAAAAGTTTCATTTGCCATATACATTAATATTAAGAAAAAGTGATACATTTGCACCGATTAAAAATTGAAATGAACATGATGATATCTATATTATGAAAACATTCCTATTTTTTATAGTCATTCATTTCATATTTAACAATATATTTTACCTAACCAAACACGATATTAAATGAGTAAAAATTTGGTAATAGTCGAATCTCCGGCAAAGGCAAAAACAATAGAAAAGTTTTTGGGCAAAGATTTCACCGTTAAATCCAGCATGGGGCATGTCAGGGATTTGCCCAAAAAAGATTTGGGCATAGATATCTCCCGGGATTTTTTACCCTTATATGAAATCATGCCGGATAAAAAGAAAATAGTAAATGAACTCAAATCCGATGTAAAAGCTTCCGAAACGGTGTGGTTAGCCACCGATGAGGACCGTGAGGGAGAAGCCATTTCATGGCACCTGATGGAAACACTGAATATTCCATCCGGCAAAGTTAAACGCATCGCTTTTCATGAAATTACCAAACAAGCCATAGAACAAGCCGTGTCTCATCCCAGAGATTTGGATATCAATTTGGTAAATGCACAACAAGCCCGAAGAGTATTGGACAGGCTGGTAGGTTTTGAACTTTCTCCTATCTTGTGGCACAAAATCAAGCCGTCCCTTTCTGCAGGACGAGTACAATCCGTAGCCGTCCGCCTTATAGTGGAAAAAGAAAAAGATATCCGGAACTTTCAAAGTATATCCTCCTACCGTATTACCGCATTGTTTTTAACGGATGAAAAAAACAAAAAAGGCTTTTCCGCCGAACTCAACACCCGATTTTCCACCCGGGAAGAAGCTTTGAATTTTTTGGAATCGTGCAAAACAGCCTCTTTCAGCGTAAGCAATATAGACAAAAAACCTGCCAAAAAATCTCCGGCAGCTCCTTTTACCACCTCCACCCTTCAACAAGAAGCTTCCAGAAAATTAGGTTTTTCCGTATCTAAAACCATGCTCGTGGCCCAACAACTTTACGAAGCCGGATTTATTACCTACATGCGTACAGATGCCGTTACTTTGTCCGATTTGGCTTTGTCCGACGCAAAAAAAGAAATAGAAAACACCTATGGCAGCAAATATGCCAAAACACGAAAATATACCTCTAAAATCAAAGGAGCCCAAGAAGCACACGAAGCTATCCGCCCTACCAATATGAGTCTGCATACTATTTCAACCGGCGATGCCTCACAAAAAAAATTGTATGACCTGATATGGAAACGAACAATAGCTTCACAAATGAGTGATGCCCAATTTGAAAAAACGGATATGGAAATCAAAATATCCAATAGCGGATATCTTTTCTCCGCCTCCGGCGAAATATTGCTTTTTGACGGCTTTTTCAAAGTATATTTAGAATCCCATGACGATGACGAAGAAAATGAAAACAAAAATACGGTGCTGCCCAATGTGAATATAGGCACTCCTCTTTTTGCCGAAAAAATAGATGCTACAGAAAAATATACCCAACAGCCGTATCGCTATACGGAAGCCAGCCTGGTAAAAAAATTGGAAGAACTGGGAATAGGCCGCCCCTCCACTTACGCTCCCATTATTTCCACCATACAAAAAAGAGGCTATGTAACCAATACGGAAAAAGAAGGCTTTGAACGTAATTACCAAATTATCACCCTCCAAAAAAACAAAATAACACAAAGCTCCAAAACAGAAAAAATAGGATATGAAAAAGGCAAATTGTCCCCTACCGATATAGGCATTATCGTAAACGACTTTTTGGTGCAAAATTTCAACAATATAATGGATTATGATTTTACTGCCAAAGTAGAAAAAAAATTCGACGATATAGCTTTGGGTAAAATTAAATGGAACAATATGATAAAATCGTTCTATACTCCTTTTCACCAAGAAGTAAACTTTACCATGGAACACTCCGAAAAAGCCCGGGGAGAGCGTTTTTTAGGCGTTGACCCAAAAAGCGGTAAAAAAGTTTTTGTAAAACTAGGCAAATACGGTCCGATAGTGCAAATCGGCGAATCCAACTCCGAAGACGAACTTAAATTTGCTTCCCTCCTGCCCGGACAAAGCATAGAATCCATCACTTTTGAACAAGCCTTGGATTTATTTAACCTTCCCCGCACCATAGGAATGGTGGAAAACGAAGAATTGACAGCCAATATCGGCCGCTTTGGCCCATACATAAGATACAAAGGTAAATTTTATTCCATTCCCAAATCAGAGAATATTCTTACCATAGATACCGATAAATGTATGGAAATTATCGCTAAAAAAGACGAAAAAACCGCTCAAAAACAATTGATATCACTCGGAAATTACAATAACATGGATGTGAGCGTTGCCATAGGACGTTTCGGTCCTTATGTATTCTACAACAAACATTTTTATCCCTTGCCCGGAAATTCCGACATTAAAAATATAAGCCTGGAAGAAGCCGTTAAAGCCATAGAAGAAGTGGAAAATAAGAAAAACATTAAAACTTTTGAAAACGATACTTCCATTAAAATATTGAATGGCAGATATGGCCCTTATATTGCTCAAAACAATGTGAACTATAAAATACCCAAAGATATGGATCCCAAAAATTTGTCGTATCAAGATTGTTTGGATATTATAGCAAAAGAAAGCAATAAAAAGAAAACACCGAAGAAAACATCACGAAAATCTAAATAACGGTTGGTATATGGACTTTCAATTATATTTCAATCCTATAGACAAAGAAAGCCTGTGCTTTTTTTACTCTGAAAATGAAAATCGCATAGGTAACAAAATAGCCATTCACACCCAAGATGCGTTTCCTGATTTGGAAAATATAAAAATAGCACTCATCGGTATAGAAGAAGACCGTAACGCTTTTAACAACACCGGATGCGCTCAAGCTCCGAACGCCATCCGCAAACAGTTTTATCGCCTGTTCCACTCCGAACAAATGCCTCCTATTGCCGATTTGGGCAATATCAAAATCGGACAGTCCGTCAACGATACATACGCAGCGGCAAGTGAAATTATAGCTTCTTTGATAGAAAACGAAATATTGGTAATTATTTTAGGAGGAAGTCAAGATATAACCTATGCCAATTATATGGCTTACCAAAATTTGAATCATGTTATCAATATCACCTCCATAGACCCGAAATTTGATATCGGCAACGAAAACATACCCATTAAATCCGATGCCTACATTAATAAAATAATACTTTCCCAACCCAATTGCCTGTTCAATTACAGCAATCTGGGCTATCAAAGTTATCTGGTTGACTCCAAAGAGGTGGAACTGATGGATAACCTGCTGTTTGATATGCATCGCCTGGGATTGGCACAACAAGATATGATAGACAGTGAACCCATTATCCGTAATGCGGATATGGTATCCATAGACATGAGCGCCGTGCGGTTTTCTGATGCCCCGGGCAATAAAAATGTGGGACCCAACGGTTTTTCCGGTGTTGAAATGTGCACTTTGTGCCATTATGCAGGTGCTAACGACAAACTTTCTTCATTGGGTGTTTATGAATACAATCCCCAAGAAGATATAAAAGAACAAACAGCCATGCTTATAGCTCAAATGCTTTGGTATTTTATACAAGGATATATGCAACGCAGTAACGATTTGCCCGATATTGCAAAAAGTAATTTCTACAAATATTACGTATCTTTATTTGATGATGCCTACCAAATTGTTTTTTACCAAAGCAAAACCAGCCACCTTTGGTGGATGGAAATACCTATGGAAGAAGGAAATAATGTAAAATTCAATCGTAATTATATCATACCCTGCTCCATGAAAGATTATCAAACGGCATGCAACAATGAAGTGCCTGAACGCTGGCTTTTAACCTATAAAAAACTTAAATAATTTTCATAATGAAAACAGCTGTCATTAACGGCGCCGATGGCGATATGGGTCAACAATTGGCATTGTTTCTCGCCAAATCCCAATACAATATCATAATGGCTTGCCACTCGCAAAACAAAGGAAACGCTGCCTGTGAAAAATTACGAAACCTATCCCGATGGGAACATATCAACGTAATGCAAGTGGATTTATCCTCATTAACATCCATACAGCAATTTTGCAATACCGTAAAAAATCAATATTCCCATATAGATATTCTTCTCAACAATGCAGGCGTTCTTCCTTCTCATGCCCAAGTGTCGGCCGACGGATATGAAAAAACCGTTGCCGTTAATTATTTGGGACTCTTCCTGTTTACCGAATTGCTTTCCCCTTTATTCCATTCGGGCACCAAAATAGTGAACATGGTATCTCTTACCTATAAATACGGTAAAATCAACGGACACTTCTTTATGCCCGACCCTCATAAAAAATACAACCGTTTTTCCTGCTATTCCAATTCCAAATTAGGCCTCTTTTATGCTACCCTTTATTGGGCGGAAAAATGGAAAAACAAGGGAATTACCGTCAATTGTGCCGACCCCGGTATTGTAAACACCAATATTATTCGCATGGATAATAAAATTATAGACACCTTGTGCGATATATTCTTCCGCCCCCTTATACGCACCCCTAAACAAGGTGCCGACACCATGGCTTACGTGGCCTTGAATGAAATAAGCAATACCGTTACCGGACAACTTTTTCACAACAGAAAAATAAAAAAAATAAAAAAATCGATACTTGACAATCCCCAACGAACCCTGCTTATAGAACAAACCGAAAATCTGTTGAAAAACTATTTATAAACACCATGTCTTTAACCGCTTTCTTTAAAGATTTTTTTCATCTGTTTTATCCTTCTTATTGTTGTGGATGCGGAACTTCTTTGGTAAACGGAGAAAAAGTCATTTGTTTGCAATGTTTGCAAAATTTACCCCTTACTCATTTCCATCTTCAAAAAAACAATATGGTGGAAAAAACACTCATGGGACGTATTCCCTATGAAAGAGCCACCGCTTATTGCTATTTTCAAAAAGGATCCATTATTCAACATGCCATACACCAACTTAAATACAAAGGCAATTGGGAAGTGGGTGTGATATTGGGCGAAATGATGGGCCAAACTTTAATGGAAAGCCCCGATTTTGCCAATATCGACATCATTATTCCTATACCCATACACCCTAAAAAACAAGCAAAACGGGGCTACAACCAAAGCGAAATGATAGGAAAAGGTCTGCAAAAAAGTATGCACAAACCTTTGGACACCACCTCTTTTATCCGCTTAAAAAACACTTCTTCCCAAACAAAGAAAACCCGCTACTCCCGTTGGAAAAATGTGGAAGATATCTTCCGGGTGATACATCCCGAAAATTTGCAAAACAAACATATTCTGCTTATTGATGATGTGATTACCACAGGCTCCACATTGGAAGCCGCCGCCGCTTGCTTACTCCGGACAAACAACGTAAAAATAAGTATAGCCTGTTTGGCGTGTGCCAATCATTAATAATATATTGTCAAAAATGCCGGAAAAAGAAATGCTCAGTTGCTGATTTTTGACTGCATTTGGGTATTAATAACAAATTTTTTAAATCTGTTGGGTGTCATTCCCACTTCTTGCTTGAACGAAGCATGAAACACCTGCCTGTTGGCATATCCGCATTTTTCTCCTATATATTCCAGTGTATATTGCTTGTTTTGCTCTTCTTTAAGCATATTCACAGCTTCTTGTATCCTATAATAATTCAACAGTGAAGGAAAAGTATGCCCGGTGGATTTGTTGATCACCTTTGACAATACTGTTTTATTGGTTCCCATTTTTGCAGCCAAAGATGCAATGGTAAGATGTTTGTCCAAAAATACTTTTTCCTCCTCCATTTGACGCTGCAATTCGGTAAGCATTTTTTGCCCGTTTTTATCCTCTTTGTCTTGCTCGTATTTTATTTCATCCAACAATAGGGAAGACGATGAGGATTGCTTTTGCAATTTTTGCTTGAGTAAATTTCTATGCGCTCTGTCTTTTCGTATGAATAATATAATAAAAACAATGTTCGATGTCAACAATAACAATATGACTGCATATTCTATCATTTGTTTATCCTTTTTGATTCATCGGCAAATGTAATATTTTTTTTCCTTTTAAATTCTTCAAATTCATTATTCTTTACATTTTATTTCTGTTTTATTACATATATTCCCCGTTTGTTTTTTTATTTTTTATCCGTTATTTTTACCTTTGCAATTGTTTTTTTAGTATCTTTGTATCTTATTAAAACAACCTATTTGATTATTTATACCTATATATATTAAACACATGGGAATTTTAATCGATAAAATAAAAGCCGATAACCGCTTTCACGAAGCCCTCAGCTCGTGTATGAACTGCGGCATGTGCACCGCCATTTGTCCCGCAGCGGAATTTTATAAATACGATCCCCGCAATATCTGCAACATCGTGCATCGCGGAGATGATGAAGAATTGGAAAAACTCTTACGCTCTGATACCATTTGGTATTGCGGACAATGTATGTCGTGCAAAACTCGCTGTCCGAGAGGTAATGCTCCGGGAGTGGTTATTTCCATATTACGCACCATCAGTCAGGAAATGGGTTTTTTTACCGATAGCGAAAAAGGAAGACAACAATATGCCATAGAACAAATCATAGGCACGAATATCCTCCAAAGAGGTTATTGTGTTCATCCGGATATTGTAGATCCTGACTTGCATCCGGAACAAGGTCCTATATGGGCATGGTTTATGAAAAATGCGGAAGCTGTATGTGAAAAAGTAGGCGCCAATTGGAAAAAAGACGGTCCGGGTGCTCTAAGAAACATTCATCAAAGCAATCTGGATGAAATCAAAAACATATTTGACGTTACAGGCGGTACCGCTTTAAGAGAACAAATTGAGCAGTTTTCTGCAAAAAAAGCGAATGACCTTCATATCAATATTGAAAAAACCGATGAAAACCAAAAATACAGCGATTATTTAGTCGCCAATTTTACTCAAAACAACAATCAACATTGTAAATAAGATGGAATTAAAAAAACGTTTTTGGAACGAATATCAAAAAGAAATAGCTGACGATCATTATTTTTATGCTCGTAGTTGCATCCGTCAAAGTTTCAATCCGGGAGCAGAAGCCATGTTTTTGAATATCATGAAAGACAATCTGCATAAAGATATTATCGACGAAGCCAATCAACATACCTGCACCGGCATAGGCTACCATACCGATATAGTTCCCTTCTACACCACCGCCACCATCATGGCTCGATTGTTTTCTTTGATGACGGAAGCCGGCTACAAAAATTATGTTCCCTCTTGTGTAACTTCTTTCGGTTTATATGTAGAAGTGTTGGAAACATGGAAACACGACCCCGAAACATTGGAAAAAACAAGAGAATATCTTTATAAAGCCTGCAAACGTGAATTTGAATTACCTGAAAATATTGCCCATTCTTCAGATATTATATACAAATTCCGCAATGAATTGAAAAAACAAATGAAATACCAACTTATCAATAAACACACGGGACAACCGCTTAGAGGTGTTGAACATGTCGGCTGCCACTATGCCAAAGTATTTCCCGCTTTCGGCGAAGGCGGAGCGGAATTCCCTTATGTTTTGGCAGGATTGATAGAATCTTGGGGTGGCGAAGTAATCGACTATCCCGAACGTCGTCACTGCTGCGGTTTTGGCTTTAGAAATTATTTGGTACTCACCAATCGAAGCTATTCTGTAAGCAATACCTATAAAAAATTGGAATCCATGGAACCCTATCAGCCCGATTTTATACTTACCAATTGTCCGGGTTGCAATATGTTTCTTGACCGTTGGCAATATACTATCGCAGAAACACAACATAAAACTTACGATGCAGAAGGCAAAGGTATTCCTGTTCTTTCCCACGAAGAATTAGCAGCACTGCTTTTAGGCTACGACCCATGGAAAATAGGCCTTCAAATGCATCAAGTGCAATGTGAATCCTTAATGGACAAAATAGGTATAGCATACAATCCTGATGAAAAATATGCTGATATAAACGGCAACCAACTTACTCCTCCTGATAAACCTGATTTTTTAAAAATTTAACATATTGAATATGAATCATTTTGATGTTATTATTATAGGTGGCGGTCCCGCTGGAATGCAAGCGGCTATTCGCTTGGGAAATTTTAACTACAAAACCCTTATTATAGAAAAAGAAAAATCCATAGGCGGCAAACTTACCCAATGGGATAAATTATTTCCTGATTTTTATTCCGCTGAGGAACTTTTACAAAATCTTACCCGTCAACTCAATGAAAATGTAAGCATCCTTACAGAACAAGAAGTAAAAGACATTGAAAACACTTCTGAAAATGAATGGACAGTGAAAACCGCCGACGGTCAATATTCATCCAAGGCATTGCTAATAGCCTCCGG
Source organism: Bacteroidales bacterium (assembly GCA_017616775.1). Lineage (GTDB taxonomy): Bacteria > Bacteroidota > Bacteroidia > Bacteroidales > WCHB1-69 > UBA1205. Next base: position 22,097 of record JAFZXM010000033.1, read on the forward strand.
CTACGATTTTTTCAATGCAAAACGAAAAGAAGAATTCGGCTATGGCATTTATCCTAATGTAATCACTTCCGTAGAATTGGAAGCCATGATAAAAAACGGCAAAATCACCACCCTGGACGGCCGTATTCCCCAAAAAATAGCCTATTTGCAATGCGTGGGTTCCAGAGATGAAAAAGTGGGCAACCACTATTGCTCCATCAATTGCTGTATTTGCGCCGTTAAACAAAGTATAGAAGTAAAAGAACTTCTGCCCGATGTGGAACAATATTGCTTTTATATGGATTTGCGTATGGCAGGACAACATTATGAAGAATTGTACAGAACATCGCAGGAAAAATATCATGTACAATTTATCCGCGGACGTATTTCAGAAGCTGCCTCTACTTTTGACAATCGTATTCAAATAAAGGCAGAAAACACCCTACTTTCCACTCCTTTGAAACTCACCGTGGATTTATTTGTACTAATGGTGGGTATGGAAGCAAGTGAAACTACTCGTTTTATAAGTCAAAAATTCAATATCAGCAATGAATACGGATTTCTGCAAAGCAAACAAAGATATTGCTCCGACAACGAAACGGAAATAAAAGGATTGTTTTTGGCAGGTACTTGTAAACGACCTATGACCATTCCAAAATCTTTAAAAGACGGTGACGCAGCAGCTAATGCAATTTTTGATTATCTAAAAAATAGGTAAACATGAAAGATTTCGGATATTCTATTTCCAAAGGTCGTACCCTTAATTACGATAACAGCGATTTTTCTTTAAAGAAAACTTTGGAACACGATGTTGTATCATATTGTAGATGTATAGGTTGCGGTGCATGTGCATCAACATGTTCCGCCGCCAAATTCACCGATTTCAGCATATTTAAATGCAATATGCTTTTTCGGAATGCCAAATATGACGAACTTGAACAAGAATTGAGCAAATGCATGCTCTGCGGCAAATGTACCCTTGTATGCCCAAGAGGGGTAAACACACGTGGTATGATATTAGAAATGAGAAATTTAATAGAAAAAAATAAAAACAATAATGAATAATTTTCATCCGTTTGTTCTTCCTTTTACCATAGGAACCGTTGTTTTGTTTATCATTCTTTTTGCCCTGTTTGTAAAATGGCTTTTACAAATGGACAAAACACAAAAAACCACCGCCTTAAAAAATATCATCAGTTTTAAAACGCTCAAAGCCGTTTGGGAAGCTGTAAGAGAATGTTTGTTTCACAGAAATATCTTCCGCACCAATCCCGTTTTGGGATATATGCACCTCAGCTTTGCTTTCGGATGGTTTTTGTTGATAGTAATAGGTAAAATAGAAACCACTTTTTATAGCGGCACCTTCTGGGATGAATTCTGGCTGGCCATATTCTTCCGCTTTTTTGAAGACACTTCCGTTACATTTTCAGGAAGTGAACTGTTCACCCAACTCATGGATGCATGCCTGCTGTTTGTATTATCAGGCATAGTGTTGGCCGTTATCAAGCGCTTTTATTCCAAAATATACGGAATGAAAAAAACTACCAAACACACCATTGTGGACAAAATAGCCCTCACTTCTTTGTGGTGTATTTTTCCGCTCAGGCTTTTGGCAGAAAGCGCTACCGCAGGCATAAAACACAACGGAGGTTTTCTCACTCAATCGTTGGGAAATTTGCTGGTAGGATTGCCTTTGGAACATATCACCCTGCCCCTTTGGTGGATGTATTCCATCGCTTTATGCTTATTCTTTTTGTTTATGCCCTTTACCCGGTATATGCATATTTTTACCGAAATGCTCCTGGTATTTTTACGTAAATGGGGTGTTACCGAAAACAATCAAAAAACAGGATATACCAATATAGAACTTAACGCCTGCTCCCGTTGCGGCATTTGTATAGACGTATGCCCGCTGAACACCGAAGCCGGCATCAATAACGTACAATCGGTATATTTTATAAAAAATACCCGGTATGGCACACTCACCAAAGAAATAGCCGACAACTGCCTTATGTGCGGACGATGTGTACAAGCATGCCCCGTAGGCATAGAATCCACTCTTATAAGACAAATTATGCGTAAAAAAGAGTGTTTTAACAATAAAGACTATTATCAATATATTCCTGATAAAGAAGAAAAACAAATATCAGAAGAAAAAGAAGTCATATATTTTGCCGGCTGCATGTCCCACATCACCGTTTCCATACCTGAGGCCATGAAACATATTTTTGCCGCCGCCAATGTAAAATATTGGTATATGGACGAAAACGAAACCATCTGCTGCGGACGTCCTTTGATGCAACAAGGTTTGGACAAACAAGCTGAAACGCTGAGACAAAAAAATACCGAAAAAATATTGTCTTCTTCCATCCGTACTTTGGTAACTTCCTGCCCCATCTGTTACAAATCTTTCACCGAAGAATACCATTTGCCTATAGAAGTGCTGCATCACACCCAATATATAGACAGACTTATCCGACAAGGCAGAATCAAAGTCAACCGTTCTGATATCAAAGTCACTTATCACGATCCCTGTGAATTGGGCAGAGGATGTAAAATATACGAAGAACCCCGCCATGTTTTGCACGCTGTAGCAGAATTGATGAATGTAAAAATGGAAAAAGAAAACAGCTTGTGCTGCGGCTATAACTTGGCAAATACACAATTGGAACTGGAAGACCAAATGAAAATAAGAAATGCCGCCATCAACAATTTAACGGCACCAAAACCCGATACAGTCATTACTTCCTGCCCCATGTGCAAAAGAGCTTTGCAGCACGGAATAAATGTTAATATTAAAGATATAGCTGAAATAGTAGATGAAAATATAGCAAAATAAACCGGGTTTATTCACCCAATATAAACTTTTAAATGAAATATATGACCATAAAAAGCAAATGTTGACAAATAAATGGAGTAAAAATACAACTATTTAAAAATCTTATATTTACATTAAAATATTAAAGATATAATATTCAATGTAATATCAAAAATAGGGTTTTTAAGTAGCTTGAATTAAGAGTATTATTTTTTATTAACCATGATATGTTGAAACCATTGCTCATAAATTTTTATAAATTGTTTATATCCTACTTTTCAACCGGTATAAATTTTTTATCAGCAAAAATAATAAAATAAAAACCGAGAGTAAACATTTAAACTATAGATACAAAAAAATTTTTCAACAGTTTTAACAAGATATTAAATAATATTTTTTTCTTATATAATCAAAAGTATATCTGTAATAGGATACGGCGTGAATAAAAAAAAATGTGCTACTTTTGTATCACTTTAAAACTTTTACACTAAATATAAAATATGGATTACAAAGAGTTGATTCTTAAATTAAAAGAAGAACAAAATGCAGTTTTATTGGCACATTATTACACTTATCCTGAAATTCAGGATATAGCGGATTGTTTGGGAGACAGTTTGGCTTTGGCTCAATATGCCCAAAAAACAAATGCGGATAAAATCATATTTGCAGGAGTTTATTTTATGGCCGAAACAGCCAAAATTCTCAATCCTGACAAAAAAGTATTGATACCTGACGCAAAAGCGGCATGTTCTTTGGCAGACAGCTGTAAGGCTGAAGATTTTGCGGAATTCAAAAAAATGTATCCGGAACACAAAGTGGTATCTTATGTAAACTGCAGTGCGGAAATGAAAGCATTGTCCGATGTGGTGGTTACTTCAAGCAATGCGGTTAAAATAGTGGAAAGTTTTAAAAAAGACGAGAAAATAATATTTGCTCCCGACAGAAATTTAGGAGATTATATCAATAAGCTTACCGGCAGAAACATGATTTTGTGGGACGGTTGTTGTCATGTGCATAATTCTTTGATGGCAAAAGATATTGTGGAATTGAGAAAAAAATATCCGGATGCCGAATTGATAGCCCATCCGGAATGTACCAACATGGTATTGCAATTTGCCGATTTTATTGGTTCCACCACCCAATTGCTGGCTTATACGCAAAAATCTTCCTCAAAAAGTTTCATAGTGGCGACAGAAACAGGAATATTGCATAAAATGCAGGCCCTGAATCCTGATAAAAAATTTATTATAGCTTCTTCTTCGGATAATTACAAATCATGCAGCTGTAACGATTGTCAATATATGAAGCTGAACACCTTGGAAAAAATATACAATTGTTTTGTTTCCGATGAAAACGAAATAATTTTAAGCAAAGAAATTATTGAAAAAGCCAAAATTTCCATATTAAAAATGTTGGAATTATCTTAGCGTATATTTTTATTTTATCAATCCGCCTCCTATAATCAGCCCTTCTTTGTAAAATACAACTGACTGGCCCGGAGTAATACCCCAAACAGGTTCGTTAAAGTAAATGTAAGCTTTTTTTGTGTTTTCAAAATCATTGTCTAACAATAAAGTAGCAGGAACAGCTGGAGATTTGTAGCGTATTCTGGCTGCTATTTCAGGGGAATTTTCCACCCATGCCTTATCTCTTATCTGCACTTGTGTGGCCAATAATTTTTGACAATACAGGTCCTGATAGTCGCCTATGGTAATTTCATTGGTAAGGGCATTGATTTTTGTAACGTATTTAGGTGTTCCAAATGCTATTCCCAATCCTTTTCTTTGCCCTATGGTATAATTGTAATATCCGTTGTGTTTTCCTATAATATTATTTTCTTTATCCAAAAAATTTCCTTGTTCCACATTACACCCTTGTTCTGCTAAAAAAGAGCGGTAGTCATTGTCGGGAATAAAGCATATTTCCTGGGATTCGCTTTTTTTTGCCAACTGTTCAAAATGGTGTTTTAAAGCTATTTCTCTTATTTCTTGTTTGGAATAATTTCCCAAAGGGAAAATGGTGCGTTTAAGGTTTTCCTCAGTGAGCATCCATAAAAAATAGGTTTGGTCTTTATGTATGTCTATGGCTGTTTTCAAATACGTATGACCGTTTTTTTCTTCAATTCGGGCATAATGGCCGGTTGCTATATAATCGCATTTTAATTTATCGGCGGCATTTAATAATTCCCCCCATTTGATATGAGAATTGCATAATACACAAGGATTGGGGGTGCGGCCGTTTTTATATTCATTGATAAAATCAGTGATAACGTAATTGTGAAAAATTTGTCTGAAATCCAAAATATGATGTTCTATTACCAAGGATTCCGCAAATTTTTTTGCTTCAAAAATACTTTCAACCGAGCAACAGCCTTTTTCACGGGCCATGCACGATTCTTTGATATAGTCAAAAGTACGGAAAGTGGCACCTACCAGTTCATAACCTTGTTCTGACAAAAGTAAAGCGGAAATGCTGCTGTCTATTCCGCCGCTCATGGCCATTAATACACGTTTTGACATATTTTTGATTAAAATGCTTGTTTTACAAAAGGCAAAAGTACACTAATTTTTCCAAATAAGCCGATTTTATTTTTTTATAAATTTTTCAGGAAAAAGAGTGAAATATATCAAATAAAACAACTATCTTTGTAAGATGTTTTTGTTTATATAAAATAGAATAAATATGTATTTTTCAAAAGTGATTTTAAAATCATCATTGAGTCAGATAACGGAATTGGAAAAGTTTATAGACAGTATCATGCTCAATTACAATATAGAAGAACAATATAGGGGAGTGATATCCGTGCCGTTGGTGGAAAGTGTCAAAAATGCCATCATACACGGCAATAAATGCGATATTGCTAAAAAAGTGACAGTGAGCATGCAGGTGCAGAATTCCAAATTAAAATTTTCGGTAGAAGATGAAGGGGAAGGTTTTGATTACGGTACTGCAGGAAAAGAAAGCGGAATAAAAGAAAATAAAAGGGGATTGTATAAAATAGAGACCTTGGCCGAAGATGTGGATTTTGAAAAAAACGGGGCATGTATCAGTTATAAAATCAATGTGCCTTTTAGAATGATGGTGCCGGGCAGGGAAAATTTGTTAAGAAATGTCAATGCCGATATATTGGCGGAACAATACATATAATATGAAAACAATATTTTTTTCAACGAAGATATTATTTTTGATTTAAAAAACAAAACAAAAATAAGAGCTATTCTTAATCTTTTGGCCCGTGAAGAAAATAAAAATATAGGTCGGCTGGCCTATATTTTTTGTTCAGATGAATATTTGCTGAATATTAATAAAAAGTATTTAAAACATAATTATTTAACGGATGTAATCACTTTTGACTATACCAATGATAACGAAATATCGGGGGATATTTTTATTTCCGCCGAAAGGGTAAAAGAAAATGCAAAAACATACGGGCAGACTTTTTTTTGTGAAACATTGAGAGTAATACTTCATGGAGCTTTGCATCTTTGTGGTTATAAAGATAAAACCGAAGCCGAAAAAAAACAAATGAGGGCAAAGGAAAATTATTATTTAGAAAAATATTTAAATATTTGATAATTAATATTTTATAGGCAATGTTTCATGTGAAACACCATTTAAGCAATGAATAACACTTACGATATCATAGTGGTGGGAGCCGGCCATGCCGGATGCGAGGCTGCTTCGGCAGCGGCAAAGTTATCATGTAAAACTTTGTTAATAACCATGAATTTGAACGCTGTTGCTCAAATGTCGTGCAATCCTGCCATAGGAGGTGTTGCCAAAGGACAAATAGTTAGGGAAATAGATGCGCTGGGAGGTTTAACGGCAAAAATTACCGATAAATCCACTTTGCAATTCAGAATGCTTAATTTGTCCAAAGGTCCGGCTATGTGGAGTCCGAGAGCCCAATGCGATAAAGATCAATTTTCAAAAAATTGGTTGCATGCTCTGGAAGAATTTCCCGGTTTGTATTTAAGAGAAGATACGGTTACGGATTTGGAATTGGAAGGTGAATATAAAAAAGTAATTACCAAATTGGGTATGGAATTCACCGCTAAAGCCATCATACTTACCAACGGCACTTTTTTGAACGGAAAAATTCATGTGGGTGAAATCAATTTTTCCGGAGGGCGCATAGGAGAAAAATCAAGTACGGGAATTACGGAAAAATTGAAGAAATACGGTTTTGTTTCGGGCAGACTCAAAACAGGCACCCCTGTGCGGCTGGATAAGCGTACTATTGATTTTTCAAAAATGGAATGCCAAAAAGGGGATGAAAATATTGTGGGTTTTTCGTTTTACGGTTCAAAAAAAATTACAAACAAACTTCCTTGCTGGATATGTTATACCTCTCAGGAGGTGCATGATATATTAAGAACGGGATTTCAATATTCTCCCATGTTTCAAGGAAGAATTTCGGGAGTGGGTCCGAGATATTGTCCTTCCATAGAAGATAAAATTGAACGGTTTTCCGACAAAGAAAGGCACCAGTTGTTTTTGGAACCCGAAACCCTGCAGGGCAATTCTTATTATTTAAACGGTTTTTCATCTTCTTTGCCCGAAAACATTCAGGTGGAGGCTTTGCATCATATAAAAGGATTGGAAAACGCCCACATACTCAAGCCCGGATATGCCATTGAATACGATTATTTTGATCCCACGCAGTTATATGCTACTTTGGAAACCAAGAAAGTGGAAAATTTATATTTTGCCGGTCAAATCAACGGTACAACAGGTTATGAAGAAGCAGCTTCGCAAGGACTCATGGCGGGAATTAACGCTGCCAGAAAATTACAGCACAAATCTCCCGTAATATTGTCCAGGGAGCAATCTTATATTGGTGTGTTGATTGACGATTTGGTTACCAAAGGCGTGGACGAACCTTACAGAATGTTCACCTCAAGAGCCGAACACAGAATACTTTTGCGACAAGATAATGCAGACGTGCGGTTGATGCCTTTGGCTTATGAAATAGGAATGACAGATAAAAAAACTTATAATAAGTTTTTGAAAAAAAAGCAGCAAATCAATGACGCTGTAGAGCAAATAAGAAAATGGGATATCGAGCCTTCCGCCATTAACGGTTTACTTCAAAAAGAAGAATTATCTCCGGTAACGCAAAAAGTAAAGTTGTCACAATTGCTTTTGCGTCCCCAATTGAATCTGGCGCAAATCACCGCCCACATTCCTTCTTTAAATACATTTGTTTTGCAAAAAAAATGGAATAAAGAAGTTTTGGAGCAGGCGGAGATAATGATAAAATACGAAAGCTATATACAGAAGGAAAACGACATGGTGAAAAAAATGCACGAATTGGAAAAAATAAAAATACCTGAAAATTTCAATTATATGGAAGTGCAGTCTCTTTCAACCGAAGCCCGGCAAAAATTATCGAAAATCAAACCGGCTACCATAGGGCAGGCCTCCCGCATACCCGGCGTATCCCCGTCAGACATTTCCGTATTGCTGATTTTACTGCACAAATAGTTTCACGTGAAACAATCGTGTAACAATTTATATATCAATATTTTATGTAAAAACAGCAGTTTTTGCTCTTTTTCCTTAAGCCCATTTTAGCCTTTTAGAGCCGTTTTATGGTTGTTGTGGTGGTATATATCAAATTCTGAAAAAAAGAGGCTTAAATCCGATATTTTTTGTAAATATATATTTTTCAATGTATTATTAAAGATTTTTGCTTTATTTCAGCATTCCTGAGTCAGCAAATCACCTTGTTTGTTTTAATGCTTGTCTGCAAAAAATAGAGTGCCGGCATTTTGCGGTTATATGCCCTTAGTTATAAAAAAAATCATCGGGCAGATATTACGGAAGGGGAGCCGGCAAAAATTTTTTGCGGTTGCAATTAAAAAAACCGGCTTAAAAGATGAATGTCAAAATTTGTCTGTGTTTTTTTCGTACTTTTGTATATTCAATATTAGTAATAAAGACAAAGGAAAAAGTGAAGAAAGAGAATCAGATAGAGATAATGGCTCCGGTAGGTTCGTTTGAATCGTTGGCGGCAGCCATTCAGGCCGGTGCCGATTCTGTTTATTTCGGTGTGGGAAATTTAAATATGAGGGCCAGGTCATCCATCAATTTTACCATGGAAGATATGCAGCAGACAGTGCATATTTGCAAGGAACATGATATAAAGACATATCTTACCGTAAATACCATTATATATAATGATGAAATAACGGAAATGAAGAATTTGCTGGATATGGCAAAAAAAAGCGGTATTACTGCCGTTATTGCATCCGATTTGTCGGTAATACAATATGCCCGTAGTATAGGAATGGAAGTGCACATATCCACGCAATGCAATATAACGAATATAGAGGCAGTGAAATTTTTTGCGCAATATGCCGATGTAATGGTTTTGGCAAGAGAGCTGAACTTGCACCAAGTGGCGGAAATAGTGCAAAAAATACAAGAGGAGAACATATGCGGACCTTCCGGAAATTTAATTAAAATAGAAATATTTGCCCATGGGGCTTTATGTATGGCTGTTTCAGGCAAATGTTATTTGAGTTTGCACCATTTTAATTATTCGGCCAATAGAGGCGCCTGCTTGCAGCCGTGCAGAAGAGCGTACAGAGTGTATGATGCCGATAACGAAGTGGATGCAATAGTGGATGAAAAATATATAATGTCTCCTAAAGACTTATGTACCATAGGTTTTTTGGACAAAATAATACAGGCCGGAGTAATGGTATTGAAAATAGAGGGCAGAGGGCGTTCTCCGGAATATGTAAAAACGGTAACGCGCTGTTATAAAGAAGCTGCCCGATCTATTATAGACGGCACGTACAACCAGCAAAAAGCGGAGCGGTGGATACAGGAGTTGCAAACAGTGTATAACAGAGGTTTTTGGGATGGCTATTATTTGGGGCGCAAATTGGGAGAATGGACGCAAAGATATGGTTCCCAAGCAAAAACAGTAAAAATTTATGTGGGAAAAATCAATAATTATTTTGCAAAAATAGGTGTTGCGGAAATAAAATTGGAATCAGGAGATTTGTCAATTGGAGATAAAATATTGGTGATAGGTCCCACTACCGGAGTATATGAAACGCAATTGAATGAAATAAGAGTGAATTTAAAAAACACGCGGCAGGCTTTAAAAGGGGAGGATTGTTCTGTTCCCGCAACAGAAGTGCTGAGAAGGAACGACAAAGTGTATAAAGTCGTAAATGTTTGTGACAGCGATATATATGAATAAAAAAAATTTTTTTGGGGAATAGAAGTTTGTATTGAAAAAAAAAATATCTTTGTAGCATTATTAACTTTAAAAAACAAAAGATATGGCAGGAATTAACAAAGTAATTTTAGTAGGAAATTTAGGAAGAGATCCTGAAGTTAAAACGATTGAATCGGGAGCAAAATATGCCCGTTTTTCGTTAGCAACCACTGAATCGTATAAAGACAGAAGTGGAGAAAGAAAAGACCGTACCGAATGGCATAATATTTTATGCTGGAGAGGGCTGGCTGAAATAGCGGAAAAATACCTTACCAAAGGCAGCCAAATTTATTTGGAAGGTAAATTAAGAACCAGCAGCTGGGAAGATAACGGTCAAAAAAGAACCAGTGTTGAAATAGTGGCGGATACATTCACCATGTTAGGAGGAGCCCGTAAAGGAGGAGAAGAACCTCAAAAATCGGATGAAGGAAAAACCGTTCCTCCACCACCAATAAGTGATGAACCCAAAGAAGAGGACGATTTGCCATTCTAATGTCAGCACAAATAGAATCTCAAGTATTTGATTTTCTTCAAAATATTGAAGAAAACAACAACAAGGAATGGTTTTTAAACCATAAAAATGATTACAATAAAGCGTTCACGAATGTTGAACGCTTTATTAATGAATTAATCAAAGAAATAGCAAAATTCGATGCTACGGTATCGGATCAAACAGCAAGCAAATGCATTTATAGAATATATCGCGATTTGCGTTTTTCTCCGGACAAGCGCCCTTATAAAATTCATTTCGGAGCCTATGTGGCCATGGGGGGTAAAAATGCAAATACGGCAGGTTATTATGTTCATATACAAAAAAATATGTCTATGCTTGCCGCAGGGCTTTGGTGTCCTGTTCCGAACATGTTAAAAAAAATAAGGGAAGAAATATACTATAATCCGGAAGAATTGCACAATATATTGCATGAAAAGCAATTTGCAGCACATTGGGGAGGCTTGGATGACAGTAATAGTTTAAAGCGGGTGCCGTTGCCGTATCCGAAAGATTTTGAATATGCCTCTTTGTTGAAATATAAAAGTTTTTGCACCATGAAAGCTTACTCTGATAAAAAAGTATGCGGAGCGAATTTTTTACAGGAGTGTGCGGAAAATTTTAAAAGTTCGGTATCGTTGGTTAACTATATGAATTATATCATACAGTTATAATTCATCAATTTATATGGTAAGATAAGGCAAAAGCCGATTATAAAGTTCATCATAAAAATGAACGGCTTTTTTGATATCCTGCACAGAAGAATAGTTACCGTGCTGTTCACGGTATAATACCAAAGATTTGGCAACAAAATATTCAATATAAGGATGTTTTACCAAGGTTTTGATATCAGCGGTGTTGATATTTATTTTGATTATATCCGAGGAATCGATATAAAAAAAAGATTTTATTTGTTCATATTTTAAACTATCTATACCATATACTTCTTTTAGTTGTTCTACGGAATAATATCCGCCTAATTTGTTTCTATAGTTGATAATACGACTGGCAATTTTGGGTCCGATTCCCGGAATTCGTTGCAAGCCGATACTATCTTCTGTATTGATATTAAAGCTGATATTATACATTTCGGAGATATTTTTTTTGTTGAAATATTCTTTTGAACGAGTGTCGGAACGATGGGAAGAGGTTTTTATTTGTACATAATTTTTTATTTGCTGATACTCTTGTTCGTTAATGCAGTATATTTTTTTTAAATCTTCGGCTGTATGAATTTTACCGCCTTTGGAAAGGTAGTTGTTAATTTGTTCTGCCTTTTTTTTACTGAAACCCATTTTAAGCCAATCGTTGGTTTTCATGGTATCGGGGCAGAAGAGAAAAGGTTTAAGCTGTTGTTGTTGTCGAAAATAAGGAGTAAGAAATTTATTTTTAGCTATAGAATCTTGTAAATATTGTTGGTATGCAAAAAAATTATCTATTTCCGCACTTTTATTTTTATCTGCCTTCCATTGTTTGTGCACGGAGATATAACTGATGGTGCAGGTGATGGAAATAAGAAGGCATAAAATGATTATCAGCACTATCATTCCTCTGATTTCGGACATGGTGAAATCAAAGGCATCTTTTAATTTGGTTTTAAAATTGCGGGAAGGTTTAGCCATAAATATGCAAACTTTGGGAAGTGTATAAATATTTTGTCCCTATCCAAGTAAATAATAATATTGCAAATGCAATGATATTGACTATGCAAAAACTTTCAGGTCGGTTTTGTTTTTTCAGGCAGATGGTATATAGCAAGGCGGAGAGGAGAGCAAAAGTTTCTTTACTGTCCCAAGACCAAAAATTTCCCCATATATTCTTTGCCCATATACAACCTATAAAAAGTCCGCACAGTAGGCAGAAATACCCGACGTTAAAACAAATGTTGAAATAGCGGTGTATATTATTTTGACGGGTGATGATATTAAAAACACTCCATACAAAACATACACCCATTAGTCCGTAAGCAATTAAATAAGCTGTTACATGCGGAACAAACCACACGCTTTTTAAAGCAGGCGGCAGAGCGTGATCGGTTATTTGGAAAAACAATAAAGTATTGATAATAAAAATAATGCATATTATACAACAGCCGTAGCATAGCATATTTTGATGAGTATAAGACCAAAGAAAATAGGTCAACAAAGTCATTAAAAAAACAAACCATACCAAGGTATGCCACATGGTGACAAAGGGAGGAATTTTAAACTGGCAAGCATAACCGGCTAAGATGGTTAAAGAGAGTAAGCTTGTGAGCAAAAGCAAAACTTTAACCGTTTTGTTATGGTGCAAATATAATAAAAGCATACTTAATACCAGCAACACCAGCTGGGCGTATTGTATGAAAGTAGATAGTGTAGTCATAAAGATAAAAAGTAAAAAAACGCTTTCATTCACGAAAGCGTTTTTGTGTTATTATTTTTTAAGAAATGTAAATCCGTAAAAGTTCTTAAGAGCAATAGCGGTACCTCTGGCTACGGCCTTCAACGGGTCGTCGGCTACATGAACCGGCAGTTTGGTTTTAAGGTTAATACGTTTATCCAAACCTCTCAGCAAGGCGCCACCGCCGGCTAAATAGATACCGGTTTTGAAAATATCGGCAGATAATTCAGGCGGAGTACGTTCCAATGCGTTCATTATCGCTACCTCTATTTGTGAAATGGAAGCATCCAATGCTACGGCTATTTCTTGATGAGATATCATTACCGCTTTAGGAATACCTGTAATAATATCGCTACCTCTCACCTCATACAATGGAGGAATATCATCAATGTCGGATAAAGCGGCACCTACGTTGATTTTTATCAATTCGGCGGTTCTTAATCCTATAGCCAAATTATGTTCTTTTCTCATATAGTCCATGATATCTGCATTGAACTCGTCACCGGCTGTTTTAATGGATTTGTTGCTGATAATACCACCCAATGCGATAACGGCTATTTCACTGGTACCACCACCGATATCAACTACCATGTTGCCTGTGGGTTCCAATACATTAAGTCCTATTCCTATAGCGGCGGCCATAGGCTCGTGCAGTAATCGTATTTCTTTGGCTCCTGCTTGTTCGGCGGAATCTCTAACAGCTCTTTCTTCCACTTCGGTGATACCGGAAGGAATACATACTACCATTCTTAACGAAGGAGGGAGTAATATTTTTTGTTTTTGATTGAGCATATTCAAAAACTCTATTATCATCAATTCTGCTGCCTGAAAATCTGCAATAACGCCGTCACGCAAAGGGCGAATTACTTTGATATCGTCGGGTGCTTTACCTTCCATAAGCATGGCTCTTTCGCCTACGGCTTCCAATTTGCCGGTGTTACGATTAATGGCTACTATTGACGGTTGATCCACAATGACCTTATCGTTATGAATAATAAGCGTATTGGCTGTTCCAAGGTCGATTGCTATTTCTTTGGTGAAAAATGAAAATAATCCCATGTTTGTTATTTTTTATTAGCGAGTATTTTACGATATGATGTTAAAAAAGGTTTCGTTTTAGTGTTTAAAATGACGTCTTCCTGTGAATACCATGGCGATATTGAATTCATTGCAGGCTGCTATTACTTCATTATCGCGTATGCTGCCTCCGGGTTGAACTATATATTTGATGCCATATTTATTACAAGCTTCCACGCTGTCTTTAAACGGGAAGAAAGCATCGGAAACCAGAACGGATTCTTTTATTGAGCAATTCTCTTTTAAATTAAAGCGGGGAATGGTAAGACGTTGTAAACTGTCAATTCTATTGGGCTGACCCATACCGGCGCCGGTAAGCCAGTAGGCTCCGTCTGATGTTTGTGATACTAATGCCATAGCATTGCTTTTGAGATATTTGCATGCTTGTGTGCCGAATGTTGCCAAATCCAATTGTTGAGCGGAAAAGAGTTTATCGGTAACAGGGCGGAATTCCATATCTGTGCCTTCGTCTTCTTCTTGCACCAAAATACCTCCGTTGATGGAGCGATAAACTTTTTCTTTAGTTATTTGCGGTTTAACGGGTGTTACCAAAACACGCAAATTCTTTTTGTTGGCAAGAATGTTTAAAGCTTCTTGTGTGTAAGAGGGCGCAATGATTATTTCAATGAATTTTTTGGCAAACCATGAGGCTGTTTCTGCCGTGATTTCGCAAGTAAAACACACTATGCCTCCATAGGCACTGACGGGATCGCCTGCCCAAGCCAATTCCAGAGCTTTCATAGGATTGTCGGCAACGGCCAAACCACAAGGGTTAAGATGTTTAACCACAGATACGGCAACCTTGTTTTCTATGTGTTTTACAGCATGATAAGCATCACTTGCGGCTTTCCATGCCGCATCGGCATCCAACAGATTGTTGTAAGATATTTCTTTCCCTTGCAAACAAGGGGAATTGGCCAGGGTAATATCGGTGTTGGTATTGGAAAACGGATAAAAAACAGCTTTTTGATGTGGATTTTCTCCATAACGAAGTTGTTTTCCTTGAGTAAGGCTTATTTTTTCACTTTCTGTATTATTTTGGTTAAAATAATTGAAAATGGCGGAATCGTAATGAGAAGAGGTGTCAAATGCTTTTCGGGCAAATTCACGCCTTTGTTCCAATGAAGTTTCATTGCCTTGCGATGAAAGAATTTGAATGAGCTCATCATATTGATGACGGGAACTGACAATGAATACATCTGCATAATTTTTTGCCGCAGCACGGATTAATGAAATGCCGCCTATATCTATTTTTTCTATAATAGATTGATTATCATTAGTCTGTTTGACAGTTTGTTCAAAAGGATACAAATCCACTATTACTAAATCTATGGGAGGAATATTGTATTTCCGAGCCTGGTTTAAATCTTCTTCTTCATTCCGGCGATACAATATGCCGCCCATAACGGATGGATGTAATGTTTTCACCCGCCCCCCGAAAATGGAAGGGTATCCTGTGAGATTTTCTATTGCGGTAACTTCAAATCCTGAATTTTTAAGATATTCATATGTGCCGCCGGTAGAAAAAATATGAATATCCAGATTTTGTAATAAACGGGCTATGGTATCTATTTTTTCTTTGTTAAAAACGGAAATTAAGGCATTATGTATTTGTTTCATATTATATATGAATGGTTAACAATGATTTATAATTTAAATGCTATCAAATGATAGTATTGGCAAAAATACACTAATTTTTGAAGACATGTAATATTTAAAAAAAATATTTTCAGACTATGTAAAAAAAATGCTGAAAAGTTCAACAAACCGGTTTATGCTTACAAAACCGATATAAAAACATCTCCCTGACAAAAGTCAGGGAGATGTGGAGTTTTATCCGTAAAAGTGATTGTCAACGTTGATTTTTTGCAAGGCGTATTGATAATCTCCTAAATACAACAAATAAATGCAACTTTATCACAAAGGAGAATAGGATTTTTTTGCGGATAATAAAAAAGTTTTCAACAAACATATTTTTGTATTGTTTTTTTTTGTATATTTGCAACGTGAAAATGGTTAAGTCAAGAGACCATTGGATAAATTAGTAAGTTCTTGGCTCCAAAAACAAGAAAGGAGTGGATTTTATAGGCTTGATATTCATAGAAAAAAGAAATCGCTATGAATGGAGAGTGAAAGAAAGATATCAAAAGATTCCTTCAACTATCAAAAATTCTTAAAATGAATAAGTTTAAATAAATAGTCTTATTGACCGTTTTATCAAGCATGACAACAATAGGGTGTAAGAAAGATTTACTCCCTCCGCAGGAAAAAACACAAAAAAATATAATAATAGGTGGAAATATTGTTTCAGACGACTTGGATATGTCTTATTTACCTTATCAACAATATGTTATAGCAGAATATTTTGGTGAATTAATAGAAATGCTTATCAATATGCCGGATACAATAAATGAGAACGATTATTATATTTTACAAGCAGGATATATAAATGATAGTGTATTATTCTATGGATATGTCACACCCTATTCGGAATATTATAATGATAGTATATTTGATGATACTGAAACAAATCCTTATGCAGATGCTGACACTTTTACCAACGAAAACATGGTTTACGGGCATTTAAGAATTAAAACACGGAATGCAAATAGGTTAGAACGCCGGGTGAAAAGAAAAACAGATCAAGGATATGTAGTGACCATTTACAAGCGAAATAATGTCTATTATGTAACGGCAACACATAATTAAAAATAATTAAAAATAATATATCATGAGAAAGAAAGATTTAATCATTCTATCGTTAATAATAGTAATGAACGGATTATTTGCAAGCGGTAATGCTTGTTTTGTAAGTTCTCCTACAAGTATTGTTGTTTTCAAAACGTCAGATATGACAATTAAAATGAATAAAGATACCTTATTAAAGCATGCTTGTTTAAAGAGTGAAAAATGGAAAATGAATCATCTTATCGGTGCAATTATGTTAGAGTTTCAAATAAACAAAAAAGAAAAGGGTTACTGGTCGATATATATATTTTCTTCCGATAGTATGTATATGTACTATGGAGAATTTGATAAAGATAGTTTATTGAAAAACATAAAAGCAGATGCGAATGAATATATGGATGAACTGACGGTCTCCAACCGTACAAGCTTATCAACAATATCTGAATGGATATGGCAACAAACAGAGAAAGGGTATATGGTGACCATGGAAATGAAAAATAAAAGAAAATATATATGTAAAATTTTAAAAAATAATTAAAATGAGAAAAATAAAATTTTTTTGAGTCTTTATCTTTATTATTGCAATGATAGGATGTAAAAAAGATATTGAGGAACAAGTCTTAACTAATCCTGAAAAAATGCACAAATTTAATATAGAACAATATGACGTTGAATTATTATCTATAAACGATTTTCCTTTTGAATATGCTATAAGTGTTTTGTACGAGTCGGATTTTTATGAATTTATGAATTCTATATTATCAGTGAATCCTGATAGAGGAAGTTTTATTATTAAGTTACAAGAAAATAAAATATATTATGCTTATTTAAATACTGTTTTGGAATCAGAAGGGAATGGAAATATTATAGTGCAATATGGGTTGGTAGAAGATTCTTCTTTTGTTTCCTCTAATTTTGAAGAAATAATGGAGTGGGCACATACTCAAATAGAGCATGGTAAAATAGTATCTAGGTAGATCATCAATTAACAGAGAATATATTGATGAATTTGATTATCTTACAGAAATGGGAGAACCTGCACCCAATCTGATAGATTTAGGAAAAGAATTAGGATTAGAAATCGGACAAAAATATCCAGGAAAAGAGGTGTTAGTAGAATTACTAACTAATTATGAAAAAACTAATAAAATA
>JAFZXM010000034.1 GCA_017616775.1 Bacteroidales bacterium
ACATCATCGTACATATCAAAAATAAATTTTTCATTTCTAAAATTCCTTATTCGTGTCGGATGCAACTTCTTTTGCCCACCAGCACCTCACGAGCATTTAAACCAATAAAGAAGCGTGGCACTGATATACCACTTCTTTAAGTGAAGGTCCTGAGATTACCTTTGAGGAAGAAATTGCAAACAGTCCACGCTATATGCGCAAACCTTTACACTCTCTTGCCTCGGTTGAAAATTTCTCAGGTTTTCACTTACAAGAACGAGCATAAACGCTTCGTGATTTCGCTTTGAAATCCAAATGCAAAAGTACAAAAAAATATCAGAAGTTCAGTCAGGAAGGATATTTTTTTTCGTTTTTCACCTTTTGTTGAATATTCATGGCTGTCACAGGAAAAAACAAAAGTCGCTACCGGGCAGGTGGCGACTTGTTGCTATTGTAATGAAAGTGAAAAAAAGGTTAAAACCGGTAAGCAACCCACAGGCATGCAGACGATGCAGATATTCCGAAAGCAGGTCTCCATCCTCCCGTATAGGTATATTGGGTTCCGAACAGACCGATATCCGCCGATATGTCCCAATGTTCGTTTATGCGGAATCGCAGGCCGGGTTTTATACCGATTTGACAAAATTCAAGATAATTGTCAAAGCCGAATCCTCCGGTGACTTTTAAATCAATAAAAATAAGGTCGTTATGCCATGGGCAAAAACGCACATAGGGTTCTGCCACACCCAGTATAACGGTATAATCGTTGCTTACTAAGGTAAACCCGATACCCGCACCGAGGGCAAACCAATCGGTAAATTCATAACCAAATTGAGGTTCAAATGTAAAAGTAAAATTATCAACATATCCTATGCTTGCAGATCCTCCCACAAACCATGTTTTTTGTGCTGAAGACAGGTGTGTGATTAACAGGAGTGAAACGAAAAGAAATAATTTTTTCATGATATACAGCTGTTTAAATATATTTATAAATTTTCTCCGTTGAATATTATTCAATATCAATCGCAAAAATACCAAATAATGTTATATGAAGGCTTTTTTTTTTGTTTTTTTTGCAGGAATTTTCATAGCCAAAAAAATATTATCTTTGCTTAAGAGATATAGTTGAAATGATAAAATTTTAATATGTTGAAAATCAGAAATATAATTATCTTATTGGGAGTTATTTCCTGTGTTTTTTTGGTTGCTTGTAAGCAAAAAAGCGAATTAAAGGAAGTTGGAGCAGCGGCAGTTGATCCTGCGGAAGATGCGAGTGATTTTGTAGTGATTACGGATGTGGTGCAGGATGCAATATTGGAAATTCGTTATTACAGCACCTACAATTTTATCGGTTGCCGTGTTGACGGCTACACGGAGCCTACCGCACTGCTCACCCGTCAGGCTGCAGACAGCCTGTTGGCTGTAAGTGAAGAATTGAAAGCGCAAGGTTATCGTTTGAAAATATATGATGCATATCGGCCCCAAATGGCTGTTGACCACTTTCTGCGGTGGGGTGCAGACTATAGCGATACGTTGATGAAAGTGTATTTTTATCCGGATCTTAAAAAGGACGTGTTGTTTGATTTGGGATATATAGCGCGCAGAAGCGGGCACTCTCGTGGTTCTACTGTTGATTTGACATTATTTGACATGGCTACGGAGAAAGAGCTGGATATGGGAGGAACCTTTGATTGGTTCGGTCCTGAAAGCCATCCCGATTTCGGCGGCAATCCCGAAACGGGTGAATATACGGGGGAATGCAACAGTCCTACAGGTCGCACCATTACAGCCGAACAATTTGAGCACCGCATGATATTGCGGCGGGCTATGCTTCGTCACGGTTTCAAGCCGTACAATGAGGAATGGTGGCATTTTACTTTGGAAAACGAGCCCTATCCGGACACCTATTTTAAATTTCCTGTGAAACAATTGTAAATCGGCGGGCAGCATTATTGCAAAAATGCAAGCACAATTTTGTGCAAGGGCAATTGTAGAAATGCATCATATATGATTTTTGGGATCAGTAGTTCCAAAATTCATATAGCCGCTTTTATTATCCTGTGTTCGGATATGGTTTCAGCGGTCGTCCGGAAGATAGGCCTCAGGTCCGAAAAGTTGCTTGGCATAAGGGGTAAGGGGAATATGTTTGGAAAGCCAAAAGACGGGCATTTTAACAAAAAGCATGTCGCAATAATAGGGTTGTACACTGTAAATATTGTATATGGCGGTAATGACAGAACGTGAGCTGTCGATAAAAAAGCAGTCAGGCATGGGCAATTTTTCTTTGTATTCTCCGTTCAAACAATCGGTAGTATAGCCTTCTTCCCTATTTACCGCCACATCTTCCAATGCCCGAATGAGCACTTCTCCGAGACGGGTGGTGTCAATCAGGTCTTCAAGGTGTATTATCCGACGGGTGTTAAGGTCGATTGTCAGCATATCGGTTATATGGTAGCCGTGAGGCGCCCCTGCCATATACATTTCGGTATATACCGAAAATGTTACCAGATTGTCATCGCGGTCACAGGTGCCGGTAATACGGGTATAATTATAGGAGGTGACAGTTATGGAATCGATTCTTTTTATTTTTCTGCTTTTGTCTGTCAGTTCATCATAGCCTTCCAGCCCCGTATGATTCAGGAATTGTTCCGCGGCTTCTTCTATGGTATTGGCGGTGGTATTGCTAAAAATAAGTTGAATCAATTCGTGTTCCAATTCATGGGGGAGGCATCCTTTTTCAGGAAATACAATAGAATATGCGTTTTCCACTTGTATCCGGTTGTCTTCAATTAATGGACGGGTATCAAGGGGATACAATTCCAAGCAGCGTTTGTCATTGACGGAGCGGGTGCTGAAGTTGGTGTGTTTTTGTTTGCAGGAGCTTGTTATGAGTAACAGTATCAGCAAGCCGGTCAATATTTTTTCTTTGGCATAATGATGTGTTGTCACTTGTGCACGCAAATGTTCTTGTTAAAATATCTGTTTATTTCAGTTTCATAGAAAAAGGCATGTGTTTAATTCATCAGTCGGCTTTCTCCCCAGTTGTATTGCGGATATGTTTTTTTGAGGTCGTCGGCCGAACCTTTTACACCGCTGCCCCCGCTGGTAGCGAAAACATTGATAACTTTGCCGTTCAGGTTGTGCGCTTCTATGAAGGTGTTGATGATGGTAGGAGCGGTGTACCACCATATGGGAAAACCTATCCACAGGGTGTCGTAATTGTCAATATGTTCACATATTGTTTTAATGGCAGGGCGGGAGGTTTTGTCTTTCATTTCCAAGGTGGAGCGGGATTGTTTGTTCCGCCAGTCAAGGTCGGCACCGGTATAGGCTTGTGCGGGTACAATCTCAAAAATATCGGCATCTTTTTCTTTGGCAAGATGTATGGCAGCGGCTTTGGTATTGCCGGTGGCCGAAAAATAAACTACAAGTGTTTTGTTCATGGCTGAAGATTCTTTTATTTCTTTATTGTTGTTGTGTTTTTGGGCGCATGCGTTTATTCCAACCCCTACGGATAATATCATCAGCAAGGTGTTTAACTTTTTTGTTTGTAGGTTTGTCATATTATAAATATTTTTGATATATGTTGGATTATAGATTGATATATTGTTGGTATAATTGTAAAAATGCTGTTCCTACAGCTTGTTTCCCATAACGCTTCATTGCAAAATTTCGCAAATTTTCGGGAGCATAGTCTCCGGCGTTTTCCAACATGTTATTCATGGCTTGTGCCAATAAGGCAGGTTGGTGTAGCGGAACAAAAATTCCATTGTTGTCGCCTATGGTTTCTTGTATGGCGGAAATATCGGATGCAATCACGGGTTTCCCGCAGAATAGACTTTCTATCAGTACCAATCCTTGTGTTTCGGTGGTGGAATATAGTAACATGCAGCAACTTTGATGTATGAAAGCAGGAATTTCATTGTTGGGAACGTTGCTGTGGAATTGCACAATATCGGGACTTAACCGCATTTGTTCAGCCATGGCGACAGCTTGGGCTTTGTCGGGACCGTCACCGAGCATCAGCAGGGTGAAGTCTTGCCGTTGGGAAGCTAAGATGGCCGTCGCTTCCAATATTTCTTTCCAATTTTTTGTATCCTTGTCCAAGCCGGATATGTGTAATATGATATGACTGTTAGCGGAAACATTCTGAGATGGGAGTGTGAAAATATTTTCATCCACAACATTAGGAATAATCACATATTTTTGATGTAATCCGTGTTCTTGCATAGCTTGTGCCAAATGCCGGCTTACCGTGGTAACGCATCGGGCTCTGGATACCAGATATTTAGTCACCCATAGATGCATAGGGCTGCTGAACCATTTTTTTCCGGTCAGGTATCTGCTCCAATGTTCGGTGATGATGTAAGGAATGTGATATCTTACTTTCAAACAGTAGGCAGGAAGGCAGGCACGAGTGAGTATGTTGGCATGGCATATATCGGGTTTTCCAAAATGTTGCATAGCGTATCTAATGCCCATACAATAAGCTTTGTACATGCGAAAGATGCGTAAAATTTTACCGAAAAAATGATGTTTGGAGCAAGGGAAGGCTATGCGTATTTCGTGCAAATCTTGTATGCGGGAGTATAGTAAGTTATATTGGTGTTCGTATTCAAAAGGATGGATGAGGATCACAGTAGCGTGCTCTGCAATGGCTAATGCGTGATTTTGAACAAAGTTACCCAATAACATATCGTTAATGGTGGGATACCATGCCGAAAACATAAATACTTTTATCTTATTAGTCATGATGCAGGCGGTATTTAATAGCTTGTTTAAGTATTTGAATATCTTGCTTATTGACGAGAAAATGCGTAAGTTTGACATGTGCATGCAAGCAAAATTGAATAAGCGTGTATCCGAAGCTGCAAGCGTAGGCAACAGATGTGATGACAGACATGATCATTAGCGTGTGCATGTATGGCATGGTTTTGAACCACGGAATAAGGGATAAACCCAAAAAAGCGGTAATGCCTAATCCTATAAACGAAGCGATGCAGTTGATGGAGAATTTGCCT
Organism: Bacteroidales bacterium; assembly: GCA_017616775.1. Taxonomy (GTDB): domain Bacteria; phylum Bacteroidota; class Bacteroidia; order Bacteroidales; family WCHB1-69; genus UBA1205. Next base: position 5,001 of record JAFZXM010000034.1, read on the forward strand.
AAACCGGAAAAATAGTGGGATATAATAATATTGCTTGAAAACAAGAATACTCCGGGAGCCAAAAAGCAAAGGACGGGTTTAATTTCTTCAAATCCGGGACCTAAAATGAAGGTAAATACACATGGTGGCAGGCATAAAATGATGATAATGGAGATCAAACTGCAGATGAGTGATACTTTCACAAACGATAGGGTTATGCGTGTGATGTATTCGGGTTCTTCATTGTGGTTGGCTACTGTTGTGTATTCCAATGAAGACAAACTTTTGGGTAATATCCATATAGATTCCGCTACCTTGGTGCTATTGTCAAAAATTCCCAATGGGGCTCTGCCTGCACAAAATTCAATGATATAATAGTTGAGACGGTAATTAAGCATTTGGGCCAAATTGGTGATTTGTATAATAAAACCGTATTTGGCTAACTTCACTATAAGGTTTTTAATGTTTTTCAAACCGGAACATACTATACCTTTAAGTGACGGAACAAAGGTGATTATCGCCACAATCAGATACGAAAAAGTATAGGCGATGATATAGGATAATTCGCTTAATTGTTGTGAACCATAAATTAAACACAGAGTGAATGATATCAATAACACCATTTGTAATAAAGCGGA
>JAFZXM010000035.1 GCA_017616775.1 Bacteroidales bacterium
ATCACCTGCTACAAATGGGAATCGGAAGGCATCACGGAAACGCATATAACAAGAAAGGACAGCATAAGCATCTATACCGATTATTTCAATATTTATTATCATTTTGACAATTCCGACTCCATCATCAATGTCAACGACCGCTCGTATAGACGCATCTTGCTGACAGAAAAAACCGACAACAAAGAGTTGCCGAAAATATGGATAGAAGGCATAGGCAGCATCAGCGGGTTCCAATCCGCTCCGGAACACATAGGTGCCTGCCCCGCACCGACTTTCCTGTTGTGCTACAGCGACAGCAATGACAATGTTTATTATTCCGGTTTTGATTTGGATGCCGACACTGCGGATTGTTTTTCATTAGGTTCCGGCGTAGGCATCAAAGAGCATAACAAAACGGATGTTACCATCCAACTCCATCCCAACCCGACCAAGGGAATGATAGAGATTCAATCAAATAATTTGAATATTAAACAAATAGAATTATATGATATTTTCGGCAAATTGCTGATAGAGAAAAAAGCAAATGAATCCACTGTCACCTTGGATGTATCTCCATACGCCAAAGGCATGTATTTATTACGATACACCTTGTCGGATGATACGCAACAAACCAAAAAAATAATAAAAGAATAAATTAAAAAAGGTTCAGGACAACTTTAGAGGTTTTCTTCTTCATAAAAATAAAACCGGACAACAAAAATTTTTTTCTACTTCAGGCAACAAAAAGGCACAAAAAAGTATCGTTATAAAAGAGGCGGCATTTTTTGTGAGAAACAATTATTATTAACTTTTAAAAACACCCTTTATAATATAAATATGAAAAAAGCATACGGAATACTATTGTTCATGCTTGTATGTTGTTATATGGCATATTCCCAGCCGATTTCCGATACGGACAAGCATCCTTTCTGTTGTCAGCGGGAGTACAACACCCTGTTCAATGTGCAAGATACGGTGTACGAACTATCGGGTTCGGGATGTGTGAGTGTGATTTTAGTGTTTACCAAAACGGACAGTTCGAAGGCGCAAAGTCTGTACGAGATAAGCCACAAGGGAAAACTTTTATACACAGTTTTGTCGAACGGACAGGTGACGGGCAGAAATTCTTTGCCAAACACACAAAAGGACACTTCATGCCGCCCTGCATTTGATAGCCATTCACCTGTAATATTGAGCGGGATATACAAAATTCCCGCAAAATCAAAAGACAGCGTACAGGTCAAATTGTTACATATCGGGGCGGACAGTTCAAAATCGGGTTCGGAGCATGTTATAGAGAGTTTGATACATCATGCCAAGGTGAGCAAAGTGGCACGCATGTCGGCGGAAACCTATTTGGCATTGAAATATGGTGTCAGTTTGGAAGGGGTGGATTATCTTTCTCCACAAGGAGGTGTAATATGGTCGCACGACAGCAATGGTGCATACAGTCATTCCATAGCGGGCATAGGATTAGACACCACCTATCATCTGTATAACAAAGAGGGTGTCAGTCCGATGGATACGTTTTTAAGAATAAGTCTTAGTGACAGTTGTTTTTTGCTGCAGCCGGAGACCTATATGCTATGGGGCACAATGGAGGCGGCTTGACAAGGAGTGCCAGAATGGTGCTGCCGGAGAAGCAAATACCTTCGTCGGGAGACACATTGTCGCTGCTCAACCGGCGTTGGATGTTGCAATATACCAATTTCGGGAATCCCCTGACGACGGTTCGCATACAAAAGGACGCATTGGAGCAAGATACCGTATATTTATTAATAGGCAACGAAGGGGGCTTTGACGACAGTGTTTATTGTTATAAGAGTGCCTGTGCGGACAGCGGGTACTGGATATTTCCTGAAGTGGACTGGAAAGCGGCAGGAAGCGGACGCAAAGTCTTTGCCGTAGGATATAAATATCAGGAACGGATACATAAAAATACTGCTTTTATGGCAGCTTCCACCGATGAAGAATGGAGTGAAGATGAAAATGAAGCGGTTGAAATAAAGATATATCCTGTGCCGTCGACAGATTATTTGCATGTATATACCGGAATGAGCGGAGAAAAAACAGTGAGCATATATGATATGACAGGCAAAGAGGTGATTGCCAAACAAGGCGTGCAAGCAGATGCTTTTGTTGTGGATGTCAGTTTTTTGAGTGCAGGCATTTATTTGTTGAAGCTCATAGGAGATGCGGAAGTACATTCCAAAATATTTGTCAAAACCAACTAACCTAAGTAAAGATGAAGAAAGTACTATTGATTTTTCTGATATTGTTTTTAAGCATAGCCGGCTATAGTTTATGGAGTTATGCGAGGCAAGTGTTTTGGGATGCAGCCGCTCCGCTGTCGGAAAAGGCTACGGAAACATCTTCTGTACCGGCAGCGAAAAAGGTGCAGGATGTTGCCTTTTGTGATGTGGAGTCGGGATTGCCTTTCAGTGTGAGTTACGGGGAGGTGATGCTTACGGGTTCTGCCGGCAGTGTGGATGCTGCCATGCGTATAGTTGTCAGCGGGGTGGACAGCGGCATGCCGCCTTTGGATGCGGGCATGGTGAATGTTACCGCCGGACATGCCTGCTATCGTTTTTTGCCGCACGGCACCCGTTTCGGCAAGGAGGTGCATTTGACCATGGGCTACGACACCGCCAGGATACCGCGGGGTCACAGTTACAAGGAGATACGCACCTATTACTACGATGAGCAGCAGAGGCATTGGAAGCCATTGCCATACGATTCCGTTTCCACGGAGCGTGGCGAGGTGTATTCCCGCACCGACCATTTCACCGA
>JAFZXM010000036.1 GCA_017616775.1 Bacteroidales bacterium
AATATATTAATTAATTAAATTAATTATTTCTGCAAATGTAATAAAAAAAATAATACGAAATGGAAATAATTATTAAAAATATTGAAATATTTTTGCAAGTTGCTGAAAATTAAGTTTATTTTTTAAACGGATATCAGCCGGCAAAAGCAAGCGGGGAAAACATGTTTTTTGTCTCCGCAATGCATGATAGGATGAATGTGTAAAAAAATATTGTTGTTGCACAAATTTCAGGATGGAGACGGAGCGTGCGGAAAAACAATTGCAGGAGTATAGTTGTTCCTATATACAAAAATAATCCCTCACACAAAACAGCAAAACACAGCAGGAGTTAGGGACAAAAAAAATAGGGACAAACAAATGCTCGCCCCTGGATATATATAGTATGTAGTTGAGAATTTATTATTTCTTTTTGTATAGAGAATAGATAATATCTCCGTCCAGAATAAGAGTATCCCCTTTAAAACGGATGACGGCTTTGTCTCCATCTGTATAGTATAGTGTATCATTCTGGCAAAAACCTAAGATTTCATCTCCAAAATGAAGAAATTGATGTTGAAAAGAGAATATGGAGTCATTAATAAAAGCCAATCCGACCAATGCGGCCATGGAGTCACACTTGTCTGTAAATTCAAGTCCTGATACAATCCAATCTCCCTCCAATGGGATATTCGGAGATGTATTGAAGCATGCTCCAAACAGAACAATACCGATAAACATTAATATTAACTTTTTCATAATGTAAATAAGTTTGTTTTTGGTTCAATTTGCAAATGTAAAAAAAATAATAATACAAAAGCGGAGGGAAAATGAAAAATATTGATTTATTTATGTAAGTTGTTGATTGTTAAATTGATTTTTTTAAATAAAAAATCAAAAAAAGACAGGTCGGGGGCGATAATTTTGTTTTTTTGACATTGGAAAGGGCAGGATGGTGAATGTGCAAAAAAGTTTCGGTCATAAGTGAGTGAATGTTGTAAAAAAATACTACCTTTGCACAAAGTTTATATACAGGTGTTTTCCCGAAGGAGGATATGGTAAAGGGAAAGGATATGCAAATATCGGGAGCAACCGTTGTAGAAGAAATATCATTATTTTGCACATGGATTATCAGGCACACGAAACAGCAATTATAGATGAAGGCTGTCAGATAGGCAAAGGCACCAAAATATGGCATTTTTCCCACATCATGTCGCAATGTGTAATAGGCGAAAACTGCAATATCGGTCAGAATGTGGTGGTGTCTCCCCAAGTAAGGCTGGGGAACAATGTGAAAGTACAGAACAATGTATCCATATACACGGGTGTGGTGTGTGACGACGATGTGTTTTTGGGGCCGTCCATGGTGTTTACCAATGTGATTAATCCCCGCAGTGCCATCAGCCGCAAGCATGAATATGCGAGCACGCATGTGGGTAAAGGAGCCACTATAGGGGCTAATGCCACCATAGTGTGCGGGCACAATATAGGGGAATATGCATTCATAGGAGCGGGAGCGGTAGTTACGCATGAGGTGCCTCCATACGCTTTGGTAGTGGGTAATCCGTCCAAACAAATAGGATGGATGAGCCAATACGGGCATCGTTTGCATTTTAACGGGCAAGGAATTGCGGTATGTCCCGAAAGCGGTCAGAAATACATATTGAAAAACAATAAGGTAGATATATTATATGATGAGTAAAAATTTTGCATTAATCGGTTTGGGCGGATATATAGCACCACGTCATTTGAAGGCTATAAAAGATACCGGCAACAAGGTGTTGGTGGCATTGGATAAGAATGACAGCGTGGGCGTGATAGATGCCTATTTTCCTCAGGCGGATTTTTTTACCGAGCCCGAACGTTTTGAGCGTCATATCTATAAAGTGCAGCACGGACAAGGCGAAAAAGTGGATTTTTTCAGTATTTGCACGCCCAATTATTTGCACGATGCGCATATCCGCATGGCATTGCTCAACGGGGCGGATGCCATATGTGAAAAACCGCTGGTGCTTAATCCTTGGAATGTGGACGCCTTGGCGGAATTGGAAAAAGAAACGGGAAAAAAAATATACACCATTTTGCAATTGCGTCATCATCCCATGATATTGGCGCTGAAACAAAAAATTGATGCAGGGCCTGCCGATAAAATATATGATGTGGACCTTACTTATATCACTTCCCGGGGAAAATGGTTTCATTATTCATGGAAAGGGGATGAAACCAAGTCCGGAGGCTTGGCGACCAATATAGGCATACATTTTTTCGATATGTTGCAGTTTATATTCGGTGATATGCGTCAAATAATAGTGCATTATAGAGATAAGCATGTGGTATCGGGTTATATGGAATTGCAAAAAGCCCGGGTGAGGTGGTTTTTGAGTGTGGACAGCGCTTATTTACCGCAGAATGTGGCCGGTCAGGGTAAAACCACATTCAGGTCAATACAGGTAGAAGGGGAGGAAGTGGAGTTCACCGGCGGATTTACCGATTTGCATACAATAAGCTATGAACATATTTTGGCGGGCAAAGGCTTTGGTTTGGACCAAGCCAAGCCGAGTATACAAATGGTGTATTTTATCCGCAACGCCGCCCTGTCGCAAGAGGCGCTTTCGTGCAAACATCCTTTCTTAAAGTTGTGATATTATGTTTTTTAACGAAAATACAATCATTACAGAAATAGCCGTGCACCGCGTGGGTAACCACATAGATCCGCAAAGCGGCATCATGATAAGTGACAGTGTGCTTCATTTGGACGGATCCACGCAGGAAGCCATGTTGCATTTTTTCTTTTCATCATTCAAATATGAAGAATATTACCGGTTTATCGGTGAAGATGGCAATGTGAATGCCAATGGCGTGTATAGAAGCGTATCTTCGATATTGACAGGGGATGAATCCTTGTATATGCAGTCTGTTTCGCTTGCCAAAATGCTGTATTCCAAGTGTATAAGTGAAAACATTCCGTTGGGGGAATTTTATGTGGTAAAATTTCAGAATTGTGCCTATCAGGACCAATTGGTGAATGCTGTCGGCTTGTTTAAGGCGGAGAAAAAAGAGGTGTTTTTGCAAGTGCATGCCGAAGGCGGCGGCTTGCAGGTGCAAGCCGAAGAGGGGTCTCTTGTGAGCAAAATGGACAAGGGATGTTTGGTGCTGGACATACAGTCCACCGACGGTTATGTGGTGGCGGCATTTGATTCGGGAAAAGGCGACAACGGCAATTATTGGATGGATGAATATTTGGGATTATGTCAAAGGGAAAATGCTTTTTTCCAAACACAAAAGGCGATGGAAATATGCAACGCTTTTGTGAGAACGGCTTTGCCGGACAATTATGAAGTGACTAAAGACCAACAGGCCGTGTTGTTGAACCGTTCGGTGGAATTTTTTAAGAACAACGATGAATTTTCGTTCAACGATTATGCCAAAGAGGTGATACAGAACAACGTTGTGGAAGAGCAATTCAAATCTTATCGCACGCAATGTGAAAATGAAGGCGGTTATCAATTGGAAGATAATTTTGACATATCCGAAACAGCGGTGAAAAAGCAGGCCAGAATAATGAAAAGTGTCATCAAATTGGATAAAAATTTTCATGTGTATGTGCACGGCAAGCGGGATATGATTACCCGCGGTTACGACCATGAAAGACAAATGCGATATTATCAACTGTATTTTAATGAAGAGGATTAGTATGAAAGCAAAACAGATAGCGATATTGTTCTGCACATTGATGTGTGTAAATGCGTATGCCCAGGTGCAGGATTCGGTAGAATATTGGAAGAACGGCAACAAACGCAGCCAAGGCAAATATGCCGGCGGAGTGCAGACAGGGGAATGGGTGTATTATCACACCAACGGCAAAAAGGCCATGGAAGGGACATATCAAAGCGGGCAGAAAGTCGGCTTATGGAAATCGTGGTACGAAAGCGGAGCTTTGTGTACAAAATATTATCCGCAAACGGGCGAATTCTTGTCGTGGTATGAGAACGGAGCAAAAGAAAGTGCGGGCTATTTTAAAAATTATGAAAAAGACAGCGTATGGAAATTTTATTATACCAATGGTCAATTGTCCAAATGCTGTAACTATGCAAACGGAGAATTAAACGGCAAATGTGAAGAATATTACAACGACGGCAAACTTTCGTTTAAAGGCAATTATAAAGACGGTGAATTGGAAGGGCGTGCCGATTGGTGGTACACCAACGGCAACAAAGAAATGGAAGGAGAATTGGTGAACGGCAAGCAGGAAGGAGTATGGAATTTTTATAACGACAACGGCAATCTGGGCAGCACGGGCAAATTTGTTCACGGAGAACAGGATGGAGTGTGGACTTATTATTATGCCACCGGAGAAAAATGGAAAGAAGGCGCTTTTGCTGCAGGCAAACGCACAGGCACTTGGACGGCTTGGTATGAAAAAGGACAAAAACAAAGAGAGGGCAAATTTGTCAACGACAAGCAGGAGGGAGTGTGGACATCCTGGTATGCCAACGGCAAAAAACAAGACGAAGGTTGTTTTTGTCAGGGAAAAATGTGCAATCTGTGGAAAGGATGGTATATTTCTGGAATTCTGAAATACCAAACTTGTTTTGATAAAAATTTGCGCAACGGCAAACATGTTGCCTATTGGCAAAACGGAAAGGTAAAAGAAAAAGGCGCTTACGAAAAAGACGAAAAACAAGGCAAATGGAGTTCTTACAGTGAATACGGCCGTTTGCTCAACACGGGAAAATTCAAGGTGAATAAAAAGTCGGGCAATTGGAAATTTTACGACGAACAGGGCGCACTGAGCCGTGAGCAAAGTTTCACCGATGATATTCCCGACGGCAAATGGACACAATATTATGCCGACGGTAAAAAACACAGCACCGGCAGTTATTCCCTGTTGGTAAAAACCGGAGTGTGGACATATTACGATGAAAATCAAAAAATTATATATAGCGTAGAATATAACAACGGAAATATTAGCCGAATAATAGTCGATAAAAGAAAATAGCATGCATTCAATCAATTTTTTGGTCGCCAAAGCATCCTCCCAGGGCAATATTCCCTGTGAGGTGAATATCATCACCATGGGATGCTCAAAGAATTTGGTGGATTCGGAACAATTGGCGGCACAATTGGAGGCTAATGATTTTTTGGTAGTGCATGAGAGTGAGCATCCCATGCCTATTACCATTATCAATACCTGCGGCTTTATAGCCGATGCAAAAGAACAATCGGTGAACACCATATTGGAATGTGCGGCATTAAGGAAAGCGGGCAAAATTAAAAAGCTGATAGTGTACGGCTGTTTGTCGGCGCGTTATATGCAGGATTTGCAATTGTCCATACCGGAGGCGGATGTTTTTTTCGGCACCGATGCGTTGCAAGAAATTCTTTCCTATTTGGGGGCGAAATGCTATCCCGATATTTTAATGCAGAGAAAAACAGCCACGCCGTCGCATTATGCTTATTTGAAAATATCGGAGGGATGCTCTCATAATTGTGCCTTTTGTGCTATTCCCAAAATAAGGGGAAGGCAGGTGTCCAAGCCTATATCGGTAATCAAGCGCGAAGCTGAGTGGTTGGTGCAAAAAGGGGTCAGGGAGTTGTTGCTGGTGGCGCAGGATTTGTCTTTTTACGGACAGGATACGGAAAAAAAGTATTTGTTGCCGCAATTGGTGGAGGAATTGGCACAAATAAAAGGGGTGGAATGGATACGCATGCATTATACTTATCCCAATTCCTTCCAATTGGAATTGTTGGAATTGATGATACGGTATCCCAATGTGTGTCATTATATAGATATGCCCATACAGCATATCAATAATGAAATGTTGCAGGCCATGCACAGAAATATCACGGGTGAAGAAATAAAACGACTGATAGGCACCATTAGGCAGCGGGTACCCGATGTGGCATTGCGAACATCGCTTATTGTGGGTTTTCCCGGGGAAACCAAGGCCATGTATAAGGAGCTGGAAGATTTTGTATCGCAAGCTTATTTTGACCGTTTGGGGGTGTTTGTATATTCCCGTGAGGAAAATACGCCTTCGTATGCCATGAAAGACAATGTGCCCAAAGCGGAGAAGCTGCGCAGAAAGGAAAGTATAATGGCGGTGCAATATGATGTATCTTTACAAAAGAACAAAGCCTTGGAGGGTAAAATGCTGAAAGTGGTGATAGATGACAAACAGGGCGGCTGTTATGAAGGGCGCACGCAATACGATTCGCCCGAAGTGGATAACAGAGTGCTTATTCCCGCAAGCGGGCACACATTGCAGAGGGGAGCCTTTTACAATGCGGTCATCACCAGTGCCGATGCCTTTGATTTGATGGCAAAAGTGGAAGAGTAGTTTTTATGTTCTCGGAAAGCATCGCCCGGCAAAGAATGATACCGCAGTAGGAAGTGAAAATATATTGTTTTGATTATAAGATTTTTCTGTCTTTATTTTGGAAAAAAAAGTTTTTGAAATTTTTTTTAGCAAAAAAACACTTGCAGCATTAAAAAAAATGCTACCTTTGCAAAAATTTTTTGTAAAGTAGAAAGAAGTATTATAGTAATGAAAAGGAATTTTGTATTAGTCTGTTTGTTAGTAGGATTATTTACTATCACGTCAGCTCAAAAATGGGTAGGTACTCAACATACGTTATCAGCCTCTATGGGTTGGTCAACCATGTTAGGTGAATTGGGTGGAGGTCCCGGAATCGGAACCTATGGATTAAAAGATTTTGACTTTCAAGCCATGTCTCCTGTTTATACTTTAGGATACACTTACACAAAAGATAAAGGTAATGCCGTAGGTTTTTCATTTAAATTGGACGCTTCATACACCCGTATGAATTCATGTGACAATTACACTGAAAACGAATCCAGAAACAGGCGTCAGGTAAGTCGTATCACCGATTTGGTGGAATTATATGCCGGAGTGGAATTCTACTTTTTGAAACAGACCATGTCTGCATTTAGAGTAGGTGCATTTAATCATAAAGGTTTTAAATCCCGTTCGGTACGTTCCGGTATTCCTTTGTCCATGTATTTGATATTGGGAGCCGGCGGCGTATGGTACGATTGTAAAGGTAAATACAGTGACGGAGAATGGTATTCGTTGCGTGAATTGCACACCGAAGGTCAAGGTTTGTTGAATACCCGCAAGCAACCCGCTCCGGTACAAGCCGTAGGCGTGTTGGGCTTGGGTATCAAACGATTGTTCACCCCTTCGTTTGCAATGAAAATAGAAGCCGGTATGCGTCTTACATCCACCGATTATTTGGATGAGGTAAGTACCACCTATCTTTCTCCCGATGCTATCTATGATGCCGTATTGGCAGAAACCAACGATGCGGAAAAAGCGGACCGTGCCAAATATTTTGCCGACGGCACCCGTTTGGATGCATCTTTAACTCCCGGACAAATACGCGGCAATGCATTGAAAAATGATGCTTATTTCTTTGTTCAGTTAGGTTTTTGCTACGTAATGCAAGGAAAGAAGAATCCTTTGAGAAACTCATTTAAATAGAATATTCGTTCAACCAAATAAATACTGTTATGAAGAAACGATATGCTTTAATAGTGGCAGTACTATTGCTGGCAATGCCGGCCGTGAAGTCTCAATCTTCCGAAATAGGGGTATGCGGGGGTGTATCGTTTTATATGGGAGATTTAAATCCCAAAGGAGTGTTTAAAGGTTCCAGAGCGGCAGGCGGTATAATGTATCGTTACAATATTAATCCGCGTTTTGCCGTTAAAGCGTCTGCTTTGTTCGGCTCATTGTATGCCAGTGATGCCGATCATGGCAATACGGAACGCAATTTGAGTTTTCGTTCCCCTTTGTGCGAGTTATCCGCACAGGTGGAATTGAACTTTTTGCGTTTGTATAATGAAAAAGGTAAAAATTGCTGCACTCCCTATCTGTTTGCGGGAATCGCCGGTTTTGCCTTCAATCCGCAAGCCGAAATGAATGGCACATGGTACGATTTGCAAGCACTGGGCACCGAAGGCCAGGGCTTGAATAAAACCGATGCCAATGGAAATGAATATTATCAGAAAAGATATTCGTTAACGAATTTTGCCATTCCTTTCGGATTAGGTTTCAGAGTGAATTTCTTACAATATTATTCTATAGGCTTGGAATGGGGATTTAGATTGACTTTCACCGATTACATAGATGATGTGAGCGGTAATTACGTCGACAGGGATTTCTTGATAGAATACCGTTCCCAGTTGTTAGCCGATTTATCCGACAGAACTTTATCCACCACCACCAACGAAGACGGAGAGGTGGTTCCCGATTATCATAAAGCCGGTTCAGCCCGTGGCACCAGCAAAGCTAAAGATTGGTATTCCTTTGCCGTTTTGAATTTTACATTCAAAATATCGGATATGATTAATGATTGTTCTTCCCCGTTAAAATCAGGAAAATCCAAAGGTTTACCCAAAAGACGATAAAGCATTTTTTATAATCAAACGCAATGGTGTCAATTGCTGAAATTAAAAAATATCCTATACCGCAGCATGTGGCTGTAATAATGGATGGTAACGGCAGATGGGCAAAATTGCGTAACAAAGATCGTTTGATAGGGCACCAGCAAGGGGCTGCCGCATTGCGTAACACTTTGGAAGGTGCATTGGAATTGGGAATAAAATATCTTACCGTATATGCTTTTTCCATAGAAAATTGGAACCGCACCGAAAGTGAAGTGAGCGGTTTGATGAATTTGTTTGTCAAAACATGCAAATTGGAATTGCCTACCTTGCAAAAGCATAATATCAGATTCAGAGCTATAGGTAATTTGGCTATGCTGAATAAAGATTGCCAAAACAGTATTCGTGTCATGGAGGAACAAACCATGCAAAATACAAGTTTAACTTTATTGGTGGCAATCAGTTACAGTGCCCGATGGGAAATAGCCAATGCCGCAAAGTGTATTGCCGAAGATGTGCAAGCCGGAAAATACCATATTGATGATATAGACGAGCAGACGGTGTCGCAGCATTTGCTCACGCGTGACATTCCGGATCCCGATTTGTTGATACGTACAAGCGGGGAATATAGAATAAGCAATTATTTGTTGTGGCAAATAGCTTATACGGAATTGTATTTTACCGATTGTTTTTGGCCGGATTTTAACAAGGAGCAATTGTTTGAGGCAGTGTCCGATTATCAAAAAAGAGAACGCCGATTCGGAAAAACGAGCGAACAATTGTGATTATATATAATAAAACTGTAAAGTTGACGTTATATTTTATATAAAATAATAGAATGCGAAAGATAAAAATAGTTCTGACGGCAATATGCATGTTTGTTTTGGGTCAATTGCAATCTCAGGTTACATTGGGCGGAGAAACAAACATGTCGTTGAACTATCTTACTCCCCAAGAATATGAAATAGGAGGTATTACTTTCAGCGGGACGGGCAGATGTGACTTGCGCACTTTGAATTTTGCCGTAGGCGATAAAATTAAAATACCGGGCGATAAAATCAGAAAAACCATACAGCGCCTTTCTTCCATGGGCCTGTATAAAGATAATATTAAAATATCCGCTTCCAAAATAGAAGGGAATGTCATATTTTTGGATATCTATCTGGAGGAAATGCCCCGCTTGAGTTCTTTTATATACAAAGGTGTTAAAAAAAGTGATATAGAAGAATTTGAGAAAAAAATCAATTTGGTGCAGGGAAAGGTTGTTAATGAGAATACCAAAATAGTGGTTAACAATGTGATTACCGACTATTATAAAGAAAAAGGTTTTTATCATGCCAGCACTAAAATTACAGAAGAAACGGATACCATTAATAATAATTTTGTGGTGCTTACCATAGAAGTGGACAAAGGAAAAAAAGTTAAAGTGGGCACTATCAATATCAGCGGTACGCAGCAGTTGGAATCATCCACTTTGCGTATGGCTATGAAAGAAACCAAGACCAAATTTTTGTTCCAACCGTTGGAAAAATGGGATACCGCTGTAGTGGATTTCTTTAGGAACCATGATAAATACAAAGGCAAGGATTTGTTCCAATTATTCAAGCAATATAATTCCGATAGAGTTCGTTTCCGCTTCAAAGCTTCCAAATTCGACGAGCAGAAATATGAAGACGATAAAATAGCCTTGGTGAAGAGAATGAATGAACTGGGCTATAGAGACGCGTATATCAAAAGAGATAGTGTGTATCTTGTCAACAATAGGGAGATGAATATAGATATAGAGGTGGAAGAAGGGAAAAAATATTATTTCCGTAATATTACCTGGGTAGGCAATACCAAATATTCTTCCGAGCTTTTGTCTAAAATTTTAGCTATCAGTAAAGGGGATGTATATAATACTTCTCTTTTGGAGCAGAATCTCAACATGGGACAGGACAATGCAGATGTCAGTTCTCTTTATTTGGACGACGGATATTTGTTTTATTATGCTTTGCCGGTGGAGATATTGGTGGAGAACGATTCGGTGGACGTGGAAATAAGAATACGGGAAGGAATACAGGCCCGTATTAATAAGGTGACCATATCAGGCAACACCCGTACTTCCGATAATGTCATATTGCGGGAGTTGGCAACAGTGCCCGGCAATGTGTTTTCCCGTTCGGATATTATCCGTTCGCAACGGCAGTTGCTTTCTTTGGGATATTTCAATCAGGAAAATATGAATGTAATACCCAAGGCGGATGAAAAAAGCGGCACGGTAGATTTGGAATATGTGGTGGAAGAGTCCACTTCCGATCAATTGGAATTGTCTGTCGGATGGGGTTCAAATGTGTTTTATGGTTCTGTGGGCTTGTCATTCAATAATTTTTCCACAAGAAAATTGTTTAAAAAAGATGCATGGACACCCATTCCGAGCGGCGATGGACAAAGCGTATCGTTCAGAGTGCAGGTGTATTCCAATTATTCACAATATTATGCTTTCAGTTTTACCGAGCCGTGGGTGGGAGGTAAAAAGCCTATAGCGCTTACCTTTGGGGTGTCGCATAACCGTATAGCCAGTTATGGAGTGTCCTCCACCGATTCAAAATATTATCGTTTTGATATCACACAGGTGTCTTTGGGCGAATCGCACCGGTTGAAATTGCCGGATGATTATTTTTACATGTCCAATATGCTTTCTTATCAGCAATATTATGTGAGAAACTATTCCTATTTTATATTGGATTCAGGACGGTGCAATGCCATCAGTTACACGTTTACTTTAGGCCGTAATTCTGTAGATGCGCCTATTTATCCCCGCACGGGTTCGGAAATGTTGTTCAGCGTGCAGCTGACACCACCTTATTCCTTGATGAACAGAAAGAATTACAGCGATTTGTCCGATGCGGAAAAATATAAATGGTTGGAGTATCACAAATGGAAATTTAATATAGCACAATATGTGAATATAGTGGAGAATTTGGTGTTGAGTGTAAGAGCCAAATTCGGCGTTTTGGGTGCATATAACAAACGGGTGGGAATTACTCCTTTCGAAAGATTTTATTTGGGAGGAAGCGGTATGACAACAGGATATATGTACGACAGCCGTGAAATAGTAAGTATGAGGGGATATACCGATGAATCGTTGGCACCGGATGGAGGCGGAGCCATTTATCAAAAGTTCACTTTGGAATTGCGCTATCCCATCACGCTGAATCCGTCAGCCACCATTTATTTGTTGGGATTTATGGAGGCAGGTAATTGCTGGGAATCGTTTTCAACATATCAGCCGTTTAAATTATACCGTTCTGCCGGCGTAGGTGTGAGAGTATTTTTACCTATGTTCGGTTTGTTGGGATTGGATTGGGGCTATGGATTTGACCCCGTACCCGGAAATAAAGATGCCAATAAATCCCAATTCCATTTTTCAATAGGTCGTTCAATTGATTAATCATTTAAATAAAGATAGTATGATGAAAAAATTATTTTTAGTACCATTGTTCATGTTGGTTTGTTCTGTTGCTTTATTCGCTCAAAAATATGCATATATAGATTCAGAGTATATTTTGAGTAATATGCCCAGCTATGTGGAAGCACAGGCAGAATTGGACCGTTTGAGTGTAAGTTGGCAAAAAGAAATTGAAGCCAAATTCAAAGAAATAGACGAGATGTATCGCAAATATCAGCAAGATGCAGTGCTGTTGCCGGAAGATGCAAAGGTAAAACGTCAAAATGAAATCATCAATGCGGAAAACGATGCCAAAGAATTGCAGAGAAAACGTTTTGGCACCGACGGCGACTTGTACAAAAAACGTGAAGAACTCATTAAACCCATACAAGACAGAGTTTTTACCGCTATAGAAGAATATGCAAGAGAAAGAGCTTATGCTTTTGTATTTGACAAGGCCGGTGATTTAACCATAGTGTATGCCGACAGCAAATATGATATCAATGATGCCATTTTAGCCAAATTGGGAGTGGTGGCTAACAGCAAATCCGGCGAATAGCCGTTGGAAAATAGTTTAATTGCTCTTCTTTCTTTTGAATAGCAAGCGGAATAACAGCATGCCCAAAGCAATGCCCGTGATGTCTGCGCACCAGTCGAAATAATTGCCGTCGCGTTTTACAAAAGGCAAATGTTGAAACCATTCGGTGAAGGCACCGTATGCAGTGCCTATAAGAAAGATGACAAGATATGCGGCAATGGCAGGGGCTGTGGCTTTTAATCGGTATCTGTCGTAAAGCATGGCATAGCTTAAACCTCCGAAAAACAACAGATGACTTATTTTATCCCATTGCAGCCAATCCCTAAAATCAGGAACAGGAGGTATCATGGTGCCCGGAATAGCCATGAGTATGAATATGCCTGCAAAGCATAAAAGTGAATATTTATATTGTTTGACAAAAGTTTTCATGAAATCATAATAAAAATAGGGAGCGCAAACTCCCTATTTTTTATACTTGCATCATCGATTTACAAACCTATTTTTTCGCTGTATTGAGCTGCGGTCAAAAGTTCGTTTACGTCTGCAGGATTATTTATTTTCATTTTGATAATCCATCCTTCATCGTACGGATTGGTGTTGATTAAAGCAGGATTGGCTTCCAATTCAGCATTGAATTCCAATACTTCACCGGCTACGGGCATGAGTAAGTCAGCTACCGTTTTAACAGCTTCAATGGAACCGAAAACTTCTTCTTTATCCAATGAACTGCCTTCGCTGGTAACATCTACAAATACTATATCACCTAATTCATGTTGAGCATAGTCAGTGATACCTACGTATGCAACATCACCGTCCACTCTTATCCATTCGTCGTCTTGCGTGTACTTTAAATTTTCTAAAACTTTCATCTATGAATCTTTTTAATGTTATTAATTGCTTGTTTGTCAACAACTTGTTAATTTTATCAATAAGTTGTTTCTATTGGCAAAGGTATCATTTTTTTTTATTCTTTGAGCAAGTGCCGTATGAATTTTCAATATTTTTTCTCATGAGGAAAGAATGGCCTCATGAATATCCAATATTTGCGGCAGCATCAGTTCATTTTCCGCATTGTTTACAATATATTTGCATTGCCGGACGGCTTGCGGTGAGATATTCTGCTGCTGCAAACGGCGGGATATTTCTTCCTCTGACCATCCGTTCCGGTATTGAATGCGTGCATAAAGCTCCTGCAACGGAGTGTTGATGAGGATGATATCGTCAAAACGGGCAAAAAGTTCCGTTTGGAACAGCAGAGCGGATTCAAACAGGATATATGCGCTGTTTTGCTGTCCGCACCACTGCAGAAAATGATTCCACACATAGGGGTGGACGATTCCGTTGATAAGGGCTGATTTGTCCGGCTGACGGAAAATAATATCCGCCAACAGACCGGTGTTGAGAATGCCGTGATGACAAATGGGGGCTCCCGCTATTTCCGATACCCGTTCCTGTATGTCTTTATCCTGATATGCCGCCTTGGCCTCAATGTCGCTATAATATACGCTGACACCCAAATGCTCGAATATGCCGCAAGCCGTGGTTTTGCCACTACCCATATATCCGGTAATCCCTATTTTTTTCATGCGGCAAAGATAGTATTTTTTTTATTAATATTCGGATATTTGTGTGGATAATACTTGCATCGTCCTTACATGGGAGGCTGAGCTTGTCGAAGCCACCTGTGGTGGAAACTCGCCATGATATTGTGGGGACACACCATGGCACGTCCTTACAGATATTGCCTTTTAAAGGGATTATCGCCCATAGGGACTGACCTCAAATTTCTTTGTCAAGTGCCTTTATATAGTTTGCTCTGATTTTTTCGGCCTGCTTTCATGGATGACAGCCCCATTCATTGTCCTCCAGCTTGTCACCTACTTACCTTGTAGGTGAACAAATCCAGCTGCTTCACGCCCATTGATTGCAGTTGCTTTACGCTACGCTGCCTGTCATCTTCGGTATTGAAATCCGGAATCAGCGGCACACGTACTGTAACCCTTTCCGCTCCTGCATTCTGAAGCAGCCATTCCAAATTTGAGAGCGGCAAGCGGTTGGATTTTCCGGTATATGACCGGTAAATAACTCTGTTGCAATCTTTGATGTCCACGATAAAGGCATCGCTCACCGCTGCAGCCGCCTTTAGATTTTCCAACGGCACGTTCAACGCGGTTTCAAGGGTGATTTTCCAATCTTCAACGCAAATTTCCCTGAACCGGCAGATGAAATCGGCATGCAACAGCGGTTCGCCGCCGCCAAAACAGACACCGCCGCCTGTTGCTAAAAAATAGAGATTGTCAATGGAGATTTTGTCGTATAATTGTTGGGGTGTGTATTGCGGAAAGGCCCTTTTGCTGTCCAGGCAGGCGGGATTGAGGCAGTATTTGCAGTGCAACGAGCAACCGTGGAAAGCCGCCAGTGTAGTCACCCCTTTTCCGTCCCGTCTCAAGCGGTGCCGTGCCACCCCGATGAACGCCGCTGCTATTTCCGTCTGCTGTTCCACACCTACCATTATTCTTATTCTCCAACATCTTCTTTGGTTTCTTCTTTTATTTCTATTATCTCTCCTTCTTCAAACCATTCATCAGATGTGTCAATAATTAAACCCACATCACTAACCAATTCTGTTGTCACAATACTATCCGGGTATTTTGTTAAAATAGAAGAAGAACTATCAACTGCTTCGGTGTCGGAACAATTCTCATAAACCACAGCAATGTTATCTGCCGTTGTTTCCATATTCGTTTTCACTTGAGTCTGGTTGCCACAGGCGGAAAAGGCCAAGGCAGCACCGGAGAGCGTAACCACCTTCCCTAATTGCTTGCTTTTTCGCAGCGCGTTCTCCAAAAAGCGGACTTCCGCATCGCATTTCGGGCAGGTGCCGGCACAGTCACCTTCGTAATGGCATTCCGAATCCTCCAACGGGATATTGTTCTGCTCCGCTATCATCTTGCGGATACGCTTCAACTCTCTGCAGGTGCTTTTTCCTTTGTACATGGTTGGGGAAATTTGATTGTTACTATGTAAATAACGCAGAAAATGTGTGGATATTATACTATGATGCAATTTTTTCGCGAAAAATATTTGCTGCTATCGACAAAAAACAAGATAGGTCATTTCGTTTTATTCAAAAGAAAATGTAAAAATACAACTTTTCTCGAATAGAATGGAGAATTTTTTTCTTATGGAATCTTGCCGGTATCGGCAAAAAGTGCTATCTTTGCAGCCGGATTCATACAAAACTTGCCGATAACATGAAAGAATATGTTTCAGTCAGAGAATATGCTGAAAAACAGGGTGTAAGAGAACGTACCGTGCGGCATTACTGTGCCACAGGAAAACTGGACGGAGCCTTCCTTACAGGAAAAACATGGAACATTCCAGCCGATGCCGAACTTCCCAAAAAAGGAAAACCAAAAATATCCCCCCTGCTGGCACGCCTGCGCGAAGAAATGGAAGGCAAACTGAAAGGAGGTATATATCATCGCCTGCAGATTGAACTTACCTATAGTTCAAACCACATTGAAGGCAGCCGGCTGACCAAAGAACAGACCCGATTCATTTTTGAGACCAACACGCTTGGCAGAACAGCCAAAAATACACGCATTGATGACATCATGGAAACGGTCAACCATTTCCGCTGTATTGACTACGTGATTGGCCATGCTACGGAGAAAATCACCGAAGCGCACATCAAACAACTGCACCTTATGCTGAAAACCAACACTTCGGACAGCCGGAAGTCCTGGTTCGTAACCGGCGGTTACAAAAAACTGGCGAACGAGGTCGGCGGTGAGGAAACAGCACAACCGGAAGAGGTGCATAAACAGATGAAAAGCCTGCTTGCAGCCTATAACGCCATTGCCGGACCCACCTTCATGGATATTCTGGATTTTCACGTGCGGTTTGAGCGTATCCATCCCTTTCAAGACGGTAACGGACGCATCGGAAGGCTTTTGATACTCTGGCAGTGCCTACGAAGTGGCATTGTGCCTTTTATCATCACAGAAGATTTGCGACTATTCTATTACCGTGGACTGCAAAACTGGGGACGTATTGACGGCTACCTGCACGACACCTGCCTGACCGCACAAGACAATTTCAAGGCAATGATGGATTATTTCCGTATCAAATATTAATCAGATTCATGACAGGAAAGCGTGGATATTGTTTTTTCATTTTTTTTTATTAATATCCGATATTTGTAAGGATAATGCTTGCACCGTATTCCTATTGGGACGATGTACACATCGTCCTTACATGGTGACACACCATGGCACGTCCTTACAGATATTTTTTTCAACAAATTGACTTTGTTGGGTTTTTATATCATTTTTTTATTACTTTTTGCAAAAAAATTGTTGTTATCAAAAGTTGCATTTATTTGTTGAATTTAGGGAATAAAAATTTATTCCTTGCAAATGTTTATATTTCACATTTATTTAGTACTTTTGTATTTTACAATAGTCATGCACAATCAGCTTGGTGGAAAGATGAAAACTTTGAAACAGAGTATTATATATAAAATAGCAGGTATAGTGATGTTATCGGTTGTGGCATTTGCGGTTCATGCCCAGGAAAACCCTTTGCATATATCACATAAAAGTGTGTATGCCTTTTTGGATGAAATGGCAAGTTTGCACCTTATAGACATCAACACAGCCATAAAGCCCTATAGCAGAGCCTTTGTTGCAGAAAAGCTGCAGGAAGTCCAAGCCCAGGAAGAGCAACTCAACAAAGTGCAAAGGCAGGAATTGGCATTTCACCTGTTGGAATTCAATTTGGAGCGCGATGCAGACAAATCAGCCTATAAAATCAATGCCTTCAAAAACAACGGGCATGTGAATTTGTGTCTGTATCCCTTGGGAGTATATTATAACAACAAATGGTTCAAGTTGTCGGTAAAACCGATATGGGGCATAGAATATTATGTGGCTGGCAAACAAAAGGAGCAAAGAATGTACCGCTATTGGGGCGGAGGCGAAATGGTGGGATATATAGGCAAGCATATCGGCTTTTATGCCAATTTCACCGACAATTCACAGTCCCAACCGATGAGCACGCCCGAAAAATTGACACAGATGCAAGGTGCCATATTAAAAGGACAAACCACCAACACCGACTATTTCAATGTGCGGGGAGGCATCACTTTTTCATGGAAATGGGGCTCTTTGGGTTTGATAAAAGACAATATCGCATGGGGCAATGCCTGTCACGGCTCCAATATACTTTCCGGACGCACCTTGCCCTATGTGATGATTAAATTGCGATTGTCTCCGGTGGAATGGTTTGAATACAACTATTTTAACGGATGGCTGGCCTCCAACCTCGTTGACAGTGCCGCCTCGTATGTATCCATCAACGGGAACAGGCGGGAAGTGATGCGAAGCAAATTGATAGCCGCCAATATGCTGACATTCCGTCCGGTAAAACATTTATATATCAATATCGGCAATTCCATAGTTTATAGCGATATGGGCTTCCAATTGCAATATGTGGTGCCGTTTTTGTTCTTCAAAGGAGTGGATGACAACTACAATGCCACTTCCAACACGGCAGGACACAACACGCAGATGTTTTTCGACATCAGCAGTCGCAATGTCAAATATCTGCATCTGTATGCATCCGTGTTTATAGATGAATTGTCGTTTACCCGCATGTTTGACAAGCAAAAACAATCTAATTATATCAGCACCAAAGTGGGAGCCTGTTTCAGCGGCCTTCCCAAAACGTTTTCGTTAAAATTGGAATACACCCGCACTCATCCCAATGTATATCAACATTTTATGCCGTCTGTCACTTTTGCTTCCGGAGATGTGTGCCTAGGTCATTATTTGGGCAGCAATGCCGACGAAATTTATGCCGAATTGGCATACCGTCCCGTACAACGCTTGCATTTAAGCGCCTCTTACACCTATATGCGCAAGGGAACCGACTACCGCTACGGTGTCGGTGAGCCATGGGGATTGCCATGCATGGAAAATGTGATATTTTACAATCATATAGTTTCCTTGCAGACAGAATGGGAATTTATGAACAATAATTTCATATATGCCCATGCCTATTGGTACAAAACGGCGGGAGAAGACGGTTTGGTGGAAAAGTACAATCCGCCGTATATGCAGAAGACAACCGGTCTTCCCATTGCTTTTATGGCAGGATTCAATTTCGGCTTTTAGTCCTTAAGCCTGCTCTGTCCATTTTCCTTCGGCTTTTATCAGGCGTACCAATGCTTCCGCGGCGTGCTCCTGCGGAATGTTCCGTTCAACGGGTGTTTGTCCTTTGTAAAGGGTTACCGTTTCGCGTCCGGAGCCTACCACTCCGAAGTCTGCATCGGCCATTTCGCCGGGACCGTTTACTATACAGCCCATAATGCCGATTTTGAGACCGCACAAGTGTGCGGTGGCGGTTTTCACTTGCGATACCACTTGTTCTATCGCATATTGTGTGCGTCCGCAGGAGGGGCAGGAAATAAATTCCGCACGGCTGTATCTTAAACCGCAGGCTTGCAATATATTAAGACACAATTCGTAAATGCGTTGAGAGGGAAAATGCGGATTTTGTATCCATATTCCGTCCAATAATCCGTCCATACCCAATACGGCAACATCCGCCGTTGCATGGGCATAAAATTTTTCCCAGTCAGTTTCGGTATAGGTCTTTTTCAATAGTAAGGGTTTTTCACCGGTATCGGCCAAAGTCCGCAAAGCTGTTATATTGTTGTCTTTGTCTTCCGCTATGATGATATCTGTTGCAGGCAGCTCTTGCGGATGCAGGTCACAGTCTTGAATATGTTCATCTTCGCTCACAATAACAGGACGATGGTCACCGCCTATTTTTCCACAGGCTTGGGTATTTCTTTTTTGATATTGATAAGGATTATAATGAATAGTTGCAGTTGCTGTCTTGCTTGCAGAAGGTGTGTTATCGTTAAGATGTGCCAGTATATCGGCAAATGGCAACTCGTTTTCGGGTTTTTCGGTGAGCGAAACGCGTATGGTGTCGCCTATGCCGTCTTGCAACAGACAGGCTATACCTGCCGCCGATTTAATACGTCCGTATTCGCCGTCTCCGGCTTCGGTAACGCCCAAATGCAGAGGATAATACCATTTCTTTTCGTTAAGCATGCGCACCAAATGGCGAACCGATTGCACCATAATGCGGGTGTCGCTGGATTTCATCGACAACACCAGATTGTTAAACCCGAAATCGTTGCAGATGCTGACAAATTCCATGGCGGATATGGCCATGCCTAAAGGGGTGTTGCCGTAGCGGCTGACAATTCTGTCGCACAAAGAACCATGATTGGTGCCTATGCGTATGGCGGTTCCGTTGGCTTGGCAGATTTTGAGCAAAGGCACCAGTCTGTCGGCAATGCGTTCTATTTCCAAAGCATATTCCCGGTCGGTATAATGAAGTTGCCGAAATTGTTTTTTATCCACATAATTGCCCGGGTTGATACGCACTTTTTCCACTATCCGGGCCGCCACTTCCGCCACCCTGGGGTTGAAATGCACGTCGGCTATCAGCGGAACGCGGTATCCTTGTTGCCGGAGCCCGTGTTGTATTTTTTTCAAATTTTCGGCTTCCGCAATGCCGGGAGTGGTGATGCGTACCAGCTCGCTGCCGGCATTTATCATTCTGATACATTGTTCCACACACGATTGTGTGTCCATGGTGTTGACATTGGTCATGGATTGTATGCGTATGGGATTGGCTCCGCCTATCCCCACGTCTCCCGCCTTGGTTTCCCATGTGTGGCGGCGATGGTAAGAAAACATATTGTCGTTGTACATCGGTAGCATAATGTATTTTTTTGCAAAGGTAGCATTTTTTACGGGTATATTTTTTTCCGGGTGTCAGCTTCGTTGTTGTCCGGACATTGCAAGCGCTGATATTTTATTCACACATTTATCAACATTAATGATGAAAAATATTTTTTGACAAAATGATGTTTTTTTAGTGCAAGTGAGCAAAAATAGTGCTAACTTTGCAAAGAAGAATCAATGGGTGAAAATCCGTTTTAAATATTTGTATAAAAATATGTTATGTTTTTTTTGCCTTACTATTCCCCATTCCCGTGCTTTGTGATAAGGCAGGGAGGAGCCAATAGGTTCATAGGTGAAAAAAACGGTAAATAAAGGGGGTACCCCTTTATTTGTCAAACAAAGGGAAGCCGAAAACTGCAAAGAGTAGGCATAATAAGATTGTATAGATAAGATGGAATTAAGTGAACAAGAAGTTGTTAGGAGAGAAAAGCTGAAAGAATTCGAGCGCTTGGGTATTAATGCATATCCTGCAGCGGAGTATATAGTGAATGCTACGGCTAAAGAAATATTGGAACAATATCCTGAAGATAACACCTTATTTCAGCAGGTGAGCATAGCGGGGCGTATTATGAGCCAGCGCATTATGGGTGCCGCTTCGTTTTACGAGCTGCAGGATGCCACAGGCAGAATACAGTTGTATGCCCGTAGAGATGATTTGTGCCCGGGGGAAGATAAAACTTTATATAACAGCATATATAAAAAATTGGATTTGGGTGATATCATCGGGGTGAAGGGTTTTGTTTTTATTACTCAAATGGGGGAAATCACCATACATGTCCAAGAGTTTACCCTGCTGTCAAAGTCGTTGAGGCCCTTGCCGATAGTAAAGCAGGCGGATGGCAAAGTATATGATGCATTTACCGATCCTGAACAACGTTATCGCATGCGTTATCTGGATTTGATAGTCAATCCTGAAGTGAAGGATATTTTTGTACGTCGTACAAAAATCATCAACACCATAAGGGAGTATTACAATTCAAAGGGCTATTTGGAAGTGGAAACGCCTGTTTTGCAGTCTATACCGGGAGGAGCGGCAGCCCGTCCTTTTATTACTCATCACAATGCGTTAAATATTCCGCTCTATTTGCGAATAGCCAATGAATTGTATCTCAAGCGTTTGATAGTCGGAGGGTTTGACGGCGTGTATGAATTCAGCCGTAATTTCCGCAATGAAGGCATGGACCGTACGCACAATCCGGAATTTACCTGTATGGAAGTGTATGTAGCCTATAAGGATTATAATTGGATGATGAATTCCCTGGAGGAATTGTTGGAAAAGATATCGCTTACGCTTTATGGCACCACACAAGTGCAGGTGGGGGACAATAAAATAGATTTTAAACGTCCGTTCAAGCGTATCACCATGACGGATGCCATCAGGGAGCATACAGGTGTCAATATAGAAGGGATGGACGAAAGCCAATTGAGAACCGTTGCCAAGCAGTTGGGCGTAGAGGTTGATGACACCATGGGCACCGGTAAGATTATAGACGAAATATTCGGGGAACATTGTGAAAAGAAATATATTCAGCCTACCTTTATCACCGATTATCCTATAGAAATGTCACCTTTGTGCAAGCGACACCGTAATAACGCACAGCTCACCGAACGTTTTGAATTAATGGTCAACGGTAAAGAGTTGGCCAATGCCTATTCCGAGTTGAACGATCCTATAGACCAGCGTTATCGTTTTGAGGAACAATTGCGTTTAAGTGAAAAAGGTGATGACGAGGCCATGTTTATAGATCAAGATTTCTTGCGTGCCATGGAATACGGCATGCCTCCCACTTCGGGTTTGGGCATCGGTATAGACCGTTTGGTGATGATAATGACCAATCAGCCTTCTATTCAAGATGTATTGTTTTTCCCGCAGATGCGGCCGGAAAAACAGCCTGAAACGGCTACCGACGCCGATTTTGCGGCCGAAGGTGTGCCTGCGGAATGGATACCGGTAGTGCGCAAAGCCGGTATTAACACCATTGCCGATTTGAAGGCAGCTTCCGATACCAAATTGTTGAATATCTTAAACGGATTGCGTAAGAAAAATAAACTGAATATTCCCGCATTGCAATTGGATGAAATACAATGTTGGCTAAAAGAAAAGTAGAACATGGAAGAAAATAGCGGTAGAAAAAAGCAAAAAAGCAATCCGTCGGAAGCTGTTCAGGATATTAATTTACGGGGAAAAGTTCAACCTCAGGCCAGAGATTACGAAGAGGCGTTGCTCGGAGCCATGATGCTGGAGCAAAATGCAGCTGGGCAGGTGATAGGCCGGTTAAAAGCAGAGATGTTTTATCAAAATGCCCATAAAGAAATATTCAAGGCCATGGTGGCTATTTATAATGAGCATAATCCCATTGACTTATTGTCGGTAACGGCCCAACTGAGAAAAAACAAGATGTTGTCTGCAGTGGGGGGAGCCTATTATTTGACTTCGCTTACCGATAATGTGTCATCTTCGGCGTATATAGGTTATTATGCCGATGTGGTAATTGAAAAATATATGCTGAGGGAATTGATATCGGTATCTACCGATACGGTAACCCAGGCATATGAGAATGTAAAAGATGCCACCACTATTCTGGACGAAGCCGAAGCGGGCTTGTTTAATATTATGGAGCAGCAGCGCTCGCAAAACGAGAAAACCATGCAGGAATTGGCGGTGCAATTTATGGAGTCGTTGCAGGAAGCCCGTTCTAAAGGAAGTGATATTCAGGGTATTCCTTCCGGTTTTAAAGGGCTGGATGATGTAACAGGCGGATGGCACGGTTCTAATCTGATTATCATCGCCGCCCGTCCGGGTGTGGGTAAAACCGCTTTTGTGCTGTCTATGGCTCGCAATATAGCTGTGGAAAATAAAAATCCGGTAGCATTTTTTTCTTTGGAGATGTCGGCAGCGGAATTGGTGATGCGGTTGGCTTCAGGAGAAAGTAAAATAGATCAGGAAAAATTAAAAAAAGCAAGGCTTACCGATACGGAAATGAAGCATCTGCAGGAGGCATTGGGAGTATTGTCTGAGGCACCGCTGATTATAGACGATACGCCGGGGCTGAATATTTTCGATTTGCGGTCTAAATGCCGACGATTAAAGCAGCAGTACAATGTGCAATGTATTATAATAGACTATCTGCAGTTGATGCAGGCAGCCAGCAAAGAAGGCAGGTCCAACAGAGAGCAGGAGGTGGCCAATATTTCCCGTTCACTCAAAAGTTTGGCCAAGGAGTTGGATGTGCCGGTAATAGCTTTGTCGCAGTTGAGCCGTAATGTTGAGCAAAGAGCAGGAGGAGATAAAATTCCTCAGCTTTCCGATTTGCGTGAATCAGGTTCAATAGAGCAAGATGCGGATATAGTTATGTTTATTTATCGTCCGGAAGCACATCATTTGGAAACTTTTCCTAACGGAGATCCGGCACGGGGGCTGGCTAAGTTGATAATAGCCAAAAACCGTCACGGAAGACAAGAAGAAATAACGGTAAGATTTATAGGCGAACATGCTAAATTCACCGATATGGAGTATATGCCCAATGATACATTGGATGTGCAGAAAATCACCCTTCCGTCAAAAGGCAACAATGACAATTCGGAAGATATACCCTTTTAATAAAATGGAAACCAAAAAAACAGAAATAATATGTGTGCTAAACTAAAGTTGAAAGATTATAATTTCAGAGGAAAAAAAGCCTTAGTGAGAGTCGATTACAATGTGCCGTTGAACGAAAAGTATGAAATACAGGATACCAAGCGCATAGATGCTTCTCTACCTACGTTAAAGAAAATACTTTCCGACGGTGGCAGTGTGATTTTGATGACACATTTGGGCCGGCCCAAAAACAAGGAATATCAATTTTCTTTACAACATTTGCTGCCGTATTTAAAACAGGTGTTGGAAGGTGTTAACGTATTGTTTGCACCGGAATGTATAGGAGGGCAAACGCAGCAAATGGTCAGCGCTTTGCAAGCCGGCGAAGTTCTTTTATTGGAGAATGTACGCTATTTCGGTGAAGAGGAAGCGGGAGATGAAACTTTTGCCAAAACATTGGCATCGTATGGTGACGTATATGTTAACGAAGCTTTTTCCACCGCTCATCGCAGACATGCCTCCACTGCTGTAATTGCTCAATATTTTCCTGATGATAAAATGTACGGTTATCAAATGGAAAAGGAAATAGACAGCTTGACCAGAGTAATGCAAAATCCGCAACGTCCGGTAACGGCCATTATAGGCGGTTCAAAAATATCCAGTAAAATTAATGTAATCACCAATTTGATGACCAAGGTGGACAATCTTATCATAGGCGGTGGTATGGATTTTACCTTCCAAAAGGCAATGGGAGCCCATATAGGCAAATCGTTGTGTGAAGATGATATGCTGCCGGTGGCAAAAGATATTATGAACAAGGCTAAAGACTTGGGGGTTAAATTGTATTGTACTATCGACAGAATAGCCGCCGACAAATTCAGCAATGACGCCATGAGGGCTGTTTATGATGTAAAGAACATACCCGACGACATGGAAGGTATGGATTTGGGACCGGAAACATGCATACTATATAGAAAAGTGATTATGGATTCGGCCACCATATTATGGAACGGACCGATGGGTGTGTTTGAAATGGATAATTTCAGTATAGGCACATTCATGGTGGCAGATGCCGTAGCCAAAGCAACAGAAAAAGGGGCGTTCACTTTAGTGGGCGGCGGTGATTCGGTATCGGCAGTCAATAAATTTCATCTTACCGATAAATACAGTTATATTTCCACCGCAGGCGGAGCCATGTTGGAATATTGCGAAGGTAAAATATTACCGGGTATAGCGGCAATAGAGGAATAATAGAAAACAATATTGTGACGAACCCCGAAAGCCGGACAAAAACTTTCGGGGTTTTATTATGGAAAACTGCTTCTTTTTATTTCCGGCATAAGGGCATGCACAGCGTATAACACCATAATGGCAGCAATACGCTTCTGTATCGGCATATGGCGCCGGGATTGGGTGTGGTAAGCCCGATGATGACAAAGATAATGATACAAAACAGCAGCAGCAGCCATTGTTTGTTGCTGAATGATATTTTATGGAAGAGGATCATGGAAAACGATAAAAACAGGAGCAAACCGAAGAAGATGCTCTCCATAAATATGCCGATATGCAATGCCGATTTCAGTTTGCAGGGTATTAACAATGTGTTATACAAGGCAAAAGGCGTATTGTAAATAAGATTCGGGAAGGATGCTTTCAAATGGGGAACACTCATATCCGGTCCGTCAAACAAAATGGTTTCCATATTAATGAAAAGATTGTTTTTATGGGCTATGTTATTCACTATATCTAAGGCTGAGTGAGGTGCAGCCATATGAACACACATGGCAATAACGCCTCCCAACACCATTGCGGAAAGGTATTTGAGCGCTTTGTGTTGCGGTCGCCATGCACACCACAAATAAATAAAGCTTAAAGGAATCAGCACAAAGGCCATAAATGTTCTGGTCCATATCATACCCGCCATGGCCAATATGGTCCAAATAACATTGGCAACATGAATTCGGGAGGTGTTCTTTTGTAAAAAATACAGATAACAAGACATACAAAAGAAAAACAAAGGTTCTTTGAGCACGCCGGATGTCCAGAACAAGCACGAAGGAATGAGAAAACATGCCAGAATGCATACTTTTTCCTCTTGTTTGTTGTCGGGAGCCAAAAAATGAAACAAAAAGAAGCTTCCGCAAAAAGCAAGTATAACCATGAGCAATAAATGCACGCTGTAATGATGTCCGCTAATGCCGTTAAGCACGGAATGAAGGCGTAAGACAGTGCGGTTTTCGTTGATAAAGTTGGATTCATATTGTTTCACCCACGATTTATTGATAGCCACCCCCTCCCGAGTGGTAATGCTATCGTTGCAGCCAAGCATGAGTTTGGCAAATGTTGTAGGTTCGGAATAGAGCTTGTCAAACAATTGCGTGCTTGAATTAAAAGAGGCTTCAGAATCCATGCCTGCCGGATAATGGTAATGATATATGCCATAAAATCCTATACCCGCCAGAATGTGCACCCCCAATAATATATATACCCAATATTTAGCGAAGTGTTTGAATGCAAAGAATGTGCTTTTATGGCAAATGACAATAAAAAGAAGAAGATATGCAAATAGAAAGACCCATTGTTCCATTATACCGTTCCGTATTAGTTTTGAGGTGAATAGTCAAGTTCCCAGTCTTCCGGAATATCCCTGTTCAATGTTTGCATAATTTTCCGGAGACTGTTTTGCGGGGTATCATAAGGAATATATACAGGTTCTGTTTCATTGGTCAATATGAGGTATCCTATATGATAACGGTTGGTTGTTTCGCTGATATTCAGTATGTCCACTTCTTCTCCTGTATAATTTTTGACGGATATTTTATCAAATTGATTGTAGCATTCCTGAAAAATAATATTGACAGGTTCCAGATGTTCGTGCATACTGATAGCATTCCACAACCATGTTTCATCGTTGTTTAAAGCCATGCGGGAGGTGTCGGCAAATAGAATCACGGCCTGATAATCTATATTGAAAGTCGGTTTTTCTATATAGCTGATAGAGCCGTCAGCTTCTATAACATATTGGTCTTCTGTTTTGGAGTGTCGGTTGAATTGGTTGGTGGTGCTGTCTTCGGACAGGGAGTGCAGCATTTCATATTCTTTGCTTACGGTGATGTTATAGATATCGTCGATATGGCATTGCCAATATTCACTTTCTATATACCGGGGCATTTCTTTGGCTGTATTGTAAGCAACGGGTATGGCCTGAATAATGCCGGAGGTGTCGGCGTACACGGTGGCTAATATTTTATAGGTGGGTTCTCCGTCATTGGTGATAATCCATATATCAAAATCGGCAAATGCTTCCAATTTATATTCGGCAATCCATATATCGGGAATGGAGCTTGGTAATTTAAAATGGCTTCCTTTAAAATTTTTGAGTGAGCGTATGACTTCATTCACCATGTTCAGGGGTAAAATATTAATGGTGTCAGTGATACTTTCCTGACATGATATGTCACAAGGCACTTTTTTTTCCGTTAACACAAAAGCGGGGGCGGTATCGGTGTTACGGCATGAGAAAAAAAGTGATACTAAACAAGTTATACCACAAATGCAGAGGTAATGAAAGCGTTTGTTATTCATGAATATTGTGTTTGAAAAATATTTATGCAAATGTATAAAAAAAATGAAAGACATTTTATTGTTTTTATAGAGAAAATTGAGTAATTTTGCACACGGGATTTTAAAGAACAAAAGTGTTATAGAATAGGAATGCAAGAGCGCAAAATAAGAGTTTTACACATATTAAACCGGTTTAATTTAGGCGGTCCCACATATTATGCGGTATATCTTACCCGGTTTTTACCGGAAGATTTTGAGGCTGTGTTGATAGGCGGAGTCAAAGATGAGCAGGAAGGCACGTCAGAATATGTAACAGCACAATACGGGGTGGATCCTATACTGATAAAATCCATGCATCGTTCTATAGGGTTCAATGATTTTAAAGCCTATAAAGAAATCAGGTCTATTATCAAACAATATAAGCCGGACATAGTGCACACGCATGCCGCCAAGGCCGGTTTTTTGGGCAGGATGGCTGCTTACAGATGTGGGGTAAAGGTGATAGTGCACACTTTTCACGGGCATGTGTTTGATAAGTATTTTAATGCCAGCAAATCCAATTTCTATCAATTTTTGGAGCGTTTTTTAGCAAAAATATCCACGGCCATCATAGCCTTAAGCGATAAGCAGCGTTATGATTTGGTGGAAAAATATCGCATTTGTTCCAAAGAGAAAATACAAGTCATCCCTTTGGGATTGGATTTGGCCAAATATGTGGAGAATAAGGAGCAAAAGCGGCTGATGTTTAGAAAAAGCTATAATTTTGCCGACGATGAGGTGGTGATAGGGATAGTGGGCCGTTTGGCACCCATCAAGAATCACACCTTATTTATGCAAGCCATGCAAAAGGTGAAATCAGCCACCACCAAAAGAATCCGGTTATTGATAGTGGGAGATGGAGAAGAGCATGCGCATATAGAAAGCATGTGCAGACAGTTAAATTTTACCTTTGCCAATTATAATTCCCAGCAAGGGGGAGAATGTCCGCAGGTGGATGTGATATTTACTTCATGGATCAAAGAGGTGGATGAGGTGTATGCGGGAATAGATATAGTGGCTCTTACTTCTCTGAATGAGGGCACGCCCGGAAGTTTGATAGAAGCTCAGGCTGCCAACAAGCCGATAGTGGCTACCAGGGTGGGCGGAGTAGCGGATATAGTGAAAGAAGGTAATACGGCATTGCTTGTGGAGAGTGAAAATGTGGAGGAATTTGCGCAAAAGACGCTCTCATTGGTAGAAGATGAGGGCTTGCGTCAGGAATTGTCCCAAAACGGCTCTCAATATGCTTTGGACAGTTACGGTTACCGTCAGTTGGTGCAAAATATGGCCCAGTTGTACCGCCGTTTGCTTATAAAGTCCGAATCATCTCGTTAAAAGCGGGTAATTCATCGCAGGGTTCATAGTTTTGATTATGTATTTTAAAAACCATATTTTCCTTGCCGTTGGTTAATACAATATATTTTGCCTGCAATATATTGTTATAGGAAGAGGCTTGCAGAAGCGTGTCCGGATTCAGCCTTACGGAAGGGGCTTTACATTCTATCAGTACCCAGCATATTCCTTGGTGAAATATTACTATGTCAAAACGGCGTGTCATTCCGTTGTAGGTGATTTTTTTTTCCACCGATATGGCTAACGGCGGCACTTGAAGGGTATGCAGCAGATATGCTATCATACATTGTCTTACATATTCTTCAGGGGTGAAGGCTACGCGTTTTTTGCGGACAGGGTCAAATATTTCTTTTTTCCCGTTTTTGGATGTAAATATTTGCAGGGGCATTATTTTATATCGTCTATCAGGCGGGAGATAATGGTGTTGATATGAATATTGTCGGCTTCAGCGCGGTAATTTTTTACTATACGGTGTCCCATAACACTGTGTGCTATAGCTTTAATATCATCTATATCCGGAGAATATTTTCCGTTAAGCACGGCATGGCATTTGGCTGCTATCACCAAGTTTTGGGAGCAGCGGGGACCTGCGCCCCATGCAAGATATTGGTGAGCCCAAGCATGTGCGCCGTCGGTATCGGGGCGGGTGCATGAGGACAGTTTCACCGCATATTGATACACATTTTCGGCAACGGGTATGCGTTGCAGTAAATGTTGGAAATAAATAATTTCATCCAATTCCATAACTTGTTGCGGCTCAACCATTTTTCCGTTAATGGTGCTTTTTACAATGTCCACTTCTTCGTTGAAAGAAGGATAGTCCAGATACACGTTGAACATAAACCGGTCCAATTGGGCTTCCGGCAGAGGATAGGTACCTTCTTGTTCTATAGGATTTTGTGTTGCCAATACAAAGAATGGGTCGGGCAAGCGGTAGGTGGTTCCCGCCATGGATACGCTGCGCTCCTGCATGGCTTCCAGCAAAGCGGATTGTGTTTTGGGCGGTGTTCTGTTAATTTCATCGGCTAATATGATATTGGCAAAAATAGGTCCTTTGACAAATTTAAATTTTCTGTTCTCATCCAATATTTCGGTACCCATGATATCACTGGGCATGAGGTCGGGGGTGAATTGGATACGGTTGCATGTCAAACCTATCGCTTTAGCGATGGTGGTGATCATTAATGTTTTTGCCAGTCCGGGCACGCCTATCAAAAGCACATGTCCGCGACTAAAAATGGTGATAAGTATTTTTTTGACAGCATCATCCTGAGCGACAATTACTTTACTTATTTCGTTGCGTAATGTCTGATATTTATCGCAGAATGCATCTACAGCATCTTTATCTGAAGCGTATTGTATCATATTTTTGATATTTATTTGATACCCCAATCGTTTAAAAATCCGCAGTTGTTAAATTCTTCCGCAATACGGATATGGGTATATTTCACTTTATTGTTAATCCATTTAAGCAGTGTTTTTTGTTTTTTATCTTCCAAAGCGGCATTTTTGATTTTTTCATAGTCGTCTATCATATTGGCTACGTGGGCTTCTCTTTTAGCGGTGAGGCATACTATATGATAGGCTTGGTTGCCTGCTTCGGTTATGGTGGCCATAGGACGGGAATATTGTCCTTCTTTCATATTTTCTATGGCATACATGGCAGTTTTGTCATATTCCATAAGTTGTTCTTCCATAAAAGCGTGGGAGGAAGAATAGGGATTGACAATTTTTCCTCCGCTTATTTTACTGGGGTCATCGGAGTAGAGTTGAGCGGCCTCGGAGAATGCTATATTGTTTTGAGACAATATATTGTAGATGCTGTCAAGATAGTTTTTGGCTTCCATCAGGGCTTCTACGGAGGGTTTGGGTTTGATGAGTATATGGGCTACGTGTATGCTTTCACCACGGCGTTCGAGCATTTTGATGATATGGTATCCGGCTTCTGTTTCCACCACCGATGATATTTCACCGGGTCGGAGGGAATAGGCTGCAACTTCAAATTCGGGATACAGTTCTCCACGGGAAGTGAATCCTATGTCACCGCCTTTTCCGGCGCTACCGGGGTCTTCGGAATACATGCGGGCAAAGGTGCTGAAATTTTCACCCTTGAGGGCGCGGGTACGGAATTCCTCCAATTTTTCCTTGATACTGATTTTTTCCGCTTCCGATATTTGAGGTGTTTTTACAATATGTGCAATCTCGTATTCGGTGGGGATAATGGGCAAACTGTCTTCGGGAATATTATTAAAATAATCTTTTACCTCTTGAGTGATTACTTTGATATTGGAAGTGATGGAACGTTGAGCTTCTTCGGCCAGCATATCTTCTTTCAATTGATCTCTGGAGTCGGCTTTGATTTCCGTAATGCTTTTCCCGTAATAGTCCTCCAGCTTCTTGATGTCTCCGCCCGTACGCATTAGTTGTACCTTAAGATTGTAGTCCAGACGGTCTTCCACTTGCTGGTCGGTAATCACCACGCTATCCAAGTCCGCTTGGTGTACCAATAATTTTTGAAACAGCAATTGTTCTAAAATACTGCAAATGGTGCCGCTATCCACGTCCATAGTATAAAATCCCGATGAATATTTGTAGGCTTGTATGGCATATTCCAAATCGGAGCGGGTGATGATATGGTCGCCTACGGTAGCTATGATTTCATCAATAACCATATTGTTTTGGGCCGATGACGGGAGAATCGGTGAGATTGCCAATATCAGGATACAGATTATTTTTTTCATCTTCATGAGTTTAGTAAATTATTTCCCCATTATTTTTAGCTTTATCCAATGCTTTTGCATGAAGTTGTTCCAATGCGGTTATTTGTTTTTCTTTTAGGAGAATGTCTGTTATTTGATTGCGAACTATAGAAAGCGGAGCAATGTTTTCGCTTGTTTTATAGTCTATTATTCTAACTAAATACAAATAATCGGAATCGTTGAGTGTGAGGTTGGTTTCTTTGTTTTGAAAACGCTCTTTGGTATAATCTTTCAGTGGTATTTCTTTTAATACGTCGTCAAAGAGTATCCATCGGTTTTGCAGATAAAAGTTTTCGGCATCGTTGATACAGATGTTTTCCAATGTTTGTTCTTCTTGTACGGTACGTGTTTTGAAGAACAATTTTTGTGCTTTTTCTATGTTGTCGGCATTCATGTTGAATTTGATAAAATGCAATTTGATGGCATTTTGTTGCAGGAGAAATTGTTGGGGGTGGCTTCTGTAATAATGCTCTATTTCTTCATTGGAAATCATGTCTTTGGTGACGTGGGAGGCCAAATATTTATTTTCAAATGCATGTATCATCAATGCAGTGCGATAGTCGTTCAGCTCTTCTGTAAAATCTTGTTCTTGAGAAGTAAGGCTGCGTTCAGCTTCGTGAAGCATCACTTGTTCTTGTATCCATGCTTGTATATGTTGCTGGCTTAGCATTATGCTGTCTTGGCTATTGTAAGAAGGCAGCATGGCCTGTAATTGCGATAGGGATAATTCTTTGTCATACACTCTTACCACAATGGGGTCAGAACGGTGACATGCAACACTTGCCAATGCTAAACCGAAAATCAAAGCGGACAGGCGAAACTTCATTTTATTTTATCAGTTGGTATATCCTTGTACGGTCAACCCAGATACGGGCATTGTCATGCAATTCTTTAATCCATTCTTGTTCCAATTGGTCTTGGTATGCCGAAATGATAATGCCTTTAATTTCTTTCAGCGGTTTTGGGGATGGTTGTAATATTTGTATGGTTTTGTAAAATATATTATCTTCGCAAGCGATGTAAGACGGATTTCCGTCGGTGATGCGTTCAATAATATTGTTGTCTTTTCCTTTTGTCAGCATAACCGTATCCGTCACTATAGTGACGTGTTTATGGTTGAATTTGTTATTCATGGCGGCTACATCCTTGTTTTGAGCCAAATATTTGTTCACTTTATTGGCGGTAGCGGCGTCCACGCAATTGATACGTAAGGCCGATACACGCAGGGGATAGAGATATTTGTGTTTTACGCTTTCATAAAATTTTTCCAGTCCTGTGCTGTCGTTTTCCGATTTGCGCCATATTTTTTCTTCGCTGAGTTCATATATCAATATCCCTTCTTTGTATTCTTGCATAAGATTGGCAAAAGCGGGGTATTTGCTTTCCAATTTACTGTTTTCCAATTCTGTGGCTGTACGTTCGATAAAACGTTTGTAGGCATAGTTAACCAAATTTTTCAATTCGGAATAGTCCAAATTGGTGAAAGGATGTTTTTCCAGATAGAGGGCAAAATCTTTTTGGGTATATGTTTTGCCGCCTAAAACGAACATATTTCTTTGCAGGTGACTCACCATGTCGGCAGTGTATGTGCCGACAAAAATATGGGAATCCAGTGCGGTGTAGAAATCTTCAACAGGCGGGTTGGTGCCTTTTTTGGGTTTTATCTCTTGAAATCCGTTTTCTTTTTTCACTCTTTCCACAAAGGCTTCTTTGCTTTTGTTGGAGCGGATATCCCGCATAATTCTGCTTTTTACGTTAGCGCGGGTTTCTTTGGTTATTTCCACGGGCACCACCTCGGTAACCAAAATGATATGCCATCCGTAAAGGGTTTTGACGGGTTTGGAATATTCATTTTTTTTCAATGCATAAAGGGGGGCTATAAAATCGCCTTCAAATCTATTGCATCCGAACAGGGGCAGTTCGTTGGCGGAAACGGCTTCTCCCATGTATTTTTTGCGGGCGTCTTCAAACTTCATGCCTTTTTGCAAATCGTCATAAGCTTTATTGATTTGTTCTTCCACTTGTTTGGCGTTAGCCATGCGTTCTGCTTCGTTGAGGTTGACATTACGGTTGAAGGGTAACAATATTTGCGTTGCTTTCCGTTTGCCCAAGGCCGGTTTTTTGTCTTGTACATAAATAAGATGATAGCCGAATTCGCTGCGGATAGGCATGGATATTTGACCGACCGGGGTGGAATATGCTCCGCATTCAAAAGAATATATCATATCAAACACGGTAAAATAGCCCAAATCCCCGTGATTGCCATATTGAATCACATTACCTCCTGCGGAGAGTTTGTCTTTGGCAGAAGGGTCATCCGATTCCGCTTGGGCTACAGTGGCAAAATCTTCTCCTTTGAGTATGCGGTTACGTATATTCATAATAGCGTTGTAGGCTGCCAATGTGTCTGCGGGGGAGGCATCCATGTCCACTTTTTTCAATATGTGCGAGCATCGTATATCCCATTGCATGCGGTCCAGAGCTTCATTGATGATTTTTTCGTCCACATCTTTGTCGGTAAGATATTGTCCGGCAGCTTGTTCCCTATATCCCGCCAATTCGTTTTGCAAGCGTTCTATCGTGTCCAGTTGCATATCCAGAGCTTGCTTGTATTTGAGGCGGAAATTAATATAAAGGTCGATATAGTTGTCTATATCGTTGCGGCTTACTTTGCTCAAGTCATTATTTTTGGCATAAGTGTTTTTGAATTCGGAAAAGGTTATGGAGTCATTGTTGATGACAATAACAACGGGGTCCTGATTGGTTTGCGCCCATGCCGAACAGCTTATGGCTGATAAAAATAATGTTGTCAGTAGTGTAAATATATTTTTGTTCATATTATCTTATTTAATGAATGTTAATAATTTATCTGGAATAATTGGGAGCTTCGCGGGTAATGGTAACATCATGCGGGTGATTTTCAATCACGCCGGCACCGGTTACTTTTACAAAACGGGCTTTTTGCAAATCGGCAATAGTATGGCTGCCTGTATAGCCCATGCCGGTGCGCAGTCCGCCTATCATTTGGTATATCACTTCCGAAAGGGTGCCTTTGTAAGGTACGCGGCCCACAATACCTTCGGGTACCAATTTCTTAATATCCTCTTGTTCATCTTGGAAGTATCGGTCTTTAGAGCCTTTTTGCATGGCATCCAGCGAGCCCATACCTCTGTAAGCTTTGTATTTACGGCCTTCAAATATGATGGCTTCGCCGGGTGATTCTTCCACGCCTGCCAACAGGGAGCCGGCCATAATGGAAGAAGCTCCTGCGGCCAATGCTTTCACTATATCGCCGCTATAGCGTATGCCGCCGTCGGCAATAATGGGGATTCCGCTGTTTTTTAATGCTTTGGAAACACCATATACTGCTGCCAATTGTGGAAATCCTACTCCTGCAATAATACGGGTGGTGCAGATGGAGCCGGGACCTATTCCTACTTTTACGGCATCGGCACCGCATTTGGCCAAGTCCACAGCGGCTTCGGGTGTGGCTATATTGCCCACTACCAAATCCAATGAAGGATAATCCCGTTTGATAATTTTTGCATTGTCCATCACGTTTTTGGAATGGCCGTGGGCTGTATCCAATACAATGGCATCCACCCCTGCGCGATACAAGGCATCCACACGTTCCATGGTGTCTTTGGCGGTGCCTACGGCTGCAGCCACGCGTAAGCGTCCCATATCGTCTTTGCAGGCGTTGGGCCGTGCTTTTATTTTTATGATATCTTTATAGGTGATAAGCCCTACCACACGATAGTCTTTATCTACCACCGGCAATTTTTCTATTTTATGCTCTTGTAATATTTCCGCCGCTTGTTCAAAATTGGTGAATTCACTGATCGTAATCACATCTTTGGTCATGATTTCCTTGATAGGACGGGTATTGTCCCGTTCAAAACGCAAATCTCGGTTGGTGACAATTCCTTTTAATTTCAAATTGCTGTCCACTACAGGAATACCTCCTATATGGTATTCTTTCATCATTTGATTGGCCTGACCCACAGTGGCGTCTATATTAATAATAACAGGATTGATAATCATGCCGTTTTCAGCACGTTTTACTTTCATTACTTCAGTGGCTTGCTCCTCTATGCTCATGTTTTTGTGTATAACTCCTATTCCACCTTCTTGTGCTATGGCTATAGCCAGCAATGATTCGGTAACCGTATCCATTCCCGCGGAAACAATAGGAATGTTTAAACGAATATTGCGGGTGAAATGGGTGGATAAATTAACTTCCTTGGGCAATACTTCACTGTAAGCGGGAACCAACAATACATCATCATAGGTGTAGCATTCGCCGATAAATTTTTCTTTTTCAAATTCAAATGACATCATATCAATCTTTTATTAGAAAATGTGTATAACAAACCCTTTATTCCAAGGCCGGAATATTTCATAAAATACAAAGGTATTATTTTTTTTTGATATAGTGCATAATATCGTTAAAAAAATGTCGGTAAGAATATGATTGTCCGCAGATGCTGGCACAGCCGCAAGATAAAAAGAAGAGGATGAAATTCCGTTCATTTGCTTCCGGATTTGCAAATGTCGTCATCTTTGCTGGAAATATCCGCTTTTCCGGCTGATATCCGGATATAAAAAAAATGGCTGATCATGCTTGACCGGCCATTTGTTTTTTATTCCTGAAAATGAAATCGGGAACCGATAGTGATTTATCGTTTCGCTTGTTTGGATGTAGAGTAATTTACTTTAAAAGCACTTGCTTTGCGTAATTCCTGTTTAACATCGGTAACAATACCCATGCGAACATCTCTATCAACTTTAAGTGACCATGTCATCATATTTCTTTCTGCTTCATCTCTGGATTGTTTTTCTGTTTCTACAAACTCAACTATATCAGATACTTCTGCAAATTGGTCGTTAAGTTGTATACGGGGTTCCTGTCCTAATTTTTTGCGTAATTCCGGTGTATTGGGGGAACCTATGTTGATATTTGCCACCAAAGATTTTTTATCCAATTTTTGCACTGCTGTAGCAGGAGGAACATTCGTTTTGACAAATAAGGTAGATTCTCTCATGGTGGTAATCACCATAAAGAAGAATAGAAACATAAAAATAATATCGGACATAGAACCCATATTCAATTCGGGTACTGATTTTTTTGCATCTTTTCTAAATCTTGACATTATTTTTTCCCTCCTATATTTGATGGTTCTGCTTCAGAAATACTGATAGGAATTACCTTTTGTACGGCTTTGCGCTGAGCTTCGGTAAGGTTGTCGAATGATTTACCGTAGTTCTTTTGTGCAAAATCATTACGTATTTCGTTAAAGGCTTCCGTAAGTTGGTTTTGGACATCGATATATGTTTTGTACGATGTTCCCCTGTCGCTTTGTAGAGAAATCACGCCTTTGGAAACGGGAGCTACCGCCCCGAATTCTTCTACATATTTCAATTCCACTTCCGATAAGTGTGGATTATCATTAGGATTGGTAATGAATTCTATAGTACGGTCTTTTAAATCTTCAACATTGTTCATGGGTTCATTGTTGACCAATAATTGATCGTACATATTTACTAATATTTGAAGGACATTGCGTTCATTCACTTTGGGTGGCTTTTCATCACCTCTTAATGGAGGAGGCAATCTTCTTTGGATACCTTGGTCTGTATTGATAGACGAGGTAAGAAGGAAGAATGTCAGCAATAAGAAGGAGATGTCTGACATTGACCCAGTGTTTAGTCCCGGTGTTTTTTTTGCCATAATTATTTACTATTTTTTAATCTTGGTATAAACAACTGAACCTATCAATGCTGCAAATACACCAAAGAACATGATGTAAGCAATGTTTAATAAGGTACCTGCCCATTTGTACATGCCTGTTGTGGTGTTTAAGCGAATAGCTACATCGCTCAACTCGCCGGAAGCGGTGAAATAGGCGATAACGGTAATAACGGCAACTATACCTAATAATATAAGTGTACTTTTTATACGGTTCTTATCGCTGGCAATTTGAACGATAGTAAAGCCTATCAATGCTATAGCGATAATAAATAGCATAAAATAGGTAATATAAAAAGCTATGTTGAGCGAATGTTGATTCTCCACACCCGCTAGCAAATACTCTTTCCCATGCATAGCTGCAACTAGTACAAATATGCTGGCAATTACAGCTATAGCGAAAGCTGAAATTGTTGTTATTCTATTTAATAATTTTTCCATTTTTAGTCAATTAAATATTATTATTTAATTATTTTCTTTTATTGGCAACAATGATGTCCATGTAGTTGATAGTTGCATTTTCCATGGAGGTAACCAAACTATCAATTTTAGATATTAAATAAGAATAGAATATTTGAAGAATAATAGCTACAATCAAACCGGTAACGGTGGTGATAAGAGCTACTTTCATACCGCCGGCAACAATAGTCGGGCTGATATCACCGGCTGATTCTATTTCGTCAAAAGCTTGTACCATACCTACAACCGTTCCCAAGAATCCCAAAGAAGGTGCCACTGCAATACAGAAGCCTATCCATGACATATTGGATTCCAAACGGGCTGTTTGTACGCTACCATAGGATACCACGGCTTTTTCAATTTCTTCAATGCCTTCGTTGTAACGGTCCAAACCCTGATAGAATACGCTTGCAACAGGACCTCTGGTGTTACGGCATAATTCTTTTGCTCCTTCAACATCATTTTTGGCAAGGGCATCTTCTATGCCTTTGAGCAAAGTGTCGGTATTGGTGGTGGATAAATTCAGATAGATAATTCTTTCTATTACTAAAGCCAAACCAAGAATAAGGATAATTAATATAGGTGTCATCCAGCCGGGACCGCCTTCTATGAATTTGTCTTTTAATACTTGGTGAAATGGTTTTTCTACAACAACTTCTT
Source organism: Bacteroidales bacterium (assembly GCA_017616775.1). GTDB lineage: Bacteria > Bacteroidota > Bacteroidia > Bacteroidales > WCHB1-69 > UBA1205. The sequence continues at coordinate 38,347 of JAFZXM010000036.1, forward strand.
CTTCTAAACCTATAGCGTTTTCAGCTTCTGTTGCTTCAGCAGGAGCTGCATTTTCATCATTGGCTACTTGGGTTTGTTCGCTTGTTGCATTTGTAGCGGCATCTTGTGCTTTTACAACATTGTTTAATCCGAAAGTTAAAAATCCAGCTACGGCTAGAATTGTGACTAATTTTTTCATACTATGTTTAGGTCTTAAGTTAAATAATTAATTTTATTTATAATATTTTTAATAATTTGGCGGAGAGACAGGGATTCGAACCCTGGAAACGCTTTCGGCGTTTACACACTTTCCAGGCGTGCTCCTTCGACCACTCGGACACCTCTCCAATAAGCCTAAAATAGGCCTGTTTTCAAAACGCTAAATTACAAAAAAAAATAATAGCATTCTCTAAAAAATTGAAAAAAATTTCAACCGATGGAAATTTCTCCACGTAATGATTTGTTAAATAAAATTTTAATCCTGTCAATATTTTTTTCTTTACCCAAAAGATACATCAATTTTGTCACCGCACTTTCGGTAATAATGTCGTAACCGCTGATGATGCCCATCTTTTGAAGTTCCAAACTGGTTTCATATTTGCCCAAATCCACGCTTCCGCCGCCTTTGCATTGGGTGACATTGACTATCACTATTCCTTTGTTGACCGCTTCTCTCAGCAAATTTAAAAACCAGGGGGATTGGCAGGCATTGCCCGACCCGTAGGTCTCCAATATCACTCCTTTGAGCCCTTCGGCTTGTAATACCGATTTTACCACATTGGGGGTAATGCCGGGAAACAGTTTCAAAATGGATATATTGGCGTCCATATCGGTGAATAACTCTACAGGCAGATTGTCTGCTTTACGGATATATTCTTTGTTGTATTTGATGCTCACACCCGCATGGGCCAAAACGGGATAGTTGGGGGAGGCAAAGGCATCGAAATTTTCCGCATGGTTTTTGTGAGTGCGGTTTCCTCTGTATAATTTATTTTCAAAGCAAATACACACTTCCGGTATCATGGGAGTTCCGTCTTCATTGCATGCAGCCGCTAATTCAATGGAGTTGATCATATTGTTGCGGCCGTCGGTACGGGCTATTCCCAAAGGCAATTGTGAACCCGTGAGTATGATGGGCTTGTTCAGATGATTGAACATAAAACTGAGAGCCGATGCGGTGTATCCCATGGTATCGGTGCCGTGCAATACCACAAAACCGTCGTATTGGTCGTAAAATTCCATAATTTTATTGCCGATATCGGCCCAATCGCCCGGATTCATATCCGAGGAGTCGATAGGGTGTTGGAAAGCAAATGTGTCCACTTTGATATTGTAAAACGATAAACGGGGAATTTGGTCGTAAATGTTTTTGAAATCAAACACTTTCAAACTTCCTGTTTCGGCATCTTGCAGCATGCCTATGGTTCCTCCGGTGTAAAGTATTAAAATATGCGGTGTTTTCATTTTGATGTTATATTTTGAAAAGTTGTTTGGCATTTTTTGTGGTGATATCCGCTACGGTAGGGATATCGGTATGTTTTATCTCTGCTATTTTTTTGGCTATAACAGGGATATAGCTGCTTTGGTTTCTTTGCCCCCTGTAAGGGTGCGGGCTGAGATAAGGACTGTCGGTTTCCAGCACTATATTCTGTAAATCAATATGAGGCAGCAGCTCATCCAAATGACTGCTTTTGTAGGTGACAGTTCCTCCAATTCCCAAATAAAATCCCATGGAAATAACTGCCAGTGCGTGGTCAATGCTTCCGGACCAGCAATGAAAAATGCCTCTTAACTTTTGTCCTTTAAATTGTTCCAGCACGTCTATAACTTCGTAATAAGATTGCCGTTTGTGAATGACAAGGGGCAGTTGGTGCCGGACGGCAAAATCCACCTGCATGGCAAAAGCTTCTTTTTGTTCGGCAAGCATGGAGGTATCCCAATACAAATCTATGCCTATTTCACCTATTGCAATAAACGGATGCTTGCCGAACAAGGCAAACATGCGTTGCAATACCTCTTTATAGTCGCTTTTTACGTCACAAGGGTGCAAACCCAGCATGGGATGGCACATCCCGGGATAGGTGCTGCACAGCTGAAGCATGGCAGGAATGCTGTCCCAATTGATATTGGGAAGCAATAATGTGTTAACGCCTGCTTGTTTGCATGCGGCAATAACACTGTCCCTGTCCTGATCAAAGGCCGCATCGTAAATGTGGGTGTGCGTATCTATAAAGTTCATGTTTTGTGAAAATAAAGAAAAAACACCTATATGCATAGGTGTTTGTTTATTAATATAATGTGTAAAACATTAAAAATCATCATCGTCACCATTTCCGCCACCGAATAATTGCTCTATTTCTTCATCGGTGAGAATTTTGAAAGAGGAAGGGATTAAAAAGTCTGCAGGGTTGATTTTTACTTTGGTATTAATGGCGGTCACTTCAGAAGTAGTAGAGGAAACACCATTGGCAGATGTTGTTTGTATATACATGGGGAAACCGTCCAAGCCCGGCAATTCAAAAAAGTTACCTGCAGTGCCTGCCACTAATTCGGTAGAGGTATAAGCTACACCTACTTCTCTGCTTTCTTCTTCTTCGGTGTTGGTAACGGTGATTTTGTATCCGTTGCAAACATAGCCGCAAATGGTTTTGGTGTCATTGGTAGGAGTATAGGAATAAACTACACCTTCACGGGCTTCGTCAAAATAGGCTTTTTCTCTAACTATTGCCATTTGTTGTCCGGGGTAGTCTATTAACTGTATGAGTTTGCAAGCATCCCCATCGTATATAACGTGAAGGGGAAAACCTACATTCATAGTGGTTTTGCGCTTGTTTCCCATCACTTTATAGGTGGATTCTGTGGGCAATTGAGCCAATTTTTGAGGGTCAATATCTCCGCTGTATTTAATGGCGTATTTTACTTCACCTTGAAATACAGTGGTTTTTGTTTTTTTGCCTCCTGCCATTGTTGTGTTGGCAATCAATACACAACATAAGGAGAGAGCGATAACTGAAATTATTTTTTTCATGTCAGAAACTATTTAAAATTAACGTTGCAAATGTACTATTTTTTTTTGAATTGTCATATTGTTGTTGCAAGGATATGGTTTGAATGCGGAACAAGTATCCTAACGAAGCCATTTCAAATATTCTTGCAGTAAAGCCAAAGTGATGTACTTGTAACTTTTGTCTATTTGAAATTCCTTGTCGGAAAGCTTGCAGGGTTTGATATCTGTGGCTGTAATTTTTACCCGTATATCGGTTTGTTCCATTTCTATTTGAAGAATAGCTTCGTCTTTGGGCAAGGGCAAAGTGCCGGATAATATATTCCGGATGCAGATGTCTTTGCTCAAATACACCCATATATTCACCTCCGCATTTTGTAAAATACCGTTCGATAAAGTATTGGAGGGCATATTGTTGATATCGGTGTCGGATAAGGCACCGTGGAATACCAAATATTTTTGGCAGCTATAGTTGCAGATAGTGTCAGTGGAAAGCATGTCTCCCAAATTTATGCCTGCGCTGTCGTCAGCTTGATGTATCGGCAGGGGAACGGCAATTTTGTTTCCCATGGCATTTATCAGCAGGGTGGTGCTGTCCAGGGCAAGATCTTGTATCAATTGTAAATTTATGCCGTATATGTCGGCGGATATTTTATTGTATTTGTTGGAATAATAGCATGTTGCATAGGAGGATATATTTTTGTCGCCGTATTCCGTTTGCATAGTATATGATATGGTCCCTTGAAATGTTTTTTGTTTTTGGGCGTTTGCCCCGTAGGGTAGCAGGATAAATAGGAGTGCAAAAATGCAAAACTGTTGTTTCATAGTGTTTTATTTTATTTTTTTATACATTCTGTTCCATCGTATTTTTCCTTCTCCCAAATTTTTGAATTTATCCAAACTCATCCATGCGAAAGCGGCTTTTCCTACAATATGGTCTTCAGGCACGAATCCCCAATAGCGGGAATCTGCGGAATTGTGTCTGTTGTCTCCCATCATCCAGTAATAGTTCATACGGAAAGTGTAGGTGTCGGTTTTCTCACCGTTGATATATATCTTGTTGTCGCGAATTTCCAATGTATTGCCTTCGTAATTTTTGATAATGCGGGAATAAAGGCATATATTGTCGTTGTTTAAGGTGACGGTTTGTCCTGCTTTGGGAACTATAACAGGTCCCATATTGTCCCTGTTCCATTGATAGTGTTCGTTCTGCGGAAAAATATCGGCTTCATATACGGTATCATCGTAAATATAGGGCTGTATGGATATCACGTTGTTGTATTGGCGTATTTTTTCCACTTGGTCGGGGTGCAGATGATATGCCCACAGGGTGGGAGATAATTGTTGCATGTCTTCTTCGTTGATATTGAGTTTTTGTCTGTTGTTGGGGCTGATGTTAATGCCGTTGGTTTCAATCAGATACATTAATTGTGATAATGGGGGCTGATAAGCTTTTTGATGGTTTACATAAAGCACGGCATGTTTTATTTGTAAGGTATCGCCGGGAATTCCCACACATCGTTTGATATAGTTTTCCCGTTTGTCCACGGGACGGTATCGGATATGATATTCCTTGCCCGCCACGTCGTATTCTTTGCCTGCATAATAGTCGGATCCGTATTTGTATAGCAATTCCGTATATTGGTGCCATTGACCATCACAAAAATAATATTCACCGGCATATTCGGCAGGATGCATAAAAGCATTTTTGATGTGTCGGATGATGGCGTAATAGCTTTCGCTTTGTCGTTCCAGGGCAACGGTATCCCCGTCGGGATAGTTGAACACCACGGCATCGTAGCGTTGAATGCGGGAATGTCCGGGAAAGCGGAAAAAAGGAAATTGTATTTTATCGAAGTAGGCTCGTTGGTATTTGGTGAGGGGAAGGGTGTGATGTACAAAGGGCACCGCGATGGGTGTTTGCGGTATTTTGGGTCCGTAAGCCATTTTGCTTACTGCCAGATAATCGCCCACCATAAGGGTGCTTTCCATGGAAGAGGTGGGGATTTTGTACAGTTCAAACATAAAGGTGCGGATAATATATGCCGCCACAACGGCATATATGATGGCATCGGTCCAGCTGCGGGCTTTTGTTTTTATGGTCCGTTCGTTCTTTTGTGCTTGATCGGAACTTTGTTTCTGTCTTTTTGTCAACGGCATGGTATGCCATACGCCCAATAGGTGTTCAGGAACTTGGTTGCGTGGGTAAAATATTTCTTTTTTGGAAAATCCCCAATAGGGTACAGCAACAAAAGGAAATATCAATTCGGGAATCAGCACTATATACCGGGTGTGGTCAAACATGCGGGCTGTTTTCCATATCATGAGCATGAAGGTAAATACGTTCAGATAGGGAATGATTAAAAATACAATCCACCACAAGGGGCGCTCTATCACTTTTAGCCATGCATATAGATTATAAAACGGGATGAGTGCGTGCCAAGGGGTGCGTCCGGCTTTTTTAAATACGCCGTATAATCCCGCAAAAGTGCCTGTTACATATAATATACAATAAACGGTTAAAAATTCTATGCTGAAAGTCATATTGCCGGTGTGTTAAAGTTGAACATATCTTTGATGGAATGAAAGCCCGGATGTTGCAGCAGCCATTCAGCCCCTTTGACGGCGCCCATGGCGAATCCTTTGCGGTTAAAAGCGGTATGTTTGATTTCTATGGCATCCATATCCGATTGGTAGGTGACAATATGTGTGCCTACATTATTATTTAAACGTTGCGATTTGATGGACAATTCCTGCGGATTGTCGTTCATTTCATTGATCCATGTTTTTTTGTTGTCTATCACGCTGATAATATCGTTGGCCAAGGTGATAGCGGTACCGCTGGGGGCGTCTTTTTTGTTGATGTGGTGAATTTCTTCTATGCTCACATCGTAATTGTAGCCGTTCATAATATGCGCCAATGCTGCGTTGAGAGCAAAAAACAAGTTGACACCCAAACTGAAATTGCTGGCATACAATACACTTCCTTGCCATTGCTGGCATTGTTGACGTATGTCGTCAATATGTTCGTACCATCCTGTGGTGCCGACAACAATAGGCAAGTGCAGCTGCAGGCATTTGTTGATATTGTCCAGCACCGTTTGAGGGGTGGAAAATTCTATGGCTGCATCGGCAGTTTGGACTAGTGCTGAATTTTTATTCCAATCTTCTTCAGAATCAATATAGGCTACTATTTCATGATGAAGTGTTTTGGCGGCAATTTCCACCTGTTCACCCATTTTTCCGTATCCTAATATGGCTATTTTCATAATTTAGAAATTGAGTGTTAATGATAGATTCGGTAAAGTAAGCGACTGTTTGAAATTCGGCCGGACGGGGGATATGTCCGGACGGACGTGTAGCGATAAATTGTCGGATACGTCAAAAGTAAACAGGTGGGCGTCCACTACGGCGTCCACTATGTTCACCGCGTACCATACCACCAATACAATAATGGATATTTCCATGTTTTTTTGTTGCGTTTCTTTCAGCAATTGTATATTGCTTACACTCATATCCGCATATTTGGGCAGAAACTGGTCGGTTTCATCGTTCAGCCGGTGTCTGTATTCGGTGCGTAATTCCGTAAATTGTTTGTTGAAATAATAGATACAAAATCCGGTGGCGCCAAAGCCGGCATATACTATAGGTATTTTCCAATATTTATGGTTGTATCCTTGTCCCAACCCGGGCAATACGGCCGACATCCATCCCGCGGTAACGGGAGAATGTTTTTTTTCTTTTGGGGTGATGTTGGCGGTATCTATTTTATTTTTGCGTACAATATCGTTGTAAGAAAAGGCATATTGACCATAAGAGGTAGCGGTGCAGAGTATGCATAAAAGCAAAATATGGCTGATATGTCTTTTTTTCATGACTATTTTGTTAATTGGAATAATAGCCGCTCTAATTCGTTGTCAGATGAAAAATGCAAATTTATGCTGCCTTTTCCTTTGATGTTTCGTTTGATATTCACTTTGGTCTTGTATTGTGCAGCCAATTTTTTTTCTTCTCCGACAAAATGGGCCGGTAATTTTATTTTGGTTTTTTTCAAAGCGGAAGTGCCGGCTTTTTTGGCCATTTCTTCTGCTTGCCTAACGGAAAGACCCATGCTGATAATTTTTTCCGCCAAGGTTTTTTGGATGTCACCATCGGTTATGCCTGCCAAGGCTTTGGCATGTCCCATGGATATTTTGCCTTCGCAGATATATTGTTGTACGGGGGTGCAAAGTTTGAGCAAGCGCAGATAATTGGTGATTACAGGTCTGCTTTTTGCCACTTTGGCGGAAAGCTCTTCTTGCTTGAGATTACATTCGTTGATAAGCCTTTGGAAAGATAAAGCTATTTCTATAGGGTTGAGGTCTTTGCGTTGAATGTTCTCGATAAGTCCCATTTCCAGCATTTGCATGTCGGAGGCGGAGCGTATGTAGGCGGCTATGGCGGTAAACCCTGCCATTTTACAGGCTCTTAACCGCCGTTCTCCGGCAATAAGCTGGTAACGGCCGTTTTTCGCAGAACGAACGGTAACGGGTTGGATAAGCCCGTGTTCTTTAATGGAGAGACATAATTCTTGCAATGCCTCATCTTCAAAATCGTTTCTCGGTTGCCATGGATTGGCGTCTATTAAATTGATATTTATTTCCGTAAACTCGTTTTCTTTAATTCTGCTCGGGGATTGACGGCTTACTATACTATTGTCAGGATTGGATATGCCCAATATGGCATCCAAACCTCTTCCCATGCCTCTTTGTTTAGGATTTTTGTTGTTTGTCATAGTTTGTTCTTATTGTTTTTGGTCAAAATTTCACGGGCTAAATTCAAATAATTGGTGGCACCTTTGGATTGGGCATCATAGAGCAATACGGGTTTTTGGAAACTCGGGGCTTCTGCCAACCGTATGTTTCTGCTGATAATGGTGTTGAATACCAAATTTTTAAAATGTAATTTTACATCTTCCACCACTTGGTTAGACATTTTGGTGCGATTGTCATACATGGTAAGCAATATGCCTTCTATGCCGAGTTCAGGGTTAAGATTGCTTTGCACTATTTTTATGGTGTTCAGCAATTTTCCCAAGCCTTCCAAAGCAAAATATTCACTTTGAACAGGAATCAGCACGGTATCTGCCGCTGTGAGTGCATTTACCGTGATTAATCCCAATGAGGGGGCACAGTCTATAAAAACGAATTCATAGTCGTCGGCAATGGAACTTATCGCCCGGCGCATGACGGTTTCCCTGTTCTCCATGTCTATCATTTCCAATTCGGCACCCACCAAATCGATATGTGCAGGAATGATGTCCAAATTGGGCACATTGGTGTGGGTGATACTTTCCTGTGTGGTGGCATCACCTATCATCACTTCATAAATGCTGTTTTGGACTACATTGGGGTCAACTCCCAATCCGGAGGAGGTGTTGGCTTGCGGATCGGCATCTATAAGCAGGGTTTTGTGCTCTAATATAGCCAAACTTGCGGCTAAATTAATAGAGGTAGTGGTTTTGCCTACGCCACCTTTTTGATTTGCTATTGCAATAATCTTTCCCATAAAATCTATGTTTACAATTTTGCAAAATTACAATTTTTTGTTGGATATTCGTATAGAAATAAAAAAATAATCTGTTTTGACAATTTTTTATTTACTGAATGCTAAACATGTGATGAACAGTAACATGTTATTGGTCATCACATGTTTAATTTACGGGTAAACTCCGAATTTTATTCTTTTACAAATTTTTTGGTAATAACATTTTCATCTGTTTCAATTGACAGCAAGTACATTCCTTGCGGCAAAGAAGAGATGTCCGCACCTGTCATATTGCCTTTTTGCTCTTTCAGCAAAACACCCGATACATTGTACAAACTAACGCTTTTTATCTTTTCTTCAGGAAGGTCTATATAGATATAATCTTTGGCAGGATTGGGATAGATGTTGACAGTGTTTTGAAATGCCGGACTTGTAAGGTTCAAATCCAAATCCCTGCAGCTTACTTTCAGCACAGCACCCCCGCTGGCTGCCACATAAAACAAAGAATCTTTCCCGTCAACGGCATTGTATGCAGTATCCCGTGATTGGTGCAAAGGCTCCCACAAAGGCTCACTTAAACGCATCTTACCTGTTGTCCTGGTTAAAGCACTAAAATAGGTATCTTTCTCGCTTTCTGCTTTAAAGTGTTTAATGTTAACCGTATTTGCAACAATTACACCAATGCCCTTATCTGTATATTTTATACTCACATAATCGGGTATATATGGTATAGAAATGCCTGTTGCCCGCATAGAATCTCTATAATACATCTGCCTTTTGCTGTATGTTTGAAAATTGTCAAAAGTGTGATAAATAAAATTCTCATGAACCCATATCGCTTCTGACTGATTAAAAAAAGCTATATCGTAATTATTGCTTAAAATATCTACATCGAGATCGCTATAAAAATAGATGGAAGCATAGAAAGGCAGCCGGGCTATACTATCCCATGTGCTTCCATAATCTTTTGATTGATAAATATTACCACCTGTATGCATGCGATGAGGCTCTTCAGAAAAATTATAATCATCAACAATGGTGCCGGACAAAGACCTTCCCGTTATCATATAAGCGTTTGGTCCGTCAAAATAAAAATCGGAAAGAATATAATCAAACACACTATTGTTCCATGTTGTTCCTCCGTCAAAACTTTTATATAATTTATTGTCAATGAATCTTATGGCATAGATTGTATCTGCATCTATAGGAAAAATTTTGAAAAAGGCGGGTAGCGAATCTTGGGTTTGTACCGTCCATGTATTGCCTCCATCTGTTGTTCGGAGCAATACGCCTCCTTTTAATAATAAATCCTTGCGTAAATAACCGTATTGTTGATGATTATTATGAAAATCCTCATTGTAGAAGCCGGCGGCAAAACCGACATTGTCATTGACAAACTTTATGCTCAAAAAAAGAGCATCTCCATTGGTATAACATTCATTCCATGTGTTTCCCGCATCAGTTGTCTTATATATCATCCCTCTGCCGCCTGTAAATACAATACTATCTGTAACACAATGTATTTCATACAAATCTCTTCCTTGGGTATCAACTTTTATGCTTTGCCATTGTCCATGGATAGCCGTTGTTAATAACAGAGTGCATGCGAGAATCAGTGATTTTTTCATAATAACCAATGTTTAATTTTTGCAAAGATACAATTTTTTTTGTAGAATCAAGGGATAAAAAAAAAGCGAAAATAAATTTCGCTTTTTTTTACTGTGATGATGAAAACGAACTGCGTTAATCTTCGTCAGTTTGAGATTCTTCGTAAGCTTTCAGCAATGCGGATTGAACATCGGAAGGCACTTGTTGGTATTCGGCGTATTTCATGCCATACGAAGCTCTTCCGCTGGTGAGTGAACTTAAAGAGGTGGAATATTTGTTCATTTCTGCCAAAGGCACTTTGGCACGCAAGGTTTGGAATTTGCCTTCGCTATCCATACCCATTACTATACCTCTACGACCTTGCAAGTCGGTCATCACACCGCCCATATTGTCGGAAGGAACAAACACTTCCACATCGTAAATGGGTTCCAAAATACGGGGACCGGCATTTTTGAAAGCTTCTTTGAATGCGTTGCGTCCTGCCAATTTGAATGCCATTTCATTGGAATCTACGGGGTGCATTTTACCGTCGTATATGTTCACTACTATGTCACGGGCATAAGAGCCGGTAAGGGGACCTTCTTCCATTTTTTCCATAATACCTTTTAAAATGGCAGGCATAAAACGGGCGTCGATAGCTCCGCCGACTATACAGTTGTTGAATACTAATTTGCCGCCCCAAGGCAAATCGTAACTTTCAGTACCTCTGATAGGATATTTGGTTTGGTTGGGCATGCCTTCATAATAGGGTTCTATCAGCATGTGAACTTCACCGAACTGACCGGCACCGCCGGATTGCTTTTTGTGGCGGTACATGGCTTCTGCCGATTTGGTGATGGTTTCACGATACGGAATTTTCGGTGCGTAATATTCAACTTCTATTTTGTTGATATTTTCTATTATCCATTTGATAATATTGAGGTGTTGTTCACCTTGTCCTGAAATAATGGTTTGTTTCAACTCTTTGCTTTGTTCCATCAGGAAAGTGGGGTCTGTTTTGCGGATATCGTTCAATACGGCACCCAATTTTTCATCTTCCGTATTGTTTTTTGCTCTTACGGCTGTGCGGAATTTGGGTTCCGGATATTCAGTCGGGGTGATTACATCATCGCTGTTTTTGGTGGAGTTGACAGTGCTTTGATTGGGAACACTCTTCATTTTGATAGTGGCCACTATATCACCGGCAACGGTTTTTTCCACTTTTTCCCTGTTTTTGCCTGCTATGCAGAGCAATTGGGAAATACGTTCTTTGGAACCGTTGGTGCCATTCACCACATCCATGGCTTCCGTAACTTCTCCTGCATATATTTTGAAGAATGTTACTTCACCTACGTGTTGTTCTATGGATGTTTTGAACACAAAGGCGGAAAACGGACCGGCGGCATTGCAATTGAGTTCGGCTCCTTTGTTGTTCTTGGTTTTACGCGATGCTTCGTTAGGAGCAGGACAATTGTTTTTAATAAAATCCATTAAACGGTCTATGCCCTGGTCTGTTTTGGCGGCGCAGCAAACAACAGGAAAAATACCTCTGTCGCGGATACCTATTTTCAAACCTTTGATAATCTCTTCTTCCGACAATGTGCCTTCTTCAAAGAATTTTTCCATCAACGATTCTTCATTCTCCGCTGCATTTTCTATTAATATGGATTGCAAATCGGCAGCTTTTCCGGCTTCGTTGGCGGGAATGTCTTCCACTATCATTTTACCTCCGTTAACGGGGAATTTCAGCATTTTCATTTGTAACAAGTCTATTACGGCATCAAAACCGGCACCCGCATTAACAGGATATTGAATGATGGTAACATTGTTGCCGAATTCTTCTTTGAGTTGGCGTGTGGTTTCATCAAAATTGGCTTTTTCATGGTCCAATTGATTCACTACAAATATGGTGGGAATGTTGGTCTTTTTGGTCCATCTCCATTGTATTTCGGTACCGACTTCCACGCCGTTTTGAGCATTGACAACCATCAAAGCTGCATCGGCAACGCGAAGAGCACCAACCACTTCTCCTACAAAATCATCAAATCCCGGACAATCTATTATGTTGTATTTGATGCCGTTGTATTCAGAATAAAGTACGGTGGAGTAGATGGAGTTACCTCTTTCCAATTCTATTTCACGATAATCCGATACGGTGTTTTTGTCCTCTATGCTGCCTCTGCGGCTGATTACGCCTCCATGAAACAACATGGATTCCGCCAATGTGGTTTTACCCGAACGAGAGTTGCCTAACAAGGCAATGTTTCTAATTTCACTTGTCTGATAAACTTTCATGTTATTATATTATGTGTTTTTTGCTTGGAGTACTTTTATATTGTTAATATACAGTACTTTGTGTCTAACTAAAATTAATTCAAAAATTGTAAAACGTAAACTACAAAGATACTAAAAAAAAACATAAGATGACACTTTCCCGGTTAAAAAAATATTCGTTCACCATTTTTTTATCGCAACGGATGAATGTAATAAACATAGAACAAACAATTTGCGTGTGCATCGGGCGCGTTGTGGCAGAGTGCAAAAAATTTTTTATATGGTTAAAATAGTTTTATGAAACCCGGCTTACGTGAAACTGGCAATTCGGGCTTTTCACATTTTGCAAAGAAAGTTATGTTTTATGTTGAAATTTTACTATATTGTTTACAGTACCATTATAATAATGCTTGGTATATTCACCATTACCGTTAAAGTTCAAATAGGTATTGGGATAAAACATGGCTTGTTGTAATTGCATGTTTAAAGGCTCTTGCTGGCCATTAATCCATACATTGGTATTGTATAAACTTAATTTATAAGTTCTTGTATTGGCAGCATTATAACCGTAATAAGCAAAACTCATTACATCATCACTGTAGGCTTTGAGATTGCCTTGAGAATTAAACAGGAAGTACTCTGTATGAGGATTCGGAGTTTGCACTTCCTTTTGTCTTAAACTGCCGTTTATGCCGTAAATAAGGTTAACATGTTCGTCTCCGGTTTGCATTATCGGAGCAAAGGAGGTCTGTGCATGGCTGTAGTTAGCAGTAGGATAAGCATAACTGCGGGAGTACGTTTCCGTGGCATTGCTTAGCATATCCGTTTGGGCAATGTCATATTGCATTATCTTGCCCCAGTTGCCATAGTTTACGGCTAATTGGTAGCTTTGTGCCTCGTTGGCGGAAACAAGTTGGTCTGTACTATCGTATGAGAATGTTTCCGTAAAGCTTTGGTTTGGCAGCCACGGGCAAGTGCTTGCTACTTGGGTAACATTGCCAACAAGGTCATAGGTGTAATTTATGGAAGACAAGGTCGTGTTGTTATCCGTTGTTTGTATGGAGGACAAACG
>JAFZXM010000037.1 GCA_017616775.1 Bacteroidales bacterium
GGGATAGCAAGGGCAAAATCAGTAATAGGAATGAACAATTTGATTTATAACATGTTTCGCTACGAACAGATAGTACGTTTGAAACTCTTTCAGTCATAAGCATTATAGATATAACCTATTGACATATAATATAATATAATATAATAAAAAAATAGAAGAAAGGAGGATTCGTATTAAAATTTTGTTTAACTTTGCAAATTGAAAAATAGTGGTTCGGACAGTTCTAAAGCAACCTCAACTGTCAAAAACTGCAATAAAAGGAAAATAAGTAAAAATCAGAGGTTGCCTTAACTCAAAAAATCAAGTAAAATGAAAAAGACATTCGTAACAGCAGTATTAGTCGCATTGATGTCAGGCTTGGTATTGGTTGCCTGCAGTACATGTCAAAATCCGGAAGAAACGGTAGCCCAGCAAGCTGATGAAGACACCGGCAAAACACTTGTTTGTGGTCATGAACCGCAAAATTTATCAGTATATTTTGATGACAGTACAGATACCGGCGAGGCCGTGTTTACCGATAAATCCACAAATGAGACATGGACGGGGTCGTTTGAAAAAACGGAAAACGGATTTATAATACATTGCAATAAATAAGTTTCAGCCTTATTGATCCGTATGGAAAGAGGGCATATTGCCCAATCCTGTTTCCATAAGCCGGCTTATGGGATAAGAAAACAACAGGTCTTTACTTATTGTTTGCACTTCGGGTGGCCATTGGGGTGCCCCTTGGTGTAATTTTATATAAAAGAATTGACCCATTACAAGCCGGTGGGTGAGTTGGTGTTTGTACACGGGAGAGATATGTTCCAACGTAAACAAGCAATGACTCAAGACATGGCTGAAATAGGGAGTGTTCATTATTTGTTCCCAAGACAACTCGGTTTCGCTTTCTATTAAAGGAAATTCATACAGGCCGGCCCATATGTCTTTAGGCAATCGTTTTTGTAGATAAATATGGTCATCTTGGCAAATGCACAAATAATAAAAAAACCGTTTTTTTATTTGTATGCTTTTTTGCTTTATCGGTAAAGAATGTTGGGTGTGATTTTTGTTAGCCAGGCAGATGTTTGCCATACAACAGTTTTCGCAATCCATATTGACCGGTTTACATTGTAAGGAGCCGAAATCCATCATGGCTTGATTAAAGCTTCCGGCATGACGTGTATCCAATACTTGTTGTGCCAATTCTGCAAAAAATATTTTTCCTTTTTGACTATCTACAGGCAGATTAACATCGAATACTCTGGAAAGCACCCTATAGGCATTGCCGTCTATGGCGGCGTAGGGTAAATTAAAGGCTATGGAGGCGATGGCTGCAGCCGTGTAATTTCCTACGCCTTTAATCTTTAAGATATCATCGTAGTCAGCAGGAATTTTTCCGTTGAAGCGGTCTGCAATATATTTAGCTCCGCTATGCAGGTTGCGGGCACGGGTATAATAGCCCAAACCTTGCCAATATTTCAACACTTCGTCTTCTTGTGCCGAAGCCAAAGACATAACATCGGGAAATCTTTGTATAAACCGCAAATAATATTCTTTACCTTGTTCTACCCTTGTTTGTTGTAATATAATTTCGGATATCCATATTTTGTACGGGTCGGTTTGATTTCGCCAGGGCAAATTCCGTTGGTGTTGTTGATACCATTGCAATAGTAAGTGTGAAAAATTATTCATAATATATTATTTATGAATGATATACCGATATACCTTGGGGCTCACCAAGGCGGTAAGAAATGGTTTGTCCTCTTTACCGAATGAATAATAGGCAAGCCAATCAAAATCATGACTATAGTCAGGATTATTGCTTACAGCCAAAAAAGAACGGGCCAGTTCGGTTTGAGTTTTTTCAGTAAGCATATGGTTGGCTTTCATTATATTATATATCTCCATGCAATGATAGCGGTCGTTTTGTTTAAGATACCATACAGCCGCTTGCGGTAAATATTTTTGTTTTGGAGGCTGATTAAAATAAACGGGAATGCTGTCGCATTGCAGGCGATAGCGTTGTAAGTTTTCTTGTTGATAATAATCCTGCAAATCGGTATAGGCGGTAAAAGCGGAATCCCATAAGTGCAAATTCAGATAAACATCCACTTTTTGTTGTTTTTCTTGAAACATTGCGGCAGGATATATTCTTTCTGTAACCCGGTATATATTTTGACTATATAAATTTTTGTTTTGCAGTTCCGTTTGTTTTTGGTGTAAAAGCGTATATGCTTTCAGATATTGTCCTTGCTTGATAAGTTCCCTGGATTTTATTTCAACCAGCCGGAATTCTTCTTCCATATACATTTGCAGGCGCTGGTCCAATAATAATACGGCTTCTTGTTTTTTGTGATATAGTTCGGCAATGGTATCCAGCAAATACAGGTCATAAGATTTTTCTATGACAGTCAGTAAATTTTTGGCTTGCTCAAAATCATTGCAATATACATATTGGTTATACCTTGTAAAAGCATGGTTGACGCTTGCGGGCAGTTTTTTATTCATTAAATATACGGTTTTCACGTCTGCCTCTGAATTGATGTCTATTTGCAATTGTCGCAACAATAAAAATGAATCCAGCAAAGAATAGTCGTTGTACTTGATATCATATAAATGAATATAATTACTCAATTCATTAATATGCTTTTGTATGGCAGCCGTATCTTTATCGGCATAGCCGGCAGCAATATTTGTAGCAGGAATACAAGTGTCGGCGGCAATAGCCAAAGCGGTATTGCCGGTATGCTGTATGTATTGCTTGTGAAGGTTGTAGTATTGTTCTGCTTCGGCAGATAATTGTCGGGCAAGCTGTGTATTTCCCGCCCGTGTCAATTGTTGTATTTTATGTAGTTTTTGGTCATATAAAGAAGTGTGTACGGCAGTATATTCATGATTAAAATCCAAACACGCTGTCTTAAGGGAGTCGGCAAACATGCGGGTTGCATTTATTTCGTCCAAAGCTTCGTTGTAACGTTTATAGCCTATGTTTTTTTGTATGTTGGATTGATGTTTGAGCATAATTTTATGTGCCAATTGCTTAAAATCATCATGATTTTGTATGCTGTCGTCATATTGTTGCATTAATTGGCCAAGGCCGTAAGAATAAGTGTGGGCTAAATCCAATTTGTTTATTCTTAATGCTTTGCCTATAATTTCGTAATAAGACACATATATACCTTCTTGTGCTTTGTGTTTTAACAATGGTAAATAGTTTTTGCTTGATTCCGTGGGAACCATTTGTGCAAACATTTCCGCTGTATCCACTATTTTCAGTGCATCGTAATAGTTATGTGCGGAAATGTTTTTGTTGATATGTGCATAAAGGCTGTCGTATATATTGTTGATTAAATTGTTTTTACAGGACAAGTTGTCTCCGCGTATAGTTATTTTACGCCACAAAGCATAATTGGATTGCCAATTGTGCGTTCGTGTGTATAAGCGGCTGAGCCGGATAATGGAATTACAATGAGCGGGGTTATACTCTAAAGATTTAAGATAATAATATTCTGCTTGTTTGTTGTTGTCTGCCTGCTCCATATTCCATGCTTTGGAGTAATAGAGTTCATCCATTTGTTTCAATTTATTTTGCAATAGCAACCGAAGTCCGGCTATTCTTTGTTTCAATGCGGAGTGCATGGCAGAGTAGGGAGTGGTGTCCAGACCGGAATTGACCAGCATCCGTTCGTATTGCATGGAATCTATACTGGTCAATTCGGATTCAACGGATTGAATATCATAGATATATATAGGATATCTGTCAACAAATGAGGTGTCTATCCTGTCCAATTGCGTATGCAGTACGGCAAACAGAGAATCACATTTATAATAGTTGTCTATATTATTCCTAAGGTGTAGGAGAGATAATCGTGCATAATGGTTATATCCCAATTTCAATTCTGCAATGTTGGCGGAAAGCGAAGCGGAATTACACGTGCATTCAATCAGGGTGTCATATTGGAATGGGATATTTTGAATATCGTTTTTGCGAAGCACTATTTTACCTGTATTTTCCATGCCGCATTTAATATCGGCGGATATGCTTTCTATGGAAGCGAAGATGGAGTCTTTCAATAGAAAGCGTTTGTATTCAAGAGGGCATTCCGCGTGAGGGTTAAGCGTATATAAACGCACTCCGTAATGAGTGCTGTCGTATTGAAAAATATCGGTTGCAAGGGTGACATAAAATTTGAAAAAATTAAGTTGGCAATTGCTGTCCAGCTGAAAAACAAACAGATGGTTGGGATTGTGTTTTTCAAAGTAATATGAAAATATCTGTTCGTGATGATACACTTGTTTTTGTGCTTGCGTTAAAACGCTTGCCAATAATATGCATGCCGTCATCAAGCCGATGGAATATCTTTTCATACGCTTCACTTAAAGTTGCAAAGATAATCGTTTTTAGCAGATATATTTTTTGCAAAACATACGGCTAATGAACATTTCTGTGTTAATGTTCTTAATTGATTTAACCGGCCGGTATCCCGGGAAAATTATTCCAATTTACCGAAATTTTGTTGGGTATATGGGCTTACATCTATGGAGCAAAATTCGTGGTTGAGGTATTTGAAATAGCCGGCTATACCTATCATTGCCGCATTGTCGGTGCTCAATTTAAAGGAAGGGATATGTATGGTCCATGCATATTTTTTTGACAAGTCGGTAATGGCCTGCTGCAAACCGCTATTGGCAGACACACCTCCTGCAATGGCTATTTCTTTTATTTTTAAATTTTTGGAAGCCATAATCAGTTTCTTCATCAGGGAATCGATGATGGCTTTTTGTATGGAAGCGCATAAGTCCGCCATGTTTTCTTGTATAAAATTCGGATTTTCTTTCAGTTTGTCCCGAAGAAAATACAGAAAAGAAGTTTTGAGTCCGCTAAAACTATAGTCGTAGCCTGCAATATTGGCTTTGCTGAATGTAAAGGCATCGGCATTACCTTCTTTGGCCAATTTGTCTATCCATGGACCGCCCGGATAGGGGAAGCCCAATATTTTAGCTGCTTTGTCAAAAGCTTCTCCTGCGGCGTCATCAATAGTGGTTCCGACCACCTGCATGTCAAAAGGACTGTTGATACGCAAAATTTGCGTGTGTCCGCCCGATACGCACAAGCATAAAAAGGGAAATTGCGGTGCCGGCGTGGATTTTTTTATAAAATGTGATAGTATGTGCCCTTGCAAATGGTCCACATCTACCATGGGTATATTCATGGAATAAGCAAATGATTTGGCAAAGGATACGCCTACCAGCAGGGACCCCAGCAATCCCGGACCCCGGGTGAAAGCCACCAAAGAGATGTCTTTACGTTCAATGCCGGCTTGTTTAATGGCCGTATCCACAACGGGAATAATATTTTGTTGATGTGCCCTGGAAGCCAATTCCGGTACCACACCTCCATATTGGGCATGCACACTTTGACTTGCTATAACGTTAGACAACAATTCATTGTCTTTCAATATGGCGGCGGATGTATCATCGCAGGACGATTCAATGGCTAAAGTATATACACTCATAATACGTGCAAAAATAGCACTTTTTTTACTAATAATGAAAGTCAGTCAGCTTAAATAATTAATCAAACAGATCATCATCTTTCATTTTTCATGCTTTTTTTACAGAACATTTCTTGGTAAGTGGAGTATTGGCGAAAAAAGGAAAAATGTTATATTTGCATTTTAATAAAAAGTAAAGAATATGATACCTTTTTCTCCGCCCAGAATAGATGACAAAACTATAGAAGAAGTAAACAAAGCCCTTTTATCGGGATGGATTACCACCGGTCCCCGCACACGCGAATTCGAGCAGCGTATTGCTTCCTATTGCGGGGTAAAAAAAGTATTGTGTGTAAATTCTGCTTCAGCGGGATTGGAGTTGGCCCTGCGTTGGTTCGGCGTTCAAGCCGGAGATGAGGTCATATTGCCCGCCTACACCTATGCCGCTACAGCCAATGTGGTGATACACTGCGGAGCTACTCCGGTAATGGTGGACAGCAATAAAGATGATTTCAATATAAATGTGGAAGCTGTCAGGCAAGCCATTACTCCCAGAACCAAAGTGATAATGCCTGTAGATATAGGCGGCATGCCTTGCGATTATCAGGCTCTTCACAAATTGGTAAACACTCCCGGCGTAAAACAAATGTTTACCCCGCGTTCCGATAACCAACGAACATTGGCACGTATTATGATATTATCCGATTCAGCACACTCCATAGGTGGTGTTTATCACGGGCGTAAAACAGGAGCTTTGGCTGATATCAGTGTGTTTTCGTTTCATGCTGTAAAAAATCTTACCACCGCCGAAGGCGGTGCCGTTTGTTTGAATCTTCCCGATTGCTTTTCTTTGGAAGAGATATACAAACAGTTGAATATAAAGTCGTTGCATGGGCAAACGAAAGATGCGTTTTCAAAAATGCAAATCGGAAATTGGGAGTATGATATAGTGGAGGCCGGACAAAAATGTAACATGACAGATATAGCTGCTGCCATAGGTTTGGTGGAATTGGCCCGCTATGAAGATGATATGTTGGTAAAACGTAAAACCATATTCGACGCTTACAGTGCTGCTTTTGCTCAAGAACCATGGGCTGAATTGCCGTTGTATCACACAGCGGACAGAATTTCTTCCTGTCATTTGTATTTGTTGAGAATAAAAAATATAGGCATAGAAGAACGTAATGCCATTATAGACTATATATTCCGGCAGGAAGTAGCCGTTAACGTTCATTACAAACCGTTGCCTCTTATGACTTATTACAAGCATTTGGGTTATAATATGAACCATTATCCTGTTGCATATGACAATTATTGTAGGGAAATCAGTTTGCCTGTGTATTACAATCTTAGCCACAGCGATATAAAAACGGTGATAAACGCCGTAAAAGCGGCAGTAAACAAGGTGCTATATAATTCCAAGGCATGAAGCCGGCAGCATATATATTGTTATTCATATTATTAAGATGTACTGCAGACACAGTATCGCAAAACACGCTGCAAAAAGACATCAGATATTGTCAAAGAGTGGTTCGGTTGGGTGATATTGTACCCGACAGCATGACACTGCATGGCAGCCAGCAGGGAACGGCCGTTAAAGGGAAATACGCCTATATGTTGCGGCACGGGGGTGAGTGTGTGGTAATCGACATTTGTAAAGGACAATTAAAATCTGTATATCAATTGCCTGAAAATACATCTCATTGCAACAATGCCAATTTCGGAAACAGATATCACGGCAAGCCTTTGCTGTATGTATCGGATTGCTATAACGAAAAAATGTGCAGGGTTTATGCCGTAAGTCCGGAAAAAGCGCAATTGGTGCAAAAAATATATTATCGTTCATCTTGTTTTCCCGTTGCGCACGATTGGTGCGTAGATACACGGAACAAGTACATATATGTTTATGGAGGAAAAACAGGTGATACCCTGTATTTGAAACAATTTCATTTACCTCCGGTCAACGAAAAAGAAGTGATATTGACCGATGAGCATGTTATCAGCACCATTCCCGTAACTTGTGTCAGCATACCTCAAGGCAGTAAAATAAAACGGGGATGTATTTTTTTACCGGACGGAAACCAAAAAGAAAAAATGTTTTTACATATTATACAACTAGCAACCCGACAAAAAATTCGTACCATTTATCTTGATGAAATATCCTGCGAGCCGGAAGGAGTGGATATAAAAGGAAAATGGCTGTATATCAGTTTTCATACACCCGAATTTAAGGATAATACGCTTTATAAATTCAAAATAAAACGGCTTTACAGATAACGTTGAAAATTAAAACATGTTTTTTCCGAAAAATTTTCAATTTAATGAACGTCAATAATAAAAATTTGTTTAACTTTGCAAAATATTTGTTGACAAACCTTATAGGTGAAAGGACTCAGCCTATTTTGTCAAAAAAAACAAACAGGGTCCCTTATAAAATTATTATGTCATGAAAAGGCAGGTTCTACTTTTATTGCTTTGTTGTAGTTTTTCCATTTCTCTGTGGGCTACAAGTGTCGGAAATTTAAGAATTGTTAACACTGGAAACAGCTCTACCGAACCCAAAGGCGGTTGGAATATGGGTATTGGAGAAAAAGGTGTTACCTACACCATCACCGCAGCCACCATTTCCAGTTTGTTGGATTCCAACCAGAATAATCTTACCCTGGGTTTTGATACCATTTTCATCAGCGGAAATGTTGTTATCAACAGAAATAACGCATCAACAGACCAATTTTTGCGTTTGCAGACCAATGATTATCAAACAGGTGCAATTATATTTGAAAACGGAGCGTCTCTGACGATACAAACCAATGTCAGGGTTCAGTCTTATATAGTTCTTTCAACGGGAAACCTTTTGGGTACGCCCCAACTGACAGCCACACAAGTAAAACTTTCCAATGCCGCCAAAGCATACGAAAGGGTGAGCATGAACGGCTTTACCAATTGGCAGCAGTGGCAAATAGATACCCTTTTGGCACATGCCGACAAGGTGGGTCCTGACATTGGCAACGGAGCCTACGATTTTACCGAAAACACCCAGTTTACCATCGACAGCAATCATGTTTTTTCCATGAAAGCCCTCACCTCATTCCAAGGTAAAACAATGGGATTCAAAAATATGGATAGGGGAGGCACCTTGTTGCCGGGAACTTTTGAATTGGGAGCCTATCCCGACAGTTTTTATGTTGACTTGTCCAATGCGGACGGCATCCGCTTTAAAGTTAGTTTGCAAGGAAGTGCATCCAGCTTTAATATCGGTATTTCCAATTGTTTGAAAGAAAACGGATGGCATGTGTATTGCTTTGAATATTATGTATATAACATTCCTTTCACCGCTGTGGATAAAGACGGTTATGTAACCCTTCCTTTCACCGCTTTTGAAAAACTGTCGTGGGGGGGAGAATTGAATCTGGCACAATTGATAGTGTTTATCATGGAGGTGAGCGATGCTACCGCCAATACAACCGTATCGTTTAGCGATGTACACGGTTATAAGGTGATTACAGAAAATCAACCTTGTTT
Organism: Bacteroidales bacterium; assembly: GCA_017616775.1. Taxonomy (GTDB): domain Bacteria; phylum Bacteroidota; class Bacteroidia; order Bacteroidales; family WCHB1-69; genus UBA1205. The sequence continues at coordinate 9,000 of JAFZXM010000037.1, forward strand.
GACAGTGGGCAACATACATGTAAACGGAGAGTTGGTGTTGTCTTCCGAAGAAGCTTATGTACGCCAATTGCCCAACACCCGTATAGAGGCAAATTCTTGCCATATTGTCAGCGGCAAAAACGTAATTTTGTCCAATGCGGGCAACTATTTTGGCGATTCCGTCAGCATCAGCAGCCCTTATGCATTCTTGCAAATGCAGTCAAAAAACAATAACAGCACCCTCTATCGTTTTAATGCACAGCCTGTTTCACAATACACCATTAACAAAGTATGGATAGACGATGTTGACCAAGGGGCAACCATGAACACCACTCTTACCACACAAGATACCCTTCCGCACATTTACGAAATCTGCTACAATACTTCCAATTGCAGCCTGTCTGCGGAACATTGGCAGGATGTATGCAATTATACACCGGCAAGTTTGGTGGCAACAGGAAACGGAAAAGCTTCGCAGTATCATTGGTTCAATGAACAGCTGACCGACCTCGGTTACACCGATACACTCACGCTTCCTGCTTACACCGCTGCGGGCGTTTATCGCTATTTTGTTGAATTGGATACCACTGTTTCAAATAGAAATTATCTGTTAACCAGAAGTGCCGCCGTGGAGGTTCATCCCGCTTACGCTTTGCAAATAGCCGACAGTATTTGTGCCGGAGAGGCCTATCAATTGTACGGATTTGACATTGAAAGTCAAGTGGAAGACGGCGGACAAACAATATTGGATACATTGAATTTGTCAACCGCTTTCGGTTGCGATAGCATTTATTATTTGCAATTGTATCTGCATCCGCAATCGCTTACCGAAATCAACGACACCATCATAGTAGGGGAAACCTATACCCAATACGGCTTTGACATTTCCGGTACCGAAGTCGGAACGGCCGATTTTACCGACAGCCTGAACAATGCATCCGGCTGCGACAGTATAGTGGTGCTGCATTTGACCACATTGCCGGAAGACGGCATTGCCGCTGTCAGCCAAAATGCTCATTTCAAATTGTATCCCAATCCTGCTTATGATAAAATTCATTTTGAACAACCGTCAACGGATATGGCTTCCGAATTGCGGTTGTATGATGTCTGCGGACGATTGGTGTTACAAACTTTTGTGAACGCGGACAAATGCGAAGTGTCCCTGTCGGGATTGTCGTCCGGCTTTTATTTCCTGAATGTTTACAATGCCCAACAACAACTTTTGGGTGTGATGAAAGTTCAAAAAACGGACAGATAAAAAGAACTTGGACAGATAATTTTTAGAAAATTGCAGAGATGAACATGTGTAATATCTCTGCAATTTCTTTAAATAGAGCAATTTATAAAAAAATACAAAAATTCGTAAAATTTCTACTACAATATTTTTGATTTGTATCTTTTTTGTACTTTTGCAACATGAAACACGTTATCACAAGCACCAAAATCATTTTTGTATCCCTGCTGTTTGCATTGTCCGCATGTAACCGGACCCAAAAAGAGGCAGTGAAAGCAGATGCAACAGACAGCATGTCTGTTCAATCCATCGTTATTGACATTGAAACTTTAAAGCCTCCGAAAGGAAATCTGCCCATGGCTTCTTACGACAGTACGCTGCTCCGGATCATCGGGAATGCAGAGACACAAGTGGAGACATTGGTAGCGCACAACAGGTTCAACAGGCCTTTGGTTTATGGTGAAGAACACCCCTTTTTCAACGGCATGCACATGGCGTACGCCGAACACCGTCCATTTGTGCTCTCGCCGGATGCCGTCTGGCTGCTTATCTGCCAGGGATTTGTGCAGCATATAGATCATAATGCTGACACGCTGAGACCGCTGCTGGTGGATTTCGAAGGAAAAAAGGAGCTGCTGGTGTATAGCGAGCATAACCTGAAAAAATGCCACTGGGAAGAATGTTTTTCCAAATTTACACAGCAGATTGCCCAATATACAGGAGAAGAGTTTATGCAGACCCTAACCGCAGATTTCTCCACCACCACGCCGGTGACTCGGGTCGTGTCGCAGGTCACCATCA
>JAFZXM010000038.1 GCA_017616775.1 Bacteroidales bacterium
AATTGGCATGCCGTTTTTAAAATGGTATCAATGTGCCGTTTAACCATGTGACAAAACCGAATACAAAGTATAAGACAGCTATTGTCAGCAGGCTGAAACGATATGATTTTTTCTGTGTCATGAATATTTTTTTATGCAAAGGTAGCAAAAATAGATGAATCATATTGTATAAAAACCCAAAAATTGTTGAAAAAATGCTAATTTTGCATAGTTGTACAATAATAGAGGGGCATGCAAGATATTCGTGATGAGAGTTTAATGCAATTGACTGATTTTTTGGTTAAAAACGGGGAGCAGGCTTTTCGTGCCAGGCAAGTGTACGAATGGTTATGGAAAAAAAACGCACCGGATTTTGCCTCCATGACCAATATTTCATCCGCATTGAGACAGTTGTTGCAAAATAATTACCGCTTGCAGCATATAAAGGTGGCAGCGGAGCAGATAAGTAAAGATCAATCGAGAAAATATTTGTTACAGTTGCACGACGGGCATTATATAGAAATGGTGCTCATTCCGTCTTCCGACAGAGTGACGGTATGCATATCTTCACAAGCCGGCTGTGCTATGGCTTGTGCTTTTTGTGCAACAGGAGCCATGGGTTTTGTGCGTAATTTATCGGCAGGAGAATTATATGATCAGGTATATATGGCCAATGAGCTGGCACAAAAATGTTATGGTTCGCATTTGAGCAATGTGGTGATTATGGGTATGGGAGAACCTTTGCTGAACGCGGACAATATAAATGTTGCTTTAAATATCATCACAGGCAGGGAAGGAATGGCAATGTCTCCTGCAAGAATTACTTTGTCTACCGCTGGAGTGTGTGAAGGTATTAAACAATTGGCACAGGAGCAACCAAAAATCGGTTTGGCCGTGTCTTTGCACAGCGCCATACAAAGCAAACGTGAGCAAATAATGCCTATAGCCAAAAGTCAGTCGCTTGTCAAATTGGCGGATGCTTTAAAATATTATCATCAAAATACAGGACAGCGTATCACATTTGAATATTTATTGCTTGGCGGCATCAACGACAGCCTGGAAGATGCCAAGCAATTAGCTGTGTATTGCCGTCAATTTCCGGTAAAAATTAATATTATAGAATATAACGAAAACAGCCATACCGTGTTTACCCGTTCATCCCAACAGCAAAGAGATGCCTTTATGTCTTATTTGGAAGAAAAGAATATGATAGTGCAGTTGCGCCATAGTAAAGGTTGCGATATAGATGCCGCCTGCGGCCAGTTGGCTAATAAAAAATGCAAAAAATGAAAAGAACAATCATTATAATAGCCGTCATTTCAATGATGTTTACGGCATATACGCAGGAGTTGTCAAAAAAATACGATGCCGGAATTGCCAAAATGCAGAAGTCGGATTATGCGGGAGCCATTGTTGATTTTTCGTATATCATCAAACAGAGCAACTATTATTTTGATGCATATCTGCAGAGGGGTATATGCTATGAGGCGATAAAAAAATACGATATGGCTTTGGCGGACTATAATAGCGCCATTGCGAAAAATAAGGATTTTTATGAGGCTTATTATCAACGGGGAGCTTATTATGCCAAAGTTACCGAAAATTATAAAAAGGCGGTAGAGGACCTTACGGCGGCAATAAGCATCAAATCAAATTTTTATAATGCTTATATGTTGCGTGCCGATATATATGTGCTGCTTAATGACGATAAGGCCGCCGTTTCCGATTATTCATCAGCCGCCGCTGTCAATTCAAACAATTGGCAACCATATTACGGCAGAGCTTTGGCCGCAATGCGTATGAATAATAACAACGATGCTTTGGAAGATTTGAACAAGGTGATAAAAATACGCAACAATATGCCGGAGGCTTATTGGAACAGAGCTTTGGTAAATGAAGGAATGGGTTTGTCAGACAATGCGTTAAAAGATTACACCCGGGCTATTGAATACGGAGCCTTTAATGCGGAGGTGCTGAAAGCGCGGGCAGACTTGTATTATGCCACCCGGCAATATCAGTCCGCATTAGCCGATTATAATCTGTTGGCGGATACTTTCAGGATGAAAAAGCCGGAAATATATGCCAAACGCGGTGTGTGTTATTCCATTTTGGGGGATTCTGTCGCTGCACAAAAAGAATTTACCAAGGCGTTGGCTTTGGATAGGAATAACTATAACATTTATTTGTACAGAGCGGAAAATTTTGTTAAAAGAAACCGTTATACATCGGCTATTGCCGATTACAAGCGGGCTATAGAACTTAATCCTAAAGCTTGGGATGTGTATTTGTCCCGTGCCCAGACATATATGGAAATGAAAAAATATGAATTGGCCATAGAGGATTTGAATGTGGTGATAAAACGTTGTAACAATCATGCTCAGGCTTATTATTTGAGGGGTGCATGCAAAGATGCACTTCATGATTATGACGGTGCTTGTCGCGACATGCAAAAAGCGGCGGGTTTGTATTATCAAGATGCTGTTAACAGAGTAAAAAAATATTGTAATTGAAAAAAATGAACAAAAAAGCCATCATCTATGTCATCACAGCCTTGTTGTTGTGTGCATGTTCGTTCAGGAGCCATTCCTTGGAAAAAAAGTTGAAAGCAACCATAGTGGAATATATGCAGGCTAATGTGGAGGGCTTGCAAGTGGATAGTGTGTTAATATTGGGGCAGGATTCGCTCAATGACATGGATTTTGCATATATGAATAAGATAGTGCTGCAAAATGCGCAGGAAGAAATGGAAAACAATTATTTGTTATACATAGAACCCGAAACTCCGGAGGAGAGAGTGAATCAATTTGAATTAAACAAAAATCTGGAATGGATAAAAGCGAAAATCAGTTATTGGGACAGCGTGATGTTGGACAATGGCACCGATACCGTGACATTCCAATATTATTTTGTCACCTCCAGGATATATGGAAAAATAGGCCAAATGAGTCAAACTTATGAAATAGGCTTTCCTATCTCGTCCGATTTTAAGGTGCAGGAATTGCAATTGTGTGAACCGGAAGAATAGGAAGCTGTTCAACAAGAAATTTGCAAGCTGAAGAAAAAAAGTCCGCCTTATGGCGGTTTAATAAAAAAATGCTACCTTTGTTTGTCGTTTTTTTGTGGAGTATGCCGAAATGCCCTTAAGTGAGTAGGCGTAATAAAATATCAATGATATGAAAAAATTTTTTATGCTTTTTTGCAGTTTAGTTCTAATGCTGCAGCTTGCAAATGCTCAGGCCGTTGTGGTGGGCAGTGAAAATTTTGACGGGACCACCCACTCTTTCACTTCCGCTCCCGGCACAGCATGGACCACATCTTACAATCCCTTCAATTTAGCCGTAAGCGGCACCAAGTCCATATATGCGGAAGTG
>JAFZXM010000039.1 GCA_017616775.1 Bacteroidales bacterium
GAGAAACTTCTAATTAATGTAATGCAAGAAATAGTGTAATGGTTTGCGCTATAGCGTGGACTGTTTGCTACATCTACATTACATAGGTCTTTTCTCACAACCTCTAACAGAAGAAGTGGTATATCAGCGCCACGCTTCTTTATTGGTTTAAATGCTCGTGAGGTGCTGGTGGGCAAAAGAAGTTGCATCCGACACGAATAAGGAATTTTAGAAATGAAAAATTTATTTTTGATATGTACGATGATGTGTATTTTCGGATTTATGACCACTAAAGCACAAGAGTATAATTTTGAGGATTTGGTTTATCCATTCGGTTTCCGTACATACGTTTCACCAGACAGTAAAGGAAATCTATCTTCTGTAACTCAGTATAGTTTTGAATCTCAAGCCTATGATAATTATCTCGTAGAAGAAGTCTACATTGGTTACGGGATGATGTCTGCTAAAAACACCTATAGATACCACACTGAAGGAAATGCAGTAATTTCAGATGTTCAACTTAGGCAAAATAGATTAACGGGCAGTACGAAGTATCAAGACAGACTAATTCTTTTTGCTTTTCCTGATAAGGACATACCTTTTAAATGGACTGAAACAGATAGAGGAGATACGTATCAATGCACATCTGAATATGTGTATATAAATGCTTCCATATATCAAAAATCGTTATTCTTGAAAGCCATTAAAATAACAAGAGATAATAGTTACGTTAGTGGAAATGAAAAACATAGAATAATAGAAACAAGTTATTGGGTAAGTGATTATGGTCGTATAATCACTTATGTAGATTGGGATGGCACAAAAAGGGCTTCCTCCAAGTTGGATGTATTAGATTATGTTCAGGAAATATCTGAAGAAGAATACAATAAATTAAAGAAATAGCCTTATGAGTACAGAGTTTATTATCGGGACAATTATTGGATTAGTTGGTATCATACCTGTCATTATCCAATTTGTTAAATGGGTCAGGAAACCAAAACTTAGTGATTTGATGAAAAAACTAGTTGATAACAGTTTATCTACCAAGGCTCACAGGAAAATCCTTCAAAAAATGAATGTGATACTCCTGCGTTCTGGAAAGCATATATCATCAGAATACATCAACAACTTCGTTTTGAATAAGCGCGGTAAGGAGGCGGTCTTTACGGAGTTATGCCTACAAAATGACTGGGAGCCCTCCAAGGAACTATGTGTTATGTTCATGAACGGCGACTATCCTTCAATACGGAATAAATATTGGGAAATGAAAAAATCACAATCGGCCATGGAAGATACAACGTCAGAGCCTGTTGCAAAAGATGAAGTCAACAAAGAAAATTCAATTGGCAATGAAATTGTTTATATATCAGAATTGTTTGAAGAACGTTTCCCGGATTCTTTTAACCGCTTGACAGCAATTTTGAAAAAACATGGTGTGGAGTATCGTCTTCTGAAAGGCACAAAGGATATTTGGTGTCGTGATTATATGCCGATTCAGACCGAATCGGGCAAATTGATACAGTTTAGGTACGAGCCAAGTTACTTGAAAGGAGAAGAATGGGATAGTATTCGTTCTGATGTGCGCGAAGTGTGCGAAAAGAACGGTCTCAATCCAAGATTTTCAGATATAAATCTCGATGGCGGAAATGTTCTTATTTGTGATGGTAGGGCAATAATATCAGATAGAATTTTTGCAGAAAACCCGAATTATGAAAAGGATTCTTTGGTAGACGAATTATCGAAACTATTGGAATGTGAGATTATTATCATTCCCGCACAAAATGGTGATTATACTGGACACGCAGACGGGATGGTAAGATTTGTAAATAGAAATACTATTCTTGGCAACAGTTTGGAAAGTGAATTTAAGTATTGGCGTGATGGAATGCAAAAAGTCATAAATCAATATGATCTGAAATACATTGATGTGCCTTTCTTTGAACAAAAAGACCGCAAGCATCCCGATAGTGCAATTGGAATATATGTGAATTATTTGGAAGTCAATAATTTAATAGTTGTGCCAGTATTCGGACGAGAAGAAGACAAGCAAGCCATTGATATTATTCAAAAGGCTTTCCCTGACAAAATCATTGAGACAATAAATTACAACGATGTAGCACAGGAGGGAGGTCTTCTTAATTGCACAACTTGGGTGATCCAATAATCAAAATACCATCAACACAAAAAATAATATATTTTTTCTTCCTACTCCACCATTTTCAATATTCTTTCTGCCACTTTTTCGGGGTGGTCTGTCAGCAATTGTCCGTGGTTCATCTTCGGGAACACTTCTACATGGGCATCCTTACAAAGAGTGAGCAGATGTTTTGCCTGCGGTTTGGCAACAAAAGCCTCCTTGGTGCCGTACCAATAGTGAATATCTTCACCGTGAACGGATAGCAATTTATTGGTATAAACAGATTTATAACCCTCCGAAACGGCACGGCGGCAACCGGAAGGATATACTTTCTTCACCTCATCCAACAGCACATTGAAATAATGGGAACGGAACATCAGCCGCCAGAAGCCTGTCCAATGGTAGCAGGTCCACACGTTGAATGCCTGGTAGTATCGCAGCGGTTCCATCAACCACCGGGGCAGCGGCAGCAATGGCGCCGCATCCATAATGGCATGATTGACAACAATTTCATTCCTCTCCAATATTCTTGAAAGTATTTTGCCTCCGAGAGAAAGCCCGTAAGCCACATCCAAATGCCCGTCCAAATGTTCTTGAACATATTGTATGCTTTGTTCCGCCAAGCGGTCTATGGAGGTAAAACGGGAAGTCTTCCCTATTAAAAATCCGTCAATATCGGCAGTGATGATATAAAAATCCTCTTTCAACAGTTCTGTCAAAGGCAGAAATATTTCGTGCGACACCCCCAAGCCCGGTAAAAGCAGGAGTGTGGGTTTGTCGGGTCGGCCAAAGATATGGAAATCCATTGTTATGTTTATTACTCTAACGTTTTACTTTATTATTTTCTGATATGCCAGTCTTTCATCGCCGGAAAGCAGATAGATGACGCCGCAATACGAAAATCCGTGTTTTTGCAGCAAATGCTGCATAATGACATTATCCCTGTGCGTATCGATTCGGATATTGGCATCCCGGGAAAAAGCATATTCCAACATCAGGCTGAAAATTCCGTGTACCCCATGTCTGGCGGCTATTCGGTGAACAACATGATACGAAGAACGGTCATCCAACCATTTTCCCCCCACCATTTTTCCGTAAGTGGGCTCCGGTGAGGGCAAAAAAGCAAAATAAGCGACTATGCTTTCCTTTTCTTCCACCACAAAAGCTCCGTTTTGACGGATATCTTCCAGCACTTTTGCTTCGGAAGGATACCCTCCTGTCCATTGCCGCCGGTTTCCCGAGGCCTGCATTTTTTCTCTCGCCTCTTGAAAAACAGGCATGATAAAAGGAATATCTTCCTCTTTGGCAAGCCGAACCTTACGCAAATGTTTCATCAAACAAAACGGCCTTTATAAAATTTGTGCACTATGGTTTTTTGTGTCCACTTTGCTGATGGCATCAATAATAACACCTTCTTCATCAATAACATAAGTGGTACGCAAAGTACCCTCGCTTGTCTTTCCGTACATTTTTTTCTCGCCCCATGCCTGATAAGCTTTTAAAATAGTGAGGTCGGTATCGGCTATCAAATGGAAGGGCAGCTGATATTTTTCTATAAACCGCTGATGAGAGGCGGCGCTGTCCCTGCTCACACCCAGCACCTGATATCCCAAAGCGAGAAAACGCTCATAATTATCACGCAAATCGCATGCTTCAGCAGTACATCCCGGCGTGCTGTCTTTGGGATAAAAATACAACACCAGTTTTTTGCCTGCAAAATCACTGAGTTTCACTATATTTCCATTTTCATCCTTACCTTCAAAATAAGGGGCTTTCATTCCTTTTTGTAACATATTGCAAATTAAATATTTCTTCTTTTACTCTGTTTCTTCCAAAGGCTCTACATGAACAGCCACATGGGTTGCCTGTCCGTAACGGTTTTTCAGCAATTGTTCTATCTCCGAAGCTTTGTCATGCGCCTCTTTCAACGACATATCGCCGTTCATCAATATATGCATCTCAATAGCATAATGATTGCCGATACAACGGGTGCGAAGGTCGTGAGGCTCAAACACTCCTGACACGGAATTGACCATTGTCAAAATTTCATTTTCCACTTCCTCCGGCAACGATTGCTCCATCAGTTCCCCCACTCCGTTTTTGAGCAAATGGACTGCCACTTTGACAATAAGGGCACCCACCACCAAAGAAGCGATGGGGTCCAACACCGTCCAACGTTCCCCACCGATAAGGGCGCCGCCTATGCCTACGGCAGTACCTATGGAGGAAAAAGCATCACTGCGGTGATGCCATGCATTGGCTTCCAAGGCGTGAGAATCAAGTTGTTTTGCCTTATGATGGGTATATTGATAAATAATTTCTTTCAACAATATGGAAACAACGGCCATCCCAAATGCGATGCCGCCCGGACGTGCCAACACACCGCCTTGTGCCCAAAAATAAATCTTTTCAGCCCCTTCCGCAATAATTCCTACGGCCACTGCAAACAGAGCAACACCTATCAGTGTGGTAGCCAGGGTTTCGTATTTTCCGTGCCCGTAGTCATGGGTTTTGTCTTTGGGTTTGTGACTGATACGGACGAACATCAACACGACCATGTCGGTTGCAAAATCCGATACGGAATGTACGGCATCGGCTATCATGGCGGCACTGTTCCCCACCATTCCTGCCAGAAACTTGCATATCACCAATATCAAATTGACGATACTTCCCACAATGGTGACTTTGTATATGTCCCTTTCCCTTTTCATGAGTGAAAATAATTCGGCAAAAATACTATTTTTTTCATTGCCGCACGCAAAAAAATGACCGTGAATCGCCAACAAGCCGTGAAAATAAGGAAAAACCGCTTCCTGACGGAAACTATACGGATTTTTTTTTCATTCCTGTTATTCATGCATACAGAATACGGCAAAAAATGATACCTTTGCATCAATAAAAATAGCGGGGATGTTTTTTGCTCATGCTGATTTTTTTACGCACAAGCAGAAGCCTCATTAAAATATTCGGAAACAAAAAAATTACATTATATGAAACAAATAATAGAATGCGTTCCTAATTTCAGTGAAGGACGAGATATGAATATTATCAATCAAATAGTTGCCCAAGCTGAAACTGTAGAGGGTGTTAAACTGTTGGATGTGGATCCCGGCAGCACCACCAACCGTACCGTTGTTACCTTTGTAGGCACTCCCGATGAAGTGTGCGAAGCGGCTTTCCGTTGTATCAAAAAAGCCCAAGAACTGATAGACATGCGTCATCACAAAGGAGACCATCCCCGTTTTGGGGCCACCGACGTATGTCCTTTGGTACCTGTAGCCAACATCAGCATGGAAGAAACGGTAACATATGCCCGTCGTTTGGCAGAAAGAGTGGGAAAAGAGTTGTCTATACCCGTTTTTTGTTATGAAAATGCGGCATTTAAAGATGTGCGCCGTAATTTGGCCAACTGCCGTCAAGGAGAATACGAAGCATTAAAAGAACGTATATGCACCCAAGAATGGAAACCTGATTTCGGTCCTTGTGAATTCACCGATTCCGTTGCCAAATCAGGAGCTACCGCTATAGGTGCCAGAGATTTTTTGATAGCCGTCAACTATAATTTGAATACCACCTCCACCCGCAGAGCCAATGCGATAGCCTTTGACGTAAGGGAAAAAGGCCGTCCGAAACGGGAAGGCGGCAGTGTAACGGGCAAAGTGCTTAAAGACGAAAACGGCAACCCCATAATGATACCGGGCACACTCAAAGCCACCAAAGCTATCGGATGGTATATAGAAGAATATGGTATTGCGCAGGTGAGTATGAATTTAACCAATATATCCGTCACCCCACTGCATATTGCTTTTGAAGAGGTGTGCCGTTGTGCCGCTCTCCGCGGTGTAAGGGTTACCGGTGTTGAAATAGTGGGTTTAATACCCAAAAAAGTATTGACGGACGCCGGTAAATTCTATTTGGCCAAACAACAACGTTCGTTAGGCGTTGCCGAAGATGAAATTATTAAAATAGCTGTCAAATCCATGGGATTGGACGATCTTAAACCTTTCAATCCTCAGGAAAAAGTAATAGAATTCCTTTTGGAAGCCGACAACAAAGAAAAGAAACTGATAGATATGACATGCTTGGGCTTTGCCAATGAAACGGCAAGCGAAAGTCCCGCCCCGGGCGGCGGTTCCATATCCGCATATATGGGAGCCTTGGGTGCCGCATTGGGCACTATGGTGGCCAACTTATCATCCCACAAAGCTGGTTGGGACGACCAATGGGAAACATTCTCCACATGGGCGGAAAAAGGACAAGCCATCAAAGACGACCTGCTCTTTCTTGTAGACGAAGACACCCGCTCTTTCAACAAAATAATGGATGCCTTTGCTATGCCCAAAGGTTCTGAAGAAGAAAAAGCCGCCCGTTCGGCAGCCATACAAGCCGCCACCAAATACGCTATAGAAGTGCCTTTCCGCACTATGAAAAAAGCATTTGAAGTATTCGACATCTGCAAAAAAATGGTGGAAATAGGCAATCCCAATTCCGTTACCGATGCCGGTGTAGGAGCCCTGTGCGCAAGGTCGGCAGTCTTGGGTGCCTATCTGAATGTAAAAATCAATGCACAATCTCTTAAAGACAAACAATTTGTCGACTCCGTACTGCAACAGGCCGAAGAAATGGCGACTTCCGCCCGACAAATAGAAAGCGAGATTCTGGGCATGGTCAATGCTAAAATATAATTAACCTTCAAATTGTAAAAAAGCGGGAACATCCGCTTTTTTACAATTTTTTTACCGCCTATGGAACTTATTTGCAAAACCATACAGCATCTGCCTCAAATTGCCCGGGCCCTATTGCAATTATATCCTCAACAAAGAGTATTCGCACTGCGAGGACAAATGGGTGCCGGAAAAACCACCTTTATGCACGCCGTGGCACAAGTGCTCGGCAGCACTGACGAAGTGTCCAGCCCTACCTTTGCAATAGTCAACCAATACAATTTGCCTGCCCGCGACTGTATTTACCATTTCGACTGCTACCGGCTTAAAAATTTGGACGATGCCTATAATATAGGTTTTGAAGAATATCTGTACAGCGGGCACTACTGCTTTATAGAATGGGCGGAAATAGTGGAAGAACTGCTCCCTGAAGATATTGTAAACATTTATATTACAATAAATCAAGATGGAACAGAAAGAACTTTTTCTTTCTGATTTTTGCAACGACCAACAAAAGCCAAACGTAACTATTTACAAAGTTACTATTTGTTCAACATTTCCCACAATGCATCTTTTACCTGCATGATACCCATCTGCGTGTGGGCGGACATAAATACGACAGGTGCGTCCAAATGCAAATTCTTTTTAATGCGTTCCACCTCCTCTATGGGCAATATATCACATTTGGATATGGTTATCAACCGGTGTTTATCCAATAATTCAGTATTATACGCCTTCAATTCATTGAGCAGTATCCGATATTCTTTTTCTATGTCTTCCGAATCTACAGGGATTACAAACATCAATACCGCATTACGCTCTATATGCCGCAAAAACCGCAATCCCAATCCTTTTCCTTCGGCTGCTCCTTCTATAATGCCGGGGATATCCGCCACCACAAAAGAACGGCTGTCTCTATATTTCACCATGCCCAAATTAGGCTTGAGGGTGGTAAAGGGATAATTGGCTATTTTGGGACGGGCATTGGATACCGATGATATAAATGTGGACTTGCCCGCATTGGGAAAACCCACCAGTCCCACATCCGCCAACACCTTTAATTCCAATACCAGCCATTTTTCTATGCCCATTTCTCCCGGCTGGGCAAAACGAGGTGTTTGCCGTACCGCTGTTTTAAAATGCACATTACCCAAACCGCCTCTGCCACCGGAAAGCAATATAATTTCTTGCTTATCTTCAAGCACTTCTGCCAATTGCTCATTCGTTTCGGGGTCACGCACTATGGTGCCTAAAGGCACTTCCACATATACATCGGCACCGTCTTTGCCAAAACATTGATTTTTTCCTCCGTTTTCCCCGTCTTCGGCAAAAATATGCTTGGTATATTTCAAATGCAGCAATGTCCACAATTGGGCGTTGCCCCGCAATATCACATGACCGCCCCTTCCGCCGTCACCGCCGTCGGGACCGCCTTTGGGTGTTTGGGCCAAATGGGCCAAATGGGCAGATCCTGCCCCGCCATTACCCGAACGAAAGAATATCTTTACATAATCTATAAAATTCTCATTGCTCATATTTCCGCTTTTTTACAAAATGCAAAAATAGCATTTTTTTTAGCAATAATATCATATACTCCACAATATAAACAAATTCTCCCCGTTAATATTCATTCGCTGCCGTTTGTGAACAAACAACATGATTAGAATGGCACGTTAATTGATATATATAAATTAAAAGTACATCTAAAAAAAAGGAGGGTACCATGAAAACAACAAAAAACATTCGCAGTAGCGTTGCCATAAGCTTACTCATAGCCGTTTTCTGCTTGAGTGCTTTTGATGCAAACGCATACGTTAGCAGAACTTCTGCCCGTAATTTCTTAAACAAAACATCGTATATCATAGGTGAAGCCTACGATATGGTATATTATTACAATTACTATACCTCAGGCTACTTGTCCAAAGCTTACAATCACCAAAATTATGCTAAACACCTTTACAACAAAGGTATGTATAGATATGCTATCTATCACTCTAACTTAGCACGTCGTTACGCTCTCACCATTATTTATGAGTGCGACAACTACTGGGACAATTTCTATCGCCCGTACTACTATAGAAATTACAGCAATTTTTACAACGGACGTTACTATCGTTACTATGGCTCCAACCGCCCCGGCACCCGCTATTACAGCAGCAGCCCCGGCCGTCCTAACGACTACGGACACCCAAAAGGATACAGCAATGCCCCCGGTAACAAAGGTAGCTACGGACACAACACCAATGTTCAAGGAGGTGTCAACAACGGATCCGGTATTAACGCCACTTCACGTTTCACCTATTCCTCTGAAGACGGAGGTTTGAAAAACAAAGATTTTGAATCTTGGAACAAGAGTTACTATACTACCGAAGAATCAAGCCTTATTACCGATATGCCTACAGAGAAGGAATTGAATACTTACTTTAACGAGAACGCAGTGGAATCCATGCGTACATCTTCCGACAAAGAAGTAATCAACAAAGGTTTAACGGAGCTCAAGAGCGATATCAATACCTACAAAAGCGAAAACGCCACCGAGGCAAGAAGTATAGCCATCAAGCGGCCCGCCGAAATAGGAACCACAGCAGAGGTCACCAAAGCATCTACCGCTACCAATAGAAGCACCCCCACTTCGGCAAATCCTGCCGTCAATGCCAACAGAAGCACTTCCGGCACTGCCGTAAAGGCCATTCCTTCTACTAACAGCGGCTCCGCTGTCAATCGCAATACGAATGTAAATGCAGGAGTAAAAACCAACGCGGGAACATCCGCTAACAGCACTTCACGCTCAGGTTCCTCTTACACGAACACTTCGTCAAGCACCACCCGCAGCACCTATACCGCTCCTGCAAAAAGTTCCGCTACCTCCACTTCAAGCAAACCTGCTTCCTCCACCTACAACAGCAGCAGCAGCTCAAGGTCAGGCAGCAGCACCGCTCCGGCTACAAGTACCAACAGAAGCTCTTCGGGTTCTACCTCCAGAAGTACAACCTCGGGTTCTAACAATAATACTACAAGTAATAGAAGTGTAAGATAAACAATCAACCTTATCAAAAATTTAACTCAGTATCGATAATATCGATACTGAGTTGTGTTTTTTAAAACAATAGTCTCATGAAAAAAGAAATATCTGTTAAAACTATTTTATCCCACACCCAAAAATGGATGTTTATAACATTAGGATTAGCCCTGTTCGCCTTTGCATGGTCGGCATTTTTGATACCCAGCAAATTGATGGGCGGCGGCGTCAGCGGTATAGCTTCCCTCATCTATTTTGCCGTAGGCATTCCTATAGGAATTTCCACATTTGTCATCAATGTCACCTTGGTATTGATAGCTTTCAAAATATTAGGGAAACAATTTAGTATCAACACCATCATATGCACCGCCATCCTGTCGTCGTTTTTTGCCGTTTTTCAACCCATATTTCCCCAACCCTTGGTGGACGATACTTTCCTATGCTCTCTCATAGGCTCTATGCTGGCAGGTGTAGGGGTAGGCATGGCTCTCAATTACGGGGGCAATACAGGAGGAACCGATATTTTGGTAATGGTTATCAATCACTATAGAAATATCTCCTACGGCAAATTGTCTTTGGCTATGAATATAGTGATTATAGGTTGCTCCTACTTTATTATTCAATCCATAGATTGCCTGGTATACAGCTATGTGGCCATGTTTGCCTACGGTACCGTCAGCGATATGGTTTTGGACGGATACAAACAAACATTTCAAATTATGGTGTTTTCCGATAAAAATCAAGAGATATCCGATACCATCAACCAACAACTCCACAGAGGAGCCACCTTGCTTAAAGGTTATGGATCATACACCAAAACCGAAAAAGAAATCTTATTGGTTATAGCCCATCGGGAAGATAAACAACGCATTATAAAAATAATCAAAGATATTGACGATTCCGCTTTTTTGTCTATAGCCAAAACCAGCGGCGTATTCGGGAAAAACTTTGACAGACTGCGTCTGTAACGCCTTCCGCTTTTCAAACACTGCATTTTTCATCATGCCGGCACCGGAAACAAAAGAATAAAACAATGAATTGATTGAACAAAAAAAAAGCCCGCTTCAAGCGGGCTTTGAAAGTTTAATCAATATAAAGATAATTACCGTTCTTGTCGAATTTCAAATCGAGGTCATTATCCAATTCTATATCGTAACCGTTATAATCACGCTCTATTTTTACGATAATATTATCAGGAAACTGTGCTTTTACATAATCACGGATAGCGGCAGGTATAATAGCTGACGGCACTGCGGTGGTATGACAATCCACATCTTTCCATTCGCCTTGTCTTGAAAATTCAATTTCGGTACCATTTTTTAAAATAACTTCATAATTACCATCATCAAATTTGGCAGACAACACTCCTATATTTTTAAAATGGGTGTTGATAAACTGTTGCGCTTTTTGCGGCAAATCGTTAAACGTAACTGGACGATCATGGCAAGCTACTGCACTCAACGTAATTAAAGATAATGTAAGAATTAATACTTTTTTCATTTTTTAACTGTTTGAAATAATACTTTTTTAAAATGCAAATATACTAAAAATATTTCAAATAGAGAAAATATTTTTCATTTATCTTACCACTTTGGTAAATACTGGATTTTCATTGTCTTTCACCATCACATACACCTGTATTTCTCCTGCAGGAGGCATTTTTGAATTTTCTTCACGGGGAAGGTCTTCTGCCGTGAACAAATATTCCATTCCGCCGGCAATGGCACGCGAGGCCACGGCTTTGGCTTGGGCATGAAGCATGGGATAACCATCTACGGCAGCATTGAAAATGGCAGTTTCTTCCTCATTTACAGGATGTAGTTCCGAAAAATCCTCTAATTGGACATATTCTCCTTCAAGAAAGCCGTTGGCTTTTAAAAATTGGTCCACTTCGGCAGATACGGCTTCCATGCGTGCGGCTCTTACCCCATAGCCGGGAAGTATTTCTGCCTGCGGCTGTTTTTCTGCCATCTCTTTTACGCTGGATTCCAATCCGCCGCTACCGAAAGTGCAGAACGGAACAATTTTTTTACCGCTCAAATCCGTTTGATTCAAAAAAGCGGCAACAGGAGGTGCATAGGTTCCGAACCAAACGGGATAACCTATAAACACCACATCGTAATTATTGATATCGGAGGCTATGGGTTGTATTTCTGCAAGCACACCTTCTTCTTGCTCCTGCTTGCAACGCGCTATGGTCGCTTGAAAATCACCGTCATAGGGATTTACCGGCACAATCTCTTCAATATCGGCACCCAGCTTTCCGGCAATTTCTTCTGCCACTGCTTTGGTATTGGAGGTTTGGGAATAATACAACACCAAAATTTTGGGCGTTTTGTCCGTTGTTTCCTGCTTGGAAGCACAAGAAACCGCTGCTACTGTCATGGTGGCGAGCACCATCATCAATTTCATATTTTTCATCTCCTGATTATTGTTTTGTTAATACTCTTTCTATAAATTATATATTGTCTATCACCTGTTGTATTCTGGCAAAAATATCTTCCAACGAGCCTACACCGTCAACGGGATGATATTTGTTCAAACTTTTATAAAAATCTATTACGGGCATGGTCTTGGAGGCATATTCTTTAAAGCGGGCTTCTATTACTTCTTTGGTATCGTCGCTTCTTCCCTGCACTGAGGCTCTGTCCAGCAGACGTTGTACAAGCTCGGTTTGAGGCACTTCCAAACTCACCATTGCATTCAAATTCATATGACGTTTTTTCAATATTTGTTCCAAAATTTCCGCTTGGGAACAGGTACGGGGAAAACCGTCGAACAAAAACCCGTTGGCGTTGCCGCCGTTATTTAATTTGTCTTCTATCAATTGCACCACCAGTTCATCGGGTACCAAATGTCCGTGGTCTATCAATTGTTTGGCTTGTATTCCCAATGCTGTTTGCAATGATATTTGTTCCCGTAAGATATCGCCGGTGGAAATATACACCAAATGATATTTATTGATGATAAATTTTGACTGTGTTCCTTTTCCCGAGCCCGGAGGACCGAATAAAGCTATGTTTAACATATTGATAATTATTATTGTTTAATATTGATATATTTTTACAATTACAGGGCAAAGATAGCATTTTTTGTGATATAGTGTTGATTTTATGCCTGAATAAAAAAAAGAGAGCACTTTGAAAGTGCTCTCTTTATGTTTGGTATGCACCAGCAGATTATTCTGCCACTACATTTAAATTAAATTCAGCTTTTACCTCTTTGTGCAAAGGAACAGCCACTTTAAACTGACCTAATTCCTTAATTGTACCGGGGAGGCTGATTTTTTTACGGTCCAATTCTATTTGATAAGCATCTTTTAATGCTTCCACTACTTGCTGGGCAGTAACGGAACCGTAAACACTGCCTTCGGCAGAGGCTTTTACTTTTACTTCCACATTGATATCGTTCAATTTGGCAGCCAAAGCTTCTGCATCGGTTTTTTGTTGTGCTAATTTATGTGCTTTTTGTTTAAGATTTTCAGCCAACACTTTACGATTGGATTCAGTAGCGGGAATGGCTAATTTTTGCGGAAACAAAAAGTTGCGTGCATAACCGTTTTTCACGGTAACTATGTCATTTTCAAAGCCCAAATTGGCTACGTCTTGTATTAATATTATTTCCATAACCCCTCCTACTATTTATTATCTTTTAAATTATCACCCACATAAGGCAAAATAGCTATATGGCGAGCTCTTTTGATAGCTTGGGCCACTTTCTTTTGATATTTCAAAGATGTACCGGTAAGACGACGAGGCAATATTTTACCCTGATCATTGACAAATCTTAATAAATATTGAGCATCTTTGTAATCAATATACTTTATGCCTAATTTTTTAAAACGACAATATTTTTTCTTTTTTATATCTACCGCTATCGGGGTGAGATATCTGATATCTGTATTTGCTTGTGCCATAACTCTTACTCCTGTTCGTTAGTTTTATTGGTTTTACCTTCACGACGTTTTTTATTGAATTCAATGGCATCTTTATCCAATGAAACAGTCAAATAACGCATAATTCTTTCATCACGTTTGAGTTGAATCTCAAATTCCTTTACAAAAGCAGGTTCTGCTTTGAATTCAAACAAGTGATAAAAACCTGATGATTTCTTTTTAATAGGATATGCCAGTTTTTTCATACCCCAATTCTCCTGGTGCACTATTTCTCCTCCGTTATCGAGGATAATTTTCTCAAATTTTTGTGCTGTTTCCTTCATCTGATCTTCAGACAAAACGGGAGTCATAATGAAAACAGTTTCGTATTGTTTTACCATAAATTATTGTTTTTGTATTAATTATTTTTATAAAAATTAGTCTGCAAAGGTACCACTTTTTTTGTTACCAAATCCATATTCCTTTATTTTTTTTGTATTCAGCTGTAATTTTGATGTTTATTGCATTTTTCGGGGTCTTGGTCCTTCCGTTTTTCCACTGTTTGTTGTTGAATACTTTTGCCAATAATGATAAAAAAACATGATAATCCGGTTTATTCTTTCACAAACGCTATCCAATTGGTACAAAACGGATGTTTTTTAGGAAATATCTCCCTCAAGCTTCCGTCGGCAAGCCTGTACCAAGAGTGATTCCAACCGCGACCCATATCCAGATATATGGCATTATCCACCCCATAGGCGGCCAAAAGGTAAATAAAATGACCGAAAGTGGTGGTATCCCTGCTGTCTATGATACACAACCGGCCTTCTTTTTCACACAAACAGCGGAAATGGGTTACCTGTTTGACATTTCGAACGGGCTTGACTATGTTTTTTTGGAATATCACCATACTCTGTCCAAAACCCATGCCGCAACTATCCGTTGCAGCGCTGTCCAAACAGGCGGATGCGGTATCGTTTATAAACATCCATTGCTGACGATAATATACGAACCATCCCGTATTATCCTGACATTCAGCTCCGACATACCGCACTCCGTCACTGACATGATCTCCGTCTATATTGCCATGTGAAAATTTTTTCATTATGGCATGCGTATAGGCAGCTTCCGCACAAAACACCACAGTGCTGTCTTCGTAAGGCATTTTTCCGCATACCAATCGTATGCCGTCATAGGAGGGATAATATATCATCAATTCGGCAGTGGAATCCACTGTAACGGGATTCACCTCATCCGCAGCCTTACGGGATATGCCTGCTGCGCCGATAACACACCCCGACAATAAAAGCACAAGGTAAATATATCTTTTTTTCATATTAATTGCTGTCTTCGGTAAACAAATATCTGCTCATAGGATAAATTTGTGCCAATTCTCCGGAATAAAAGAAATCGTAACCCAATCCCCCGAAGGTATACATCCTGTTGTTAACTTCAATATTGGCGCCTCCGCATTGCGGATCGGCATGAGGCTTGGAGGCATTGAAGCCTAAATTAAACAAGGTGAACAATATTTCCGGCCGGTCCGAAATATCGTAGCCCGCACGTTTCCACTGCAACATGGTTTGTTTGAGCACACATGCCGTGTAAATATACGAATACAAATGATGGTGCCAATCGGTAAGGCGTGCCTTTCGTTCTTCGGTGGTATCTTCGGTGGAGAAATCCAAAATATGAGCATATTGAGGACCCATATAGAAAGGAGAAGCGGAATCTTTTAAATGCTTTTCCACTTTTATGGCTGTGGCTTCTTTTATGCCGTTGATACCATAAGAAAATTGTGATTGCACCGTCATGGCCACCGGTCCTAAATAACGTTTTATCTGTTCTCTTTTGGTGTTAAACAATCGCAATTGCTCTCCCACCGTACACCCTACTATTAAGCGGGCGTCCACACCGGTAAGCTTTGCCGCCTGACGGATAGCGACACTGTCTCTTGCCAATGCATCTTTCAACACCGCCCAATTGCTATCGTTCATCCATGGAATAATGTTTTCTTCTTGTGTCCTTACTTGATACTGATTATAAATTCTGGCTATTTGCGACCTTGCGGCATTGTATTGTTCTGCATTGGTATCGCTCTGCAAATACAAATTGGCGGCATACACCATGCGACTAAGAGCTTGAGGATGATGACCATATTTATCAGCCTGATATATCAATTCCGCATTTTGGGGATACATTTTGCTCATCAACACCAAATCCAGATAACAGTCCATATTCAAATGCCCTTGTGACGCACCGGCAACACTTGAATGCTTATAGTCTGCTAAATAACGATTATTCTTATCGGCCCCGCCGCTATTGTTGCTTACGCCCGATTGGTACAATATCCATGCTGCCAACACCGCCATGCCGAACAAGGCAAAAGCGTGCATGCACAATTGATATAATTTTTGCCTGAATGTCAAATTATTCCAAAATTTCATATTGCTTTTTCCATATAAAAAATAAAGTGTGCAAAGGTAATAAAAAAGACAATGCCGTGCTGACAAAAAAGAAAAAAACGGATAATTCACGGCTTCATGCTCTCTTATTGGCATGAATAATGCAGAATTAATGTCTAACGGGCTGTTCTTTTTCTGCTAAGAAATAAACATTGACCCGTTGATATTTAAAAAAAAGTAAGATAAACGGAAAAAACCTTTTTTTCTACTTTTGTAAGATTATATAGTATTATAGGATAATTATGGGGTTTTTACAAAAAGCGACCACCGCCGCCAAATGGTTTAGCAAAACATTGGGAAGCATTATCGTTATGATTCTGCTCCTTTTGGGATTACTATGCCTGCCCCGGGTGCAAACTTTTTTGGGCAAACAAGCCACCGGCATATTATCCCGCAAAATGGAAAGCAAAATCACCATAGACCAATTACGCGTTGATTTCAACCTGAAAATTGTAGCAAAGGGCATACAAATATGTGACCAAAAAGAAAACAACCTTATTTCTGCCCGTTATGTGAGAATGAATTTCCCTGTTTTCAAGTCCAAGTTTTTGGAATTCAACAATGTATATATAGAGGGAGCGGATGTATATATGCGCACTTACGAAGGGGAAGACAATCTGAATATGCAATTTTTTATTAATTTCTTCAAACCCAAACATCCCAAATCCCAAAAAACGGTCATTACTTTTAACCATTTGACCCTGAGAAACAGCCGCTACCATCTGCGCAACGACAACAAAGCAGGGGAAGACATTCCCGGATTATGGAATTACAGCAATATGATATTGTCAAACATCAACACCAAAATGAAACAAATGATAATTATCGGTGACAGTTTGAACTTTTATATTGACGAACTCAGCTGTAAAGAACGTTCCGGATTTGAAATCAAAGAATACAACGGACGGCTGGAATTATGGAGAAACGGCATTTATGCCCATTCCACCCGCTTTGTCACCGCCAACGGCAGCGATGTCAACATTGATTTCGGTTTTGATTTCGACAATTTCAAATGTTTCAAGAATTTTGAAACAGAAGTAAGCTTTAATACCGAATTACATCCTTCTTTGTTCAACACCGCCGATTTGGCCTATTTTGTCAAAGCGTTTCAGGATATGCCCAATATGGTGAATTTGAGTGCCACGGTAACAGGTCCCCTTTCCGACATGCATGTCAACAATGCCGATGTGGCACTTTCGGCTTCCTCCCGCTTCAAGGGAAAGGCGCACCTTACAGGCTTACCCGACATACAAAACACTATTATGGACGTAAAATGTGAACAATTAAATGCAGACATTGCAGATGTGCTCGCATTTAATTTGCCTCACGGCAAAAAAATCACTGTTCCCGCACGATTGCAACAAATTAAAACACTTTCCGCACAAGGTGATTTTAACGGAAAATATAACAATTTCAACATAAAAGCCCTGTTATCGACAAATTTAGGCAATGCAGATTGTGATGCGCAACTGGATTTTTCCACCCGGCCCTTGACCTATAACGGAACGGTTGCAACCCAGAATCTGCTATTGGGCAATTTGCTGCCCGCCAATATGTTCAACAATATCACGGGCAATATGAAAGTAGAAGGTAAAGGAACCAAAATATCCGATATGAGCACCTCTGTCAGCGGCTGTATCCGGTCTTTTGATTTCAAAGGCGTTCCCATACAAGATATCAACATAGAGGGCAACATTCATTCCCGATCCGTTACGGGTGTGATATCCTGCTCCGACACCAAATTGGACATAACGGCACAAGGCACCGTGGATTTCAATGCGGATGACCCTGTATATACCATCAATGCGGATATCAATAATATTGATTTTAGCGAATTAAAACTTTTCAGAACAGATTCCAATGCCCGGCTTTCCACTCACATAAGCACCGATTTGAGCGGAAAACCTTTGGATTCTTTATATGGACAAATCACACTCACCAACACCACTTACAAAGAAAACGGAGTAAGCTACACCATCCCCGATATAAACATCACCGCCGACCAATATACTGACCACAAACAAGATATCATGCTTACTTCGGATATATTAAACGCCAAGATATACGGGGATTTTCAATATAAAAACATTGTAGCGTCGTGCAAACGTATGTTACATCACTATTTGCCCTCTTTGATTACCATACCGTCCGACACGGCACCTTACCGGCAACAAACCCTTTATTGTTCCGTAGATTTGGACGAATGGCTGCCCTTGTTCGGATTGTTTCTTCCTCAAATAGGATTTAACGAAGGACTATCGTTAAACGCCTATTTGGATGAATACAAAACCGAAATGCTTTTGGATGCCAATATTCCCGTTTTGCAAATGAAAAAAATGTGTTTGAGAGATATCGGCATACGAAGTGCTTCGGATGAGCACCAATTAAATGTAACCACCACCGGTTCGGGATTTCAATTCCGGATCAATGACACTGTCAACGATATCAACAATATCAAATTCTCTTCCTGCATACGGCAAGATACCGTCAATTTTTTTGCCAATGCTTTGGGAAATAATATCAACAAGTTGGAAGATGTGTATCTGGAAGGACAGATAGGTTTTCCGGATGCCAAAAATTTATTCATCAATCTAACCAACGGCTCCATATTATGGAATGAAGAATCATATTTGCTGGATACCTTCAACCGGATAACCATTTCGCCCAAACTGCTACATGTGGATAATTTCGGCATAAGGGCTCGCGATGACAAATCGCTGCAAATGCATAGTCAAGCCAATAAGCAAAATGAAGAAGCCATACTCTTTGATTTTAACAATATAGAACTCGGCATGCTGAATTTGTTCCTTAACAGATTTAACATCAGTTTGCAAGGAAGTGCCACAGGCAAAGGCGGTATAGTGAATACGGGAGACAAACAAAAATTTGCCGTAGGCTCAAGCATTGCCGTAAGCGATTTTTATTTCAATGATGTTCCTTTGGGATTTATGAATGCCCGCACCATTTGGAGAAATCAGGTGAGCAAATTGTATATCAATGCCGATTTATTTACCGATTCCACCCAAGAAAACCGTTTGACCAATATCAACGGTTATTTTGACCCTGCAAAAAAATATATCGATTTGGATGGTGATATACGTAATTTTAACATCAAAACTTTAGAACCTTATCTCAAATCGTTCGCTTACAAAATAGAAGGCTACGGAACAGGCACCTTGTCTTTTAAGGGTCCTGTGAAAGATGCCAAATTATTGGGAGAAGTTACCCTGCATTCCGGAATAATGGGTATAGACTATTTAAAAACAGAATACACCCTGCACAATCAGAAAATCAGTTTTGTGGATACCGGATTTATTTTTAACAATGTGATAGCACGTGATATGTATAACAGTTCTATCGCCATTAACGGTATGGTTACCCACCAAAAATTAAAAAATTGGGGAATCAATCTGCGCATGCGGGCTTCCAACGCTTTGGCTCTCAACACCACACTCAAAGACAACAATTTATTTTACGGAAAGGCTTTTGTTACGGGCAATATTAATATGAAAGGACAAGCCGGAGACATTATACAAATAAATGCCGATGTGCTCACCGAACCCAAAACCGACATAGGGTTAATGTTTGATTGGAGTACTACGGCCAACGAAAGCGATGTAATAAGTTTTGTAAGTTATCATACCGATAAAATAGATATACAACCCGCCTCATCGGGCACCAATATAGGTGTAAATATGAAAATTAAAGCCACTCCGAATGCCACTGTGCGGGTTTTTCTGGACCCTTCCATAGGAGGCAGCATAGTAGGCAAGGGAGCCGGCACTATAGAATTGAATGTATCTCCCGAAACAGGCTTTAATTTATACGGTGTTTACACATTGTCCGACGGGGTGTTCAACATTGCCTACGGAGATGTGCTCACCCGAAGTTTTAAATTGCAAAACGGAAGCACCATATCATGGACGGGCAACCCTATAGGCACCATGAATGTAAAAGCGGTACAATCCACCAAAGTATCCATCAATAATCTGATTGCCGGAGATGAAAATCAAAAAAGCTATCGTCCTGTTTCGGTAAACAATATTCTGTATTTGCAAGGCGACTTGCTCAAACCCGATTTTAACTTCAGTTTTAACATGCCCGATGCTGATGAAAACATCAAGTCCATAGTGTACAACAGCATAGACACCTCCGACAGGGAAGAGATGGTAAAACAAATGATAGCCGTATTGTTTTTAGGCATGTTCGAAGCTACCGATGCATCCACTACAGGCAGCACTATCAGCAGCGGATTGGGCTACTCCATTAGTGAACTTATATCCTATCAAATCAACAAGGTGGTATCGTCCATATCTGAAAATCTGGACGTGAGGGTAGCTTACCGCTCCAATGAAGACAATGCCGAAAATGAATACAGTGTGGACGTGGGCGGTAATTTTCTTAATGACAGACTAAGCATCAAAACCACTTTCGGTGTTTTGGACCAAAAAGACATGGATAACAGCGACCGTTTTTTGGGAGATATTACCGCCGAATATAAAATCACAAAAGACGGATCCCTTAAAGTTAAGGCATTTAATGTTACCAACCAACAGGATAAATTGGAATATACCTCTAAATATTCCCAAGGCATAGGCTTGTCTTTTTCCAAAGATTTCAATTCCTATAAAGAATTGTTTACCCGCAAGCGCAAAAAAACAAAAACGAACCTTGCACAGCCGCAGCCGTCTTTACAAGCACAAGACAGTTCGGCTATTGCTCATTAAGCAACTTGTCTATCACCTTTGGAAAATGTTCTTTTTCCAATAAATGAATTTTTGCCGCTACATCATCGGCCGTATCTTGCGGCAATACCCGGCATGATGCTTGAAAAATCACCGACCCCTTATCGTAATGCTCATTGACATAATGTATGGTAATTCCGGTAATTGATTCTTTGGCTGCCACTACCGCCTCATGCACATGATGACCATACATGCCCTTGCCGCCATATTTGGGCAATAATGCAGGATGTATGTTAATAATTTTGTCGGGAAAAGACCGTACTATATTTGAGGGCATCAACCATAAAAAACCCGCCAAAACCACTATGTCCGGATTGAGTGCCGCCAATTGGTCATACACTGCAGATGTTTCATAAAAGGAATGTCTGTCGATAATTTGAAAAGGTATTCCCAAATTTTTAGCACGCTCCAATACATAAGCATCCTTTTTGTTGCAAAACAAAAAGGATATTTCCACATCACTTCTTCCGCTAAAATGCTCTGCTATCTGTTGAACATTGGTGCCGTTACCCGAAGCGAACAAAACTATTTTTTTCATGCTGTAAATGTTTAGTATGCACATGCAAAATTAGCATTTTATTTTTAATCCTGAATTCAAAAAACAAATGCACCGATTTTATTCTTAAAATGACTATCTTTGCAACATGAAAATTAGGAGAATGAACAGCGGCGAAATATTCTATTACCACCCTAACCACTTGGGAAATACTGCCTTTGTCACCGACCAAAACCAAAATATTACACAAGGCTTCCTCTACGCTCCCTTCGGTGAGATAACCACGGAGTACAATATTAATTTTGGCAATAATGTAATACCTAAGTACTCCTTTAATGCAAAAGAATTGGACGAAGAAACCGGCATGTACTATTACGAAGCACGGTACTATGCTCCGCCGGTGTTTATTTCCCGAGACCCATTAATGAGTGAAAAACCGTGGCTGACGCCGTACCATTATTGCAGCAATAATCCGATTGGGAGGGTGGATCCGAGTGGATACGAGGATTTAGAAACGGACTATAGAAATAATAAAGGAGAATTACTCTATCATACAGATGATGGTTTAGAAACAACTATTATTGTCCCAGAAAAAAATATTCAAAAACTTAAAAGTGAACTACAAGAAGCATATGAAAATAAAACAATAAATGATCCTATAGTTAATGTCAACAAAATGCATAAATTAGGTCAAAGTATTAGTGAGTATTCTAATGCAGTATTTACTCCTTCCGATGATGAAACTTTTAAAATATATAATGCTCCCCAAAAACTGGACCAACGACTAAAGTGATTATCTTTGCACAAAATTTTAAAAAGATGAATAATATCACAAAGAAGAGTCGCCGGAAATTCACGGCGGAGTTCAAGGCGAAAGTTGCCTTGGAAGCGA
>JAFZXM010000040.1 GCA_017616775.1 Bacteroidales bacterium
GATGAATTTTGGGAATAATGGAGACGCGATGAATCGCGTCTCTACAGGTGGGGTTACAGGACAACGCAATCCGATGATTACGAATTGTTTGGGAACGGTAATCCGTGGATTGAAGGCACGTGTTACCCGTTGGGCAAATCAAAACAGCATTCCATTTGGATGGCAAGCACGTTTCTATGACCGTGTTGTACGTAACCATGACGAATTGAATCGCATAGCGGATTACATTGAAAACAATGTCATTAATTGGCATTCGGATGAAATGAATATTCGATAAAAACAAATTGCGAAAACACGGTATTGTAGAGACGCGATTCATCGCGTCTCAGTAGGAGGAATAACAAAATTCAAACGCAAGTAAGAATCCATTTCACACCATAAAATCTATCGCATTAAAGAAAACATTCCCAAAATATACATATTATGAACCGCATCCGAATATTCAGCATTGTTTGGGGTATGGGATTCGCAAACCGACCGCCGCAAGCTGAAGCTGCAGGAGGAAGAGAGTAAAGAGGATTTGAAAAAAATTCTTTCCAATGTTTAAAGAATTGGAAAATATCGTATAATTTCTATTTTTACAACGACTTGAACACCAACTCTGCGGTGCCGATACGGTAGCCTTCCGATTTGAAAATCAGCTGACCACGGTTATCCATGATGAATATCAGCGGGTAATTGTCGCGGAAATACTGTTTTGTGTCGGAAAGAATTTTTGCCAAAAGGCCGTTGTCGTCGGTGGTTACCATGGTGTTTTCCGGCAGATTCCAATGCTTTTTGTCGAATGGTTGCGTGAGTTTGTCCTTCGGAATTACCATCAGGATATTGCCGCCCCATTTCTCAAAATCCGCTTTCATGGCACCCAACTCCTTGAGGGTGTGTCGGGTAGGCTCGCTGTTGGGGTCTATAAAACACAGCACAAGGGGCTTTTCCTTGGCCAGCTGCACAAGTGCCGCCGCATTGCCGTTGACAGTGGCTCGGGTATTTTCGGCGATATATCCGTACGATTGTCCTGCACGGGCTTCGAGCGGAAGGATAATTATTTCCTTGGTTTCGGTAGAGCCTTCGGGTATATTGAAAAACTCCATTCGCGAGAGGACGGTGCCGTCGCTGTAGCGGTTGCCGGTGGAGAGCAGGTAGTAACCTGCCTCCAACTCCAACGTGGCTGGAAATTTGGCCACGCGAGGGTCGTTCTCATAGTCGAAGGTGACAAAGTCGCCGTTCTCGAACCTGGCAATGGTGAAATGGGTCCAATACTGCGGCTTGAGGCCGGTATTGCCTTTGTAAACGAGTTTCAGCTTGCCGGTTTTGGCCGGTTCCTGCTTTTCGGCAAAGGAAACGATGTTCCATTTGTCGTTCTCATACACAAACAGTTGTCCTGTGGCATTGTCCATATAGGCAGGTATTCTGATAGAGCGGCAGGCGGCTATGAAGAATATGTCGCGGCTGTGCGGGTCGGCGTGGCGGAGCTTGTAAACACCCACGGGCGAGATGGGGCAATGGTAGTAGTTGCCGGTGTCATCCACGGCGATGTGCTGTTCCGTCCAGCGGCGGAGGCTGTCGGCGGTAAAACCTTGGAAAACTTTCCCGAGTTCCTCGCGGTAAGGCCGTACCATCTCGTTGCTGATGCGGGCAGGGAGCAGACCTTTTTTGTAGTAATTATAATATTCCCTCACAAGAGGATGCATGGGCGGAACAGCCCAGTGGGCTTCCAACACTTCAGCCGTAATGTCACGCAAATCCTTGTCGCTGAAAGAGGTCAGGTAATCATAAAGACAACTCCACGACTCTTCACCGGAACAATCCTCGCAATCCAGACAGGGGGCATCCCACACAAGATGGCCAGCTAATTGCTCATTAGCGTGATTGTTGATAAATTTAATAATTTCCGCATAATTGCCCTCGCTTTTGTGGATAATTTCCCAGACCTGTTCATCGGAAAGGTTGGGGTTTGGTTGTAATTGCGGAGACGTGCCTTGGCACGTCTCTACATTTGTCGGAAATGTTTGCCAATAAGCGTTGCGCAGGCTGTCCTCGTATTGCAGACGGCGGTTGTTGGCGGCAATCTCCTCGGGGGTTGCGTCGTCATCGATAATTTTGCTTGCAGGCGGGTTTATCTCCAGATTTTCAATATATTCCTTACCTTCTGTCCGTGTAAGTTTTAACGCAATTTTGTCGCTTTGGCGCACGTCGATTTTGGCATAGTCGTATTTGCCGTCCTTGCTTGCCCAAACCAGCAAATCGCCCAAGCCGGTGGTGAGCGAGGCACGGCCCTGTGCGTCGGTAACTGCCTCGGCAATAGGATAATACTCCGAATAGTTATACAGTTTGAATTTCACCGTGGCTTCGGCAATGGGCTTTCCGTCGGCATCGGCAACGGTGGCGGTGATTTTCCTGGTTTCGGCGTAGTTGGGGAGCATGTTTATCTTGGCGTAAAGAGTGCCGCTGTAGTTTATCTCTTCCTCGCCCTTGTAGCGGCCGAAAGCGTTGGAATGCACCATCATGCAGCGGGTGGCGGGCAGCGTGAACCAGGCCATATTCAGCTTGGCGGCCGGTTCGCAGGCTCCGAGGTAGTACCATTTGCCGTCAACCCATACCTCCACCCATGCGTGGTTGTCGTCGCAGTGCGCCCAGCGCGGGGTGTAGCACTGTCGGGCAGGGATGCCCACGGCACGCAATGCTGTTACGGCAAGGGTGGATTCCTCGCCGCAGCGTCCCAATCCGGTGCGTATGGTGGCCAAAGGCGCGGAGGTGCGCATGTCGCTCGGACGGTAGCTTACCTTTTCGTGACACCAGTGGTTCACCTCCAAAGCGGCGTCGTACATGCTCATGCCTTTCACACGGTCTTTCAACTCGTTGAAAATAAACATTCTTGCGGTGTCCAAATTTTCGTTGTTCACACGATACACCAATACGAAATGGCGGAAGATGTTCTCCGGCACAGTGCGTCCCCATGCAAAGGTGTCGCGGGCGGCAAAGGCATAGCGTACCTGTTTGAGGAAGAAATCGCCGTCATAGTCGGCCAAATCGCTGTAAGGCATATAGGCGTAGAGGAATTGCAAGGCCTCGCGCTCCCCGGTGCTGAGGTTGCTGTCAAGAACGGAGAAAAGCTCCGTGGCGCGGCCTTCGGCCAAGAGCTTACGGGCTTCGAAATCCTTTTCCACCTGCGCACGATAGTCCGCGTCGGTGATGAAATGCATCTCGCGATGGCAGGCGAAAAATAATAATGAACATGTCATTATGCATGACAATAAACACAAAAAAACGGTTCTTTTCATTATAGTGAATTTTTTACAAAGATAACATATTTTTTTATATGCCCGTTTTGTTTCACATTTTTTGTATTTTTGCAAAATAAAATAATAAGGTGAAGATATGATTATGTGAAAATGCTAACAAAATCACCACGTTGCGCAATACAAGAGGCGGCAACATGCCGAATTTGATACAGAGAAGGAAAGATTGTGAGCAATTCGGAGCAGAAAACTGCATGAAAATTGACAAGAATCAATTGTGTTGAAACATTATTTCTCTACTGCATAAGTATAAAATGCCCGTCCCAAATGATATCCTACAGCTTCAAGAGCATCCCCCATCAAATTTAAATTGGTTCCAAACACTCCGTTTTTTTCCTCTACATAGGCAGAAAACAACACATTGCCTTTTCTATCGGAAATTGTTATATTTACTGATATCCATGTTTTTCTTTTGGTATATAAAGATGTATTTATTTGTTGAATTTTTACATTGATAATATAATTTTTATCATTTTGTAACGTCACTCTATGCGGAAACTCCCCTCTAAAAGCTTCCCTATTAAAAGCTGTAGAAAAACGAGTATTCATATCTTTAACACCTTCTGCCCAATTTGTTTCAGTAGCAATAAATTCATCAACTTCAAAACCATTAATTAATGCATTGGTAAAATCTATATTATACGATAATACCTCTTCGCGAGCAAAACGGGCTAAAGAATTCCATGTTTTTCCGGCAGAACCTTGAGCAAAAACATTCATTTGTAATACTATACAAAATATAAGAATAGCATATTGATAAATTTTCTTCATAATGAAACTTTTTATTTAAAAAATTATGATTTTATATATCGCCAATTAAAACTTTGCAAATATACAACTTTAAAAGAAATTTTTTCGTTCCTCAAGTAAAAAATGTATTTATTGATTAATTTTAACTATTGAAAAAATTTTTTTACTACATTTGCAAAATAATTTTTACCAAAACAAACACATAATATGTACGACAACAATCACGGGCTTTATATTGCCCATTGCGCTAACGGTGCACTTGCCATCAAAGGAAAAATGTCCAATCGTCATGGTTTAATAGCAGGTGCCACCGGTACCGGTAAAACGGTTACATTACAAGTAATGGCTGAAACATTTTGTCAGGCAGGAGTTCCTTGTTTTATGGCTGATATGAAAGGGGATCTCTCCGGTATCAGTCAAATAGGCCAAATGAGTGGTTTTATTGAAAAACGTCTGTCTGAATTCGGCATAGAACAACCTCAATTTCAAGCATGTCCCGTTCGCTTTTACGATGTGTACGGAGAACAAGGACACCCTATCCGTGCCACCATCTCGCAAATGGGACCTCAACTGCTTTCCCGTCTGCTTGGTCTTAACGACACCCAAGACGGAGTGCTCAATATAGTATTCCGTATAGCCGACGAAAGAGGATTGCTGCTTTTGGACTTGAAAGATTTGCAGTCTATGCTCAACTATGTGTCACAACATGCCAAAGAATATACCACCCAATACGGTAACATTTCGGCTACCTCCATAGGTGCCATACAACGGGCATTGCTCCAATTGGAAAACCAAGGTGCCAATAAATTTTTCGGGGAACCCAGTTTCGATATTTTTGATTTTCTTCAAACCGAAGGCGGAAAAGGGGTCATGAATGTGTTGGCTGCAGACAAATTGATGCTGCAACCCAAATTATACTCCACATTCCTTTTGTGGCTGCTTTCCGAACTATACTCCACTCTTCCTGAAGTCGGAGACCTGGACTTGCCCAAATTGGTGTTCTTCTTCGACGAAGCCCACATGCTCTTTGAAGATACATCCAAAGCCATGACCGATAAAATCGAACAGGTAATCCGCCTGATCAGAAGTAAAGGCGTGGGCATTTATTT
The DNA here is from genome assembly GCA_017616775.1 of Bacteroidales bacterium. Lineage (GTDB taxonomy): Bacteria > Bacteroidota > Bacteroidia > Bacteroidales > WCHB1-69 > UBA1205. The sequence goes on from JAFZXM010000040.1 coordinate 5,156, forward strand.
CATCACCCAAAGTCCTACCGACATCCCCGAAAACATACTCGGCCAATTAGGCAACCGCGTTCAGCATGCCTTAAGAGCTTACACTCCCAAAGACCAAAAAGCTGTTCGCACTGCCGCAGATACTTTTAGACCCAACCCCGATTTCAAAACCGATGAAGCCATTACCAACCTTGAAACAGGAGAAGCTCTGGTCAGCTTTTTGGATGAAAAAGGTGCTCCCTGCATGGTACAACGCGCCAAAATATTATTCCCGCTTTCACAAATAGGTGCTATCTCCGAAGGACAACGGTTGGATATTATCAAACAAAGCCGTATTTACGGCAAATACGATACTCCGATAGACAGGGAAAGCGCCTTTGAAATGTTGCTTAAAGAAACCGAAGTACAACAGGAGGCTATTGTAGAAAACACAAAAAATACCGCCCCCGCCGAACCGGAAAAAGCAGACAAAACAAGTGTAAAAGGAAAAGGAAAAGGTATCCTTTCCAAAGTACTAAAGGCTGTATTTACTGCTGCCACTGCCACGGTTGCCACAGCTGCCGGCACGGCTGTAAGCAACAAAATTACCGGTAAAAAGACCAAATCCACCAAATCCACTACAGAAAAAATGGTTAAAAACACCACCTCCGCCGCCACTCGTACCATTACCCGTGAACTGACACGGGATATTTTGGGCAATTTGCTGAAATAACATTCATTAATACAATACAAAGGGTACTCTTCAGTACCCTTTTTTTGTACTTATACCTTACATTCAAAACACCGATAAAGCTTCATCTCTGAAAATAAAAAATATTTTCAGCATTGCAAAATATTAACCCGAATTACTGTGCATGTATTTGAATACCTGACATATGAAATTACTCCGATATTTTTCGGCATATTTTATTTTGACTTGCTGCTACCTGCCCATGGTGCCAGATAACGAAAATACACAGGAAAAAAATTTGACAAATACGGAAATATTCAATAAAACCGACTATCTTTGCAAATTAATGTAAAAACACTCACACTTATGATGCCCCATACATCTACCGTCAGCGGAAGAATAGTCGATTTGATACATTCCGATATTTATGAAGGCAGCGTTGTTATATGTAACGGGAAAATAGCAGACATCAAAAAAGAACCTGTCTGCAACCGTCAATATATCATGCCGGGCTTTATTGATTCACATGTACATATAGAAAGTTCCATGCTCCCGCCGGCTGAATTTGCCCGCATAGCAGTATGCCACGGCACGGTAGCCTCTATCAGCGACCCTCACGAAATAGCCAATGTTTTGGGTATTGAAGGAATAAAATATATGATAAAAAACGGGCAACTGTCGCCTTTCAAATTCTATTTCGGAGCACCCCCTTGCGTTCCTGCCACTAATTTTGAAACTTCAGGTTGCACCATTGATGCACAAGCAATAGCAGAACTGATGAAAATGGACAACATCTATTTTCTGTCTGAAATGATGAATTACCCCGGTGTGCTGGCAAAAGATACGGACATTATGAAAAAAATACAAGCTGCCCTTGATTATCACAAGCCCATAGATGGACATGCGCCCACCCTTAAAAATGAATCGCTGGAAACATATATACAATCGGGCATCTCCACCGACCACGAGTGCTTTTCAATACAAGAAGCCATAGAAAAAATACAACTCGGTGTAAAAATACTTATCAGGGAAGGCAGCGCCGCCAAAAATTTCGACACCCTTATCCCTTTGATGCATACTTATCCTCACATGCTCATGTTCTGCTCCGATGACAAACATCCTCATGACTTAATAAAAGGCCATATCAATACATTGGTAAAAAAAGCAGTGAATATGGGATACAATATCATGGATGTGCTTAAAGCAGCCTCTGTCAACGTGATTCAACATTACAAACTGGACGTAGGACTGCTTCAAAAAGGAGACTCCGCCGACTTTATTGTAGTGGACAATCTGCAATCATTCAATATATTGCAAACATATATCAAAGGAATACTCGTTGCCCGCAATTCCCGACCGCTATTACCTTTCATACATTCCGACACCCCCAACAGATTTATCAGCAACCCTATCCGCCAAGAAGATATAGCCGTTGAACCGCAAGGAAAAGATATCAAAGTGATAGTTTGTCACGACAAACAACTGAATACAGACAGTATTATCGCAAAACCTAAAATAGAAAACAACAATATAGTCAGCGATACGGACAGGGATATACTTAAAATGGTGGTCGTCAACCGCTACACACCATCAAAACCCGCTATAGGATTTATCAGGAACATAGGGCTCAAACAAGGGGCCATAGCCTCCAGTATCGCTCACGACAGCCATAATATTATTGCCGTAGGCGTTACCGACAAAGACATCACAAATGCTGTTAATCTGATTATAAAACACCAAGGAGGTGTGGTGGCCTATAGCCCCCGAAAACAGGAAACACTGCCCCTTCCTATTGCCGGCTTAATGAGTGCAGACAACGGATACTCCGTAGCCGATACCTACGAAAAAGTCAACACACTGACTCATCAATTAGGCTCCGCATTGAATGCCCCGCTGATGACTTTGGCTTTTATGTCCTTATTGGTAATTCCAGAATTAAAATTAAGCGATCAAGGTCTGTTTGATGCTGCCAAATTCAATTTTACCTCTTTATTCGTTGAATAAGTAATGGATACTAAAACACTCATCATTTTACTCGTTTTTTTGCTGGTCCACATAATATGGTCGGTATGCTTTGCTTTATTGGCATACAAAAAACATCATTCCTTTTTTATTTGGCTTATTTTTAGCCTTTTTGTTCCGGTAGCATGGATATATATACTCTTTTTTTTAAACGACCGCAATTCTCACTTGCTACCGTAATCAATAATTTGGCCCGCCTTCGTTTTATCCCAAACAAGAGTACCGATACACTGCAAAAGAATACGAACAGACACTTTATTGTATTCTGCTTTCTTTCCGTGGAAATATACTCATGCCCTCTGTTCGACCAATATGACTAACCGTTTTCCCGCCTGTTCTTTTTTTTTGCAACAGAACACTGATAAAAGAAACAGACACGAAAACATTTTCGTGTCTGGTTTCTTTCCGCTTACAGGCGGAACGCCGTATTCTGAATGGTTAAAGCTTACTTTTGTGATTTGAACTTGGGCATATCATCCTTTCCCATTACCATTTGATAAGCTCTGCAATAATTTTCATACGATGTGCCTTCCGACATAGCCCTGAGTATGGCTATGCGTTTTTGAATAGGAGGATGCGTAGAATACAAATTGGTGGCATGTTCCTTTATTTTCGGCTTGCTAATACACATGGCCGCAGCCATTTTTCCGGGGTCAAACACTTCCGTGTCTCCGGATATTTTTTGCAATGCATCGGCTAAGGCGGAAGGATCTTGCGTAAATTTTACCGCCATGGTGTCTGCCAAATATTCCCGCTTGCGCGACAATGAAAAATAGAACAATTGGGCTATAGTTCCGCCCAAAAAAGCCAACACCAATACCACAATAACAAATATCAAATATACCAAGCCGTTGGATCCGTTGGAAGAAGACCTGTTCCTGCCTCCTGCCCTGCCATAAAAAACCATACGCGTCAATATCTGCGACAACAAGACTATCGTGCACATCATCACACCGGCAAAAGTCATATACATCACATCCCTATTGTATATGTGCGACATCTCATGAGCCATCACCGCCTGAATTTCATGCCTGTTCAAGCTGTTCCTTAACCCCGCAGTAATCGCCACTACACTGTTTTCCGGCTTGTTTCCTGCGGCAAAAGCATTCATTGCCGGAGTGTTGATGAGATATATTTTCGGCATAGGCAAACCGGAAGCCATGGACAATTCTTCTATAATATTGTACATCATCGCATCCTCCGATTTGGTAATTTCTCTGGCATCCATGCCGCTAAGCACCACCTGCGCTCCTTTTTTATAGGCTATCCATGCCTGCACCGCCCATAATACTATGGCTATAAGCATACCGATAACCGTTCCCGGGCCTATCACCGTATCATAGCCGGACCCCATATCAAACCACAAGCCCAAGCCTCCGCCTAATATTAACAATAACAGGCCCATGGCCAAAAATACAATGACCGATTTTCGCTTATTCTTCGCTATTAATTCGTACATATCGGTTAAAACGATACTTTAGGCGCTTGTCGGGCTTCGGCAGTAGACAATTCAAACAATTCTTTTGCGGTAAAATTAAATATTCCTGCCATTATATTGTTAGGGAATATTTGTATTTTATTATTATAATCTGTTACCACCTGATTATACAATTGGCGGGAAAACGATATCTTATTTTCGGTAGAAGCCAATTCTTCCTGCAACTGCAAAAAATTGGTATTGGCTTTTAACTCCGGATATGCTTCCAACTGTACTTTTAATCCCGACAAAGCAGAGGTAAGCATATTGTTAGCCTCGGCTCTTTCTGCCATAGAGGTGGCATTCATGGCTTGCGTGCGCAATTCCGTAACCTTGGTCAAGGTTTCACTTTCGTGCTTGGCATAGCCTTTCACCGTTTCCACCAAATTCGGGATAAGTGCATAACGGCGTTCCAACTGCACATCTACATTATGCCATTCCTGATCTACCACATTTCTTGATTTTACCATTCCGTTGTATATGGATATTGCCCATATTACCAACAGAACTACTACTCCTAATATAATAACTGCTGTCGTCACCATGTTTTTTAATTGTTAATTTATTTTATTGTTTTGTTAATTATTTCTCTATAAAACCGTCTAATTCCAATACATCAAACACAGGACCTTCCGTGCATACGCACTTGTGCCCTTCGCGGGTTTTGGTTACGCAACACAAACAAGCACCCACACCGCAAGCCATGGTGTTTTCCAACGATACCATGCAAGGTATGCTCTTTTCTGTCGCTATTTTGGCCACGGCCTTCATCATTATTTGCGGACCGCATGTGTATATTTTATCATACCCTTCCACATGGTTGACCACACTATGCTGTATTACCGTTCCCTTTTCCCCTTCCGTGCCGTCATCGGTGCACAAATATATATCCGCTATGTCTTTAAAATATGTTTTTAAAGTAAGAAATTGTGCGGATTTACCGCCCAACAAAACCGTCGGTTTTATTCCTTTGGCATAAAAACATTTTGCCAAATACACCAATGGCGCGATGCCGCATCCTCCGCCTATCAACAAAGGATTGGTGCTGTCTGTGTCAAAACCCTTTCCCAAAGGATATACTATATTCAGCATGTCTCCCGGCTGCATGCCTGACATTTTTGCGGTGCCATTCCCTACTTTCCGTATATAAAACCGTAACGTATTGTTTTTTTCATCCACATCACAAATAGAAATAGGTCTCCGCAAGAAAGTCTGACGCGTATCGGGAACCATCACATTGACAAACTGACCCGGCTCTATATGCTCCAAACTTTCTTTGCATTGAACTTCCATTTCAAAAAGCTCTTCGCATATATGATGAATGCTCACTACTTTAAAATCGGCTATTTTTTTCATATTATCACATTCCAATAATTAAATATAACGATACTTTGTGTTTTTTATTATACCTGTCCGACTTTTCTTTATTATCTGCCACCCCTGCAGGAAGAAGACAGCACATTTTTTTCCTATTTATCTGTCTTGATGATATACTTCCATATGCTGAGGTGTTCCGTTTAAGATATCAAAACGCAAACAGGTGATCACTTTATGAAACCCTATAGTTCCGGCAGCTCCGGGATTGACTGCCAACATATTGCGCTCCTTATCATACATTACCTTTAGAATATGCGAATGACCGCATACAAAAATATGAGGCTTGTACTGTTGCAATAACGATTTGCTCACCGTATTGTATTTAGGGGGATAGCCTCCTATGTGCATCATCAATATTTTTAACCCCTCCACCTCAAAATGGCATACTTGCGGACACACACAACGTATATCCGTACCGTCTATATTGCCGCTTACGGCTTTAAGCGGACGAAAAGCCTGCAGCTCTTCCCACACCGCCATGGAGCCTATGTCTCCCGCATGCCACAATTGATGACACGGCTCCAAAAATTGCTTGATCTGCGGCAACAATATTCCGTGAGTATCCGAAAGAACACCTATTTTCATTACCTTGTGTATAAAAAAAAAGTTGCCTTACGGCAACTTTTTAAATCATTATTTTATTTTCTTTATCTTCATTTCCGTACGACGGTTCAGCTGACGTCCCTCATCGGTATCGTTTGTGGCAATAGGTTTGTGATATCCATAACCTTCATAGGTCATACGTTTGGAGGATATACCTTGTTTAACCAACCAATTGTACACGGCTTTTGCTCTGTTTAAAGATAATGTTTTGTTATAAGAATCGCTACCTTTGCTGTCGGTGTGACCGGAAACTTCAATTTCCATATTAGGATATTCTTCCATTAATTGCAACACTTTTTCCAATTCGGCTAAAGAAGCTGAACGCAAAGTGTATTTGTCATAATCAAAGAATACGTTCTTCAATACTATCACCCTTCCGGCTATCAACTTTCTTATCATCAAAGTCTTTTCCAATTCCATGTAGCTTTCACCCACACTCAAAGTATCCGTACCGTCTATATAACCGGTTTTTTGCGCTACTATATCCGAACTTGTAAGTTCAGGCAATATCAACAAAGTTTCACCTCTGTCGTTAGTCAACACTTTGATAGTGGATATTTTATCTTTGTTTTCGTGTGATTCTACAGGATATACATCCACGGTTATTTGTGAAGCGTTGATTAAATTGCTGTCTTCATCTATCACTCTTAATCTTATCACACCTCCGTTACGGGCGTTATCAATATCTGCAGGAGCATTGGTTCCGTCGCTATAATAATTCAACAAAGATTTGGGAGTATTGTCGGAATTATACATGTCATCATCCGAGAACAAAGTGTTGTCATAACACAAAATAGGGAAATCGTTGGGTAATTCTTTTAAAACCACACTATAGATATCTCTTCCTCCTTTACCTGCTATACGGTCGGAAGTTAAATACATTACACTTCCCGAATCATTTACCACAAACGACAATTCATCGGCAGAAGTGTTGATAGGATATCCCATGTTTTGCGGTGTTTCAAAACTTTCACCATCGGAAGTGGCTACTGTAAACACATCCACACCACCCATGGACTGATGACCGCTGGAAGCCAAATAGAAACGAGTATTTCCTTCCAAATCGTTATGTTGGCTGAACAATATTTCATCATTCGGTGTATTGATTGTTGAGGTGATTTTTTCCGGTTTTCCCCACACTTCTTTTTTAGGTTTGTCTGCTTTCTTGGCATCTTGAAGTGTACGTGTTATTTTGTAAATATCATAGTCTTTTTTACCGCCTTCGGCCTTGCTGCTATAATAACCTTCCGGACAGTTGCTGGCAAAATAGATGGTGTTACCGTCTTGAGCATAGGTTGCGTTAATTTCATCGTATTTTCTGGTGTTAATGGCTTTAATGGGTTTTTCTATACGTGTTCTGCCTTTGATGTTGGCATTATATTCATATATATTACCGTCAAAACATACCAAAAAACCTTCTTTGCTCGGATGCATTGAAGTAACCAATGAAATGGTGTAATTGTTGGTTAAAGTAACTACGCTGTCTTTAATATTATATTCATAGGTAGAACCCAAACCGTAAACATCTTTTGATTTTTCAGGACGTAAAGAACCGAAGAACAATGATTCATCCTGCACTTTATATTGTGCGTCAAAATCATCATATTCCGTACACATGGGGGCTACCAATTGTACATCTTTTTCGGTAGTGCGTTTTGCCAATAATGTTTTGGCATATTGACATTGTTCCAAATATCTTTGCGACAACTTGGTCAATTTGGGATCGGTGTTGGCGCTGATTTGTTTTTGGAAGCCTTCTATGGCTGCATCCAATGCCGATACACGATTCGACACCAAGTCTTTATCTTCAGAAACAACCCATTGTTCCATACGTGCCTTAGCGATATTGTACCAAATGTCACCGGCTATATCAGGATATTCACCGGCAATGTTTTCCAACATGGTGATGCACTGATTGTAATGTGCAGTATCCTTAATTTTAATGCTGGTATAAGCATAACGATATTTAACAGCTACGGATGAAGAATCTTCTTCGTATGCTTTTGCGTAATAGTGATTGGCTATATAATATTGGCGGTGGATGTCTCCTACTGCCAATGCAGCATCACCTTTTTTTATCATTTTTTTAACACTAGCAGGATAGTTGTCTAATACGCCTTGAGCAAATGATGAAAGAGAAATAAAGGCTACTATTACTAGCAATACTAAACGTTTCATGAATATTATTTTTTAATTTTACTGTTAATTTTCTTTTTTTACTAACGGGTGTGGATATAACGGGCTGCTTCTATTACGCCATATGATACAGCTTTATTCCAATCTTCCATGGCGGCATCTCTATCTATACGGCTTTTGGAAATACCTCTGTTGAAATAAGCATAACCATAATCGTCTTTATATGATATGGCTTTATCATAACACGATATGGATTCGTCTATTTTATCCGTTTTAAAATATAGTATTCCCAAATTATTATATGCCAAAGCATTCTTGCTGTCTTTGCCTATTACATATTTTAAATCCTTTTCGGCTGCTTCAAATTCTTCTTTTTTAATGTTTACCACAGCTCTGTTAATATATGCGGGATAATAAGAAGAATTCAACTCTATGGCCTTGTCGAAATCGGCGATGGCTTCATCGCTTTTGTCCATTTCGCCGCATACCACACCTCTGCTGCTATAATACAAAGGATTTTTGGCATCTTTTTCTATTAAGGTGCTATAGTCGTCATATGCTCCCTGCAAATTGTTGTTTAATTTACGGGCGGCAGCGCGTTCCATATAAACGGCCTGATTGTCGGGATTTTTGGAAATGGCTTTGGTTAAATCTTTATCGGCTTCTCCATAACGACCGGCAGCTATGAACATGGAAGCTCTTTTGCGAAGCAACCTTTCATCGTTGGGATTAGCTGTGATTGCATCTCCCATGGCTTCTATTGCCGCACCTTCATTACCTAATCCTATTTGAGCGTCTGCTATGCACTCATCCACTGCAGGAGAATTCCCCCCTTTGTTTTTATAGGTTGTCAAATAAGTCAACGCTTCTTCGTACTTCTTATCCTTCAACAAAAGATATCCTTTGGCTAAAAACGGGTCCAAAAACGATCTTTTTTGGGATATACACTCGTCAAATTTCAACATTGCTGCTGCATTGTTGCCCTTCTGGAATAATTTTACCCCTTGATTGTAAATTTGTGCAACATTGCCGGTATTCTTACTTTCTTCTATTACCGATGTCTGAGCATACATTGCTCCACTCAACATCACTAAGCCTACAGCAACTAACAGTCTTGCTATTGTATTCATTTTCTATTGATATTGTTTTTGTTGTTTATTATAATTTGAGCCTCTTAAGGGACTTGAACCCACGACCTACGCATTACGAATGCGTCGCTCTACCAACTGAGCTAAAGAGGCGAATCCCAAACTGCAAAAATAGCAATATTTCACATTCAAATGTGAATTTTCACCTTTTTTTTTCAAATTTTGATTGCAAATTTTTGCTAACGATCTCTTTACCTTGCAAATATCGTACCACTTTTATAATATCTTTGGGTAAAGCATCTGTTTTTTTTTGAATTTCTTCTATGGTTTGGGGGCCTGATTCAAGTAAAACCAATATTTTTTCCGCAATTTTTTGCATTCTTTTTTCCGCATTTTGCCGTTTTTTCTCCTCAATGCACACATCACATCCCCCGCATTCTTTTTCTGTTTTTTCCCCGAAATATTCCAACAACATTCTGCTTCGGCATTTACTGTTGCTTACCACATAGTTGATCATGGCATCTAGTTGCTTGCGCATCACCTTTTTTCTGTTGTCATACACCTCCTCCGGTATTTTTATATTAGCGGATTTCTTGCAACACGTCATAAACACTATCTTGGGCAAATTTCCCTGCCGCTCATATACCATAATCCCTTTTTTGTGCAAAGCGGTCAACCATTCCACCACCTTTTCTTCCCCTATATTCATCTTAAGGGCTATGTCACTCTCCTTGATGGGAACATAAGAAGTGAACAATCCCTGATACATGCGAAGCAACACTTTGACAAAGGCAGCATATTCTTCATATTTGGCATAAAACCCATATAGCTCGCTATTGGTCACCAACAAGTTGATTCTGGAACTGTTGCGTACGGGATCAGTAAAAAAAATCCACCCCGCCCTTTCCAAAAAATCCACGCTATGATAAGTCTTTACCATATTTTTTTGATATTTGCCGCAAAAATCGGCTATGTCAAAATCAAACGTCAATCCGTTTCCCTCGCCTACAGGTATGCGAAAATATTGAAACAAATCGGCATACACTTCCACTATTTCCTCTTTGGCGGGAAACTGCATTTCAAAATTCCTTTCCAAATCCATCAAATCCGCCCTGTTATACAATATGGCGGCATAAGCTTTTTTACCGTCCCGGCCTGCCCTGCCCGCCTCTTGGAAATAAGCCTCCATGCTATTGGGAACATCCATGTGTATTACAAAACGCACTTCAGGCTTGTCTATACCCATACCGAAAGCATTGGTACAAACTATCACTCTGGTAATATCATTCTTCCATGCATCCTGTTTGCTTTCTCTGGTTTTAATGTCCAAACCCGCATGATAATAATCGGCTGTTATGCCATGCTGCCGCAAAAAATCCGCTATCTCCACCGTTTTCTTTCTGTTCCGCACATACACTATCCCCGTGCCCTGCACCGAACGCATCACCCTGAGCAAACGGGTATATTTGTCCTCCTCCTCAAGCACCAGATAATTCAAATTCTCCCTGGCAAAACTTTTCTGATACACCCGCTCCTGCTGAAACTGAAGACGATATTGTATATCCTTGACCACCTCTTTGGTGGCGGTGGCAGTAAGTGCCAGCACGGGAACATGATGCCCGATTATTTCCCTGATGTTTGCTATTTCCAAATACGGAGGACGAAAATCATAACCCCATTGTGATATACAATGTGCCTCATCCACAGCCAAAAGATTGATTTTCATGTTTTTTATGCTATTTTGCAATAGTTTGCTTTGCAAACGTTCGGGAGACAAATACAAGAGTTTATATTTCCCCTTTTCACAATCTTGCAATATGGATGTTATGGTTTTATACGGCAACCCTGTATATATTGCCGCTGCAGGTATGCCCTTGGATTGCAAATTTACAACCTGGTCTTTCATCAAAGCGATTAAAGGGGACACCACCACACACATTCCCTCCATTGCCATTGCCGGCACTTGAAAACAAATGGATTTTCCGCCGCCTGTGGGTAAAAGAGCCAGTGTATCATGCCCCTCCAAAACAGACCGTACTATGTCTTCCTGCAAGGGACGAAAGTCTGAATATCCCCAATATTTGGCTAATATATCCTTACTATTCAACATACCGGCTAATGCGTAATTTCGACCGTCAATCCCAAATTAAGCATTTTATCGGCAATAGCTTTTAATTCCTCATAGTAAGACCGATATATATCACACTTGCCTGTGGTATGAGTAATCATCGCACACTGACAAGCCTGCTCATACGTATGATGGCACAATTCCATCAATACCTCTATTACAAAGTCAAAAGTATTGTAATCATCGTTAATCAACCACAATACCAAAATATCACTTTCTAAAACTTCCGATTGTGATAAAGTGTCTTCTTGATATTTAGTGCTACCATTCATCCACTATCACTTTTTCGGGCTCCATTCCTTCTTCAAGCGATTCTATCAATTTACGAACGGCCTGGTCTATCTGGTTGAGATGGTCATAACGCACGGCTGTCCATTCCGGACGGGATGTATCAAACCATTTTTCTATGGGAAAACGTGCCGTTTCTCTTTTGTGCAAATCCGTGATGGTATAACGATATCTGTCTTGACGGGCTTCTATGGTAAGCGTATAATATACAAAACCTGCATTCACCCATGTTTTGCCGTCTTTGGATAAAGTTTTGATGCCTACATTGGAAACACATTCCACCACGCAATTTTTCTTATCCTGCTTGGTAATCACAACGGTAGGGTTACTATAATATTTATTGGCCCATTTCAATGCTCTGGCATATAATATTTCAGGACTTCCCACCTGCCGCACCACATCTCTGTAAGTAACCAAATTGGTATTTTCATCTATGGGCATATCGGGAAATTCGGTGTATTGGGTTTTTTGTGCAAAAGCAAAACTTACAACAGCCAACAAAACCATTATCAAAAAACATTTTTTCTTCATTTTCTTTTTCTCCTTTATTTTCTTAAATACTTACAAAAACTATAATCATAAGGATGCTTTTCATCCGCCTTACATTTTATTTCTTCTTGCAAATTCCATTCCAAAAGATTTAATGCGGGGAAAAAAGCATCTGCATCCGGAAAATCGGCATGTATGCGGGTAAGATACAACACGGAAGTCATGGGCAACATTTGCCGATAAACAGACGCACCTCCCATTACAAACACCTTTTCATCGTTTTTACTCAACGCCAAAGCCTGCTCTATACTATAAGCCATATAACAGGCGGCATATACTTGCATTTCATTAAAAGTGACCACTATGTTTTTTCGTCCGGGAAGCGGTTTGTGCGGCAAAGACAAATAAGTGTTCTCGCCCATGATAACGGTGTGCCCGGAAGTGATTTCCTTGAAATGTTTTAAATCATTGGGCAAATGACATAACAATTCATTTTTCCTTCCTATCTCATAATTGTTGCCTACGGCAACTATCATATTCAAATTATCTATTATCATAATGTTCCTATTGTTTTATTGTTCGGCTTTCTTTTAACAATTCGGCAATACGTCTGGAAACATATTCCGAAGAAATACGCTCCTGTTGCATGGTAGTCCGCGTGCGTATGGTTACCGTATTGTCTTCCATGGTTTGATTGTCCACGGTAATGCAATAAGGCGTTCCTATGGCATCCTGACGACGATAACGACGGCCTATGGCATCTTTTTCATCATATTGACAATTATAATCTTCCTGCAAATCCGACAATATCCGTCTTGCCTTTTCGGGCATGCCGTCTTTTTTTACCAAAGGTAACACCGCCACCTTGTAAGGTGCCAAAAATGCAGGCAAATTCATCACCACCCTTATTGAGCCGTCTTCCAATTTTTCTTCATTATAAGCATCGCTGATAATGGCAAGCAGCGTTCTATCCAATCCCACCGATGTTTCTACCACATAAGGCACATAACTTTCCCCTTGCTCCGGATCAAAATACTGCATTTTCTTTCCGGAATAATTCTGATGAGCCGTCAAATCGAAATCCGTGCGGGAATGTATGCCTTCCAATTCTTTGAATCCAAATGGAAAATCATATTCTATATCGGTAGCCGCATTGGCATAATGTGCCAGTTTTTCATGGTCGTGATAACGATATTTTTGTGCACTTATTCCTAATGACTGATGCCATTTCATACGTTCGGCTTTCCAATATTCAAACCATTGGAGCTCTTCTCCCGGACGTACAAAGAATTGCATTTCCATCTGCTCGAATTCCCGCATGCGGAAAATGAACTGACGGGCGATTATCTCATTCCGGAAAGCCTTGCCTATTTGTGCTATTCCGAAAGGTATTTTCATCCTTCCGCTTTTTTGTACATTCAAAAAATTAACAAATATCCCTTGTGCCGTCTCCGGACGCAAATAGATGGTGTCGGTGCCCTCCGCGGTAGATCCCATCTGTGTGGAAAACATTAAATTGAATTGACGCACATCGGTCCAATTCCGTGTACCCGATATAGGACACACTATCCCCAAATCTTCTATCAAAGCCTTGATAGCCGGGAGATTGTTATCATTCATCGCCTGCACAAAACGGGCACGCACATCGTCTATCTTGGCTTGATATTCCAATACTCTCGCATTGGTCTGCCTGTACATGTTCTCGTCAAAATTTTCAAAGCGCTTGGCTGCTTTTTCCACCTCCTTGCCGATTTTGTCTTCTATTTTCTGGATATAATCCTCTATCAACACATCCGCCCTGTATCTCTTTTTGGAATCCTTATTGTCTATCAAAGGATCGTTAAAAGCATCCACATGCCCCGATGCCTTCCAAATGGTGGGATGCATAAATATGGAGCTGTCTATCCCCACAATATTTTCATGCAATTGCACCATGGATTTCCACCAATATTGTTTGATATTGTTTTTGAGTTCCACACCCAACTGCCCGTAATCATACACTGCACTTAAGCCGTCATATATCTCACTGGAAGGAAATATAAATCCGTATTCCTTGGCGTGCGCCACTATCTTCTTAAATAATTCTTCATTGTTTGCCATAATATTATATTGCTAAAAAAACAAATGTTCCGTTAATATTTTTATACCTATTCCTATCAATATTATTCCACCCAGCACCTCCGCCTTAAAAGCCAAACGCTTTTTTAAATATACCCCCAACCAAGCACCGCCGGCGGAAAACAAAAAACTGACCAATCCCACTGTCAACACCGCCGCGCATACCTGTTTTATATCCTCTCCCACAAAAATAATCCCCGTTGCCAAAGCATCTATGCTGGTGGCTAATGATAAAACAATAATTGAACGGAAAGAATAATAATCCGTGCCCGAATTTTCCCCTTTATCCGACCTGAATCCGTCTATTATCATTTTTATGCCCAAAAACAATAATATTCCAAATGCCAACCAATGGTCAACAGCCATTATCTGCTGTGCAAAATTTTTGCACACCGCCCACCCCGCCAAAAGCATTACGCCTTGAAACAAGCCAAAGGACAATGCCATCATCACCCGCTTGCGCCCGGCAACTTCCGACTGCACTATACCTGCCGTAAAAGATATACTGAAACAATCCATAGCCAAAGCGACCGCCAATAATATGATGAATAATATCCCCACTTTATATTGCTTTAATCATAAAAAGCAAAGATAGCATTTTTTTTCCTAAAAACAAAACATCCCCCGCATACCCGATAATTCAGGCCGAACTTAAAAAAACACTTTCAGGCAAACAACACAAACGCTTGCAGTTTTGCCATATCATTACATTTGCCGGAAAATTTATTTTCGGGGATACCCAATACAAGCTCATCTCTTCTTTTTATGGCTGATTGCACCGCAACATTTAATCAAACACGGAGAGAAGGCTGCCTTAATTTCTTCATCAACAATATCAACAAACAATAATAAACAAGCGTAATTGCCGCAATGACAAACAATAACAACCAATTGCTTCGGAAACATCTGTCCAGCAATATTAAAGGAAATACCAACAAAGGAAGCACAAAAGCAGGCGCCATGACTAAATTTGTCGTCTTGCGGCGTTTGATTTTTTCTTCTTCACTTTCACTATCGGTTTTTATTTCCTTTTGTTTCCGAAAATAGAAAATTAATGTATATAACCACATAATAATCAATAAGATATTCCACACCGACAATATTAAATTCTGCCTTATTATTGAATATATGCTTATTCCTTCTGGAAAGAATTGAAACAATATGAAAATTAATAAAATACACGTCGGAAGAAAGCAAAGGAAGAGGATAACATACATTTTTAAAAGGGATTCCAATCTTTTTTTGTTATCTTTCCGTATTGTCACAATATGGATAATAAACCATATCAACAGCAATATGATTCCGACCATGTTCAACACTGTAAATATATCTTTCATTTTATCCGATGCCAACCCCGAAATTTATTTTTGCTTTTCGTTGAAGTTTTTTGACAGCCGGGGTTGCATTAAAACTATCCCAACCTCAACGAACGGCTATTTCAAATTGCAAAGTTAAATAAAATTTTAATACGAAAATCCTTTCTTCAATTTTTATATTATATGTCAATAAGTTATATGCACAATACTTGAGATTGAAAAAGTTTCAAACGTACTATCTGTTCGTACCGACACATGTTATAAATCAAATTGTTCATTCCTATTACTGATTTTGCCCTTGCTATCCCTATAGTACGAACAAATAACTTGTTCATAACACATTCCATAAAACCAAATATATGTTTCACCAAACATCGTGTATGAGATTTTATCTTATTGTTTTTCTTCTGTTCCTCTGTTAACGGATGCCCTCTATATCCCTTTTCACATATTCTGTCTTTTACATCATATTTCTTCAGTATTTCTCCCTGTCCCACATACGCTCCGTCGGCATACAAATTCTGACCTTTATCCTTTTCTGTAAACAATTTGTCTAATGATTGTGAATCATGTGTTGAGGCAGTGGTGGTTTCTTGGCTGATTATCAGTTTACTTCTTGTATCTCCTTTGATATGGTTTTTGTATCCATAATAGTTTACACCTCCTTTTTGTGTCCAACGGGCATCTATATCTTTTTGGCTTTTTTTATGAGGCCTGTCTTGCCACAATTCCTTGCCACCGCCTTGCTTGATTTGTTTGTTTTCTTCCGGTGTATTGTGTTGGCGTGGTGCTAATACAAAACTTGCATCTACCATCCGGCCTTCATTGAATATCAATTGTTGGTCGTTTAAAAAATCCACAAACTTCTGAAACAGAATTTCAGATGCTCCGCTTTTTACTAACTTCTCGCGGAATAACCATATCGTTTTCGCATCAGGAACTTTATCTCCACTTGACAAACCAAGAAAACGACGAAAAGATACTCTATCCTCTATTTGGTATTCTGTTTGGTCATCACTGAGGTTGTAGTATCACCATTATCTTAAACATCATCACCACATCATACGGCTTTGCCCCGACTTTGCTCTTTTTGTCCTTATTCAATACTGCTTCCTCTAAATCTTTACGAAACATCTCAAAATCTATCACTTTCGACAATTTTTCCAACGGATTGCCTATCTTGGAAAGTCTTTCATATCTATTATCCTCATCAAACAATGTTTTGTATCCTGTCTCTTTGTATTTCTGCATGGCTCTTCTTTTTGAATTACAATTATTTAACGAAGAAATTAATTTCTTATTCTTTGATTGTTAATTTTTTATCTATTTTTAGAGATGTCCTACAAAAAAAAAGCAGTGGAAATTCCACTGCTTTTTTGCTTTGTACATTTTACTATTTATACAAATCCTCAATAGTTGCCTGATACCGCTCATTTACTTTATGCCGTTTGACCTTGAGCGTGGGTGTGATGATACCCGTAGCCATTGACCATTCGTCGGCAATCAGTGCGAATTTTTTTACCTGTTCCGTTTCACCGAACAATTCATTATATTTGTTGATTTCTTTGCCAAAACGTTTTATCACCGTCTCGTTTTTCACTATTTCCTCGGCAGTGGTATAGGGAATGTCGTGCCTGCGGCACCATCCTTTTAAAAATTCAAAATCGGGAGCTATCAAAGCGGCTACAAATTTTTGGTTTTCACCTAATACCACCATATGTTCTATAAACGGAGACTCTTCGCATTTGTCCTCTATTTTTTGCGGGTTTACATATTTGCCGAAAGATGTTTTGAACAAATTTTTCAAACGTCCCGTTATCACCACTTGTCCCTTTTCGTTAATTTTCCCCAAATCCCCGGTGTGATACCAACCTTCACTGTCTATCACTTCGTTGGTTAAATCAGGTTCTTTATAATAGCCCATCATTACATTATGTCCGCGACATATTATTTCATTGTTTTCTGTTATTCTCACCTCCACTCCCGGAAGAGGAAATCCTACCGTTCCCGCTTCCCTGCCGTTTCTTTCCCTGCAACTCACCGCTATCACAGGCGATGTTTCGGTAGATCCATAACCTTCGTACACCGGCATGCCTATTGCGGAAAAAAACGATGCCAGTCTGGGCTGTATGCTTGCCGCTCCCGACACCACTATGTCAAAATTGCCGCCCACGGCTTTGCGGATTTTACTATACACCATTATATCAGCAATTTTATGTCTGATATTGTACCACCACGAACGGTCGGCATCCTGTATTTTATATTCCTGGGCCAATTGTATGGCACTGCGAAATATCTTCCGCGGCAAGGGTTTCATATTTTTGCTGTTGTTCCATATTTTGTCAAACATCTTTTCCAACACCCTCGGCACTGCAGACATCATAGTGGGATTCACCTCTTTTATGTTTTCACCTATGGTGCCTAAATTTTGGGCATAATATACCGACATGCCCAAATATTGATACAAAAATACCAACATACGCTCATATGCATGGCACAAAGGCAAGAAACTCAATGCCCTTTTGGACCATTTGGCCGGAGTTTGCTGCAAATTTTCCAACTGCTTGATTATATTGTCATGCGACAACATCACCCCTTTGGGCGTGCCTGTGGTTCCCGAAGTGTACATGATGGTGGAACAATCCTGCGGCCTTACCGCATCCCTTCTGCGATTCAACTCCTCCTCGTCGGGATTTTGCCTGCCCAATTCTATCAACTGCGCCAAATACGGATACTCCCCTCTGTCTATAAAAGTATATATATATTCCAAATGCGCAATATCTTCTTTTATCGGTTTAATCCTGCTCAACACTTCCAAGCCTTCCAACACCACCAAACGCATCCCCGAATGATTAATGATATGACGATAATCCTCGGTACTGCTTGTGGGATACATCGGAACCGATATAGCCCCTATTTGCATAATGGCCATATCCAACATGTTCCACTCCGGACGATTGGAAGAGATGATACCTATTCTGTCTCCTGTCTGTATGCCCAATTTAATAAAAGCATAACTGATATTATCCGTTATCTGCTTATATTCTTGCGGAGAATATTTTACCCATTCCCCGTCCCGCTTTCCGGCCAAAGCAATTTTCTGCTCCGGATATCTTTCTTCATACTGCAAAAGTATATCAAACAATCTTGTTCTTTCCTTGATCATGTTTTCTGTTTTTTGTATTTTTTTATTGTTTTATCCGAAAAAAATTTGTGCAAAGATGAAATTTTTTTCATCATCTTCCAACTTGCTTGTTATAAAAGGGATAACAGCGGTTTGAATGTGGTAAAATCGTAATCTGAGGGGTGAAAATTCCAACTGTGGGGTAAAATAAAAAAATATATGCTATCTTTGCATTTTAAAGAACCTTGGCATGAATAGAAAAATACCCGATTATTTGACAAGTAAAGCGGTTAATTGCAAACTTTTGATATTTGTTACGGTATTTTCCATTGTATTTGTCAACATATACACCCCTTTTGAATATTCCACCTGGTTCAATACCAATAGTTCCACCTGGCGGCTTATATACACAATTATCGCCATTATAGGCGGTGTGGTCTTACTTACTGCCAGCAGAATAATTATGTATTACACACATCAAAAAAATGCAATATCAATATTGCAATACTGCATCTGGATAATAGCGGAAATACTACTGATAGCCACCGTTTACACCCTTTTTAACTGTTTTGTATTGAATGACAGCCGCGATTTTTCGGACATATTCCAACGTTCCGTCAGCTTTATCCCTCTTATTCTCTTTATTCCTTACACCGTTTCTTATCTTTATTTTGCACTTAAAGAACGGGAAAGAAAAATCAATGACCTGCTTACGGAACAAAAAGACAATGCTCCCCGCGCAAAAACAGAATCCGACAAAACCATCCTTTTCAAAGATGAAAAGGACACTCTCAAATTATCGGTAAAACAAACCTATGTGTATTTTTTGGAAGCAGCAGACAATTACATAAACATCTATTACCTGAATAAAAATAAATTGAGTAAATGTATTCTGCGCAATACGCTTAAAAACATGGAAGAACAATTGAAATGCTACGGCTTTATCCGATGCCACCGTTCTTATATGGTCAACCTCAACAAAATAAAGCTTATACATAAAGAAAAGGACGGTTTGTTCATTAATTTGGACTTGGAAGGAATAGATGACATTCCCATATCCAAAACCTATGCCGAAGACATTTTGCAAATGTTTTCACAATTGTAAAACACACCCTGCGAAAATAAATGCAAAAAAATTTGTTTTCCGCCCTTTAATGCTGCCAGCACTCTAAATTTCCCCAACCATTTGTCCCTATCCTTCCCTTGGGGTTAATTGCTTGTTGCAACATTTTGCCCTCTTGCCGTATCCATAAAAAAAACCGCCGTTGCATAAAAGCAAACGACGGTTCCACTAACCCTTAAGTGTTCCAGCTGGGATTCGAACCCAGGACCCCATCCTTAAAAGGGATGTGCTCTACCTGCTGAGCTACTGAAACGCCCTTTGTTTCGGATTGCAAAGGTAACATTTTTTTGTTTACAAACCCCTATTTTGCAAATATTTTTTTATTGTGAGTCAAATTATTGTTTTTCAATATTTTACTTTATATCTTGGATGATAATTCAATAAAATATCCTGTATATAGGCGGTTGATACATGTGTGTATATTTCCGTAGTGGTAATGGAAGAATGACCAAGCATGGCCTGTATGGAAAACAAATCGGCACCGCCTTCATACAAATGGGTTGCAAAGCTGTGCCTTAAAGTGTGCGGACTTATTTTTTTGGTAATTCCTGCCGCTGCAGCCGCTTTTTGTATCATTTGAAATACAAACATGCGGGTTAAATGTCTGCCTCTCCGGCTAAGGAACACATAACTTTCTTCTCCTGCACGGGGTTCCGTAAAAGAACGGATATGATGTATATAATAGTCCAATTCCTGTTGTATTTTATTGCCTATGGGCACCAACCGTTCCTTGTCCCCCTTGCCTGTTATTTGTACAAAAGAATCGTTAAAATACAAATTCTCCAATTTCAAATTCACCAATTCACTCACCCTCAAGCCGCAAGAATACAATGTTTCCACTATACAA
Source organism: Bacteroidales bacterium (assembly GCA_017616775.1). Lineage (GTDB taxonomy): Bacteria > Bacteroidota > Bacteroidia > Bacteroidales > WCHB1-69 > UBA1205. The sequence goes on from JAFZXM010000040.1 coordinate 25,941, forward strand.
TGGTTTCTTGCCTGTTCCGGAACGGATAAATCAAAAGTAGCCTCCATGGCATCAATTTCTTCTATGGAAAGCACCTGCGGCAAATTGCGCTGCAACCGGGGTGTTTTTATCAATTTTAAAGGAGATTCCTGAATTTGGTCCTCATAGAGCAAATACTTATAAAATGTTTTCAATCCGGAAAGGCGGCGTGCCAACGATACGGACTTTAAATCCGGTTTGCCCGATAAATATTGCAGATAAGACTGAATATGCTCTGCCGTTATTTGTTGGGGGGCAATATCCAGATGTTGTTGTTCCAAATAAATTTTTAAAGACAACACATCTCTCAAGTAGGCTTCTATGGTGTTTTCTGACAATGATTTATCTATCAGTAAAAACACTTTGAAATTTTTTGCGGCCTCTTCCCATTGTTGCTCCGAAGTTTGCATTTAACAAGCTGTTATGGTAAATTCCGTTCTTCTGTTTTGTGCCCGGCCTTCTTCGGTATCGTTATCGGCTATGGGTTTGGTTTCTCCATATCCTTTATACGTCAACCTTGATGCTTCTATGCCGGCTTTTATCAAATAGGTATATACTGCTTTTGCTCTTTCTGAGGATAATTTCTGATTATATTCTTCAGTACCCACATTATCGGTATGGCCGCCTATCTCCACTTTCATGCGCGGATTTTCTTTCATCAAAGCGACCACTCTGTCCAATTCTGTTTGAGATTCTTCTTTTAAAGTAGATTTATCGGTGTCAAAGAACACGTTTTTCAACACCACGCTTTCCCCTATATTGATACGTTTGAGCGCTATGTCTTTTTGATATGGCTCCACATTGGTATGTATGCTTTCTATTTGGAAATTCTCCGAATAGAACAAATATTTTTCATTAACAGCATTCAATGCGTACAGCTTATCGGTGGGGATACACACCAAAAACTCGCCCGTGACGGGATCGGAAGTGGAACAAGTGACGATATTGCCTGTTTTCAAATCCACCAATTCAAATTTGGCAGCCAAAGGGCTTTTATCTTCCGCATCGAATATTCTTCCTTTCAAATAAGTGACAGGGCTCGGCCTTAAATGTTTCGGCAATTCAAACCAATACAGGTCCAGATTTCCGTAACCGCCCTCCTTGTCGGACGAAAAATAGGCCTTATCACCCGCCGCATTCACCACCAAAGAAAATTCTTCAGCATAAGTATTGATAGGATAACCCATGTTCACAGGCTCCATCCATGTTCCGTCCTCATTGAGGACAGTATAAAAAATATCTGCATCCCCCATGCCTTTATGTCCATAGGAGACAAAATACATGGTTTTTCCGTCAGGATGAAAATAGGCAGACACCTCATCCTCCATCGTGTTGATGGGCTTGCCTATGTTTTCCGGCTCGGTAAACACACCGTCTTCCACCATATAGGTCCGCCAGATATCTTTTTTTCCCACCCCGCCCGGACGGGCACTGATAAAATAGATGGTACGGCCGTCGGCACCGAAAGTGGGCTGGGATTCCCAATATTTGGTATTGACGGGCTTGCCGCAATTTTTGGGCTTGGACCAATTGTCGCCTATCCGCTTGGACCAATACAAATCACAACTTCCAAAACCTTCATCCCTATCGCATGCCGTAAATATCATATATTTGCCGTCGGGAGAAATACATTGCCCTCCTTCGTTAAAATGGGTGTTGATATTGGATAAGAATTCTCTGGGCTGCCATTCCCCGTTTTGCTGTTTGCTGTAATAAAAATCTTCTTCCGACAAACATCTCGGGCAACGTGTTTGTTTATCCCGGGGACGCTGCACCGTGTATATAAGCATGGACTCATCGGCTGTGATTGCCGGCAAATACTCTTCCCATTCGGAATTAATATTGGCACCCATATTGTGCAAACTGATATCCAAAGGATGTGACATTTGTTCTATTCGCCATTTGCACAATTCGTTATCGTTACGAACAGCAGCTGCTATGCCGGATGGGTTGGGATGACGCCGGAAATATTCCTCAAAATACATTACCGCCGTATCGGGCTTTCCGCATTTCATATATTGATAAGCTGCAAAATAATAATGCTTGTAATAGTGTTTGGTGTCGGCATTGATAGCCTGAGTATAATAATAACACGACTTTTCACACATTCCCATAAACAAGGCATCTTCTGCCGCCAACAGATAGGCCTCTACATAATGAGGATCTTTCTTGACGGCCATTTCGGCATAGGAAAGTGAAAGTTGCAAATCTTTGCTTTGCAAAGCCTTTTGTGCTTTTTTAAAATATTTTACCGCTGCCGCATTGGAAGAAGATTCCCCTTGGGCTCCAACCGTGGCTATGCACAAAAATAATATAATGGCTGATAATATTCTTTTCATTTTATCTTTGTATCAATACTTTAATAGTACTATTTATTAATTCACCCTTTATTCTTATCATATACATTCCTTGCTTTAACAAGCTTACATCTATGCTATGATACGAATTTAACACGCCCCGGGATACACATTGACCTTTTATATCATAAATGCCATACATACAATCATCCTCATCCACGCCTTCCATGCTGATTTTTTGTGAAGCCGGATTCGGATATGCTTTTATGGAAGCGGTGCTGTTCGGGGAATGAACGCCAAGCGTATCGTAGGGATCGTACCCTTGCAATACCAGAGTGCCTGTAGAATCGGCGTCAAGCCAACAATCCAGTCTTTTTGATGCAGACGAATTGTTGTTATTGGTCCACGAATAAGCCAAGCGGCCATATAAATCTTCTCCTTCCTGAAAATCACATCCGGCATATCCGCCTTCCAATTGTCCTACCACCAGTTTATCTTGATTGAACAAAGGTGAACCCGATGAGCCTCCTTCTGTAGTACCTTGTGCCCAATATAGCTGTATATGCGTATTGTTAGGAAAATCCGTTTCATATTTGGAATATGAAAATTTGTTATCGGCTACGGATATCTTTTTCATATCGCCGCTGGGGTGATGTATTCCTACCGCCGATACCGGCAATTCGCTGCGAGCATTCCATCCGGCATAATAAGGAGTCATTTCTTGTGTCGGCACTGAAGATAAAAGCAACAAACAAAAATCCGAATGCGCATACCGTGCCAAACACGTTGCCCCGTTGATGGAATAGACCGTAGCCTGTTGCGAACTGTTGCAAGATACGGCTTCGTAATTGAACACGAATACAAATCTGGACAAAGAGCCTTCATAACCCTCCACACAATGATTGGCAGTGAGCAAATAAGGGGTTCCGTCTTGGCGCACATTATTCATCAAAGTACCTGTGCAATGAGCATAATTATACCGTAAAATAAGCACTACCGCCCGCTTTTGTATCTGCATGTTCGATCCTTGCGGACAATTAATATCTATATTACAATCATCCGAATCTCCCCAATAACCTTTCATATCCTTGTAAGCATGTATTACCGAAGACAACACTATACGGGTGGAATCCCTGTCGCATGCTGCCTCATAATATTCCAGCACCACTTCATCACCGGGAAACAAGGCCGTGGCAAAATCCCCTGCTGCATTATTGTTTTCTGCAGTAAATGCTCCTGCCACATATTGTTTGTCTGCAGTATATATATATAACCTGGAATGCGAAGGTATATAAAAACTGTCAAAAACAAAATTGAGAGAATAAGCGCCCTGTGATTGAATTTTCACACGCCACAGTCTGCTCCCGTCCGGAAATTCTTCCCATATTCCGCAATTGTCAGGAGTGCAATACACTGCTATGTTCTCCCCGAATTTATAAGCCTTGCTTTTGTCTTCTTTGGTTTCCTCTTCCAACAATAAGGCATGGCTTTTAACAGGCAGGCTTACCACAGGAATATCTGTAAGTTGCAATTGATATTTATTGAAACTGTATGGAAGGCCTCCATGTCCTATTTGCGCACGCAATGTGAAAGACAATAATACGCATCCTAATACAACTATCCTTTTTTTCATCCTATAATTTTAAAACAATAATTTCCGTTTATCCACACCCCACATCAATTTATCGCTGATGATGGTGTAAAAATCTTTGTGCTGCAACCGAACCGTTTTGACACCTTTTGTGTGTTTTGTTATATTTATTTGATTTTCAGTCGATATTTTTATCATATCGGAATCCTTGCTGAGCATAAAATCGTTAGTTCGACTGATTACCTTTATCTTTATTTCTTTATTTGCATCTATTACTATAGGGCGGGCAGTGAGCGTATGCGATGCTATCGGAGTAATCACAAAAGCTTCCATTTCGGGATCCAAAATTGGGCCGCCGCAACTAAGGGAATAGGCGGTAGAGCCTGTAGGGGTGGCTATAATCAGCCCGTCGCCCCAATAAGAATTCAAAAACACATCTCCCGCCCATACATCTATGGCTATCATGCCCGATACATCGGTGCGGTGCACCATGATATCGTTCAACGCATAATTACAACGGGCAAACAGCGGAGCATGCAATTGTGCCAACATACGGTATTCTATAGTGTATTTTCCCTGCTTTAAATCCTGTAACACCCCTTCCAGTTCATCGGTATCGGCATTGGACAAAAACCCCAACCTACCGGTATTGATACCTATAACAGGAATATCTTCATCTTTGCTAAAAGCCACAGAGGACAAAAAAGAACCGTCACCGCCCACACTTATCAAAAAATCCGAATCCGCCGCTTCTTTGCAAGTGTCCACCAGGGTTACATTGTAAGGAAAACTTTCACCTTCCGCCATCTCCCGGTAAAATGAGGAACAGACATATACTTTTTCACAATGCTTTAAACATAACCCGACTATGTTTACCAACATTTGATATGTAAACAATTTTGTACGGTGCCCGTGCAATAATATATTCATTTTTACTCTAAAACAGATGTTAAACTTATATTTCGGGTGATAACTTCGTTCGTACCCGTAGCGGTAATTATATCGGAACAGCCACTATACACCATGCTGTCTTTTACATATTCCGCTTTCAACAGCCATTCTCCTTTGGTAACGTATTCCATTATATAATTACCGGCCGTATCGCTTATTACGCCCGAAACTTTGACAGTATCTTTTGAAGTAACGGAATATTTGCACACCAATGCTCCCGCAGCCGCATATTCCTCTCCGTCCTGCTCGCTTATATAGATAATTTTACCTTGTATTTTGCTATCATATTTGTCACACGATACCGCCATACACCATAATAATAACCAACTTATTGCAATTACCGATATGCGTTTCATTCTTTTTTCTGCAAAGGTACACAAAGTTTTTTTAATAAAACGGCTAACACTACAAAAAAAGCATATACCTTTGCAAAAAACATTGATGAATACCATTATGCACATTGAGGAATCGATATCCACCAATAAACAATTGGAAGCCATGGATATCTTTTCATTACCGCCATATTTTACACTCATTGCCGATTATCAAACCCAAGGCAGGGGTCGTGGTAATAATCAATGGCACAGCCAGAAAAATATGAACCTTTTGGCGAGCACACTTCTTTTTTCCGCTGTTTTGCCGCAACGGCAATTTGATATATCTTGCGCCTATTCGCTGGCAGTGTACCAAGTGCTCACCGAATATTGTCACATTGATTGCGTCAGTATCAAATGGCCTAACGATATTTATATCAACAACAACAAGATAGCCGGTATTTTGATAGAACATCATATAAGCAGTGACCGTATCAAATACAGCATTATCGGTATCGGTTTGAATGTAAACCAAATTACTTTCCCGAATTGGATACCCAACCCCACATCCATTGCTTTGTGCACAGGACGAACTTATTCTATTGATGATATTCTTGACCGGTTATTACAAAATTTTAAACATACCCTCACGATGTCTCACGATACGCTGCATGCATTATATACATCTCACCTCTACAAACTGCATCAATGGAGCAGTTTTACCATTTGCGGTACCGGTCAATGCATACAAGCCTGTATTCAGGGTGTAAGTCCGCAAGGATGCCTGCAGGTGCTCACCTCAGAACAACGCACCCTGATGTTTGAACTCAATCAAATAAAATACAATTTATAAGCCCTTGCCCGGCTTCTCTTTCAGGGAGATTTTCCATAAAAAAAAGGGAATCCACCAGGACGGCAGATTCCCAAAAACTATGAAAAAAAACTACTACTTTCTTATTTTTTGGCTTTTTTCTCCATGTGGCTTTTATATTTACTCATAAATTTATCCACACGGCCGGCAGTGTCTACAAGTTTCATTTTACCGGTGAAAAAAGGATGAGAAGTATTGGATATTTCCAATTTAACCAACGGATATTCGTTACCGTCTTCCCATACGATGGTGTCTTTTGTGCTTACTGTAGATTTACTTAAAAAAGCAATGTCATTCGACATGTCTTTGAATACTACAAATCTATAATCTTTAGGATGTATCTCTTTTTTCATTTTTTACTATGTTTGTCTTAATTATTCTCTTTTACTCTAAAATTTTTGATACCGTATATAATAAAACCTAAGCTCACCAATAGAAGGATACCAAATATTACACAATTTAAAACATTACTCTGATGGAAATTATAGTTTAAATAATATGCTGAAAAATTAAATACAACTATACATACTATCAACAATAATATATTTAAAAAACGTTTTACTTTTTTATTTGCCATATTTCTTTTTTTTATCCTCTTAACTAACTATCCTTATCCGGTTTGCTTCTAATTAGGGTGGGAGGTGGGATTCGAACCCACGACCATCGGAACCACAATCCGTTACTCTAACCAGCTGAGCTACACCCACCATGATATCGTGAGTGCAAAGGTACAATTTTTTTTCTTATCTTTTTCTCTTTTTTGTCTTTTTATCAATCCTTATCATAAAAAATAATATATCTAACTATATTTCAATATTTTATTCTTGTTCAACTATCCTTATTTCTTCTGTTTCCTTACGTTTTTAATCCCCGGTTTTCTTCAATCCGCGCCTTTTTTTAACCTGCAAATGGAATATTTTTTTCATTTACGCTCCGCTTTTCATTATATTTTTCACCATTAATTGTTAATATTTTTATTGGTCCTGTTCATAGCGGCTCAAGATACCGTCCGGGTCTTTCAAACTCATTTTTATCCATTCCAATTGCAAGGCAGACAATTCGTTTTCCGACAACCTCCAATTGATATCGGAATGCCGCATGCGTTCGGTTACATTCATCATGGTAAGTGCCATTGATACTGAAATATTATAACTTTCGGTAAAACCATACATCGGTATTTTAACAAACTCATCGGCTAAAGCTATCGCTTGCCGTGTAAGCCCTAAAAGTTCCGTTCCGAACAAAAACGCCGTAGGTACGGAAATATCCACATCGTCAAGCATGAAGTCTTTTTCCGCGGGCATAGTCGCCACCACTTTATATCCCAAAGCTTTCACTTTTTTAATACAATCTTCCGTATTGTTTTCTTTGGGATTGTAGCGGTGCAAATTCAACCATTTGTCTGCCCCCATGGATACTTCTTTACTCAAATGATATTTGAATTTATTTTCTATGATATGCACATTTTGTATCCCCAAACATTCCGCTGTACGCAATACGGCACTCATATTGTGACTTTGATACAAATTCTCTACCACCACTGCCAAATGATTGGTTCTGTTTTTACTCACCTCCACTATCCGCTCATAACGGCTGGGGGAAATATAGTTTCTTAAATATGCTATTTTCTTTTCTGTGTCCGTCATCACCTGTTCCAAAAACAAAGAGACTGCTAAAAAGCAGTCCCTTTTGTTAACTTATAGTTCTATTGACTATTTAATGTTACCTGCTAAAGTTGCACCAACTTTTACTTTTACAACGTTCTTTGCAGGAACTTTGATGGTAGCACCTGTAGAAATATTTCTAGCAGTACGAGCTGAACGTTTTACCACATTCATTGTCATAAAACCGGGAACTGTGAATTTTTTATCTTTTTTCAAAGCTACAGTCACTAATTTTACGAAAGAATCAACAGCTTGTTTTGATTGTTTTTTGGTTAAGCCGGTTTCGGCTGCCATTGCGTCAACTAATTGGGATTTATTCATATTAATAAGTTTTAAATGTTTAACATGAGCAAATGTACAAAAAAATCTGATATTACTAAGTTTTTTAGTGTTTTTTTTATATTACGCTGATTTTCAGCGAGAAAAATTTATATCAGCACGTTTTTTTGCCGTCTAAACCCTTATTTCCCAACAAAAAATCACGTATAATTAGTCGTTTTTTGCCAAATAATTGTATCTCATCGACAAAAATACATCCGTCCTGACATGAAATATAAAGGTAATTTTTGTCATCCGTGTGTATGATTCCCGGCATATCTTCCTTATCGGATACGCCGACATGCGAAGCAAAAATTTTCATCAACACCTGTTCCCCTTTTTCATTATAAAATGAGGTAAAAGCTGCAGGATAGGGAGACATTCCCCTAATCAAATCATGCACTTTGCCTGCCGGTGTATTCCAATTGATTCTGCAATGCTCTTTGAATATCTTGGGAGCTGTTTTTCCTTCGGCTTCAACATCATTTTGTGCCGTTGGCCGGCAGGTGCCTTCTTCTATTGACTGCAAGGTTTCCAACACTGCGGATTGGCCTAAAGACATTAACTTATCATGCAAAATGCCTGCATTGTCCTGTTCTTCTATGCGGACACTTTTTTTGAGTATGATTTTTCCTTCGTCTATTTTTTCATTAATAAAAAAAGTGCTTACACCGGTGACCGTTTCCCCATTGATGATAGCCCAATTGATAGGGGCAGCGCCCCTGTATTGGGGCAAAAGCGAAGCGTGTAAATTGATGGTTCCCCGCGGAGGAATACTCCACACCGCCTGAGGTAACATTCTAAAGGCCACCACTACAAAAACATCGGCACGATAAGATATTAATTGCTGTAAAAATTGTTCATTCCGCAAACTTTCGGGCTGTAATACCGGCAAATTGCATTGCTCAGCATAACTTTTAACCGAAGATTTTTGTATTTTCATTCCTCTGCCCGCAGGCTTGTCCACCGCTGTTACCACAGCACATATTTCATGCTTGCCTTCATTTACTATGGCTTGCAATATACCCGTAGCAAAATCGGGCGTACCCATGAATATTATCCGCATATTGTCAATATTATATGGCTAACAGTTTTAAACAGGCCACAGCCGCTTCTACTCCTTTATTTCCATGCCTGCCGCCCGAACGGTCAACGGCTTGCTGCATATTGTTGGTGGTAAGCACACCGAATATTACGGGCACATTGCACTCCAAACCCACATTCATGATACCCATGGAAACAGCTTGTGCTATAAAATCAAAATGACGGGTTTCTCCTTGAATAATGCAACCCAAACAAATCACCGCATCAACATTCTTTTGCAATATCAATTGCTTGGCCGCAAAAGGCAATTCAAAACTGCCCGCCACCCTTTGCTCTATAATCGATTGCGCATCTATGCCATACTTTTGCAAAGTGGCAATGCATCCTTTTTCCATGGCAAAAGTCACATCGGAATTCCACTCTGCCGTAACCACTGCCACATGCAAACCTTTGGCTTGTATGTAAGGAATATCCTCACATTCGGAAAGATTCTTTTTCTTTTCGCTCATTATTAATTACAGCCTTGTTTTGGCATACTCTATCCTTTTTTCCACGTCCATGGCTTCAAACGATTGAGTGTATTCTTTTTGTATGGTTTCGTATGCCTTTATTGCCTGTGCCCAATTGCCTTGAGCTTCGCATACCATTGCATAACGCAACAAATAAACTGAAGTTAATAAATCGTTAGGATTCTTTTTGTATGCTTTTTTATAATATTTTGCAGCAGACTCCAAATTGTTTTTTTCCCAATAGGCATCGCCTATCAAACCCAAAGCCTGCACACTTACCAATTTTGATTTGGTGGAACATTTTTTCAACATGCTGATAGCATCATCCAACCTGCCTTCTTTCATATAGCACGAACCCGCCATGAATCTTGCCCTGTCGGCAGTTTTGGTACAAGGATATGTTTTGATTACATCCAACAAACCTTCACAAGTGCCATCTCCATTCAAAGCCATTTGTATGGAATCTGTTGCAAAATATTGTTCCGCTTTATATATGGCCATCTCTGCTTTTGCCTGACGCTTTGGAGCCCAATACATGGTATAGAACAATATTGCCAATATTATTACCAATACACAAGTGAAAATTACGTTAATCAACTTTTCTTGCTTATTGTACCATTTGATTACTTTTTCCAACAAACCTTCTTCAGGTTCATGTAAAATACCTTTATTTTTTTCTTCTTTGCTCATGTCGCTTATTTATCAATAATTCAAACTGCAAAAATACTAAAAAAAAAAGAAAAATTCAAGGTTTTGCCATAGGATTTCAAAGTTTTTATAATATGCTGATAATAAAAAAAATACAAATATTTTTAATGGGTTTTTTATTCCAAAAACAGCCATTATTCCAATTTTTTTCATTATCCGAAAAGAATATTTTTATCCGAAATGGTTTTCATATTACATTTTTTTATACTTTTGCAACATTGTTTTCAATGTCCCATTGTGTAATGGTAGCACCGCAGATTCTGGTTCTGTATGTCTGGGTTCGAGTCCTAGTGGGACAACTAAAAAGGATCAAATGAGTTTTGCAAATGTTTGAAATACAACAAACTGCAAAACTCATTTTCTTTTACAACACAAATTTGGACACGTTTTGGACACGTTTTGGTTTTTACAAAAAAAAGGTGTGCCGAATTACACACCTTGAATTATGATTTTATTTTTATTAAAAAATTCCATCAACTGCCGCATCCGCAACACCTGCCGTAATGTAAACATCCCCTTTTTAGGACAATTCTAAATTGGACTTGCAAAAATACTTAAATTTTCAATATAATTTAATTTGTATTCTCTTGGGGACATGTCCCCAAGAGAATCGTGCGGACGATTCTCATTGTAGTCCCTGTTCCA
>JAFZXM010000041.1 GCA_017616775.1 Bacteroidales bacterium
CCTGCAGCGTTAAGAAACACAAGTTGTCTGACGAACGTTACAGCCGCAGGCTGTAAAAGGAGGAGTTTTGTGTTTTAGTGAAGGCAGTTCATTTTCCGATTTTTTTCTGCCGCGGTGATTTTTCTTTACCTTCGGTGATTTTGCTTCGTTGCGACCAAACAAACAAGTTCGTTTGTTCTTTACTTAATCGCAAAATTGACTACTTTCTTTTCATGGCAGGAAAAGAAAGTATATAAAAACTCGCTTCCTTTATCGTGCAACGATAACCATCCTCTGACAGTTTTTTTAATTTATTAAAAGAAAACTCGTCAATGGCAGATCTTCCCACTTCTAAGGGGGCCGGGGGGATTTTTCCTTATCCCGCAGATATTTTCCGCCGCCTTCGGCGGCTGTTTTATCGCGAAGTTAGCCTGTTACGACTATTTTTTGAACACAAAATAAACAGCCATGATAATACAAATAAAGGCTGCGATGTGATTCCACCGTATGCTTTCGTTTTTGAAGGCAATGAGGGAGAACACAAGAAATACGGTGATAGACAGCACCTCTTGCATGATTTTTAACTGCATCAGCGAAAAAGGACCTCCATTGCCATGAAAACCTATCCTGTTGGCAGGGACTTGAAAACAATATTCAATAAAGGCAATGCCCCAACTGATGACGATGATGGCCAACAAAGGCCAGTTTTTGGTCAAACCGGAATCACTCATCTTGAGATGACCATACCATGCCAATGTCATAAATATGTTGGCAATAAGCAAAAAAACTATAGTAAGGATAAATTTATTCATGCTGACAGTAATATTTGATTAAACCTTCAATAGGATTACGCAATACGGAGCCTATGGTCACACCGAATTCAGCGGCTACCGTACGCAGCTCGTCTTCAAACAAATAGGCTATCGACCCCACGGCACCCAAAGGATATCTTTTATATTCATCCCGGAATTGAAGCACTTGCCGGCGAAAATAGGCCCTGAAAGCATCTTTTATCAAGGTCTGTATATATTCATGCCTGCGGTTTTCCGCTATAAAATAGGAGTAGGACGAAAAATAGGCCCCCATTTTGGGTGCTGCATACATCTCGCTGACAAGCTCATATTTTTGCTTGGGATATTTATCCTGAAACAGCTGCTCCAAGTCGGCGGGGAAGTCCCCTGTAAGATAATTTTTCAACAGATGCATCCCCATATAGGTTCCGCTGCCCTCGTCTCCAAAAACATAACCCAAAGAGAGTATATTTTTTTTGACCGTTTTTTCATCGTAAAAGCATGTGTTAGAACCCGTTCCGAGTATAGATACCAGTCCCGTACCGTCTCCACAAAGCGATATTGCCGCCCCGAGCATATCATGGTCGGGAAAAATGCGCGCATTCCGACTTATCGCTTTCAACAATCCGCCCATCATCCGCTGTTTGTCCGGATGGGAACATCCGGCACCGAAAAAAAAGATGTCTTCTATATTTTCCGGATGATGAGAGAGTAGGGGAGGCAGCACCTCCTGCCGTATGCTTTCTTCTATCTCCCGCTCTGTAAGATAGTTAACGTTTAACCCTTTGGTGCGAAATACCAGACAGGCTTCCCCTCCTTTAATTAATGCCCAATCGGTGCCCGTAGCACCACTATCCGCTATCAATTTCATTTTGCTTGCTTCTTGTGCCTGCAAAGGTAACATTATTTTTTTATATAAAAACAAGTAAATTTCTATGTAAATTTTATTGTAAATCGTGTAAATTTACACATGTAAACCGTATAAATTTTGTAAATTTTTACATCTTTACATCTTGTAAACAGAAAAATAATACTCAAATGACCATGATATTTGCATTAAAATATTGAAAAGCAATATTTTAGACTATTATACATAAAGTATGAATTGAATATTTTATGTAAATTTCCATGATATAATTTGATTGTTTTACATAAATACATAATTAATTGAAATCATGATTGTTTGTACAAATAATATTAATATATAGTTTAAATATTTTTGTAAATTTTTAAGGTGTTTACAAATGATTATTTTGAATTGACCGGCATTGGATATTGAAAAAAATGCTATCTTTGCCGAATGTAAATTTGTAAACAAGAGTAAACATGCAAGAATACGTAGAACGGTTGGCGGAATTTTTAAAAGCCAAAAATATCACTAAATCGGAGTTCGCCGATTCAATAGGGATAGGTCGGCCCAATGTGACCCATATTTTTAACGGCAGATATGGTCTGACGGATAAAGTGCTGAGTATGATTTTCAGACATTATAAAGAGTTAAACCCCATCTGGCTGCTGTCCGGCAACGGTAATATGCTCATTGAGCCTTCCCGTGACGAAGCCGTTATTGAGGATATTGAAGAGAATAATGAGGTAAAAGATGAGAATGAAGAAAAAACAGGTGTGTTGCCTTTCTCTGAAAATATCTCGGCAAATGAAGAACAACATGTTGATAATGACGAGAATAAAGATCTGTCAGAGCCTGTTGTATCCTCTGCAGAATCGCAAAATACGTCCGTTGCCGATTCCCCGTCCGAAATATCGCAACCAAAACCGTTTGAACGTCGCATACAAAAAATCGTTTTCTTTTATAACGACAAAACCTTTGAAGAATATTTTCCGGAATAAGTTTTTTGAATTAAAAAAACTTGTCATTTTTTTATGTGCCAAAAAATGGTATTACATTAAATGTGATTTTACCGTTCTGCAAGCCGTTTCGCATATGGTAACACCAACGTAAAACGTCTCTTATTTCCCCCTTCTAAGGGGGCCAGGGGGATTCTCTTTCTCCAACAAGACAGGCAGAAACCTTCATCCAAAGGGGGAGTTTGGCGTTCCGTTAGTTGTGTTTTTTACAAAATGCCAGCATATTACTCTTCTTTTCCTTTTGTCTTGATACAAAAGAAAAGAAGCAAAAGAAAAGATCAAGGCAGCGACTCAAAAGCTAAAAAATAACTCATAAAGCTAAAGTCTGTAAACTCGCAGGTGATACCGGATTTTGCAGGTCTTACTGCTACATAATGCAATCGTGAAAGAAACATTTCCACTCCTAAAGACGCTCAGACAGGTACAGACTTCTTAACGCTTTATTCCGTCATTTTTTTTAACGCTTTTTCATCGAATGCCCCTGTGGTATGC
>JAFZXM010000042.1 GCA_017616775.1 Bacteroidales bacterium
CTGTAGTGCTGGACAATATTTTGCAATCACGGATGAGCACGTCTTCACAACCTGCGGTGAATTGTACCGTATATGCGGTAATGGAAGAGCAGTCAAATGTGATATCTTTGATAGTCAGATTTTTATTATTGCCTAATTTGAGTGCCACGCCCGAAGCGGGTTTGATAATTACGCTGTCGGCATTGTGTGCTTCGGAGGTAATGGTAAGCATATAATTGCCCATGATATTGCCGATAGACGATAAATCCCAATTTTCAGCATAGATGCCGGATTTTATTTCCAAAGAAACATCACCTACGGGATTACACAATTTGGCAATATTGACAAAATCGGTTATCGTTTCGAAGTCTTCGTCTTCACCTATGGTATAAGCACCGGACAATTGGGATTCGCAGCCGTAGCTGATTACCTTGAGGGTGTCATCAAAAGTGTTGGTATCAATTATATTGTTAGGCATATTCACCCATGCAACGATGGTATCGAATGTACCGGATCTTTGGGTATAATATCCTAAAGTGAGGGTATCATAGAAATCATCGGGCAGGTTGCCTGTCCAATGGATGGTATCCTGAAGGACGCCGTTAAGGCTCCAACCGAAAACGGCACTGGTCAAATTGGCGAAACCTTTGTTTTGGAAAGTTACCTTTACCGGTTGTATTTGGTTAGCCATGGTACCTGCACTGGTAGGATTGTCTATGGTGTACAATGCAACGGAGTTGCTGTCCATAAGAGGCATTCCGAAATATAATCTTGTAGTGGGAAGAGTTTGAACTGTTTGATTGGAGGTAGAGCTGTTGCATCCGCTCCATTCTCTTCCTTCCAAAACGCAAGCAACATAAGATACGGAATTGTTGGCCCAGTGAAGGGTGCTTGTTCCATTTTGGCTGCAGCTATTGGCAGAAGAGGTGTCAACCCAATAAACCACTGCATTTTTTCCTGCAGGAATGGTTACTGCCTGTTGGAAAAGAATTTTATTCCATTGAGGTCCGACGTATAAATCTCCGCTATAAGCCAAAATACCGCCTTTGGAGATGGGGTCTTCATAGTTAGGACCTACAAGGTTGTTGTCTGATGTGCTGGCTACATAGCATTTGATATTCTTTCTTACATGATTGTAGTTATAATTGTTGATATAAGCTATACCACTGATAGATACAGCATTATTAGTATTTCCTATATCAGAAGACAGATATAAAGTTCTGGACCAGCTATAGGTGCCGAGTGTGGACAAAGGATAAATACAGTTACCGCCGGATGTGGAGGTGTCTATTTGAACGGAATCGTTGGCAGAGGCCCCGTGGCATGTTTGCTGATAAAACCGTCTTTGGCGGTGGCATAGTTGCCTACAGTATCTTCACCGCGCACGGAATAACTGATGGAGGTACCGAAAATGTATTGAGGAATAGTGGCTTGCCATAAAGTATCCCCCTTTATAAGCGGTCATGGTTAAAGTGTCGGTAACGGTAGCCGTGGAAGGATGGGAAGCGGTGTAAACCAATTTGGGTGTTTCCAATCCTATGGCAGTACGTTTGGCCACTTTGGCCTGGATGGTGTACGGACCGGTAGTATAAACGGTATCGGTGAAATTGGAGATAAATTTTACTTCAGGAGCTCTCAATTCATACACCGAGCCCACAAGTTCAAAATTATCCAACACCCAGCCGTGGGAAATTTGTGTACCGGTAACATTTCCTTTTTTGATAACAAAACGGAATTGTACTTCGGAATAGGATACATCGTTGGAAAGGTCGAATATTTCTTCTTTCCACCATGTGTTGGCAGGAACAGCCAAGCTGTCGTCTGCATCCCAGATGGCGTAACTGGCGGCATTAAAACCTGATGTGCCGTAATTGGCGGCACCGCTTTGATAAGCTTTGGCAGGCAATGTTTGCCATTGTGCGCCCACATGGTTCAGGCGGTATTCCACCCTTACTTCATCGCAGGGGGAAACCTTACAAATGTGGTTAAAACGCAGGGTTACAAACCCGTAAGAACTGCAGTCATAAATAGGAGTGGTAAGCATTACCGAGTCTCCTGTGCCGAACGGCACTTCCGCCCATATGGATTTGGTGCCGCTTACGGCCAAATTGTAGGGATTGTAGGAAGTGATCCATGCTGTACCGGGAGCGGAAGTGAAAGAATGGGTGGACCCGTCAAAATTTTCACTGCCTACCACAACGGCCTGGGCATTTGCAAGCTGCAGCATTAGAACTAAACTGCAAAAAAGCATAAAAAATTTTTTCATATCATTGATATTTTATTACGCCTACTCACTTAAGGGCATTTCGGCATACTCCACGCACAAATCTAACGGCAAAATTAGCATTTTTTAACTACAATAACCGGATTTCGGCAAAAATTTACAAATGGTTAACTATGAGGGAGAAATTTCAAAAAATATGACAAAAAGGAGGAAAAATTTCATTTTTTTATCCGGCATTTTCGCAAAAAATACCGTTTTTCCGCCATAAAAGTTGTTATAAAAAGGAAAAATATGTTTACGGAGAAAAAACGTCAATGGAGAAAACAAAAAAAAACCTCCTTTGTCAAAAAGGAGGAAAAATTATTTCTTTAAAAAATGCTATACAAATATATGTTTGCATTTTTCCTGAACATATTCGGCAGTGATGTTTAATTGTTGACGGGTTAAATCAAGATTATACATGGCGTCGGTCATCACTTGCTCCATAATAGAGCGAAGACCTCTTGCTCCAAGTTTGAGACTCATGGCTTTTTGTACTATAAAATCCAATGCGTTTTCTTCAAAATGAAGAGTAATATTATCCATGGCTAAGAGTTTGGTATATTGTTTTATCAAAGCATTTTTGGGTTGAATCAATATACTCTTCATATTGTCTTGGTCAAGAGGATTCAAGTGGGTGATGACGGGGAATCGTCCGCAAAGTTCGGGTATGAGTCCGTAGGCTTTGATATCTTGTGCTATTACGTGGTCCAACAAATGGTCCAAATGTATGGAGTTGTCTTTCTTTTTGTATCCTATAACATTGGTGTTCAATCTATTGGCAATTTTTCTTTCTATACCGTCAAAGGCACCACCGGCGATAAAGAGAATATTTTGGGTATTAATTTGAATAAATTTTTGTTCGGGATGTTTTCTTCCTCCTTCCGGGGGAACGTTTACTATGCTTCCTTCCAAAAGTTTGAGCAAAGCCTGTTGTACACCTTCTCCCGATACATCGCGAGTGATGGAGGGGTTGTCTGCGGCACGGGCTATTTTGTCTATTTCGTCTATAAAAACTATGCCGCGTTCGGCTTTAGCCACGTTATAATCGGCGGCTTGCAGCAATCTGCTGAGTATGCTTTCCACATCTTCCCCCACGTAGCCGGCTTGGGTGAATACGGTGGCATCGGCTATACAGAAGGGAACATCTATCATATTGGCGATGGTGCGGGCGAGAAGGGTTTTGCCGGTGCCTGTTTCTCCGATAAGGAGGATATTGGATTTTTCTATTTCCACATCGTCATCGGAGCGTTTGTTGCAATAATCTATTCGTTTATAATGATTATATACGGCTACGGACATAATTTTTTTGGCTTCTTCCTGTCCTATTACATATTGGTCTAAATAAGCCTTAATTTCTTTTGGCTTTTTGTCCATATGAAAAGAAGAAGCTTCTTTGTTTTCTTTTTGTCGTATTTCACCGCGTATTTGCTGCAGAATATCATTGGCACGGGAGATACACTGTTCGCAAATAGAGGCATCGATACCGTCAATAAGCAGATTGGAAGGTGTTTCTTTATTGCCGCAAAAAGAGCAATAACGTGGTTTTTTTGCCATATTGTTTACTATCGGTGTAATATTTCGTCTATCATGCCGTAATCTTTGGCTTCTTGAGCTGTCATCCAATAGTCACGGTCACTGTCTTTCCATACTTTGTCAAAATCTTGATTACTGTGGGTGGCAATGATTTCATAGAGTTCGTTTTTGATTTTTTGAATTTCACGAGCTTCTATTTCTATATCGGATGCTTGTCCGGAAGCTCCGCCCATAGGTTGGTGTATCATCACGCGGGCGTGTTTGAGGGCAGAGCGTTTGTTTTTTTGTCCGGCACAAAGAAGTACTGCCGCCATAGACGCTGCCATGCCTGTGCAGATAGTTGCCACATCGGCACCTATGTATTGCATGGTATCGTATATGCCCAATCCTGCATAAACAGAACCTCCGGGGGAGTTGATATAAATTTGAATGTCTTTTTGGGAATCTACCGATTCCAAAAACAACAATTGTGCTTGAATAATATTGGCGACATCATCATAAATGGGCACGCCCATAAAAATGATTCTATCCATCATCAAACGTGAAAACACGTCCATAGATACGGCATTTAACTGACGTTCTTCTATGATATTCGGGGTAATGTATTCATTTAAAACAGAGGTATAGCGATGTAAG
Organism: Bacteroidales bacterium; assembly: GCA_017616775.1. Taxonomy (GTDB): domain Bacteria; phylum Bacteroidota; class Bacteroidia; order Bacteroidales; family WCHB1-69; genus UBA1205. The sequence goes on from JAFZXM010000042.1 coordinate 4,415, forward strand.
GTCATGCTATTGATACCCATATGCTTGGTAGCATATTTCCTGAATTCGTCTTGCATGTTAAGCATCATTATTCGTTATCTTTTTTTGGTGTTTTGGTTTTTTTTGGTGTTTTGGCTTTTTTGGGCTCTCCGGACATTTCATCCACAAATTCCTGATAGCTTAATTCCTTTACTTTGGGTGTTAATTTTGCCCGTAATCCTTCTGTAATTTTTTCAAAGAAAAGATTTTCGTAAGCGTTTCTGAAATTTTCTTGTTTTTTCATCATTTCCTGAGCAAAATTTTCCACTTGGGCTTCTTGTTCTGCGGGCAAAACGGTTGCAGAGCCGAAATAGCTTAAACGGATATAGTCTTTGATGTATTTGGAAACGTCTTCCGCTTCTATCTTTATTTCACAATCTTTGGCTATTTTGTCTTCCAGTAATTGATAGGAAATGGATTTTTGAATGTTTCCGTATTGTTCATCTATATTGTCGGAGGTGTATTTGTCATTGGTTTCTACCAAATAGGCTTTGATAAAATTGTCGGGCAATGTTATTCCGGCGTGTTCCAGCATGGTGTCGATCACTTTATTTCTATAGAAAATATTGGCATCGTTTACATACCGGAGTTCTATTTGGGATTTTATTTTTTCATGCAATTGATTTTCATCTTTCACGCTGCCGTCGGGAAACATTTTATTGAAGAAATCTTCGTTCAAATCGGCAGGTTCAACATGATGAATGGCGTCAATGGCAATATTTACCGTTGCGGGAGCGGTGGCAAGCTCATCCATTTTTACTTTTAAGAAAGTGGAGCGTTCGTAATCGCTTTTGAACACGGCTGTGGTGTCGATGGAAATTTCTTCGTGCAATTTTTTGCCGATAAAATCTTTCAAATATTCATCTTTAAGATAACTTAAAACCAAGGCGGAAGAAAAAGGTTCTCCTGTTTCGGGAGTAACTTTTACCATCAGCATATCTTCGGCAACAGCTTCTTCGGTGGAAGAAAATTTACCCACACGTTTGCGCATATTGTCAATTTCGGCATTGATTTCTGTATCGGTAGCCGTTATATGATAGTCCACCACCTTTTTGGCATCTTCGTAATCAACGGTAATTTCAGGGCACAAGCCTATTTCAAAAGAAAAACTGAAGGTATCGGCATGGTCAAAATCACCTTGGGTTTTTTCCGGTATGGCAATAGGTTCGAATAAAATATTCAAATTTTCATCTTTAATATATTGGTATAATTTATCATTGGTGAGTTTGCTTATTTCATCCACCAATACGGATTTACCATATTTACTATTGATTATACTCATGGGAACATGCCCTTGGCGGAATCCGGGTTCTGCTGCTTTGCGTTTTAAATCTTTAAGCGATTTTTCTACCAAATCTTTATAATCGGAACCTTCAAAGGTAATGGTAAGCATTTCGTGTAAATTGCTGATTTGTTCTCTTTTAATATTCATTTGTTCTCTTTTTTTACAATTAAAATTAAGATTACAAAGGTACAATAATTTTTATTAGTGTTTGATAAAAAACACACAGAAAAATAACATGTATTGTTTTTTACCGTTTTGCAGAACAGGGGAGACACCCTGAGTGTGCGGGCAAAAAATAAGAAAAAGGGCACAAAAACCGGTAATAATTACCTTTGCACTATAAATTTCCGGGAGATTCCGTTATAGGTATATATATATAATCCTGAGGGATAGTTGGATACATTGAGCATAATTTTATCAAAGCTGCCTTCTATCTGTTTTTGTTCCATCAATTGCCCGTTGATATTATAAATATACATGGCAGCCACCTCTCCCTTTTTCAATTGATAAGGCAGGTTCACTATTGATTGTGACGGATTGGGATAAGGAGGGTGAATGGATGTGTTTTCTTTGACTTCGGCTATTGAAGTGTAGCATTTACCGGGAAGAGCGTATATTTCGGTGTGATTGTAATGTTCGTTTCCGGAAGAATATAAATTTAAACGGCAAGAGCCGTCGGCTAATACCGTTACGCCGCCTCCGGCGCAAGAGCCCGTGATTTCTCCGAAATCAAACACGATTTCACCGTTTTCGTTAATGATATAGGGATGATATGTTTGGGAAGAATAATTAATAGGCTGGGTGTAATAACAAAATTCTATTTTATTGTCAGCGTTAAACAAGCGTTTTGACATGGCGCCTCTGCCATATTGGTTATAATTGTTGGCCCAAAGTAAATTCCATGAGCAGGTGTCGGGAATATTGGTGATGTTGACAATTCTATATAGTGAAAAATCCTGATTATAAATTTTTACTATATAATTGAGTTCATGGGTGCGGATTTCGGAAAAATAATAAACAGTGTCGTCTATTACGGCAGTATACCAATATTCATCCACGGCATGTATTTTAGTTATTTGTGCCGAAATACGAGTGGTTAATGACAATAGGGCAATGCAAACAAACAAAGCAAATTTTTTCATAATATATTATTTTAAAAGGTTATTCTCCGGAAAAATACAAACAGGCCGGTGTTCAGCGGCTTCTTGTGGGGTAAAAGAGGCATAAGACATAATTATGACGATATCCCCTATTTGGGCTTTGTGTGCGGCAGCTCCGTTAAGACAAATAGTCCCGCTTTTTCTTTCACCTTTAATAACATAGGTGACAAGCCTTTCTCCGTTAGTAACGTTTACAACATGTACTTTTTCATATTCCACCAAATGAGCGGCATCCATCAAATCTTCATCAATAGTAATGCTGCCTATGTAGTTTACATTGGCTTGAGTAACTTTAACGCGATGAATTTTTGATTTTAAAAGTTCTATTTCCATGTAAGTTTATTTTATGGTAATATTATCTATAAGTCTGACATTGTCTAACCATGCGGTAACACATATAATTACCGAAGGGCATTCATTATAATCGGCAATGGTTTGCAGTGTGTCGGCATTTACTATCCGGGCATATTCCAATTGAAAATGTTTGTTTGCGGCGAATTGTTTTTCTATCCATGTCTGCAGTTCTTGCGGATTTAAATATCGGCTGTTGTCTTTGGCTGTTTGCAGTGTGCGGTATATAAAGGGGGCTTCTTTTCGGGCTTGTGCCGACAGCCGTTTGTTACGGGAGCTAAGGGCCAAACCGTCAACATCCCTGACTATTTCAACAGGACGGATGTCTATGTTCAAATGCAGGCTTTTTACCAAATGCTGAATGATTACCAATTGTTGGTAATCTTTTTTGCCGAAATAGGCTCTGTCGGGGGTAACCAGTTCAAACAGGCGGTTCACCACTATGCATACACCGTTGAAATGGCCGGGACGCATGGCCCCTTCCATTACTTGTTCCAAGGCTCCGAAATCATATTTTTCCGTGGGAGCGGAAGGATACATCTCTTCTACCGACGGCATGAAACATATATCACAAAAATCTTGGATAAAAGCAATATCCTGTTCGGGAAAACGGGGGTATTTTTCCAAATCCTCCTGATTGTTGAATTGTATGGGATTTACAAATATGGAGCATACAACAATGTCGTTTTCCTCCCTTGCTTGCTTTATAAGCTCCAAATGACCCCGGTGCAGGGCTCCCATTGTGGGAACCAGTCCCACTTGTTTTCCTTTTGCCTTATATTCACCTACAGCGTTTTGTAATGCCGATTTGGTATTTATTACTATCATTTTTTATCTTTTTTTGTTGTATTAAATTGCATAGTGTTTGGTATTCAAAAAAGCACCGGCAACGGGATTCGTTGTTTGGCTGTTGGCTGTATATACCGCACACACAATTTGTTAGCATTAATACTATTCGTCAAGGTTCTAAAGGGCAAATGTATAAGTTTTTATCCATAAAAATAGTCAAAGAGTTAAATATTTTTTGAAAATCAAAAAATTGGGAAATAATGATTTTTTGCATGGCGGAAAATTCATGGAAAAATGTTAATTTTGCAACCAAAGAAAATACAATATATGGATATACTTCGTACGGAATCTATTTTTAAGAAATACCGCAATCGTATGGTGGTAAACGATGTGAGCATAGAAGTGCAGCAAGGTAAAATAGTGGGTCTTTTGGGTCCCAACGGTGCCGGAAAAACCACGTCGTTTTATACGATAGTAGGCCTTATCAAACCTTTTTCCGGCAAAGTGTATCTCAATGATATTGATATTACGGAAAAGCCCATGTACGAACGGGCCAGAATGGGGATAGGCTATTTGGCTCAGGAAGCATCGGTGTTCCGCACCATGAGTGTGGAAGACAATATAAAAAGTGTATTGCAGTTTACCCGCCTTTCCGGTCAGGAGCAAAAAGAAAAATTGGAAAGTTTATTGGATGAATTCGGCTTGCAGAAAATAAGAAAAAGCCAAGGCAGACAATTGTCGGGAGGAGAAAGAAGAAGAACGGAAATAGCCCGCAGTCTGGCTACGGGTCCCAATTTTATATTATTGGACGAACCTTTTGCCGGCGTGGATCCTATAGCGGTGGAAGATATACAATCGATAGTAGCCAAATTGAAAGAAAAAAATATAGGCATCCTTATTACCGACCATAATGTGGATGAAACCTTGGCCATCACCGATTATGCTTATATATTGGTCAACGGCAGTGTGTTCCGAAGCGGTACCCCCGAAGATTTGGCCAAAGACGAAAAAGTAAGAAAAGTATATTTGGGTGAAAAATTTATTTTGAAAAGATAAAACAAAGCCTTTTTTCATACTGGTGCCAAACAATTGCCGCAAAGAAAACAAAATTAAAGGTTTGTGACCATTTTTAACCTGCAATTTTGACCGGTAAACCCGTTTTGAAATAATCCAAGAAAAAGCTTGCGTGTTTTAGCGGACAATAATAAAAAAATTGTAATTTTGCAGAACTATTGTCTTTATAGCTTTTTTTCAGGTCGGCATTTTTTTTTGCCGACTTTTTTCTTCCGTCCTTCTTTTAGCAAGTCAGGGTGTTTCATTTCAAGACAATGTGCACATCGTCTTTACAGGGTTGGCTGAGCTTGCAGAAGCCACCCACTGTGGAAACCTTCCATGACTTGTGGGGACGCGACCATGGCACATCCTTGCTATGTTGGGAAGGAGCATACTTGTTCGTGCATGGATTTAATTGAACAAAAGTTTTTAAACATAATTGGTAAGAGTATTTTTGATTGCAATTCTTGAATCCTTTTTTTTGATAAACCTATTTGGAAAAATTGTATCTTTGCATCGTGAATAGAGTATAAACAAAAAATAGAGACAGAAAGAAAAAAGATAAAAGGATAACATAAAGAACGAGCAATGATTTTTTAGTTTGCACCTGAATTTTTCCACATTTTGAATTTAGCACTAAAAGATTACAAATGTTTTGCTCTCGCTTTTGCGTGAAGTGAAATTGTCTTTTAGTGCAGGTACGTGGAAATACCTAAGGTGCAGACAAAAGTAAGTTCACGCTTTTTTATGTTTCTTGCACCAAAATTTCCACAACATGCAAACTGACAAGACAATCAATATCGGGAAAGCCATACACGATGAACTGCAAAAACAGGAAAGGAGTGTATCATGGATGGCAAAAAAACTCAACATTAACCGTATGCAGTGCTACCGTATATTCAAGCATTACAGCATAGACACGCAACTATTATTGCAAATTTCTCTTATTTTGGATTATGATTTTTTTGAGCTTTATTCCAAAAGTATAAAATAATGTAACAATTTTGTTACATATCTGCAACTTTTTTGTTGCATGTAAAATTTTATTAAAAAATTATCAATTTGTACTTTTGCAAAAAAATAGTTTAACAAAAGTTGCATTTGTGACTTGAATGTGGCTTGTAATATATTAACTTTAATCTAATTTTGCAAAAAAATATTTAACTAAAAGTTGCGCACGACACGTATTAGTGATAAAATAATGAGTATTTCAAGTATTGAATTAAGGGGAATGTGGTATGATTTATATGATGAAAAAGGGAAAAAATATTGTACATTACCATCTCATATAGGAGATTTACTTGGTTTTGGAGCAAATTTTTTTGTTATAGGTCGTGGATCTTGGTATGATTTATATGATGAAAAAGGGAGAAGATATAAATCTTTACCTTCTCATATAGGAGAATTTATATCAGTAAATAGTGGAGGTTTTTCAGTAAAAAGGGGTTCATGGATTGACTTATATAATCAAGAAGGTAAAAAAATAAATACTAGACCAATTAAATAAAGAATAAAGGAAAATAATAATCAATATGAAAAAGATAATTAAACAAATAATTAATATATATAATGCTCCCCAAAAACTGGACCAACGACTAAAGTGATTATCTTTGCACAAAATTTTAAAAAGATGAATAATATCACAAAGAAGAGTCGCCGGAAATTCACGGCGGAGTTCAAGGCGAAAGTTGCCTTGGAAGC
>JAFZXM010000043.1 GCA_017616775.1 Bacteroidales bacterium
AATCACCTCTTTGCCTGTCATATCATATATGCTCACTGTTTTTTCTCCGCTCATTCCGGTAGATACATGCAAATAATCTACCGACGGAACGGGGTATATCTTTATATCAACCGCTTCATTTTCATCTTCGCTCCATTCTTCATCGGTGGAAGCTGCCATAAAAGCAGTATTTTTATGTATCCGTTCCTTATATCTGTATCCTACGGCAAACGCTTTTCGCCCGCTTCCTGCCGCCTTCCAGTCCACTTCAGGAAATATCCAGTACCCGCTGTCCGCACAGGTGCTCTTATAACAATAAACACTGTCGTCAAAGCCCTCTCCGTTGCTTATCAATAAATATACGGTATCTTGCTCCAATGCGTCCTTTTGTATGCGAACCGTCGTCCGGGGATTCCCGAAATTGGTATATTGCAACATCCAACGCCGGTTGAGCAGCGACAATGTGTCTCCCGACGAAGGTATTTGCTTCTCCGGCAGCACCAATTGCAAACTCCTTGTCAATCCTCCTCCGTTGTGTCCCCATAGCATATAGGTTTCCGGCAACAGCATAAAACAACTGTCCTGAAGACTTATTCTCAAAAACGTATCCATCGGGCTGACACCCTCTCTATTGGAAAGATAATAGGTGGTGTCCGCTCCAATGCCTGCTATTGAACGGCTGTATGTTCCGTTGCTGTCGTGCGACCATATCACACCGCCATGAGGAGAAATATAATCCACCCCCTCCAAACTGACACCATATTTCAACGCCAAATAGGTTTCCGCCGACATGCGAGCCTCTTTGCTCACTTTGGCATTGTATATCAAACTCTCTATAACATGCTCCGAACCCGATTTTGAACTGTCCGCCCCGATATGCAACAATTTGACATGCACGCTGTCTTTTGCTTTTGCGGCAATTTTGTATATCCCGCTCAATATTACGGGTGAATTGCTATCAAATGCCGGACGGAATGAAGTGTCCTTTTGTGCGTTTGACAAAGAATTTCTGCCCGTCACCTGTCCGTTCGACAGAACTGTGTATAAGAGCTTTCCCTTGTGGCTTATCTCGTACAGACTTTGTGCCTTCGAACTGTCCGTTTTGGTAAACACTAAAATCACACTCACACATCCCGAACCCGACAAATCGTACACCGTATCTTGCTCATTGAACAGGGTGTTGTACTCCCGCTGACAACAGAAAGGATGCTTGTCCGTATCGGAAATCGGCTGGGAATATGCCATATGACAACATACAAGCATGAATAATAGTGTTCCGTATGCTTTTTTCATATTTATATTATAAGGTATTTTTTTATTTTTCATATAATTTATAGTTTGTATGTTATGTTATCGGTTGATATCCGGATTTATTTAAAAAAAATGGATGTCGCATCCTAACACAGGCAGGATTGCAGCCTGTTTTACCCCTGCGAAACCGCACAAAGTCCGGACATATTTTTTATAATAACGTTTTAAAATTTCTTTTATTACCCTGTTTTAAATTTTTTTTAAAAAAAATTTTCACATCCGTTTATAGTTCCGATTTTGCATGCCCGGGGGGGTGAAACTTTTTGGAGGATAATACCGGAAAAAGACAGGGTAAAGATATTTGCAAAAACAGAATTAGCGTTTCCGGCTCCCTGCTATTCATCCAAGGAGCTTATTTTTCTAAAAAACATTTGCAATACTTGTTTGTCGGCATTACGGAAGGGGCGTGCTATTTTGAATTTTGGCGGCCGGCAATGTTTTTTTGAACGGGGTGTTGAAAATAGATAAAAAAATGTTATTTTTGCATAAAAAAACATGCAGGAAACAATATGTGCATTGTCTACACCTTCAGCCATGGGGGCTATAGCGGTCATAAGGGTGTCCGGAAGTAAGGCATTGGCTGTGGTTCAAAGTGTTTTTCGTGCTTTTCATGTTTGCCCGTTTCATCCCCGTGTGGCGTATTATGGTGAAATAACAGATGGCGAAACAGTGTTGGATGAGGTGTTGTGCACTTATTTCCAATCTCCGCATTCTTTTACAGGCGAAGATATGGTGGAAATATCCTGTCACGGTTCGTTATATGTGCAAAAACGCCTGTTGGAATTGCTGATAGAGCGGGGGTGCAGGAGTGCTATGCCCGGCGAATTCACCCGGAGGGCGTTTTTGAACGGTCGCATGGATTTGTCCCAGGCCGAAGCCGTTGCCGATGTGATAGCATCCCAATGCCGGAGTGCCAACAAGTTGGCTGTAAATGCTTTAAAAGGAGGGGTATCTTCCAAAATAAAACAATTGCGCGATCAGTTGTTGCATTTTGCGGCCATGTTGGAATTGGAATTGGATTTTTCAGAAGAAGATGTGGAATTTGCCAACAGGCAACAATTGTTACAATTGTTATTTGAAATATCATCCCAAATACACACCCTGTCGGATTCGTTTTCGCAAGGAAATGCCATTCGGGAAGGCATTCCTGTGGCAATAGTGGGCAAGCCCAATGTGGGAAAATCCACTTTGCTCAATACTTTGTTGCAAGACGACAGGGCCATAGTTTCGGATACCCCGGGTACCACCAGGGATACAGTGGAAGAAAAGCTTGCCATCGGCGGATATTTGTTTCGCATTATAGATACGGCAGGCATACGTCAAAGTGCAGACGATATAGAAGTGTTTGGAATACAGCGGGCCAAAAAGGCTATTCAGAATGCAGATATAGTGCTGTTTTTAACAGATGCGGCTTCAGTTCAGGAGCAGGAGCAGGATTATTCATCGGTGTTTGAAGGAAGCAGTTTGGAAGGCAAGCATGTGATAAAAATAGTGAATAAATCCGATTTGTTGCCTTCGGCAGCTCAAACGGATGCACAGGCATTGTATATTTCCGCCAAGCATGCCGTAAATATAGCTTTGTTGCAGCAGCAATTGTTGACAATAGCACAGTCGTATGAAAAAAATCAGGATGTGGTATTGTCAAATGTACGTCATTATCAAGCGCTTCTTAAGGCAGAACAACATCTGCGGCAAGCTGTTGAAGCCATGCAATCCGGCGTCTTTACCGATTGTATAGCCATAGATATCCGCCAGGTGCTTTATCATTTGGACGAAGTGATAGGAGAGGTGACGAACAATGATATATTAAAAGAAATATTTTCTCGTTTTTGTATAGGTAAATAATTGTTCATGTCGCAAACATTGGAATCAAAATTAGCCCGCGTGTCTTTGGGATATCGTTTTATCCGAGCCTATTCCAAACATATGATATTCAGTTGGTATTCACATGTGGAAATAGCAGGGGCGGAGCATATACCCCATAATGAACCCTATATTCTGTTGCCTTGCCATCAGAATGCGGCGATGGATTGCGTCACGGTATTGGCGTTGTTGCAGGAGCCTGTGATATTTTTTGCCCGTTCCGATATGTTTTCCACCCCTTTGAAGGCAAAAATAATGTATGCCTTCAAAATTATGCCGGCATACAGACATCAGGAAGGATGGGGTAATGTGAAAAAAAATGAAGAAAATTTTCAAATGGCAGTGCGTTGGTTGTGCCAAAACATCCCTTTATGTATTATGCCCGAGGGCGGTCAGGACGAAAAACACCATTTGCGCGCATTTGTCAAAGGTCCGTATCGTATTGCGTTGGGTGCTCAGCAAAATATTTTTCCCAAAAAAGTATGGCTGCTGCCTATAGGCATAGAACACGGGGATTTTGACAAGTTCGGTTATCCTCTGGTGATAAATATAGGTCAGCCCCTGTCGGCAAGTCAGTATTTGCCGCAAGAAGGAGAAAACGGGGTGGTAAAAATCAACCAGCTGCGTGACGATGTATTTGCTGCCGTGCAAAATTTGATGGTGGATATACCATTGGATCATTATAAGGAAATATATACAGCCGCTTGTTTGTGCCAAAACAGCTGGATACAATATCAAGGCATGGAGGAAAATGAGATATCCCGTTTGCAGGCAAGGCAGACCATTACAAAAATGCTTTCCGCGGTGCAGGACGGGGATTGGTGGCGGCAAATGACCTCATGGTGCCAAAGCCTGACCGCTCGCCATACCGATTTGTTAACGCTTTCGCAAGCATTGTCTTATCCTGAAGATAAATGTAAAAATGCTTTGTATTGTTTAGCGGGAGCACCCTTGCTGTTGACGGCTGCGCTTGCCAATGCATTGGTATTGGCAGTGTTGGAATATGCCCGAAAGCATAGTGCAGCGGGCTTTGCCGCTACCGTGCAATATGCATTGCTGATGGTAATGGCGCCTGTTTATTATCTGTCTGCAGCGGTGGTTGCGGGAGTGTGTTTTACATGGTGGTGGGGATTGGTTGTATTGGCGGCCTTGCCGTTGTTGCAGCGTGTTTATCTGAAAATGATTCCGCATTACCGCCTGTTGCGGTATTATTGGGGCAAGCGCAAGCAGAAATCCACGGCAATACAGATACGGGAACAAGTGCTGTTAAAAATACGGGGATAACACCTGCAAAGCGGATAAGGTTGAAGACTGGTCAAGGCAAAAATCTGCAGAAGACAACTTCCGGTGGGGTAAAGGCATTTTTTTATCGGCCGTTGCGGACAAACACAGCGTTTTTTTATATCTGTGCATTTTTTTTCATCTTTTAAAATAGAGATTTTTATGTTTTGATACGCCCGCCTTCAGGCGGGCGCTTTTTTTGATATGCAGAAAACGGACTGCGTGAAAAGAAAAAGAGTTTTGAAAATCAATTGATTGCAAAACTCTTTTGGTGGTACCCAGGGCCGGGATCGAACCGGCATGAGTTTAACCTCAATGGTGTTTGAGACCATCGCGTCTACCAATTCCGCCACCTGGGCTCGGTTTCAAACGGGAATGCAAAAGTATAAAAAAAAACAATACCAAAGTAAATTTTAAGAAAAAAAAAGTGCTGTTTTTCCGGAAGATTTTTACCAAGGCGGTCGGTTGATGTTGTAATTATTTGAAAAACATATTATTATAATGAAAATATTTTTTTTAGGAATATGTGTTTTGTTAATATTTTTTTTTATACTTTTGCACAAATTTTTTAGAGAGGAATTTATGTATTGGTCATTAGAATTAGCGTCAAAGTTAGAAGATGCCCCATGGCCTGCCACTAAGGATGAATTGATAGATTTTGCCATTCGGTCGGGGGCTCCAATGGAAGTAGTGGAAAATCTGCGTGAAATAGAAGATGAAGGAGAAGTATACGATTCTATAGAGGATATATGGCCGGATTATCCTTCCAAAGAAGATTTTTTCTTCCAAGAAGATGAATATTAATTGGGAATAATCACTTTATAGTATTACAAGTTAAAAAAAGCACGCATGGCGTGCTTTTTTTATTATCCGGTATTATTCTTTTTTCAATAGAGCTACAGCGTAGGCGCTGGCGCCTTCTTCCCTGCCTATAAAGCCCAGATGTTCGGAAGTTTTGGCTTTAATGCCGATGTCGGATGCCGGAATTTGCATCACTTGGGACAAAACCTGTTTCATTTGGGGAATATAGGGAAGTATTTTGGGTTTTTGTATTACAAGGGTGCAATCTATATTTTCTATCTGCCATTGTTCTTTTGAGAGCATGCCTATGCATTTCTTTAGCAATTCTGTACTTTTGACGCCCCGGTATTCAGGGTCAGTATCGGGAAAATGATAGCCTATGTCATGCATATCGGCGGCGCCGAAAAGCGCGTCTATAATGGCGTGAATAAGCAAATCTGCATCGGAATGGCCTTGTAATCCGCTGGTATGGCAAATGTTTACACCGCCGATAGTCATCGGAAGCCCTTCCGATAGCTTGTGGGTATCGAATCCGAATCCTACTTTATATTTCATACAAACGGTTTAGCTCTTTTTGGCAACTTTGTTGCCGTTTTTATTGAAATCGAAAGAGATGGAAAATTTCAATGTGTTTTGCAAGGGGTGATTTCTTGAATTGAGCGGGAGTATATAGGCGGCATCAATGGCGAATACGCTGTATTTGATACCGATGCCGAAAGTCATATATTTACGTCTGCCCTTGTATTGGGATTCGTTGAAATATCCGGTGCGGATAAATAGCAGATTGTTGTAAGAATATTCTATGCCCAAATTGACGATATATTCGTGCAATTCTTCCACAAATCCGGTGGGGGCGTCGAACCATGAAGTAAACACGGCGGATGCGGCGGTGGTGGTTTTGGGATTTCTTCCTTTTTCAATCACGGGTTCGCCTGTGATTTCATCATATACGGTAGCGCCGTTTTCGTCAGTTTTGTATATGGGCGGTGTGGTAACCAACAATTTATTGAAGTCTATTGCAAATATTAATTGGTTATAAGGGTCTATTTTCATGGTGTAGGCAATACCTGTTCTGAAATTGGCGGGCAGAAAATCTCTTGCCATGGAACTGGAGTAGGATATTTTGTTGCCTATATTGGATATATTTAATCCGAATGCTATCTGGCTGAAATTAAGTTTGTCGGCTTTTAATTTTTTGTGGTAGAACAGGGATATGTCTGCAGCACCTGCCAATCCGGGCTTGCTTTCTCTGGTGGTGGAAGTGCTGAGGTCGGAAAATATAAATCTGCCGGTTACGGCCATGGACAAATCGGGGATAAGTTGGCGTTCGTATGCCAAATCAAAGGCAAATTCATGCGGTTTATAGTCAGTAATAAGTTCGCCTTCTTCGTTTCTTATTTCCATATTTCCCATGGAAAAATAGCGTAACGACCCTGAAAGTCCGTCTTTGTCGGTAATTTTACCGTAGCCTGCAAGATAGAGCAGATATATATCTTTTACGTTCAAGCCTGCCAGCCATGGGCTATAAGACACCGAAAAACCGAAATTATTGGGGGAATAGATATATTTGGCGGGATTCCAATGTTGGGCATTGATATCGTTTTCAACGGCAACGCCTGTTTCACCCATGCCGCCGATACGGGTGTCGGGGGCAATAAGCAGAAAAGGAACGCCCGTGGATATAACATTACCGCCCATGCGGCCTAAAATATCTTTTGTCGGCTTGGCTGTTTGTGCATATATGTTGAAGTAAATACCATTCAGGGTAAGGGATAAGAGAATGATAATGAATGTGTTGATGTTCTTTTGTAAATACATGTTTTCTATCTGTAAAATTAAATACTGCTATTAAACGTGTTTATTTTATTTTTATTGTCATAGTATAACAATTTTTTCTATTTTTTCACATGTGCCGCCGTCAGGTTTGCGTACCGCTAATTTATAAATGTATATTCCTTTGGCCAAAGTGTTGCCGTAATCGTCTTTGCCGTCCCATTCTATGGCATCGCTGCGGTTGCCTGTGGAGTATTGTGTGCTGTGTATGTTTTTTACCACTTTTCCCGATATGGTGAATATGCTGATATGTACGTCAAGCAAGGTGTTGGGTTGGTTGTGCTCAAAATAGAAAGCAGTGCGGGTGGTGAACGGGTTGGGATAATTGAGCACATGTTTGAGCACCAATCCCGTATCGTTAATAACATTGAATTCAATTTCGGCTTCGCCCATATTGTTGACTATATCCCATGCTCTCAATTTAAGAGTGTGTTTGCCTTCGTCTAATGCGGACAGGGCATAGGTCAGTTTGCCCGAGGTAAAACTGTTTTCGTCAAATTCAAAAAAGTCGTTCAGGGTGACGGCTTGTGCTATATTGTCGTCTATAATGGCCACTATATCGTGACCTATGCCTGCTCCTGCTGTGTTGATGCCGCTGGCATCATTGATTTCGGCTTTGATAACGGGAGAAGGTGTGGAGGTGCCTCCGTTGACAAAATTCTCGTTGTTGAGATACAGTTTGATTTCCGGACCGGTATTGTCGTTTAATGTGGTGTCGTTAACACCTCCTACCAATATGTTGTCGTATCCGTTGGCATCTGTATTGTTGCCCACGGCGTAATAACTTATTTTTCCCGGTCCGTATTCGTAATTGATATCTTTGGGCAACATGAAAGAAAATTGGAAGTGTCCGTTTTCCACTTTGGTTTTACCTTTAAATATAATATTTTTTTGCTGGCTGAAATGATATACGGAATCTTTTCCGTTATTGTTAACCGTTTCCACCACAACGGCTTTGTCGTATATGGTGGGATACACCCAGCCGTTAAAATCGGACAGGGTTTGATGATAGGTGTCTTCTATATGTCCGTGTATGCATACATAGGTGAGCGATTTAAGCGTATCGCTGTATGCGGATAGTGCCTGGTGATTGATGCTGTCGGTTACCACGTTCATTTTCGGGAATGCAGGCGTAACCGACGGGTCGCCCAAATAGGTGTAGGCTTCATACATGCCGTATGTGTTTTGCGCGGCAGCATAAATTTCTCCCAAGGTGAGGTGCTGATTGTTGGTGTGTTGTAATGCGTTGGCAAATAAATATCTGCCCAACAGTTCATTGTTATAGGATGAGGAGTTGCGGGTAGAGGTCACCAAGCCTATTCCTCCGCCTTTGGCGGACAGCAATACCCGTTCTCCGGGAGAAAGTGAGGAATTGTCGTATTTGGCAAAGGAGCAGCAAGCGGTGTAAAATACGGGTAATGCATAGGTGTTGGTCCATGAAGCTATGTCCGAAAGGGTAAGTATACGCTCATGCGACCAACCGTTATCGCCGCCGTGTCCGAAATAGGTCATGAACAAGCATCCGTTGTTTACTCTGTAGTTAATATTCTTATTTACTTCCGGGTAGCGGGCTCCTTGTGAGGAGGTCATTTTTTTATAGGCATCGGAATAGATTTTTTCTATATTATATATGGGATAGTTGTCTTTTATAATGCCGTTGCAGATGTTTTCAGGGTTGAACATGTGGGCATAATCCATATCATCATCGGATACAAAAGCGATAATATTGCGCCAATTGCCCATATTGGACGTTTTTCCGGAGCCATTGCTTAAATCGGAAGTGGAGGCGTAGCGGATGGATTTTTCAACCAAAACGTTGGCTTGCGACAGCGAAGTTACCGACCAACGGCCTATGCCGATATCCATGGTGCCGAAATTGTTGGTGCCCTTGCCGTTGGCGAGTTTGGCCATAAAATTGTCGGTAGAGGTGTTGTTGTCGTCGTCAAAGATATTCGTTCCCTGATAATTGGGGATATAGCAGGGCGCCGTTGCGTTAATTTGCCGGGGGTCGTAAGAAGTTTTGCCGATAAGCAAAACATTTTTCGGCATATTGGCGGCATTGCGGTCGTAAAACATTTTCAAAAAGTTGCGGATGGCAGCCAAATCGCAG
The DNA here is from genome assembly GCA_017616775.1 of Bacteroidales bacterium. Classification (GTDB taxonomy): domain Bacteria; phylum Bacteroidota; class Bacteroidia; order Bacteroidales; family WCHB1-69; genus UBA1205. The sequence goes on from JAFZXM010000043.1 coordinate 9,179, forward strand.
GCACCGCTGCTGAATTCGTTATATATTTGGGTGGTGGTAACCACCACGGTGTTCATATTGTCATTGGTTTGGCGGAATTGTGCCAATTTTTGTGCTGCGGAAATAAAATTCGGATGAGTGATGATGATAAAATCAGGATTCCTGATACCGTGAAGATTTTGGTTTTCAATTTTGCCGACTGGGGTTACGGTCAGATAGGACGTGCCGTCAAAAGCGATGAATTCTCTCAAGCTGTCGGCCGTGAGCGTAAAATACAGCATATTGTTGCCTCTGTCTGCATTAATTTGTTTTACCTGATGTCTGTCGGTAACATCCCAAATACGGGTGCTTTTGCCTAAAGTGTTGAAAGAGTAGTGTGCTATATTACCGTTGCCTACTATTTCAGGGTTGCGGAATGATATCTGCGGGGCGTTTTGCGCCAAAGAGCAGGTGGCGTGTATTTCTATATAGTCCACATAGCCGGCTGAAGACAATGTGGGCTTGGAATATTCTATTTCTATGGATATTTTTTCTTGCGAGGGAATGAAATCTTTGTAGGAGGAGGTGTTTAATTGGTTGCCTGAGAAATAGGTGGAAAAGTGTTTGCTGTTGTTAAAGGTGGCGGAAAAAGTGGCGGCGGTTGAGGATATGGATGCCCAGGCAAAAGAGAAATAGATGTTTTTATTGAGAACAAGTCCGGGAATGGTGAATGTATAGTTCTTTTTTGTATTGCTTTTGAATTCATCGGCGAACCAGCGGGTGCCTGTTTTAAAAAGATTGTAATTGTCGGCTTCGTACACATGACGGTAATAATAGGTGTTTACTTCGTGTGTGGCGGTTCCTTCGGCGGAGTTGACGGTGTTGATGCGTTTTTTTTCTCCTATGCCTTTGTCAACGGTGATAAAATAGCAGGCCTTGGAGGAATAGGGGTTCAGGGTGTGTGAAAATTGGCACAGCGGATGTATGTCGTTGGCAGTCCATTTCTGAAGCCCTACAGCATAAAAAATCACATAGTCGTCATTGTCAAAATAGCCGTTATTATTGTTGTCGACAATATAAACAGGTATTTCCTGAATGTCGTCGTAAACGTTGTGGGCGGTGTTTTCCGGCAATTGCTGGCCGCCGTTGCCGAAAACGGCGATATTGTTCATATCTGCAGGCATATTCATCCCTAAGGTTTTACAGTCATTGTAGGTAAGTTTGTATATGCCTGTTTCTTGTATGGTTATTTTATAAAAGGTGCCGGAGGCTAAAACAGAATTGTCGGCATAGGTGCGTTCTTTTCTTGTTATTTCAGGGGTGCCGGGAGTGTATGCGGCAATTATATTGAATGATGTTAACTTTTCTATTTGTTGTCCGTTTTTTCTGAAAGGACAAAAGCGGATATATAAAAATGCTTGTTTTTGTGTTTCCGTTGTCAGGTATTTGATGCGGACATTGTCATCAATCAAAGTTTTATCCACGCATTTCATTTCTTCTTCACCCAGTGCCTGCCAGGAGGTATCGGATAAGCTCACTTCGTAATGATCGTAAGTGTGCGATATGGGAATGTATGTTTGGTAGCAGGGCATGAGCGGATTGGTTTCATGTGTAGCTGCATGGGTGAAATACAGATAAGGGGTAGCGGTGTCTGCTTGAAAATATTCATAGCAAACGGGTTTCCATTGCAGTGTTACAGGCATGTTTATATTTTGTGCTGTCAAGTTGGGCAGGCACACGGACAATGCCATGCATAAGCCTATTTTTTTGCATATATGTAGTGCGTTTATCATACTATGTCTATTTTACTGGTGGTGTTATCTATGCGTGAAACAATGATTTTTGCAGGTATTTTTTCTTCCATTTCTTTTATATGACTGATAACGCCCACCCTTTTGCCTGTATTTTCATGCAGGTTGTTCAAAGTGGCGGTTACCGTTTCCAAATAGTCGCTGTCCAAGGAACCGAATCCTTCGTCAATGAATAAAGTGTCTACCGATGCATTTCCTTGTTGAAGCGAGGACAAAGCCAAAGCCAGAGATAGGGAAACCAAAAAACTTTCTCCTCCCGACAGGTTGGTGGTGGATTTGGTGGCTCCTGTATAACGGTCGAAAATCAATATGGTGAGATTTCCGGGCACGCATTGTAATGAAAATCGGGGTGAGAGTTGCTGTAATTGAGCATTGGCATTGTTCAACAAATGCTTGAGTACAAAACTTTGGGCTATATTTCTGAACCGGTTGCCGCTTCCGTCACCGAATATATCGCAAAGCTGTTTCCATTTGTTGTATTCTTCCTCCATGAGCGTAATGCTGTTTTGAATATCTTTTATTTTTTGCCCGTTGAGTGTGTTTTCTTCCAGGCGTTGTTTGTTTTTGCCTATTTCTTGATTATATGCGATAATTTGTTGGTTTAGGGTTTCTTTTTGCTGTTTCAAACAGGTGATTTGAGAGGCAATATCGGTGGAATTTTGTTGTTGGGGGTCGGTTTGATATTGCGCTATTTTTTTTCCGGTTTGTTCAATATCTGTTTTCGTGCTTTCGTACAGGGTTTTGAGTCGGGACAGGTGAACAAAAAAATTGTTCCATATGTTATAGGTGTGAGCTTCGAAATGAGGGTTGGCGGCCTGCTCGTTTGTCCATTTGGGGGCCAATTTTATCATTTCATCTTGCAATTTTGTTATCTCCCTAATGTCTTTTTCGTAATTTTCAATGGAGTTGCCAAGGGTGAGCAAGGTGTTTTTGTACTCATAGTAGGTTTTGCTGTCTTGCCGAATGTTTTGTATTAATGTGTTGTTGTCTTGTTTCCACCATTGTAAATAATAGGGGCAGAGCAGCCCTTGTATATTGTTTTCATGTGCCGTAATTTCTTGTCGGGATAGAGCAATGGTGTTGTCATATTGTTTGATAAGGTTTTGTTCTTGCTGAAAATCTTGTTGTGACTGCAGGCATTCTTTGTTGGTTTTTTCGGATAAGTCTTTAATTTGCAGCATATCTGCTATAGCGTTGTCAATTTGTTTGCGAAGCCGTATCATGTCGTCCTGTTGAACCTTCAGCTGCGATATTTGTAGCAGAATGCCTTCTTTCCGTTCTTTTATGGCGTTTTCCATAGTGTTTTTGTCAAATGCCAATCCTAAGATATTGCAAGTATTTCGTATTTCTTCTTTTTGTTTTTCATAAGCGAGGGTCAGCGTGTTGATGTTTTCGTTTATTTCATTCAGTCTTTTTTGCTCTTCTTTTGTTTTGGCTTCCAGTTGGTTGCGTTTTTCCGTGCATTCATTCAATAATAAAGAAGCTTGGTTGACTTGCTCTTCTAACGGTAAAAGCATAGATTGAAAATCTTCATTGTGCAAACAGGCGGTGACTTCGGCTCCGCAAAGCGGGCATTTGTCGCCTGCCGACAGTTTCAGCCGGAGTTCCCGCAAATAATCTTCACAGCTTACTTTTACCTTGTTGTAAATTGATAGCTTGTCATTATAATCGTTTTGTAATTCCCGCAATTGTTCTTTAAAAGAGTGTAACTGTTCTGTTTCCTGCCGTATCTGTTGCCGGAGAGCAGTTGATTTGTCTTGTTGTATATGCAATTCGTGTTCTTTTTCTATATTTTTTTTCCAATAGTCGGATAATTGGGAGCAGAGCTGCTCTGTGCCGCGATGTTTTTCCAATTCGTTATTGATGGCGTTTTCATCATATTTTTTCAATTCAACTTGTAAAGCTTCAATGTGATTGTTGGCTTTTGCCAATTGTTCCGATTCCTGTGAATATTTAACCTGAAGCCGGCTTATTTGTTCTTTTAGCGGGGTGAGTTTGGCCAAACATATTTGTTTTTCCTGTTGTGATGTTTTTATGGCAGCTTGTTTTCTGTTGATCTCTTCTGTTTTTGCTGTGATGGTTTGGGCATTCTCCAGAGTGATTTTGCGCAATTCCAATGTCTGCAGCGTATCGGATATTTGTGTTTGCAGCTTGGTTTTCCGGTTATATTCTTGTTTCAGCCCTTCGTAAATATTCAATAATTCACGATATTGAAGGGTGCATTGTTTCAATTGTTCTTCGGTATCATGGAGTTTTGTTTGTTTTTCTTGTAAGTTTTCCGTTAACGGGAGCAATTCTTGCAGGCGTGTTAATTCTTTGGTGTCTGCTTCCACCTGTTGTTGCCGTTGCAGGGTGTTGTTCAGTATGCTTTCTGTTTCTTCCGGATTTAAAACGGGTATATTCTCCTTTTTATTTTTTTCCGATTCCAGTATTTGTCTTTTTTGAGAGGTTTTTTCCGCTATTTTTTTACCTAATCGGGTATAGATATCGGTGCCGGTAAGTTTTTCCAGTATAGCGGAACGCTCCGAAACCTCGCTTTTCAGGAATTTGGTAAAATCGCCTTGCGCCAGCATGGATGTTTGGCAGAATTGGTCGAAATTCAGTCCGACAACCATTTCTATCTGTGCATCTATGTCTTTTGTTTTTACCAGTTGTGTGCCGTTGAATTGAAGCATCCGTTCAATTTTGTTGATTTTGCCTTTGTTCTCACCTTTGGTTATCCTGCCTACAGCCCATGATGATGTATACACTATGCCGTCATTGCCTTCAAACACAAGTTCCACCCAGGCTTGGTCGCTGCCGTTGCGAAGCAGCAGGCGGGTGTCTTTAATGGCGATATCCGTTCCGATATTGAGGGTATCCGTGGCGTTTAATTTTTCGTTTTTTGCATCTTTGGTGCGGGGAGTTTGATTATATAGAGCCAGGCAGATGCAATCCAGCAGGGTGGTTTTGCCGCTGCCGGTATCGCCGCAGATAAGAAATAGATTTTTATTCAAAGCTTCGCATTCAAAATCTATTTCAGCATCTTTGAACGAGGTGATATTGTGTATGGTGAGTTTTTTCAGTTTCATAGTTCGGCGTTTTCTTTGGTTAAATCCGTATATGCTTCTATAAGAGCATCTTCCATGTATCGGGGAAGGGGTGCCTGATAAACATTCCGGTAATGTTGCTTTGCAATATCCAGGTAGTTTTCTTGTTGAAAAGTTTCTATCGTCATGTGTCCGCTGTTGCCGGCAGCGGATTCTTGTTCTTGTCGTGAAGTGTGAATATAACAAAAACGGCATGCTTTGTCCCGGCAGGCTTCGTTGGCAAGCATATTGGCATTGTACGGGAGGAAATCCTTGACTAAAACGTTGAGCCGGATATAAGCCTGCCTGTCTTCCGGAAAATTTCTCAGTGCCTGAACAGCTGTTTCAAAATCGGTGGCTTGGGAAGGCAGCGTGATTAATGGTCTCAAGGAGGTTATTTCTTTGGCATACACCGTGGTGTTATTATTGATGCATTCTATCATACTTACCGAATGAAGATAGGTTTCTGACGGCTTTTTTTGTATATCTTCATCAAAATTAATGCCAATGGGCGTTCCGCTGTAGCGGATAGTGGGAGAATGTGACAGGGTTTGGGCTCTGTGGATATGTCCGAGCGCCAGATAATCGTAATTTGTACCGAAGATATCTGCATTAACGCAATCGAGGGTGCCTATATTGTTGTGGCAGCTGTAGTCGGAATTCATAACGGCTAAATGGGCAGCCGCCACCACGGGCAGATGCCTGTCGTTTTTTTGGTGCAGACGGTCCAGAACGCCGGCGAAAAAATTATCGGGCAAAAAGCGGGGGTAGGCAAAAGGGAATGCAGCCACGTATCCTATGGTTGTATTTTGGCGTACAACGGGTATGATATAGTCATCGTATTGTGCGGGATGTATGGTTCCCAAGGTGATGAGGTTGAAATGTTTCCATAATGTACTGTCAACCATTAGCTTGGAAGCGCTGTCGTGATTGTCGGCAATGACTATGATTTGCATGTCCGGACAGGCTTGATGTATGCCCAACATGTGTTCGCAATAGAGCGTTTGTGCGGCAGTGGAAGGGGAGGCATAATGGTAGATATCTCCCGCCACTATCATGGCGTCAGGCTGATTTTCTGCTACAATATCCCTTATCTGAGATAAAAAACCGGCCTGCTCTTCCGAGCGGTCGTAATTATACAGGGTATGCCCCAAGTGCCAGTCTCCAGTGTGTAATATTTTCATGAAAAATCAGCCGTTTTCCAAATTACAAATATACCATTTTTTAATGAAAACATGAATTTTTTTCAAAGTTTATTGCAATGAAAATAAAAAAATGGTAAATTTGCTTTCGCTATCATGCATAACATGATTTTGACAGTTAACAATATAAGTGTAATTTTAATTTTTAGGTGTTATGAAAAAGTTAATATTGGTGACAGCTGCTTTGGCCATGGCGGTAGCGGTGGCTTCGTGTAACAAAAGTTCAAGGTGTACCTGCGATAATTATCAGGAAGGCCGCATTCTCAACAGTTTTAAAACCACTCCGGACGAATACGGTGTGGAAGAATGCGAAGATATTTCCGGTATTGTTTGGTATAATGGTAAAAACGGTCTGGAATGCTATTAGCCGCTTGCAATGAAATGATATTTTGATTGCAGCCTTTTCAGGCGCAGAAAAGCGGTTCTGTTTGTCACGGGCATCTGCAAGCAATTGGCTTACAGATGCTTTTTTTATATTTTCACATATTTTTTTTATTGAATTAAAAAAATATACATTTAATGATTATCTTTGCATTTTATAATATCAAACCATGATGCGGAAATTTTTAAGTATAATGTTGTCGGTGTGCATGTGCGCGGGAGTGCAAGCGGCCGATACATTGCGCTTGATGCATTATAATTTGATGCAATATGCGGTGAACGGTTCAAGTTGTGCCGCGGATTTGTCACAAAAAGACAAATGTCTCAGAATATTGTTTGATTATGTGCGTCCGGATATAATTACCGTTAATGAGGTGGGCAAAGAGATGATGTACACCAAGAGGATATTGGACAGCTGCCTGAATATTAACGGTGTTTCCTGTTGGGGGCACGGCAGGCTGACGTCAGAATCGGGAGGCAGTGCGAATAAGTTTTCCAATATGATTTTTTATAATAAGGAAAAGTTAACCATGCATTCATCCTATCATATTCCGAATGCGGTGCGGGACTTTAATGTGTATAAACTATATGCCAACAGTTCGGATTTGCGCAAGGGTGATACGGTGTTTGTCATAGTGGTGATAGGTCATTTGAAAGCCGGCGTAGCCGATAGTTTAAAGCGGGAGAATCAAGTGGAAACGCTCATGAAAACATTGGACAGGATAGGGAAGGCGGACAATTATATTTTTTGCGGTGATATCAATGTATATTCCTCGTATGAAAGAGCCTATCAGCTATTGGTGAATTATCCCAATCCTGCCATCCGTTTTTACGATCCTATAGAAAAAGCCGGTTATTGGCATGACAATGCCCGGTTTTCCACCTTGCACACCCAATCTACCCACGATGTTTACGGCGGATGTTATTCCGCCGGCGGCTTGGACGACCGTTTCGATTTTATTTTGGTATCGGAATCCGTTTTGCGCGGTACGCGCAATGTCAAAGCTTTGCCCCGTACGTATAAGGCTATAGGGCAAGACGGAATGCGGCTGAACAAATCCGTAACTGTCAATAATACTTCCGTGCCGGTAAAGGTGCTCAATGCATTAAGTGTAATGAGTGACCATTTGCCCGTGGTGATGGATGTGAAAATATCAAAAACGGTTTCGCAGTGGCATGCCGACAGCGATTTGTCGAAGGAGATGAAATCGGTGGAGGTGAAAAAGCCTGTGGACAATCAAGTGTCGTTTTCTATAAAAGACAGACAATCGCGTGTATATCAAGTGGAAATAACATCAATATTCGGGCAGGTGGTGTTTTATACACAAGTGCAAACTTCGGCAGGGGATAACGAATTTACTGTTAATATTCCCAAACTTTTGCCGGGGATATATTGTTTGAAATTGACTTGTGAAGGTGCCCATACAATAAGAAAAATAATCAAAAAATAAAGGTGCTATGGATATCGGTTTAGCCGTCGCTTTAGCGGTTACTTTGGTGATAGCCGTCTGGTTGGTGATAAAGAATGACTTGCCCGACAGGCAGGTGCAGTTTGAAAAAAATATGGCCTCGGTGGTGTTTGAAGATGAAAATGTGAAAGATATTTCGGATTTGAAACACCGCATACATCAGTTGCAAATGGATGAATATGAAGATGTTATTGTGGGAAAAGCCCTGGAAGACATCCGTTTTGTATATGTGTCGGAAAAGGATGACCCTATTCCTGCCGGCACTTCCAAAATAGGCGGATATCCTGATATGGACAACATTTCCGGCGATAATATCCGTTCTCTCTTTTTAGCCCAAATCAATTGTGCGGAATGTAAGCATGAATATATGCCCGGACAAGGGATGTTGTATTTTTTCATAGATGCTGTAAAAATGCAGCAGGGGGCTGAAGACATGGTGCAATGTGTGTATGTGCGGCAACCGGGCAAGTCGGAGCGGAATGCAACCATAGGTGTTCCGCCTTTGTTTGAGGCATGCAGAATACATTTTTTCAATGCCGTATCCTTGCCTGAATATGAAAGCGAGTGGGCGGAAAATACGTTTGAGGATTATAAAAAAAGCGCCTATTTCAAGTTGTGCAATGTCAACCAATGCAGCAAAATGTTCGGATATCCCATGGGGATATCATCTGTTTTTGATATGGAGGACGGAAAGACAACATTGCTGTTGCAACTGGATTCCGACGAATCCAAAAATATGTTGTGGGGAGAATCGGGCAGGCTGTATGTGTTTATAGATACCGACAAATTGAAATCTTGTGATTTTTCCCAAGTGAGAGCCTGTATTCAGGATTATCGGCAGGCGGAAGGCTGATGAAAGCCGTTCGGGCAGGCCGTGCGAACGGGTACCGTTTATTCGGCAATGGTGATTTCATCGTATCGCAGCCATCCGTAATAATAGTTCTGATTGGCATCTTCCATTTCATTTTCTCCTGCAAATCTGTCGTTGTGTATGGTGATGCCTTTGTCGTTGTTCATGCGGACAAAATACCAATAGGTGCCTTTTTCGTCTATGGTTTCGGCATAAATCACACCGGTGGCCCGGGGCGGATATAAGCCCAGGCCGTTGCCCCGCCAATCCGCATTGGAGCCTATTCTCCGTTCTTCATTGACAAAAGGGGCTGTTCGCAGAGTGGCTGTTTCCGTAACGTAAAAAGGAATGATACGGGGCAATGTGACATTAGGGAAAGAGGTGCCTTTAAATGCAAGCGTTTGTGAGGCTGTGTTATAATAGGCAATATCGTTGTTCACTATGCAGGCATATTGGGTATTGTAACATATATAGTATCCGCAGCAGGCGGTGTACCATACCGAAAAATTCAAAGGCCGCTGCATGTCGGCGGCATTGGCTTGATAAATAACACCACGTGTGGAAATAAGTGTTTGGTATTGCCTGTGATGCAGGTGAAAAAGGAATACGTAAGGTATATTGCCTATTTTTCCGGTAAAAAGCAGGTCTTCAATGCCGTTGTTGTCAAAGTCGATAAAATGAAAATCTTCGGGACGGAGCGTGCTGATGTCGGTGTTTTGCTGCAACAAAGCTGCTTGCAATTCCGGCGTGTTGCCGGCGGCAGTGATGGCGGTACTAATGTCGTGTTTGCTTTGCAAATACCATGTGCCGATATTGCTGTCGCATTTCAGAAAGTTGAATTGTGCGTGAACACACAATGCACTCCAACAGAATAGGGCCAAAAGACTTGTCTTCAAAAAATGCATATAAAAATTATCAGTTTTGTCCGAATTTGGCATATATCAATTCCTGCAAACGGATTACCGATGCATTGTTGTCATTCCAATGATGTTGTTTTTTCATGTTGTCAAGGCACAACAATACGTCTTTCAGACTTTTGATGCTGTCAAGTCTTTCTATACTTTCCCTGAACAAGGCATTGTCATTGTGAAACAGTTCTCTGGTGAAAGTGAATTTGTCGTTCATATCCATGGAACTTATGAGATTGGTTGACGCCGGTATTTTCTGACCGATAATATTGTTTTTTTTATAGTTGGCCAGCATGTCGTTAATGGAAGGGCGTTCCTGTTTGTATGTTTCTCCGAGGCTCATGGTTTTTTTGGAGGTGATGGGGTTTTCGGTGTCTATTTCATCGCCCCAATAGGATGGCGGCATAGCCGAAGAGGCGGGCTGAGGGGTTGCGGCGGTTTCGGTATGTGGTAGAGGTGCATCCTCGTCCTCTTCGTATTCGTCAAATTCTATTTCGTCCAAGTCGATATCGTTAAAAGATGCAGCTTCATTTGCTTGTGCTGAAGGTGTTTCAGCAGGGGACACTATTTTTTCCAAGTCCAAAATGTCGTCAGCATCCGGCAGGATGTCTTCTTCCTTTTCTGGGGTGGCGGGAGTGTTGCCGGCAGATGTATCGGCCGGTTGAACTTGCGATACGGGTGCGGACTTGGGCTTGTCCTGTGTTTTTACCGCTTCGGCTGCCTGCTCTGCGGCAGTATCTGCAATGGCGTTTACGGCTATGGTCTTATTGATGTTGTTGTCGGTTTTTGGGGGGTCAACATGCTTTTTGCGGGCAGGGGCGGGCGAAACAGATTGTTCCCGTTCTTTCGGTGAGGGTGCCGATACAGGGCGGGGCGCGGATGCGGAATGGTCTTTGGAGGCAGGGGCAGACTCCTCAAAATCCCCGTCATTGAATAAAGACAAAGTGGGATATTGATTTTTGGCGGAAACGGAGTTTTTTTCGTTTTCCATTTTTTCCCGCATCTCCATACATTCCGTGTACATTTGGCGTAAACAGTCCAACAATGCGTCTATATCCAATATTGAATTATGTTCATTGGTGTTGACAAATTCCGCTTGTTTGTTTAATTTTTCCAATGAAGGAAAAAAATTGCTTTTATTTTTTGTATCAGCCATTTTTATATTTTTATTTTTAGTTCAATTTAACAGAAATACAATTTTCAAAATTACAAAAAAATATTGAGATATGGAGAGATAAAAAAATTTTTTTCTTAAAAAAAACGCCGCGGGCAACAATAAAAAACGGAGGTATTTTGTAACTATCTGAGTGTCCATTCTTTGCGATTAATGTCATCGCTGTTGAGTATGGCCAAATAATTATTGTATCGGGTAAGGGCTATATCGCCGTTTTCCACAGCTTGTTTTACCGCGCAATCGGGTTCATGGGTGTGTGTGCAGTCGGTAAACCTGCATCTGCTTTGCAAGTGCAGCATTTCCGGAAAATAATGGCACACTTCTTCTTTTTTGTATTCTATCAGGCCGAATTCTTTAATACCCGGAGTGTCGATGATATATCCTCCCATGGACAAGCTGTGCATTTGGGCAAAGGTGGTGGTGTGTCTGCCTTTTTCGTTGTATCGGGATATTTCCCCTGTTTTTATATTCAGTGCGGGTTCTATATAATTGACCAGACTCGATTTTCCCACTCCCGATTGTCCGCAAAACAGCGACACTTTGTTTTGCATGGCTTTTTTCAGTGTATCGGTTCCAAGGCCGCTGCGGGCAGAGGTAAAAATGCAGGGATAATTCAGTTTTTGATAGATTTCCGCCCATTGTTGTGCTTGTTTTTTATCTTCCCCGGTGTATAAATCGTATTTGTTGAACACAATGGTGGTGGCAATGCGGAACGATTCCGCGCCGACCAAAAATCTATCAATAAAACCCAACGGTGTTTTAGGATCGGTGATGCTGATGATTAAAAAGGCGGAGTCTATATTGGCGGCAATGATATGGGTGATTTTGGACAAATTGACCGATTTGCGGTAGATATAATTTTTCCGTGGGCAGATATCGGTAATCACCCCGTCGGTGTACGGGGCGGAGGGGTCAATGTTAAACAGCACATGGTCTCCTACTGCAACAGGATTGGTGGTTTTGATGCCTTTAATGCGAAATTGCCCTTTGAGTCTGCAAGTATAATGCATCTGATTGCAGAGAACGGAATATTCTTTGCCGGTAGTTTTTATCACTATGCCTTCGTGTGTATCCATATCAAAAACTTTATGTATGCAAAAGTACAAAAAAACCGTGAAGAATTGGTTGTTTTATATTTGCTTCAACAGGCAAACCGTTTTTTCTTCTCAAATTTTAGCTTTCCAAGTTGAACTTGTAAAGTTTGCATTTGTGACTTGAATGTGGCTTTCTGCCTTGGCATTCTTACATTGACATTATTCTTTGCTGCCGAAATATTTGATAAACTGAGTGCGTTCAAACAAATCGGCATCATCGCCCGCGCTGTCGGAATGTAACAAACCTTTGAATTGTGAAACCGATGTATAACGGTGTTTTTCCATCCAAGCCGACAAATTTTCTTTCATTACATTTATATATTGGGGGCCTTTTTCGAAAATAACACTGCACAATTCAACGGCAGAGGCTCCTACAAGTATGGATTTCACCAATCCGTCCGCATCGCGCACACCTCCGGATACGGCAACATTTACATTGTTCAATTGGCTGTAGACAAATCCTGTCCAACGCAAAGAATTGGATAATTCAAAACCGCTGCTGAGAATCTGACCGGCTACGGTTTTCATATTTTCAATATCCACATCCAAGGGGAAAAACCTGTTAAACAATACCACTGCATCGGCACCGTTTTGTTTCAACTGGTCAATTAAAGCAATGGGATTGGTGAAATTGTTGCCCAATTTCATGATGACGGGAATATTGACAGTTTGTTTGAGATGCTTTAATATGTTGACATGTTCCTTTTCAAAACTGCCGTATTCATAATTGACGGCTCTTTTGGTTTGCAAAGACAAAATATTGATTTCAATGGCATCTGCGCCTGCTCTTTCAATATCTTTGGCAAAATTCACCCATTCGGCATTATTGTAACAACTAATACTTGCAATAACAGGGATATTGCAGCTTTTTTTGCTGTCTTTGATCACATTCAGATAATCTTCCAGTTTATGCTGGCGGACATAGGACGTCAAATAATCATAACCTTCTGCACGACCAAAAGCATTGTCGTCCAGCATTTGAGATGTTTCATGCAAAATTTGCTCTTCGAACAAAGATTTAATAACGACGGCTCCGGCTCCGGCAGCAGCCAAATTAGCATTGTTTTCTGCACTCTTGGTAAGTCCCGAACTGGCTATTATTATCGGATTGGACAATGTGAGTCCTGCAAAGGTGGTTGTTAAATCTAACATATTATTTGAATTTTTATTTACAATTGCAAAAGTACTAAAAATAAATGAACGTTGCTGCGATTTTCTTCATTTTTTCACCATTTTGCCTCCATAAAACCGACAAAATACTTTTTTTTTGCCTGCTTTGTTTCATAAAGTGCAAACACCGGCACAAGTCTAACATATCAACATCACATGATTAAAAATCACAATACAACAATCCTTGTGCTTACTAAACATATAATACATATAGGGCAAACTACATGCGTTTCTTTTTCAGTCTGTTGGGATTACTCGGAAACCATCCTTTCTGCACTCTTTTTTCTTGTTTATAAAACTCAAAATACTCCAAAAAGCCGAAAAACCAAAAACACCGACAACTGCAGAAGCAATGACATTGTTCATAAACAAAGCGACTACATTGCAAACTGCACCTGCCAAAGCAAAAACCCACCAACATTCTTTTCCGAAATAATACTCGGCTTTTATGACAATGGGATGGAAAACACCAATACTAAAGAAGGCTGCCAACCCTAATATCAATCCTGCATAATTCATCATATTTTCAACATCTATTTTAATAAATACCTGAATTCAACTGATAAATGCAACTTTATCACGAACAGAAATTTTATCAAGCAAGGGAAAGCAAAACTTTCCCTGCGCCTGAAAGGAACAAATGACTATTTTTGTGTGTGACAAAAGTTCAAAAATAGGAGTCATTTAACCGAAATGCAAAAATACAAAATTCAGACATTAGTTGCGCATAAAAGTACAGGAAATCTAAAAACAGATAAAAAATTAACAATCAAACAAAAAAAAAGCTATCTTTGCAAAATGAAAAGGAAATAGGTAAAAGTCACGGGTTGCCTATAAGTAGTTTGTGTTATATGTTTTTTTGCAAAATATGATGTAATTTTGCTTTTGCAATCAAGGCAAAGTTTAAGCATAAGGATGATGGTAATGAATAAATCGCATAAAATCAAAATAACGGTCCTATTATTGTTTCTATGTGCAGTGCTTGGTCCGTTGTGTGCCCAGCAGGCAGCGGAGAAGTTGGCATGCAGAATGTTGGGCAGGAAGGCGGGTGCACGTTTTGAGTTTGTATTGCGGGATACGGCGGCATCCGATTATTTTATTTTGGCATCTCATGGCAAAAAAATAAGGATAACGGGTAATAATGACATATCCGTGGCCATGGGTTTGAACTATTATTTGAGGCATTATGCCAAAGTGCATGTTCCGTGGTATCGTCCCGTGGAGCCCATACGGATTACGGACATGCCGGGGATAGAGCAGCCTGTTTATAAACGGGCGAAGGTGGAAGACAGATTTTTCCTGAACTATTGCACATACGGATACACTATGCCATGGTGGAAATGGCCGCAGTGGGAATATTTTATAGACTGGATGGCCATGAACGGGATTAATATGCCTTTGGCTCTTACAGGGCAGGAAGCGGTATGGTATGAGGTGTGGAGTGAATTCGGGATGAGTGATGAAGAAATACGCGGTTATTTTTCGGGGCCGGCACATCTTCCGTGGCACCGCATGGCTAATTTGGATGAATTCGGAGGGCCTTTGCCCGAACAATGGATACAAGGGCAACGCTTGTTGCAGCAGCAGATAGTCGCAAGAGAGCGGGAATTGGGGATGCGCCCTGTGCTGGGCGCTTTTTCCGGACATGTGCCTAAGCAATTGAAAACCATGTTTCCGCAAGCCGATATACGCCCTTTGAGTGCCTGGTGCGGTTTTGAACCCACATTGTTTCTTAGTGCGGAAGATTCTTTGTTTGCCGTGATACAACAAAAATTCTTGTATCATCAAACGCAAATGTATGGTACCGACCATATCTACAGCCTTGATCCGTTTAATGAAATGGACCCGCCTTGTTGGGATACCTCATATTTGGCCAATATGGCGGCTAACATATACACTTCTTTGCAATTGTGTGACAAACAAGCCAAATGGATGCAAATGGCATGGGTGTTTTATTATAAACGCAAACAATGGACACCGGACAGGCTGTATGCTTATCTTTCTGCCGTGCCGCAAGGCAATTTGTTGATGTTGGATTATTTTTGTGAAAAAACAGAGGTGTGGCGTCGTTCCCTTCATCCTGTAACGGGGCAAAAGGACGGAAAAAAATATGGATTTTACGGGCAACCGTATATCTGGTGCTATCTGGGCAATTTCGGAGGAAACACCCTGTTGGTGGGAAATATCAACATGTTGGAGCGCAAGCTGCAAAATCTGTTGGACGAAGCGGGGGATAATCTGCAGGGTATAGGCTCTACTTTAGAGGCTTTTGATTGCAGTGAGCAGATATATGATTATTTATTTGAGAGAATATGGCACGATACCTTTGATGTGAATGCATGGACGGACGATTGGGCGGAAATGCGGCTGGGGGCGTCTTCCAATAGAATAAAGATAATATGGAATATGTTGAATAATTCCATATACAAAGACGGGGCTTATTACGGCAAAAGGGTGGCCATGCTGAATCGGCCTTCTATGCGGGTGCAGGAAAATCAGGCTAAAAACCATTATACTTATAACAACGATATTTTATTGTCAATATGCAAGTCCATGACGGAATACGCGCAGCGTTGGAAAAATTTACCGGAAAGTTATCGCTATGATATTGTCAATTTGTTGTCCCAATGGCTGGGAAATTATTTTGAAGAAGTGTGGAACAAATTTCTTACAGCCTATCAATATAAAGACACCTCCGCCATGGCGGAGCAAATCAAGACAGCCCGTCTTTTGTTTCAGGATGCCGATACTTTGTTGAGATGCCACCCCTCGTTTATGTTGGAGCCGTGGTTGGAAGATGCACGCTCGTGGGGCAATACGGCACAAGAAAAAAAATATTATGAGCAACAGGCCCGCACATTGCTTACCATTTGGGGCGGTCCTGTGTTGAACGATTATGCCGGCAGAATGTGGAGCGGTTTGGTAAAATCCTATTATGCCCAAAGGTGGTGCCTTTTCTTTGAGTCTGTGTTGGAGTCTGTGCGACAGGGGGTGTTATGGGATGAAAAGATTTTTGATGCACAATTGTCGCAATGGGAGTATGAGTGGACTTTGCGGCAAGATACGCTTCCGTACACATCGGGAGGCGATGCCTTGCAGGTGGCGGCAATGATTTTGCATCATGCAGACAGCATATATATGTCGGAAAAACGTAAATTGACGGATTTTATGACCCTTTTTCCCGCCGCCACACTCCGGGATATATACAAAACATGTTTTCAAGATTATTTCGGTCCTGCACATTTGGTCAATGACAGCGATGCGTGTGCCCGTTATATAAAACAGGAAATAGAGCAAAGCGACACCCTGGGCGGTCCCTGGTATTGTTATACAGGAGTGCATGGCAATTATGTGTGTGTGAATCTTCAATTAGTGGCACAGGACATTGTGCCGGCACCGCTTTTGGTGAGTGCATTGATGCGGAGTGCCGCCATGCAACCGTTGTCGGATGTCAAACAATGGGAGTGCCGTTGGCGGCAGTTGTTGCCCATAGCAGAACAAGTGTTGCCTCCCATACCCCGGTATGCTGCTGACAGTGCGTATATTTTTCAACAGTTGTCGCAGAATAATTATGCCGGCAGGCATAGCGGAATATTTAACGACACTTATCATTTTCATTATAGAATAGTGCAAAAGGATATTTTTGAAACGGAAATTTTACCTTATATTAATCAATATTTAAACCGACAATAAAAAATGATGAATGTTTTGATAATCAACGGCAGCCCCCATAGCCAAGGCAATACTTTTCTGGCATTGCAGGAAATGCGGAAGGTGTTGGAAAATAACGGTGTGCAAGTGACAATGGCACATGTGGGGCAGCAAAGCATACAAGGTTGCACAGGATGCAGAAAATGCAGAGATACCGGCAGATGTGTATTCGACGATATGGTCAACACCCTGGCCCCGTTGTTGGAAAAAGCGGATGGACTGATAGTGGGCAGTCCTGTTTATTTTGCTTCTCCCAATGCCTCTTTGTTGGCATTGATGGACAGATTGATGTTCAGCACTCCGTTTGATAAAACCATGAAAGTGGGGGCTTCTGTGGTAGTGGCCCGCAGGGGCGGATTGTCGTCATCGTTTGATGTGCTGAATAAATATTTTACCATTTCAGGCATGCCTGTGGTGTCAGGACAATATTGGAACAGCGTTCACGGGTCTGCAGCAGGGGAAGTGCTCAAAGATGCGGAAGGTATGCAGGGTATGCGTACTTTGGCCGCCAATATGGTGTTTTTAATGCAAAGCATACAGCTTGGTAAAGAAAAATACGGTCTGCCCGAACGGGAAAAAGCCGTACAAACCAATTTTATCCGATAAAGCAGGCAAACAAAAAGCACATAAATGCGATATTTATGTGCCGGAAAAGAGTGTCCTCGCAGGGGCTCGAACCCTGGACCCATTGATTAAGAGTCAATTGCTCTACCAACTGAGCTACGAAGACTTAGGTTGCAAAGGTATATAAAAATACCTTACAATTCCCATTTTGTACTATATTTTTTGTTAGTGTGCGCCAAATCAAAACGTTGCCAAAGGTTCTATGCCGCAAAAAACAGAAAAAGCCACCCTTTTGAACGGACAGAACACCCTGTCGGTTTTGTATGCGGAAAGCATAATAAGAAAATAAACGGATAAAAACAAAGTGTAAAGTAAAAAAAAGTATATTTGCACTTTTGTATGAAGATAAAAAAATGAAGTTAACAATAAAATTTTGGATGTTTTTTGTGCTTATATCGCAATTGTTTGTGTCGTGTTCCAAACAGGAGGTGACCTATTATGCAAATGGCAAAAAACAATCGGATATTACCTATAAACACGGCAAAAAAAACGGGAAGGCCGTGTTTTATTTTGAAAACGGGAAAAAAAGTTTGGAAACCTGTTATGCAAATGATACATTAAACGGGTTGTTGATAAGATATTTCTTCACCGGAGAAACGGAGACGGAAGAGAATTATGTTCACGGGCTCAAAGAGGGGGAAGAAAAGGTGTACAATGAATATGGCAATATGATAGAATATGCCGAATATCATCAGGGGGAGCGTCACGGGGTGTACAAGCAATTTTATCCCGACGGTTCGTTATATATTGCGGGAGCATACCGGCATAATCAAATTCACGGCAGTTGGCATTATTACGATTTCAATGGCTTTGAAGTGGCTGCAGCAGAATTTGAAGATGGTAAAGGTGTGTTTAAGGCATACAATGAAGAGGGGCGTATGATACGAAGTGCGGAATATGAGCAAAGTGTGCTACACGGAGCGGATATTACCTATAATGCAGACGGAAGCATTGCCAAAAAGGTGGAATATAGTAATGGCAAACCGATAAGAGTTGAATAATAAAAAACAATAATGTATATGGACTATAATGTTGTACCCGATAGTTTTGAATTCACCACATTGAAAGAGATCATTATCCCTTTGTTGCAAAATACGGGATATTTAGTGGATTTAAGCACAACAGGAATAGCCACGGGCTATGACAGGGTGGATGCAATCACCAAAGGGTTTCAAGCCGGGGAGTTGAGTGTGATAGTATCCAAGCCGGGAAATGGCAAAACGGCTTTTTTGTTGTCTTTGTTGTACAATATCGCATCCAAATCGGGTAAAACGGTGGGTGTGTTTTCTCCGGAACGTTCTTCCGCCAAAATGTTTTACAGGCTTATAGAAAGTGAAACACGTCAGTCCACCAAAAAAATTATTTCCGGGGAACTTACCGATTCGGAGAAAGAACAGTTGAATGCCATTTTATATAATTTGTCCAAAGCGGATATCTATGTGGATGATACCGCCAAGCTTACCAAAGATGATTTTCAGCGGCGCAGCCGCCAGTTGAGGAACAAATATGGTGCGGATATCATTTTTGTGGACGGGTTGGAGTCTTTGTCTTGCCATACCATGTCGGAAGTGGATGTGGACAATGATGAAAATTTGAATACCTTGCAGGATATTAAAGCAATGGCCAAAGAATTGGATATACCGGTAGTGGTGTTTTCCCATTTGTCCCGTTCTGCCTCTTTGTCGGGCACCGATGTTTTGCCTTCATTGGAGAATGTGGCGGAATATGTGAAAAAGGTGGCAGACAGTATTTATATCATTTATCGCCGCAGTGTGGGCGATACCGCCCAATTCCAAATAGCCAAGCATGCCAATATTTCGCAAGCGGAAATTGTAGAATTGAAATTCATAGAGTCTATCGATAAGTTTGTGGATAAATAGCAGGCTTATTTACTCCAAATCAACAGGCTTTACCGTTGCCTTGTCCCGGCATAGGTTTTTTAGTTCTCTGACGGTTTTGTGCAGAACGGGATGCAATTTTTGCGGACATATTTCTGCCAAAGGTGTTAATACAAAATTCCTGATTTGCATTCTGGGATGAGGAATTTGCAGTAGGGGTGTGTCCATCACTATGTCATCATAAAAAATGATATCTATGTCCATGGTGCGGTCGGCATAATGATGAGGAGTATGGGGTTTTCGTCCTAAAATTTGTTCTATGGTTAAACATTGCCGTAGCGTTTCCTCCGGAGAAAGCGAAGTATTGATAATTACCGCCAAGTTTACAAATTCATGCTTGGATTGGTAGCCCCAGGCAGAGGAGGAATAGTATTGTGATTGTTGCAATACTGTTCCTACATTTTCTTTCAACAAGTCTGTTGTTTTGTTGAATTTTTGCAGACTATTGTCAATGTTCCCGCCTAAAAGAAGTACAACTTGATGCATTATTGTATTTTTCCGTTAAGAATAACGGTTTCCACTTTATTGTCTCCGAAAGAATAAGGCATGTATTCGTAAGTGGGGATGGGTTTGGTGATAAATACATTAGCTGTTTTGCCTTTGGCAATGGAGCCCAGGCTGTCGCTTACATTCATGGCGTAGGCGGTGTTGATGGTGGTGGCGGTAATGGCTTCTTCGGGCAGCATGCGGAATTTGATACATCCCATGGACAATATCAATTGCATGTTGCCGGAGGGGCAGGTGCCGGGGTTGAAGTCGCTGGCCATGGCAACGGGCAATCCGGCGTTGATCATTTTTCGGGCGGGAGCATAAGGCATATTGATAAAAAATGCAGCCCCCGGCAGCAATGTGGGCATGGTGCGGGAGTGAAGCAACGCTTCTATTTCCGCATCACCGGTACATTCCAAATGGTCAACCGACAGGGCATGGTGCTTGACACCTATTTGTATGCCGCCGGAATAGTCCAACTCGTTAGCGTGAATTTTGGGTATGAGTCCGTAGCGGGTGCCGGCTTCCAAGATACGGTCGGTATCGTCAACGGTGAAGAACCCCCTGTCGCAAAATACATCGATAAAATCAGCTAACTTTTCCTCCGCCACCTTGGGAATCATTTCATTGACAATAAGGTCAACATATTCGCTTTGTCGCCCTTTGTAATTGGCGGGCACGGCATGTGCCCCCAAAAAGTTGGCTTTGACGGTTAGGGCGGAGTCGGCTTTGAGTTGCTTGATCACGCGTAACATTTTTAATTCATCTTCCGTGGAGAGTCCGTAACCGCTTTTTATCTCTACAGCGCCCGTGCCATGGGCTTTCATTTCTTCCAGCCGCAGCCATGCGTCGCGGTACAATTCTTCTTCTGTAGCTTCGTGCATGCGCAATGCGGTATTCAATATTCCGCCGCCTCTTTTGGCAATTTCTTCGTAGGATAAACCGCGGATTTTGTCTATATATTCTATTTCACGGCTGCCTTTATATATAATATGTGTGTGCGAATCGCAAAAGCACGGGAATACCATTTTTCCTGTGGCGTCTATCGTTTGGTCTGCAGCGGGCAGCGGACTGTTCATGCCGCCGAAATCCGCTATTTTGTCGTCTTGTATAAGCAGCCATGCATGCTTGACGGTGTGCATGTTTCGCATTTCTTTACCTGCTTTGTAGGCAACGGGAGCCGATTCCACCTGTATGAGTTCTTTGATATTTTTTATAAGTAATCGCATGATTATAAATATTTTTCTTTTAATATATTAATTAATTGTTTCACTCCGGAGGAGGCAACGTCTTGAATGATATGCACATTGTCGTGTTGTACATTTACTTCTTTGGGGTCAATAAGAAATATGGGTATTCCAGCTGGGGTGTAGTGTATGAGGCTTGCGGCAGGATATACGTTCATAGAAGTGCCTATGATGGCGAATATATCGGCGTCCTCACATTCTTTAACGGCGGTTTCTATCATGGGCACGGGCTCATTGAAAAATACGATAAAGGGGCGTAATTGGGCGCCGTCTTCAGCCGTATCGCCTATTTTCACTTCGTATTTGTCGGGTGTGAGCTCATATACCATACCGGTATTGTTTTCCGAACACACTTTGGTGAGTTCTCCGTGCAGGTGTATGATATGGGAGCTGCCGGCTTTTTCATGCAAGTTGTCCACGTTTTGGGTGATGACGGTAACGCGGAACCATTGTTCCAATTCTTTCAATCCTATGTGTCCGTAATTGGGCTGAACGGTTAACAATTGTTTTCTGCGTTCATTATAGAATCGGGTGACCAAAGCTCTGTTTCTATACCATGCTTCATGGGTGGCGACATCGTTCACATCATATTGTTCCCATAATCCGTTTGAATCCCGAAAGGTGCTGATTCCGCTTTCTGCGCTGATGCCCGCACCTGTAAGAACTACAAGTTTTTTCATCATTATTGTTGTTATTGTTTGTCTATTGCAAAAATAACAAGAAATATAATATGAACGGAGAAATGACAAAAATTATTTTAAAGGAAATTCTTCCAATGCGACATACCGGGGCTGGTATCCTTTGGTGAGTATGCTCTCGTAGAGCGTTATTTTGTCCACAGGTATGATATGGGTATCGTTAATTTGATATCGGTTAATGGCGTTCCAAAACATTTTTTTATCATCCAATGCGTGAATGCGTGCCAGGGTGAGGTGGGGAACAAAATTGCCGAAATCGGGTTTGAGCCCTATTTTTTGTATTTGCTCTTCAATATTTTTGTGTATTTGTATCATGCAGGGGTGGGCAATAGCGGTAATGATAAGCACTCTGGGGTGATAGGTGGAGCCGAAAGCCTTAAGTTGGTCCAACTGCAGGGAAAAAGGAGGCGTATCGTGCACACATTGTGACAATATGCGGGAAAGATGCGGAATTTTTTCTTCCCTGATATTCCCCAAAAATTTGATGGTGATATGATATAAATGGTCATCCACCCAATTGGTCTGGTCCATTTTACTCATACCTTTTTTAAGATTATGGGTGAGTGTCTGCAACCATGGTTCCGGAGCATAAGTAACAGCAATGAACAAACGTTTCATATCGGTAAATAAGGCAATAAAAAAGTGGTTTGATTACAAACCACCGGAAGTGTTAAGATTCTTCTTGTTCAAACTCATCTTTGCTGACACCGCAGAGCGGACAACTCCAATCGTCGGGAATGTCTTCAAAAGAAGTCCCCGGAGCTATACCGCTGTCAGGATCTCCTTCTTTTGGATCATAAACATAACCGCAAGTCGGGCATACGTATTTCATATATTTAATTGTTAATAAAGTTAATAAACGATTGTTTTACTAAAAAAGGGAATGTTACATTCCCTTCCATCTATTTTTAATTAAACTTTTATGTTTCACAATATAAGCGGGTACTTGACAAATGTTATTTTTTTGCCAAGAAATCTTTCACTTGTTCTGTGGGAACAATGGTTTCAACAAAGGTATAAGCACCTGTTTTTGCAGAACGTTCCATGCGGATTACTTTTGCAAAATCTTTACCTGTGGATTTCTTTAATGTTGCAACAACTTTCTTTGCCATATCTCAAAAATTATTTTATTTCTTTATGTTCGGTTACGCGTTTTAAAAATGGATTGTATTTTCTCAATACTAATCTGTCGGGTGTGTTTTTACGGTTTTTTGTCGTGATATATCTTGACATACCCGGAATGCCACTGGCCTTTTGTTCTGTGCATTCTAATATAACTTGTTGTCTTGCTTCTTTGTTCTTTTTTGCCATCGCTATATAAAATCTTTATTTATACTTGTTCAATTCAGGACTGCAAAGGTAGCATTTTTTTTTGTATTAAAACACTTTTTCCGTCTTTTTTTTAATTTAAGCAAAAATCCGCCGGTCTTATCCGACGTTTCAAAGAGCGGAAAAGCGTTTGTCTGACGAATCAAACGCTCTGTTCCAAGCGGAAAACGGAAAAATTTGCGTCATGGAAGGTGAATGATTTGCATTAAAAAACATATTTTCCGCCGTTTGGTATTTGTTTTTTGTAAATATTGATTAATAAATTGAAACAATATTTTGATTATCTTTGCAAAATAAACACATTAAAAAAGAGTTCGGAATGAAGCGGTGCTTTCTTGTATGTATGTCGGCAGTTATTCTGCTGTATTCGTGTGGTGGCAATACCAGAGTCACAAGTGGGGAATCGCGGGGGGACAGCGAAAATTTGATGAAATATGCAAGTTATATCAGTGTAAGGCATTATAAATCGGGATATCATATGGTTATTCCCAATCCGTGGAGCGGGCAGGTGCTTGGAGAATATTATCTCTATCCCGATTCGGCGGAGCTTCCCGGGGAGTTGGCGGGCAAGGCGGTTATCCGCACTCCCGTAAAAAATGTGATAGCGTATTCGTCCACGCAATGGTCGGTATTTTTGGAGCTTGGAGAAATAGACAGGGTGAAAGGCATATTGGAAAGCGCCTATACCGACAATGTTGAAATCAAAAGGCTGTTGGCGGAAAAAAAGATGGAAGATGTGGGCACCGAAACCTGTTTGAAAACCGAAACCGTCATCAGTCTTCATCCGGATGTGATTCTTTATACACCCTATTCCACGGTGCCGAAAACAGAGATAGGCGGTTTGACGGGGGCGGTCATGTTTCCTTTTGCCGATTATCTGGAAAATCATCCGCTCGGGCGTGCCGAATGGTTGAAAGTAATAGGTTTTCTCACCTGCAGGGAAGCCTATGCGGAGCAATGGTTTGACGATATGGCACGTCGGTATGAATATTTGAAAAAACGTTGTGAAAATGTGAAAAGCAGGCCTACGGTTTTTTCCGACCTGCCGTTTGAGGGGCAGTGGTATCTGCCTGGCGGAGCCAGCTATATATCGCAGATTTTCCGCGATGCGGGCGCCGATTATATATGGAGTGACAATGCTTCCACGGCAAGTTTGCCGGTAGATGCCGAAACGGTGCTTGCCAAAGCCCGCAATGCGGACTATTGGAGGGTGATGAATTCAACGGACAGTAAATTCACGTATGAAAGATTGGCGGCAGAAAATGAATTGTATACCTATTTCAAAGCCTATCAAAAACGCAATATCATCGTGTGCGATATCCGGGAAAGCGGTTATTTTGAAAAATCGGAATATGAGCCGGATTTGCTTTTGAAGGACTTTGTTTTTGTGTTTCATCCCGAAGTGCTTGAAGATGAAAATTATGAACCTGAATATTTTTATAAGTTGAAGGATGAAAAGTAGAAGGATAACCATAGGAATTACAGGAACAATCATTTTCGGAGCAATACTTTTCGCGTTGAATCTTTTCGTGGGTTCGGTGATGGTGCCCGCGGAAGACATATTGAAGGTGCTTTTGCATCCGGCTGAGGATACGACATTGAGTGTGATTATCTTCAATTATAGAATTCCTCAAATTTTAACGGCTGTTTTAGCCGGTCCGGCCTTGGCAGTGGCAGGCCTTTTGATGCAGACGCTCTTTCGCAATCCGCTTGCCGATCCTTCTATGCTCGGCATCAGCAGCGGTGCAGGATTGGGCGTGGGGATAGTTATACTTTTGACGGGTGCGGTCTCCGATACGGCGGTGTCTGCTTTCGGATGGTGGTCAACCGTAGGAGTGAGCCTGGCCGCTTTTACAGGCGCAGTGCTGGTGCTGTTTGTAATGTTGGCATTCAGCTCCCGCATAAAAAATATGACTACATTGATTATCATAGGTCTGATGATTGCCTATTTGGCCTCTTCCGTCACCGATATATTGAAATTTTTCAGTTTGAAAGAAGATATACACGCTTTTGTGATATGGGGTATGGGCAGTTTTTCCGGCGTGGGTGCTTCCAAAATGCCGTTTTTTGCCCTCAGTGTCGTTCTCGGTTTGGCAGCCACCGTTTTCTTGTCTAAAAATTTGAACATTTTGCTGTTAGGGGAGATGTATGCAGAGAATTTGGGCGTTAACATCAAGCGGAACAGCATTGCCGTCATACTTGTTTCAGGTTATTTGACCGCTATTGTGACCGCTTATTGCGGCCCCATTGCATTTATCGGTCTTGCCATGCCGCATATAGCAAGATTTTTGTTCAAAACCAGCGACCATCGGCTGCTTATCCCGACCACCATGCTGATAGGCATGGATATGGCTCTGTTCTGTAATCTTATCGCCAGAATGCCGGGTTTTGACGGCAATTTGCCTGTCAATGCGATAACAGCATTGATAGGGGCTCCGGTGGTGATAGCTGTCATTATGAAAAGCAAAAAATAATGGATATATTAAAAACAACATCATTATCAATAGGTTATAATAATTCCGCCATCGTTTCCGATATCAATGTGAGCTTGGGTGAAGGGGATATTGTTGCCTTGATAGGTCCCAACGGGGCGGGAAAATCAACTTTATTCAAAACTTTTTCAGCGCATATCAAGCCTATAGCCGGCCGTATTGAATTGTCGGGAAAAGATTTGCTGACGTATTCTCCCAAAGAACTTGCCAAGCAGCTCGGTATTGTTCTTACCGAACGTCCGGACGATATGTTTTTGAAGGTGTTCGATGTGGTTGCTTCCGGACGGTATCCTTATACAGGCATGTTCGGCGCGCTTGATGAAAAGGATGGGCAGGCCATTCAATCCTCATTGGAATTGGTGGGCATCAGCCGTTTGAAAGACAGATTTTTCAACACCTTGTCTGACGGCGAAAAACAGAAGGTGATGATAGCCAAGGCTATCGCCCAAAACACGCCAGTCGTCATGCTGGACGAACCCACTGCTTTTTTGGATTATCCGAGCAAAATAGAATTGTTTTCATTGCTTGAGCGGCTGGCAAAAGAACAAAAGAAGGCGGTTCTTTTCAGTTCTCACGATTTGGAGTTATTGCTCAGATTTACCGATTGTTTATGGATGATAGCCAAAGACATGCCTTTTGTTTCGGGGAAAAGTTCGGATTTGTTGAAAAATGGTGCCGTTCAGCAATATTTCAGACTGAACGATAGGGATAACCAACGTTTGTCGGAAGCGTTGGCACAATAGTTTTTCCACATTGTTCCGGGAGTGCTTTTTTTGAAAGAAAGCAATATTTTTTTTCAAATCGTGTGTAAGATAAGATAAAAAATGTTACCTTTGCCGCATCAAAGCCCGAGTGGCGGAATTGGTAGACGCGCACGTTTCAGGTGCGTGTTCCGTAAGGAGTGCAGGTTCAAGTCCTGTCTCGGGCACCGAAAGGATTTTGTGATTCCATAGTATGGAATTATGCAAAATCCTTTAATTGTATTGGTTCAGATAATTTCCCCACCGCAGCATGCAAAATCGGAACTATAAACGGATGTGAAAATTTTTTTTCTGAATTCCTGCATTCAACAAACAAATGCCCCGATTTTTATTCGTAAAATGACTATCTTTGCAAAATGAAAATTAGGAGAATGAACAGCGGCGAAATATTCTATTACCACCCCAACCACTTGGGAAATACTGCTTTTGTAACTGACCAAAACCAGAGCATAACACAAGGCTTCCTTTATGCTCCCTTTGGCGAAATTACAACGGAGTACAATATTAACTTTGGCAATAATACAATACCCAAGTATTCTTTTAATGCAAAGGAATTGGACGAAGAAACCGGCATGTACTACTACGAAGCACGTTACTACAAACCGCCGGTGTTCACGAGTAGAGACCCACTTTTTGAGAAGTATTTCTGGATGACCCCGTATGCCTATTGCGCAAACAATCCGGTGAAGTACGTGGATCCGACGGGGGTGGAATTTGTTGATAATGAAGGTAATCGCGTCAGGGTTCGTGTGTTAAAAAATGGAAATATATAATATAAATTTTCACGTAAAACATCAGAAACCGTGAAATCTGATTTTATTTCAAATTACAGTGAATCCCTTTCTGATTTATCCAAAACGAAGCATGGTAGAAAATGTATTAGCTTTTTAAATAGATGTTACACAAGTGTTTATATAAATCCAACTAATGAGAACGGAAATCAAAACTCATTAGTAATCCCTTCCTGTGATGAAAACAACTATGTGAAAATGAATAATGGAGTTTGTGAAAGTGTTGAAATTAAGCCATTTATGGAGTCCATTCGTAACAAAGCAAATCGAGATAATGTAGACGTTGATGAAATATTAGGTGCTACACTTATAGTTGAAGCAGGTCACTTGAAAAAAACTCAAATTTCCAAAGATTATAATGAGAAGTTATCAGAAGAAAGCAAATATTATAGCTTGTATAACCAGTATGTTGATTATAGATACAATTATAGAAAAGAATTAAAACAGCCAATAAATGAAACAGTGTTTAACAATTCTTCTCAAATCCATCCTAAACTTAATCGTATTAATTCAAAAAGAAAAATGCAATATGTCAAATAAGAATTCAATGTTTGTTTTAATTTTATTTTTTATATGCATTCTTGGAGCATGTAAAACTAAGTCGCCACTAATAAAAAAAACTACTGATTATAACTATTCGTTTACGAACAATGACATTGCCTGTATAATAACTTTTTTTTCTCAAGATACTTCTTATTTGTCTTTTGTAAATAAAGATAGTATTTATTTGACAAAAGACTCTTTAATTATACAATTTAATCAAGAAAAAAAATGTTTTTATAAAGATGGATTCACTATCTATAAGTTGTCATCTTATCACAAAACGTATACTAAATTTTATTATACTTATATGGGAAAAATCAGAGAAATTGAACGGATTATGAATGGAGAAGTGGTATCAAAAGGAATTATCAATAATGATACGATAAGAACTCAGGTATTTCAAGTGTCGGATCCTTTTTGGTGATTTTAGAAAAGGTAAAATATAATGGTCACATAAATATGGGCAACAATTGTAAGTAAAAACAATGTATCTTTGCAAAATGAAAAAATTTTTAATTTTTATTTTTTTTGTTTTAAGTGTTATTTCTGTAAAATCTCAAGAATTGTTTCCTGATGAAAGAGACAGTTTGCGATCTGTGGAAATAATGAAATATATATTTGAAAATGAGAAAAGTATTAATATTGAAATGTGGAAACATTTCAAAGTGAAATTTAATTTAAAACAGGTAAATGTAAATCATTGTATTGATTTGACTGGACTCAATTATATTCCTGATAAGTTCTGTAATGAATTGGCAAAAAAACATTTTCCGGAATATTTGGATAGTAATAGACAAATTAGGTTAGATTGTTACATTAGTCAACTTGAAATTTCAAAAAATTTAGATGCTGAAGAATTGTATAAAAGTTATCTAAAAAGGTTGGATGAATTAATAGGTAATATAGATGCAGATTTGAGGGAGAATAATCCCTTAGATTCCTCCCAAACATATTTTCCCATTGCATTTGTCTCATCATATTATGAAATTAAAGAAGCATATATTAAAATAAAAGGAGGAAGATACCAAACGCCAGGAGGAAATGGCATTCATTTTTATTTTCTTTTTGATGATGAGGACAAAATAAAGGATGTTTTTAGCTTCATTACACTTGGATTATAAATGTTTGACCAAAATTAAATCCCTAAATTCAACAAACAAATGCCCCGATTTTTATTCGTAAAATGACTATCTTTGCAAAATGAAACATAGGAGAATAACCAGCGGCGAAATATTCTATTTTGGCAATAATGAAATACCCAAATATTCTTTTAATGCCAAAGAATTAGACGAAGAAACCGGCATGTATTACTATGAAGCACGGTATTATGCTCCGCCGGTGTTTACAAGCCGCGACCCTTTGTTTGAGAAGTATCCGACGTTTTCACCCTACATTTATTGTTATAACAATCCTCTGCGATTTATTGACCCTACAGGGTTATATGGTTACGAAAATATTGAAGAAGGGCAAAGTTATAAAGTTGTTGCTGTTTTTAACAGTAAATATCAGGATACAAAAGCATTATGGAAAGAGATTAGTGAATGGAGAAAAGCAGGCTGCGACCAAATTGCCAATGAACTTCAAGCAGACTACGATGCAATTACGTCTGCCCGACAAGCGGGAATGCCAATGATGTTTGTTGATAATATGGAAGATTATGCTAACGCTATGAACGATTTCAGTGCAATGGGTTCAAGTACTGATATCTATACGTTGAATAGTCATGGAGGTAATGGCGAATTTAACATTGGTGAAACAAAGATTG
Organism: Bacteroidales bacterium; assembly: GCA_017616775.1. Taxonomy (GTDB): domain Bacteria; phylum Bacteroidota; class Bacteroidia; order Bacteroidales; family WCHB1-69; genus UBA1205. The sequence continues at coordinate 38,612 of JAFZXM010000043.1, forward strand.
ATAAGTATACTAATTTTAGCACCTTAAAGAATGGGTTAAGTGATAAAACAGTGTTTATTAATGCTTGTAACGTTACGTGGGGTAAAGAGGGGCAAGACCTAATACGACATTTTTCTCAACAAACATCTTCAACAGTCATTGGTAAAAATAGTGAAATTAGTAGTTCGTATTGGTATAACGGGGGTATTGGACTTAATCTATCAGGTAATCGTTTTCAGATGTCCACAAATGGGTCAGATGCAACAGAAATTCGCAATGTAAGGATTAACCAAAATAAAGGCATTATATGGAAAGGTTCAGGTGGCTATCATTAAAAAAATTAAATATAATAAAAATTGTCTATTTATTGATAATATTATCTGTATTGTCAATTCAAGTGAAAGGACAGAACGATTATGTTAAATATCAGACTTTCGATGAGTATAAGCTGGAAGGTATTGGTGAAAAGAAAATAAAACGTCCTTATGTACTTGTCAAAAGAGAAAATGACACTATATTTGTAGTTAAGTCAAATGACAGAAAAAACGTAATAAAATATGTAAATCGAGGCGATTATTGGCATACAATACTACAAATAGAAGAAAGATGGTCTTTTTGGGAAACTTTTTGTGAAAAATTTATTTATAATGATACGGTTGTTGAATATAAATATAAATATTGGCATGACTATGGCTATTTAATAGACAGTTCTAAAAGAAGCAATATAAGAATCAACAAAGGTATTTATGTACATACTAAAAGTATTTGTATAAATTTATCTATTCAAGGTGATGATATTAAAAACCTCGACAATCCTTACAATGAAATAAAGCAGTTTGTAGTAAATTATAAAGAAATTTTTCCTTTATATTTATCTTCACCCGGGTATCAACCACGATGGTATTCTATATATGAAAAGCATATAGCGGGGAACCGTCTTTCTATTTATGAAATGAAAGGTGTTAATAGAGAATTTACTGCATCAAAAAAAATGAATAGTTTAGGAGAATTTGATAACAAAGGGATGCTGTGGTGGTGGTAATAAAATACAAGTTTAACCTATAATAAAAATTACTATCTTTGCAAAATGAAAAATAGGCAGACAAGCAACGACGCTCTAATAAATTACACCTACGACCTTGTTGGCAATGTTACCCAAGTAGCAAGCACTTGCCCGTGGCTGCCAAACCAAAGTTTTATAGAAAACTTTAGCTATGACAGTACAGACCAACTTGTTTCCGCCAACGAGGCACAAAGCTACCAGTTGGCTGTAAATTATGGCAACTGGGGAAAGGTAATGCAATAAGATATTTTGTAAACATCCCCCCCTTTTTAAGAAAGTCCCAATTAATTATAAATCAAGACTATTAACATATCAACAGGTTAGCTCTTCCGGTAAAGTGTATTTAAAAATGTAATATATTTAGTTGATAAATAACATTATCATATTCATTTTTAAATACTTTTGGTCCTATTATTATTTAAACAAAGCTTCCGCTTGTTTGATAATAGTTTGTTCCGGTTCATTCGGGTTGAGAACGAGGTCGGGTTTGGCATAGACCACTTTGTGGTGGTTTTTGGTGAGGTTTTCACCGCCGCCTGTAATATTCAGCATGATAACATCTTTGTGTTTGACAGTTCCGTCTTCCACAGCATGTGCCAGACTTGCCACAGCTACAGCGGCGGCAGGATTGATGTCGATGCCTTCCAGATATTGGAAAGCTGCCGACCAATAGTCAATTTCTCTATTGTCAATTTTGTAGATGTCGCCACGGGTGTCGGTCAATGCATCAAAGAGTCCGCCTGCCGGAGAATAAGGCGGTTTGCGGTTGGATAAGACTTTTGCTTGTATGATAGCTGCCTGATAGCGGGCTTCTTCTGCAGAAAGCGATACCAAATTTCTTTGTTGAGCCTTCCATGAATCATACATGATGGTGAAAGGTGCGTTTTGGGAGGGCAGCAATTTCATTTTATGTTTTCCGAAGCGGCCGTCATCTATCAAACGGAGGTTGTTTTCCCAAGCGGCGATGGTGCCGGTGCCGGAACCGATGGCTTGGAAGTAGGCGTCGGGAATGCGGCCTATGGTTTCCACCGCATTCAATAGGGTGGTGCCCATGCCGTCACGTCTGGCGATATTTTTTGCACCGCCTTCGGCCATAAACATATCCGATTTGCAGGCGATGTCTCCCAATGCGATTGCATCGTAATAGTCGGCACCATGAGGTGCGGCAATGATTTTTACGCAATCTTTCAGGCGTTTGTGAAACCACAAGGCATTCATATTGTCTTCCGGTACCGAAAGCAGCAAGGGAATGTTGTTGTCGGAGCAAACTTTGGCGAATGCCCTGGCGGTGTTGCCGGCAGATGCCACTACCAGCACTTTCTTGTTGTCGTGCGGTAAGCGGGCACAAACAGAATAGGCTTCTGTCTCTTTAAAAGAGCATGTTTCCAAGGCAGCCCCCCTTGCAGGGAAAAATCCTGAAAATGTAATATATAAATTGTTTAATTTCAATTGTTTGGCCAAACCTTTACTTTTGAAAGTAACCGGTGTTTGCGAATGCTTTAATATCCTTTTTATTGGCAGCCAATTGGCATATCTGTAAAAACCGCCAAGGTCCTCTCTGGGTTCAAATTTTTTGTTGGCATAAACAGCTCTCACTAAAGCAGGTTGATCGTATTGAGGGTCGGACAGCAACCAACCTTCGTCTTCAAAAACACGGCCATTGCCGCAATTCATCAATTTGTAGGAAGTAGGTTTGAATACCATATGACAATATTTTAATTATAAAATACAAATATAACGTTAAAGATAAAACAGGGGATGTCGTGCCGACATCCCCGCAGTCAGTCTGTTTTGACAATATCGGAACCTTTTTCACTCACACCTTTTTTGCATTGGGGGCAACATGTATGGTAGGCCAACCATGTGGTGCAGTCACCTGTTTTTTTACCGTAATCAACGCAGCGCAATCGGTATGGGGAAGATTCCGACATGAATGAATGCTATTTAAAACTAATACGTTTGTTATTGATTTGATCAAGAGGATAAATGCCCTTGTCTAATTTTTCTCTCACTTCTTTGAATACATTCACCGTGCGTTCTACATCTTCCAAGGTGTGTACGGCGGTGGGGATTAATCTTAACTCAATGGTTCCTTTTGGAACAACAGGATAGAGCACCATAGAGCAGAAAATACCGTAATTTTCACGCAAATCCACTACCAAATGTGTAGCTTGAGCCACAGTGCCGCTTAAAAATACCGGGGTAACATTGGCTTCAGTTTTGCCTATGTTGAATCCGTTGTCACGCAATCCCTTTTGCAAAGCACGGGTGACAGTCCATAATTTTTCTCTTATTTCAGGACGGGTTTGTATTATCTCCAAACGTTTTAAAGCACCCATCACCATAGGCATCGGTAATGATTTTGCATATATTTGGGAACGCATGTTAAAGCGCAAATGGTCCACAATGCGGCGGTCTGAAGCTACAAAAGCACCTATGCCGGCCATACTTTTTGCAAAAGTGGCAAAGTGAATGTCAATGCCGTCTTCCACGTTAAAGTGTTCGGCAGTACCGCTGCCGCGTTTACCCATTGTGCCGAATCCGTGGGCATCGTCAATGATAAGACGGAATTTGAATTCTTTTTTCAAAGCGACAATTTCATCCAATTTTCCCAATTCACCGGACATTCCGAAAACACCTTCAGTAACCACCAATACACCGCCGTCTTGTTCTTCGGCGAATTTGGTGGCCCGTTGGAGCACTTGGCGTAAATCGTTCATGTCGTTATGCTTGAATGAAAAACGGCGACCGATGTGCAAACGCACGCCATCATATATACAAGCATGGGATTCTGCATCGTAAACCACAACATCCCTGCGGGTGAGAAGACAATCCAATATGGATACCATGGCCTGATAGCCGAAATTAACCAAATAACCGGCTTCTTTGCCGACAAAATCCGCTAATTTTTGCTCCAATTCTTTGTGATATTTTGTATCTCCCGACATCATACGGGCTCCCATAGGAGCAGCCATGCCGTATTTGGCAGCAGCTTCAGCATCGGCTTTCCTGACTTCGGGGTCATTGGCCAGACCTAAATAATTGTTCAAACTCCAACATAAAACTTCTTTACCCATGAATTGCATGTGAGGACCTATTTCTCCCACCAATTGGGGAAACATATAATAACCGTCTGCAAATTCTTGATATTGACCGAGCGGACCCGGTGTGCCTTTAATTCTTTCAAATATGTCAACCATTGTTTTGTTAGATTTTATTATTTGCTATTAAAAAATATTAACCAATGAGCAAATGTACAATAAAAAATTGAAAAAAAGGATAAGAAAATACTCCAATAATTGTACGATAATTGTTGATAATATATCATGTTGTTGTATATAAGTTTGTTAACAGAAAAAAATAATGCTGTTTTTCTTGTTTGAAAATAGTGTTTCGGGCAAGATGCCAAAAACAGGAGTGCCCCGATACCATACAAAACAGGGTTGATATGAAACATTAAAGCAAGAGCAGGGGATAAATTGATTTTTTTTGTGTACATTTGCAATTTGTATGGAACAGGCGCAAAAAGAAGGTATTATATTGGAAGTAAAAAACTTGACAGTTGTTTTTGTCAAAAAAACAAGTCGGTTTTGTGCTGTGGAGAATTTATCCTTTACCTTGTATAAAGGCACTACCATGGGTTTGGTAGGGGAATCGGGCAGCGGCAAATCGGTGTCCATGTTAAGCATTATGCGTTTGTTGAATGCCAAAAATGTAGAGTTAAGCGGTTCGGTTATTTTTTATGATAAAGGCAAACCTGTGGATTTGCTTGCCGTTTCCCCTTCCGGCATGCGGGAATACAGGGGAAGTCGCATTGCGATGATATTTCAGGAGCCCATGACATCGCTCAATCCGTCCATGACTTGTGGCATGCAAGTGGTGGAAACGCTCAGGCTGCATTTGAAAATGAATAAAAAGCAAGCACAAAAAAGAACACTTGAACTTTTTGAAGAAGTGCTCTTGCCTTATCCTCAAAAAATATTTTGTTCTTATCCGCATCAAATTTCAGGAGGACAAAAACAAAGGGTGATGATAGCCATGGCCATGGCTTGTAATCCGGATATACTTATAGCCGATGAGCCTACCACGGCGCTGGATGTTACGGTGCAAAAAAATATATTGGAGTTGATGCGCTCGTTGCAGCAAAAGCATGGCATGAGCATAGTGTTTATCACGCATGATTTGGGCGTGGTGGCACAAATATCGCATCATGTGCTGGTAATGTATAAAGGCCATAAAGTGGAAGAAGGCCCGTTGAAAAATATATTCTTATCACCGCAACATGCTTATACCAAAGGTTTGCTCGCTTGCAGGGTGCCTACGGACAAACGTATGAAAAATCTGCCCACTATTAGCGATTTTTTGCAGGAAAGCCAATCCGGCACCCCGTTTCAGGAGGAACCGGTGAATGCCGGTGACTATATGAAACAAACCCAATTGTTGCTGCAGCAAGTACCTATGATGAAGGTGCGCTCGTTGTCCAAACGCTATGTGGTGAAAAAACACCTGTATGCCCCAACGCAATATTTTTATGCCGTCAACAATGTGAATTTTGATGTATATCCTGGAGAAACATTGGGTTTGGTAGGGGAATCGGGCTGCGGTAAAACCACTTTGGGTCGCTTGCTGTTAAGATTGACAGAGCCTACAAGTGGCAGCATAGAGTATAATAATATGGATTTATGCAAGTGCAGCGTATCAAAAATGCGTCAATTGCGCAAAGAAATACAAGTGGTGTTTCAAGATCCGTATTCTTCTCTGAATCCCCGTTATACCATAGGCAATGCTATCATGGAGCCGATGAAACTGCATCATATAGGCGATAACGACCTTCAACGCAGAGAAATGGTGATGGAATTGTTGGAAAAAGTAAATATGGAGGCGAAACATTTCAATGCTTATCCTCACGAATTTTCAGGAGGTCAACGTCAGCGGATATGCATAGCAAGAGCTTTGGCCTTACAACCCAAACTGCTCATTTGCGATGAATCGGTGTCGGCATTGGATGTGTCGGTACAAGCACAAGTGCTCAATTTGCTCAATAAATTAAAAGAGGAATATAATCTTACCTATATATTCATTTCCCACGATTTGTCTGTGGTGAAATTTATGTCACACAGAGTGATGGTGATGAACAAAGGTGAAATTCAAGAGTTGAATACGGCTGATGAATTGTATGCACATCCGCAATGTGAATACACCAAAAAATTGATAGCCGCAATTCCTCGTATAGATTGCTTTAGTTAAAATAGAACAAAGATTGCAGAAGTATTTTCAATTGGTTATTGTATCAATTGTAAGTAAGTTGTGTCGTTCTGCATACGTATAATTCCTTGGTTAAATGTGTAATATAGCGAATAATTATTTAGGTCATTTGATGAAATATATACATTGTAAAGTGTATCGTTATCAATCACCAAAGTGCGGGGAGAATAAGCATTAAAATCAAAATAATGGGAGTATGCAGTCTTATTCTTTGCGATGTAATAACAAATATCTAATTGTTTGTTGACTTTTAAATCCAAGAAGATGATTTGATTGTTGTCTATTGAATTTATTTCAATATGGCGTTTATATGAATCTCTTTCTTTGGAAATAGTATCGGTATTGACTATCCATAGTATGGTGTCGTTGTTTTGGTCAATCATATTGAATTGCTGTCCTTTTTGATAAGGTACAACCGCCAAATCTTCATTACTGAATTTTTGTATTACAGTGGGTTCTATGTCAAAATAGTGACAAGATTGACACACCAATAACAGAATGACAGATAATGATATTATTTTTTTCATGGTATATGTTTTTTTATGTTATAATCTTATTCTAAAACCTGCACAAAACCAACCTTCCATTCCGGCTCCCAATTGTAAAAAGCCTGCGTATTGGTTGTTGCCTATTTCTATGCCTATAAGGGTGAGTTGATAGGCGAAAAATACACGCTGATTGTCGGGTGTGATTTCAATTCTTTCAGGTTGATAGTTCTTTATTCCCAATTGGCTGAATGAAACACCTATTCCTGCTTTGGAGTACATGGTTACCACTCTTTTGTTGAGCCAATTGATTTTGAGAGTGGGAAGCAGGGTGTGAGTGGTGAGATTGAGTTTACATGCCAATTCGTTATTATATACTTTTGTAATACGGGGCTCACATACATAATATATACCTACACCTATCACTTTGGTAATTCTATAGGAATATCCTATCTGGATAGCTCCATAAGTATATCTTTCGTGATGTAATGAATAGAGATTAGGATCTATGCATCCAAAAAGAGGCAGGAATGTGTTAAGTTGAACGGAAGACAATATGCCGTAACCTATGGAAATTTGGTGGCGTTTGTCAAGTGTGTGACTTTTCCGGTCAGCGGCGGCGTCATATTCCATAGCCGGTTCCGTGGTTATGGTTGCCTCGGTTCTCATCACGGTGTCGGTTTGTGCCCATGCGGAATCCATACAAGCTAAACCTGTCAACAAACTTGCTGCGATTGCCAGAAAATATTTATGTGTTGTATTCATGTGATAATTTTTTTGCAAAAATACAAAAAAATATATAGGAAATACCTTATATGGAAAAAAATAATTTGTGAACAGAAAATTCACCAAACAAGGACTGTAAATGGATGTGAACCACGATATTCTGGTTTTGTCTCCGAAAATGGATAAACAGACCATCGGATAGAATATACACGTATTGCTCCGTGATTATGGAAAAAACAGCTTCCTGTATTGCAACAGGAATTGCTGCTTGTGCTTAGGGAATGAGTTTTAGGTAGTTAATGTCTGTTTGAATGCGTATAATTCCTTGATTGATGGAATATATTATCTGCTTGTTCGGATCGTCTGAAGAAACATATACATTGTAAAGTGTGTCGTTGTCAATAACCAGTGTGCGGGGAGAGCTATTGTTTAATTCATAATATGCATACAATTGCATGTCCCCCAAATGGTAATATCTGATATGTAATTTTTTATTGGGACTTAAAATTATGTTGACCGAATGATTGTTATCCATAGAATTGATGTCAATAAGGCGGTCGTAGTTAGTTAAATGATTTTCGATGGTGTCGGTGTTGACTGTCCATAACAGGGTGTCGTTGTTTTGGTCGGTCATATAGAATTGTTGTCCTTGAGTATAAGGTACGGTGGCCAAATCTTCTTCGCTGAGTTTTTGAATGACTTCGGGATATTCTTCCCACCAGTCATAGCAAGATGAACATACAGCCATTAAAATGACGGATAATGCTAATATTTTTTTCATGGTAAATATCTTTTTATTTTATAATCTTATTCTAAAGCCTGCACAAAACCAGCCTTCCATTCCGGCTCCCAATTGTAAATAGCCTGCGTATTGATTGTTGCCTATTTCTATGCCTGCAAGGGTGAATTGATAGGCGAAATATACGCGGTGTTGGGGGGGGGTTATTTCAAAATGGTCGGGTTGATAATTTTTGATACCGCATTGGTTGATACTTATGCCAAACCCTACTTTGGAATACATGGTCACCACTCTTTTGTTGAGCCAGTTGATTTTGAGAGTGGGAAGCAGGGTATGTGTGGTCCAATTGATTTTCCCTATCAATTGGTCATTGTACAATTTGACAATACGGGGGTCGCAAACGTAATACAATCCCACACCTATCACTTTGGTGCATCTGAAAGTATAACCTATCTGTATGGCTCCGTAGCATTCCCCGTGATAGCGGTAAGCAGGTTCCGTTCCTATATATTCCATTAAATAAGGCATAATGACAGAACACTGACTCGGCGTTAATATGCCGTAACCTATGGAAATTTGGTGGCGTTTGTCAAGCGTGAAACTCTTGGAGGAGGAGTCTGTAGCGGGCTCCGTGTTATAATCGGCCATGGAAACTTGAGCGTTGGACATTATTTTTTGAGCCTTCAAAATGGTGTCATTCTGTGCCCGTAAAGAATAGTTCCAACAGGATAGCATCAATATAACAGCTATCAATGGCAAACAATAATGATATTTTGTGTTCATGTGCATATTTTTTTTGCAAAGGTATATAAAAAAAAGTGACGAATATCATTTTTGTTATAATAAAAAAAATAAAGAAATATAACAATCTTAAAATCAGGTATGTATTTTGGAACAGGGGATTCCGGCTATATTTGTATCTGCCTGCGGCAGGCATTGGCATGTTTTGAATTTTGCACAAAACGAGCCGTGCCTTACAGACTTTTTTTTTCAGCTAAAAAGTTTTGTGTTGGGAAGGTGTGTCAATAGGAAAAACGGAATCCGGACAAGCGGGTGCAAACAGGGAAAGTGTTAGTGTGCCTGATTGTGGACAAAGTCCACAAACGCCTGGTTGACCATACGTATGCCTCCCGGTGTGGGATAGTATCCTGTAAAATACCAGTCCCCAAGATGTTTGGGGCAAGCGTGATGTAAGCCTTCTATGCTTTGGAATACCAGCTCTACAGGTGTCTGCATTTCTTCAGGGCGGAGCATTTCCACAATTTTTTTGTTGATTTCTTCCACCGTGAAAGGGGCATAAATGTTACGGACATGATTTTCGCTATACGGGTCGTTAACGCATTTACGGTAAGTATCGTCAATCAGTTGTTGCATACCCCGTTCCTTTATCAGGGCGATGGTGGCCCTGAAGGCGCATAATTCCTCCAGATGCGACATGTCGATGCCGTAATAGTCAGGATAGCGTATTTGCGGCGAACTGGACACCATGACAATTTTCTTGGGGTGCAGTCGGTTGAGCATCTTAAAGATGCTTTCTTTCAGGGTGGTGCCTCTGACAATACTGTCATCCACAATCACCAGATAGTCCTTATCGGGGCGAAGAGAGCCGTAACTGATGTCATAAACGTGAGCGGCAAGGTCGTTGCGTTCGTTGCCTTCTGTGATAAACGTGCGCAATTTGATGTCTTTCCACACCACTTTTTCTGTTCTCACCTCATAGTTAAGCCGGCGGAATCCGTCGGTAATACCGTAAAAAGCCACCTCGGCCGTATTGGGGATATAAGAGAAGACGGTATTGTCCACATCGCTGTTGATGGCCTGAAGTATCGGTCGGGTGAGCTGTTCTCCGAGCTGTTTGCGTTCCTGATAGATATCGCGGTCGGAACCGCGGCTGAAATAGATGCGTTCAAACGAACAGGCTCTTATTGTTTGGGGCGGAAGAATTTGTTCCACGCACATTTCCCCGTTTTTGTGAACCACCACAGCCTCTCCCGGCTGCAGTTCTTTGATGTCATCCGTTAACAGATTGAAGGTGGTTTGAATTACCGGTCGTTCGCTGGCGAGCACCATCACCTCGTCATCGCTATAATAGAATGCAGGACGTATACCCCAGGGGTCCCGTATGGCAAACATTTCTCCCGAACCTGTCATTCCGCACATCACATAGCCGCCGTCAAAATGAGGCATGGTGGTTTTCAGCACGTTAACCATCGAAAGGTGGTCTTCGATATAACGGGTGATGTCAAGGTCGTGTAAACCTTTTTCCACGGCTTGGGCGAACAGACGTTCCGTTTCACGGTCCAAACGGTGTCCCATCAGTTCGAGGGTGATATAAGAGTCGCCGTAAATACGTGGCGATTGCCCCTGTTTTACCAACATTCGGAACACCTCGTCAATATTGGTCATGTTAAAGTTGCCGCACAAACAGAGGTTTTTGGCACGCCAATTGTTGCGGCGCAAAAAAGGATGAACGTAGGACAATCCGCTTTTTCCCGTAGTGGAATAGCGCAGATGTCCCATATATAATTGTCCTGTGAAAGAATCGTTCACCCGTTTGAATATCTCGGTGATGGCATTGGCTCCTTCCGCCCGTTCACGATACATATATTCCGTACCTGCAGGGGCATCCATATTCACACATGCCATGCCGGCGCCTTCCTGCCCGCGGTTGTGCTGTTTCTCCATCATCAAATAGAGTTTGTCCAGGCCATAACGCCGGGTACCGTATTTGTTCTTATAATATTCATTCGGTTTTCTGAGGCGAATCATCGCCACGCCGCATTGATGTTTTAATGTTTCCATATACAAGCTTTTACAAAGTCCATGAATAACGGGTGCGGATGCAGCACTGTGGAAGAGTATTCGGGATGAAATTGCGTGCCGATATACCACCGGTGAGAGGGGATTTCCACTATCTCCACCAGGTTGGCGGCAGGATTGATACCCACACATTTCATGCCCTTGCTTTCGCATTCGTCCATATAGCGGTTGTTGAATTCATAACGGTGGCGGTGACGCTCACGGATGTGGTCGGTTCTTCCGTAAGCCTCCCATGTGCGGCTGTTTTTTACCAACGCACAATCATAAGCCCCCAAACGCATGGTGCCGCCCATTTGGGTGATATTTTTTTGCTCTTCCATCATATCAATAACATTGTGCATGGTGCGGGGATCCATTTCACTGCTGTTGGCATCGGCATAACCAAGCACATTGCGGGCAAATTCAATAACCATCATTTGCATGCCCAAACAGATGCCGAAGGTGGGAATGTTGCGGGTGCGGGTATAGGCAGCAGCTATAATTTTACCTTCAATGCCGCGCTGTCCGAATCCGGGACAGATCACTATGCCCGCCATGGATGATAATTTTTCTTCCACATTGTCGTGTGTGATGAATTCGCTATTGATGAAAGTGGTCTTCACCTTGCGGTTGTTATAGGTGCCGGCATGGGCAAGGCTTTCTAAAATGCTCTTATACGCATCCTGTAAGTCATATTTGCCTACCAATCCTATATGTACTATCTCCGTGGCATTGTTTCGTTTTTGCAAAAAACAATGCCACGGAGCCATTTCTTCTTGCTGTTTGGAACGGGTGTCTTCCGGATTCAGCCCCATTTTTTTCAGGCAGATAGCGTCCAGACCCTGCGCTTGCATGTTGATGGGCACTTCGTAGATACTCGGTAAATCCTGACTTTGAATTACAGCCTCCACGTCCACATTGCAGAAATGGGCTACCTTGTTTCGCAGTTCATCGTTCAATGTGTGCTCGGTGCGGAGCACCAGCACTTCGGGCTGGATGCCCAAACCTTGCAGCTGTTTGACACTCGTTTGTGTGGGCTTGGTTTTCAATTCACCTGCTGCCGCCAAATAAGGTACATAGGTGAGGTGTATGCTTAACGCCCTTGTAGAACCGAGTTCCCATCTCAACTGGCGTATGGCCTCCATAAATGGCTGACTTTCAATGTCGCCGATGGTTCCGCCGATTTCTGTGATAACAAAATCAAAAGATTCTTTGCCCGCATTCAGTTGTATTCTGCGCTTGATTTCATCGGTGATATGCGGCACCACCTGTATGGTTTTGCCAAGATAGTCCCCGCGGCGTTCGCGTTCTATTACACTCTGGTAGATGCGCCCCGTGGTAACACTGTTGTTACTGGTGGTTTCAATGCCGGTGAAACGTTCGTAATGACCCAAATCAAGGTCCGTTTCCTGACCGTCGGTGGTGACATAGCATTCGCCGTGTTCGTAAGGGTTGAGCGTACCGGGGTCAATGTTGATATAAGGGTCAAATTTTTGGATGGTGATTTTATAGCCCCTGGCATGGAGCAGTTTCCCTAATGATGCGGAGATGATACCCTTGCCCAGTGAAGAGGTAACGCCTCCAGTGATAAAGATGTAATGAGTCTCCATAATTAAAAAAAAAGCAAAGGTAGCATTTTGAATTTTATAATGAGTAAAAAAAATGCATGGATAGTCCTCAATATCTTATTTTTAACAATTTTTTAATATACACGGACTTTTGTTCCGTTCAACAATCGGGAATAAAGACGCAATGTCAGGGGGCGAATGCCGGTTCGGCAAGGGGGGTATTGTTGTTTAATAAATCAGCAGCCCGGCTATGCCGGCGGCAAAAATAATCCAAATGGGATGAATTTTTTTATATAGCGATAAAGGCAGAGCCAATGCAAAAATGACAAAACTTTTATAGTCAATGAATATTTCTTTGTTGCACAGCATTAGGGCGGCAGAGGCAATCAGCCCGATGGTGGCGGGACGAAGTCCTGCAAGAGCTTGTTGCACCCATTGATTGCCCGATAGTTTTTTTAAGAATATGCAAATGGCTGTCATAATAATAAACGAAGGCATTACCATTGCCGTAGTGGCAATAGCGGCACCTATCCAAGTCTGGGTAACGCTAAAACCTACGTAGGTAGCGGCATTGATGCCTATCGGTCCGGGAGTGCTTTGTGATATGGCCACAATATTGGCAAATTCCTGCAAGCTTACCCCCCATTCGGGATGCATGTCCACAATATCATGTTGAATGAGTGAAATAACAGCGTATCCGCCTCCGAAAGCGAAAATGCCTATTTTAAAAAAAGTGATAAACAAAGACCAATAAACGCTCAGCATGATGAATGATTTTCCGGATGAATGAAACGTGAATAAATGATTCCCCATGCTGCTGCGGCTATAAGGATGTATACGGGCGATATTTTACATAGCCATATTAACAAGGTGCTTGCTGTGGTGATAATAAGAGCCGCATAAGAAAAAGGCATTTTTCGGGCAATAGTCCATACCGAGGAGGCTATAAGAGCCACCACTGCGGGGCGTATGCCGGCAAATATTTTGACTACATACGGATTGTCTTTAAATTGGTGAAAAAAACAGGCAATTAATAATATAATGACAAACGACGGGATAATGCAGGCAAAGGATGCTGCCAGGGCTCCTTTCCATCCTTTTGTTTTATATCCGATATAAATGGCTGAATTAACGGCTATCACACCGGGAACGGACTGTGTGACGGCCAGCATGTCCACAAAGTCCTTTTCGCTCATCCAATGCCTGTTGTCCACTATTTCTTTCTGCATAAGCGGAATCATGGCGTAGCCGCCTCCTATGGTAAAGCAGCCTATGCGAAAAAAAGCGGAAAACAATTGCCATAAAACTTTCATAAACATATTAACGGAAAAAAATCTGTTTTATTATATTTCCTTGTCAGGTATAATTGAAAAAATGCTATCTTTGCGCTCATGCAGGAATACTCGTCAAAAATATTGGAAAATGCAATCAATCAAATAAGCAAATTGCCCGGTGTGGGTAAAAAAACAGCCGTGCGTTTGGCCTTGTATTTGTTGCGGCTTTCGTCCGAAGAGGTGCATGTGTTTACCGAGTCGATAGAAACCTTGAAAAACAAAGTGTTCTTTTGCAAGGAATGTTTTAACATAGCAGATACGGAAATATGTGATATATGTGCCAATATTCAACGGGATAAAAGTCAGATTTGCGTGGTTCAGGATGTAAGGGATGTTATTGCCATAGAGAACACCGCCGCCTATAAAGGGGTGTATCATGTGCTCGGAGGGGTGATATCGCCCATGGACGGTATAGGGGTGAATGATTTGAATATTCAAGCTTTGTTCAACAGGTTGGAAGCCAATGATATAAAAGAGCTGATATTTGCCCTGCCCGCCACTACAGAAGGGGATACCACAGCCTATTATATAAGCAAACATTTGAAAATCCGTTATCCCGAACTTGCCCTTACCTCCATAGCCAGGGGAGTTTCCGTAGGAAACGATTTGGAAAATATAGACGAAATCACTTTGGCGCGTTCCATAGTGCACAGAGTGGAATTTGAAACGGCTTTTTAGGTGGGGGATATGAGTTTTTTGCAAGAAATCGGAGACTTGTGCTTACAGTCGGTATTAATTGCCATAGTGGTGGTGATGCTGATGATAATTATTGAATATGTGAATGTAAAAACAAGCGGCAAATGGATATTTATAGTTAAGCAAAAACATTGGCTGCAAATTTTGCTGGCATCGTTTTTGGGATGGATACCGGGCTGCGTGGGTATGTTTGCTGTGGTATCGTTATATACACACCGTTTGCTGACATTCGGTGCCTTGTTGGCAGCGAGTATCGCCACATTCGGCGATGAAGCGTTTTTGTTGTTTTCTCTCTTGCCCGAACAAACCTTGCTTTTATCATTGCTGTTTCTGGCTCTGTCGTGGGGTATAGGCGGTTTGGCGGATGTTTGTATGGGCAAACGGAGTGCTATGAATAAAGAAGAAGATTATCATTTCCAATTGCATGAAGAAGATACAAAAGCGGAAGAAGCAAAGCCGGAAAAAGAAAACAGAGCATACAGGTGGCTGTTGGTGGCATTGTCGGTGTTATTCGCTTGTGGTGTTGTCTTCGGCATAAGGGGGCACGACCATATGATAAGTGACACTTTGTTGATGGGGATGAATATGGAACACACACATGTGGAATCATACGAAAATATAGCTTTTATATTGCTTGCTCTTATCACTGTTCTGCTGTTATGCGTGGCTAATGGGCATTTTATACGGGAGCATGTGATTAATCATGTCATCAAAAAGCATTTTGTCAAAATATTCGTATGGATATGGATAGTGTTGATATTATTGTCAGTAATGCAGCATTCCATGAGTTGGAATACGTTGCTGTCGCATTCATACGGGCCGTATATAATGTTGTTGTTGGCAATATTGATCGGCTGTATTCCCGAATCGGGTCCGCATGTGATAGTGATATTCATGTATATCAACGGAATAGTGCCTCTGACAACCCTGATAGCCAATTCCATAGTTCAGGAAGGTCATGGAGGATTGCCTTTGTTGGCAGAAGAGCCTAAAGGTTTTTTGCGGATGAAAGGAATAAAAATATTAATAGCGTTGCTCACAGGTATATTCGGATTATTAATTTAATAATGATATGGTAAGGAAAAAATCGCAGATGCAAGTGAGATGCCGGGAACAGGTATCCGGCGGAAAGGGACAATTGTTCTCACAGGATTTGTTTGTGGAAAGTGAAATGGCAGGAAAAGCCCGTATGTGTTCAAAAATAACGTTGCCGGCAGGTGCCGGCATAGGAGAGCATGCACACGTTCAGGATGCGGAGTTGTATTATGTGCTTAAAGGAGAGCTTACAGTTCACGATAATGGCGAAGAATATGTTTTGCATGCAGGCGATGCCGTATTTACCGCACTGGGAGGTACGCATAGCGTAAGCAACACAACGGATAACGAAGCGGAATTTTTGGCAGTAATCATCAATTAAAATAATTTGCAAACAGGGCATATCTCCGGAGCTTTTTTGCCGAAGACAATATGTCCGCAATTGGAGCATTCCCAAATCATATCTTCGTCTTTGGAAAATACGACTCCGCCTTCCACATTGGCCAGCAATTTGCGGAAACGTTCTTCATGTGTTTTTTCTATCTTGCCAACCGATTCAAACAAATTGGCGATGTCGTCAAAACCTTCTTCGCGGGCTTCTTTGGCAAAGGTGGCATACATGTCGGTCCATTCATAGTGTTCTCCGTCTGCAGCGTCTTTCAAATTGTCAACGGTGCCGGGGATTCCTCCGTCATGGAGCAGCTTGAACCATATTTTTGCATGCTCTTTTTCATTGTTGGCTGTTTCTTCAAACAAATTGCCGATTTGTACAAAACCATCTTTTTTTGCCTTGGATGCATAGTAGGAATATTTGTTTCTTGCTTGCGATTCGCCGGCAAATGCCGTTGCTAAATTCTTTTCGGTTTTAGTTCCTTTTAACTTCATATTTTTCAATTTTAAATGTTATGTAACGATGTTGCTTGATATGATTATTTTGTAAAAATACAAAAAAAATGGGTTCCTTTTAACGGATAAGTGAAAATTATGATTATTTTTGCAAAAAAATAGATTAACAAAAGTTGCATTTGTGACTTGAATGTGGCTTTAAATTTACCAGAAAGGAATGGAGAAGATCATCAATAAAATATTCAGTTGCACTATTCTATTGTTATGTTGTCAGACAATAAGTATGGGACAAAATAAAGACAACATTCTTTTGAAATACTTTTTAGCAAAGGAGGAATTTAAAATAGATAATGACATTATGTTTCCAGAAGAAAGTATTCAAAATATAAATTATAGAAAAATTATACATTATGATACAGCATTCTCTAAATTAGATACTTTATTTGTTGTTTTGCCTGATAATAGAAAATATGAAAAACAAAGGGCGGATGTGGTGCATACGGTGGGTATTCCTAATTTAAAAAAAATATATTTACATTCTAACCTATTATTGAGATTTATGCAATCTCATGGAAAAAATATTAGTAAACAAACATTTGTTCAGTCTATACCCATTAAAACAGATAAAAAAATAGTTGTATTAAAATGTAATTGGTATACTCTAGTATTTGAAAAGAAAAAAGGAAACAAGTATGAACTAAAAAATGTAGATCAAGAGGATTTTTTCGATTACGTAAAAAAAATGAAAGTATCCCAAAATATGGATAACAATTGTAACCAATTACCTTTGCAAAATGAAAAGGATAAACAATAGCAACATGGTACTAACGCTTAACGGACAGCAACAACCCATACAGCCTATGTTGCAAAGTGCTATGTTTTATCCTAACAGCTGTTTAACCGCCACATTTAAGTCACAAATACAAATTTAATAAAAAAATATTGTTTGCAACAATTACAAAAAAATAGATTACTTTTTATAGGCGAAAGAAAAATTTGATTACTTTTGTAAATCAATTTTAGAAAATTCTACAATAGGGAGTTTTGAAAAAAAATATTAATGATAGTAAAATTAAAGAATGAATTGTATAATATGTTGAATAACAGCATAGCGAAGAAATATATAAAGTCTATGACTATTCTTAATCCCAAATATGTGAAGGTTTGCATAGAAGAGGACGATATGTTAAATATAAGAGAATGGGCGTGTGATGAATTGCAAAAGAAAGGGTTTGATGAAACTTATGCTTTAACAAATGAAGGGGAGAACCTTGAAGAGCTAATAGATATATTTATCGGTAAATAATAATGTGAAAATGAATATTAATGAACACATAATGAACCCCAATATTCTTGCCCGACTGAAAAGACTGCTTTCCGAAATGTCATATTGGAGAAAGCCAAAACTGTTTCTTACAAACGCCCACATGTTTGAAGCAGACAATGACATCAATAAAAAGGCAGAATATTTTGAAAAGAATCGAATCTATATCAGTATCTATAGGACTATTAAGCATTATGCAATTGTAACTGGTTATCGGACAGAATCCGGGATATGGCTTTCCGGAGAGCCTGTTTGGCTGCTTCCTTTGGATACTACATCAGAAGAACTTTCAAAGGTGATATCGGAAGGATTAAGTCATAGTCGTTCTGTTTCAGAGCCAGAGGAAGATATAATCCGAATGAGCAATAAGAACAATTTGTTGAAGCGGATGAAAGAAAGGTCGTGGAGCAGTTTGTATAGAAACTCCAAATGTTGTTCAGTTGATGTCGGAAACAATGAAATAATAATCACACCATGGATTTCTTCTGTTTCACAAAGAGGATTGGTGTCGGATTCGGATAGAGTTGTCAGATTGGCGTTTGTGGCATCGAATCACATGGATATTGCCCAAGCGGTTATGGATATGTTGCGTTGAGCATGTATATAAACATATAATCTATAATTCACTTTTCCAAAAGCGTTTTTTTGTATCTTTGCATTTTGTAAATAAACAACATTAACAGAGTGTGATATGAAAAAGTCAGTCATCCTTTTGCTGTTGGCCTTTTTGGGGCTGGAGTGTTATTCCCAGCTTGTGCACTATGGTTATCCTACGGAGCGGGAAGCGCTTCCTAAGAAGTCCGTTGTGGTACTGAACATTCCGCATCATCAAATGACAGGTGGATATTATTTTATAAATGAAGAGCAGATAGACAGTCTGGTTGCTTTCCTTGTCATCAATGACACCAACAGGTTGCGGATAGAAATCAATTGCTTTTATGGTCCCGCTGCTAATGAATATGCTTCAAAAAAATTGTGCATACGTTTAAAAGAAATTTTGGAGAAAAAAACGTCTTTGAAGAATTATTACATCGTCAGTAAAGGAGACAGCAATCCCGTTTATTGCAGTGAGGTGAAGGACAGCTATTACTTTGCACGGAACACGCGGATGGAGATTTTTGTGGAATGAAAAAATATCCATGGTGTAATGGATAAATGAAAAATTATGATTACTTTTGCAAATCTATTCAATAGCATATTTAGAAGTAAATTAAATAATCAATATCAACATGAAAATTTTTAATCGGACAACCTTAAAAGGCGATATATTCGGAGGAATTACAGCCGGAATAGTGGCATTACCATTGGCATTGGCATTTGGTATACAGGCGTTTGGCGGGATAGATGCCCCGAATGCCGCTTCTGTTGGAGCATTGGCGGGATTGGTGGGGGCTGCCATGTTGGGCTTTTTTGCCTCTATTTTTGGCGGCACGCATTCCCAAATAAGCGGTCCCACCGGACCGATGACCGTCATTATGGCCTCTTTGATAAGCGGAGCATGGGCTTCCTCGCAAGGAGATATGTCCATGGTGTTGATAGTGATGTCGCTGGCAGGCTTGTTCTGCGGTATGTTCCAAATATTGTTCGGAATCATTAAAATAGGCAAATATGTGCGTTATATTCCCTATCCCGTGTTGTCGGGATTTATGAGCGGTATTGGGGTGATTATTATTTTACAACAAATATATCCGCTTTTGGGTATGAAATCGCCTGTGTTGGTGGTGGATATGATTACAAAATTACCCCAACATTTGGCCAATGGCTTTAATTTGTGGGCTTTGGTGATAGGCTTGGGAACAATTTTGATTATATATCTCTTCCCCTTGATAACCAAAAAAATACCCGCCACTTTGGTGGCTTTGGTGGTGATGACGCTTATCTCCGTATTGTGGATTCCGCTTCCGAACGAGCTGACCATCGGCAGCATTCCCTCGGGTTTCCCTTTGCCCATATTCACCAAGGATTTCTTTTCCCTGCAAAATGTGGAATGGCTGCCTATGTTGAAAATGTCGGTGTTGCCGGGATTGACACTGGCGGGATTGGGTTCCATAGACACTTTGCTCACTTCGGTGGTGGCAGACAATATTACCAAAACCAAGCATAACAGCAATAAAGAGTTGGTGGGCCAGGGAATAGGCAATATGATTTCAGGGCTCTTTTGCGGTATTGCCGGCGCCGGAGCAACCATGCGTACCGTTGTCAATGTAAAAAGCGGCGGCCGCACGCAATTGTCGGGAATGGTGCATGCTTTGTTCTTATTGTCGGTGTTGCTCGGTTTGGGCAAATTGGTGCAATATGTTCCCCTGTCTGTGTTGGCAGGCATATTAATCACCGTGGGTTGGGGCATTATCGATTTTAAAGGTTTTAAAGATTTGCTTCGTATCCCCAAAGCCGATGCTTTTGTGTTGGTAGTGGTGTTTTTGATGACAGTTTTTGTGGATTTGCTCACCGCCGTGGGAATAGGCATGATCATCGCCTGCGTATTGTTTATGAAACGTGCCAGCGATTTGGTGGAAGGCGCCTATTCCGCCAGCGAAATTTCACAGTTTGATAAAGAATCGCCGTGGGCAGACGAAGGAGGTCTTACCCCTACCATCAAATCGGAAATATATGTGCAACGGTTGAACGGCCCCATATTTTTCGGCTCCATCACCCGTTTTCAGGAAATGATGCATGATGTGCCCGATAACGTAAAAGTGGTGATTATCCGCATGCGTTTGGTGTCGTTTATGGATCAATCGGGATTGTATGCCATGGAAACAGCCATTAAAGATTTGCAAGCAAAAGGAATAAGGGTAATGATGACCATCATCCAGCCACAACCTTTGTATATGCTTCAAACCATGAATGTAATACCATTGGTGGTAAAAGAAGAAGATACCTTTAAGACCTTTGAAGACTGTACTGTGGCCTTAAAACAAATGCAGGAACGTGGAGAATTGTAACTTGGCGCGAACACATTTGTTCTTTGATTTGGACGGAACCATTATTAATTCATTCCAAGGAATAAGCAATTGCGTGTGTTATGCTTTGCAATATTTGGGTATCACCGTTGAAAACAAGAACGATTTGCTGCCTTTTATAGGTCCTCCGCTTACTTTTTCGTTCAAAGAATATTATCATCTCAATCAGGAACAAATAAATATCGCCGTTGCCAAATACAGGGAACGGTATGCGGTTGACGGAATATTGGAAAATGAATTATATCCTGATATAGAGTCTGCATTGCAACAAATGGTCAACAAAGGTTATAAATTGTATATAGCCACCTCCAAACCACAAGTTTTTGCCGGGCAAATATTGAAGTATTTGCATGTGTATCATTATTTTACTTATGTAGGGGGAAGCGATATGGCCGGCAGATTGCAGTCCAAAGCGGATGTGATTAATGAGGTGCTTTCCCAAAACGGCATTTCCGCAAATCAAGTATGGATGATAGGCGATAGAAAGTATGATGTTGAAGGCGCTCATGCGGTGCAAGTGCCGTGTGTGGGCGTGTTGTACGGATTCGGAAACAGGAAAGAATTGCAGGAATGTGCTTGTGATGTAATAGTAGAAACTGTGAACGACCTGAAAAATTTTTTCTGCAAAGAGCTTGTATCGCTTAAAAACGGGATTTGAGTGTAATAATTTGATAATGCGTGCAATAGTCGGATGTTAGTTTTGTCCGTAGTTTGCATCGTATGGGTAAGGATATATCATTTGCAGCATTTTATTCTACAACGAGCGTAAGGTTCAATCGGTTTTCTTCTTCGTCCACAACGGTGACGTTGTGAGTTCCACGGTTCAGCTGTAAGTTGAGTTTGTGAATATATCGGGTAGATCCCTTATATTGTCCGTCCACATGCCAAAACACCACGGCATCGGTTTTTTCATGAGCCAGTTCAACGGTGAGGCTGCCATGACTCCCGTCCCATTGTTTGGGCAGACTTACTTTGGCAAAATTTCCCGTAGGGTATATGAATTGCATAGGCATGTGAAAGGTGTTTGCCGGGGTGGACTGCGATTGTGCGGCATATTCGGGATGCCCTTGCTGATAGTACCATGCCCATGCAGGGGGAAGTAAGAATACGCTTCCTGTTACCCCTCCGTTTTCTGTTACCGGCTGATGATAAGGGCATACATCAGACAGCAGGCCTTTGGAGCAGATGTACATAGTGTCCGCGTCAGGGCAGAAGCGTCCTTTGAGGTGTCCTGATATTTTGCAGACCTCCGCTTGCACAAAGCCTCTTTGAGGTGTACTGAACCACCGGCTGCGCGGCAGAAAGTTGAATATGTCAAACATCACCGGTCCTGCTGTTTGTGCGCCTATGAGGTAACTGTTTCCTTCTCCCGTGGCATTGCCGACCCATACGGCTACCACATAATCGGTGGTGGCGCCTACAGCCCATGCATCCCGAAACCCGAAGCTGGTTCCTGTCTTCCAGGCGATGGTTTGCATGGAGGGAATGTCTTTCCAGTCGATTTCTTCAGGCCGGTTCAATTGCTTTAAAGCATCAAATGTGAACCATGCCGATGAAGGGGTAAAGGGCGGTACCGCCCATTCATCCTGAACTTCCTGCGACGTCAGCCGTAGCTTTTGCTGGGGTCTTTCGCAAATGGCGTTAGCCATGGCGGTATAAGCTTGCGCCAAATCCCACAGGGTAACCTCTCCTCCTCCCAAAATAAGAGAAAGACCATAATCATCGGCACTTCGGCTTAGGGTGGTAAAACCGGCAGACTGAAGAACGTGATGGAATTTGGCAATGCCGAATTTTCTCAGCAGCAGTACCATGGGTACGTTCAAGGAGCGGGAAAGAGCTTGGTCGGCAGGCACGGCACCGTCGTATTTGTAATTGAAATTGTGAGGAGAAAAACCGTTGATGTTGATAGGCACATCCGCCAATAGCGTGTGAGGAAGAATGTCTCCGTCTTGTAAAGCAGCCGCGTACAAAAAAGGCTTGAGTATGCTGCCGCTACTTCTTGGAGAACGGATAATATCAACATGACCGCTGGTATTATCATGGGGCGAATTGCCGCAATAGGCTATCACCTGACTGTTTTTTACATCGGTGATGATAACGGCCATATTTCGTATTTGTAATGATGCCAATTTACGGCTCCAACGTTCCACAGCCTGTTCCACCTGTAGTTGTACGTCAGCATCAATGGTGCTGTGTATGGTTTGTTCAGGGCAGTGGAGATGAAAATAGGTGACCAAATGCGGAGCCGTTTGCGGTAAGGGGTAGGTGGCTGTCGGCAGTTCCTCTTCTGTGGATAACAGCCATTCTTCTTCACTGATATAACGGTTGTCTTTGAGTTTGGCAAGAAGTTTATCCCTTTTGCTTTTGAGCAGTTGGTTGTTTTTGCCGGGGTGAATAAGTGCAGGGGCGTTGGGTAGCACTGCCAAAAGGGCGGCTTCGGCCCATGATAGTTCTTTGGAACTGTGGTTGAAATATCGCCAGGATGCAGCCTCCAATCCTACCACATTGCCGCCGAAAGGGGCGTGGGATGCATACATGCGCAGGATTTCTTCTTTGTTGTAAGAGCATTCCATGCGGAATGCCCAAATCATCTCTATGCCTTTTTCAAAAAAAGTGCGGGGCCGGTTTCTTGCCAATCGGACAGTTTGCATGGTGATGGTGCTGGCTCCGCTGACAACATGCTTTCGTTGCAGGTTTTGCCGTATGGCCCTTCCCAATGCGAGCATGTCCACTCCGCAATGCTTATAAAAGCGTTTGTCTTCGTATAGAACCAACGCGGTAACATATTTGCTGTTGATGGTATCGCTGTCCGGTGGAAACCTCCACTGGTCATCGGCAGCAATGCGGGTGCCTAACAATTGCCCGTGCTTGTCGTAAACTATGGTGGAATAGTGCACGTGGAAAAGAGGGCGGGGCAGCAGGAAGAAAAAATATGCACCTGCCGCTATGGTCAGCATCCAAAGTATAGCCTTCCTGCGGCTATACGAACGTGTTTGCCATAGAAAGCCGTTGTTGTTCCTGAATGGCATCATCAGCGGGTAACCTTAGCTCTTCCTGCGGCTGTGCGGGCATAGGCTTGCGGGTCGTACATGGCCTCGCATTTGATGGCAGGAAGAATGTAGTCTCCACAGTAAGCCGCCCGTAATCTCAACTTGATTTCCTGACAACGCTGTAGGGGTAAGTCAAAATAAGTCAGCACACGGTCGTCGCGGATGTCTTGGTAAGCAATGCCGGAAGAAACACCCGTTGCATCACCGTTTAAATAGCGTTCGTTAACTATCTCCCAGCCTGAGGGAACAATATAGGTGAGTGCCACATGCCGGTATTGTTGCGAAGGATGGGTGTTGGAAACGCGGATGGTCACCACAAAATCAGTCCCTTGCGACAGTTGTTTGGGATCAATGGTTTGTCCTGCCAAATTGGTGTAGCTGACATTGAGAGCCATATTGCTCATGCGCGGGGCGGCGGTGTCGTTCAAAGGACGGCAACGTTGATACAACAATGCGTATAGAGTGCCCTCACTTTTGTTTTGTATGAATAGCTGTCCTGTTGTTTTTTTCAGCGGCAGTCGTTTTTGATAAGTGCTCTTATCCGTTTGCACTGCAATGTAATTGCTGTTGTCCTGATGCCATTCGAACAGAAGCTTGTCGCTGAATTGGTTATACAGTTGCGCAACGGCGAGGATAGCATAGGCGGCGGCATGGGTGGTGTATGCGGCTTCGTCTTGCAGTTGTTGTGCCAATTGTTTAGCCTGTCGGAACGCCTCTTTACGCATACCTGTCAGCACCATGGTCTCCAATATCATGGCTTCGTCACGCAGCGGGGAGCCGAAAGTGCTGTTGTCTGAATTGTAGGGTGCAATATTGCTGTTGGCATTTTGAATCAACGCTATGGCTGTTTTCTTGTTGCCGGCAACGGCGTATGCCGCAGCCAGCCGCCAACGGGCTTGTGTTGAAAGTGTTGCCGACCCCTTCAGCCTGTTCATGGCACCGGTTTCCGGTGTTCCCGCCAATGCCAGCGTGTAGAGCCGGTAGGCTTGTTCCAAGTCGGATTGTGTTTGTGTATAGCCTGCCGCGTTTTTGGTTTTTGCTTGCCAATGTTGTGCTGCTTTACGCTGGTATGCCAACCATTGGTTGAATACATTCAGGTTGACTTCATAGCCGTTTTCCCTGGCCAGAATGAAGAAATGCCCTACATAAGAGGTGAGCCAATCTGAAGCCTGTCTGTCGTTGGGCCAATAGGAAAATCCGCCGGATGGCTGCTGGCGCGCATATAAATTTTTGATGCCCTCCTTGATATGGTTGTCCGCGTCTTTCTTTTCAGCTTCGGTCATTTGTTGGAAACTGCCTTTCATCAGCAGTGGCAAGGCTTTGGAAACCAGTTGTTCGCTGCAGGCATGACGATAGTTTTCCAAAAAGTCAAATTGTCCGGCTATGTTGAGGTGGGGAAGCGTTGATACTTCCATTTGCAATAAACTCTCTTTTCCTATGTCGGACAGTTGATATGGCAGTGTAGCGGTTTTCTGCTTTTCAATCAATACGGGGGTGATGTGTGTTAATAGCGGATTCGGATTTCTCACCTCCAGTTCCACCACCTCTTTGGCGTGATGTCCGTTCGCTGTGGCGGTGATAGTGATTTTGGCTTTTCCTGTCGTGTTGCCTGTTTCCAAGGTGAAATAAGCCATTTTGTCACCGGTGCGGCTGAAGTTTACCTTTTGTGTTGCCACTCCTTTGATGTGTATGTTTCCTGTGGTTTCCACTTTCAGGTTCACATCCTTGACATCGTTTTCCATGGCAAATACGTTAACGGGCAATTCAATACGTTCATTGATGCTGACAGCACGCGGTAAAGAGGATAACAGCATCAGCGGGGCGCGCACGTTAATTTCTTTTTCGGCAGAGCCGTAGGCACCGTCTTTGCCTGCAACCACCATCACCCGTACCGCTCCTATATATTGTGGCAGATTGACGGTGTGGTTTTTTGTTTCCCCTTTTTTGAGTGTGAAAGGACCTATAAAACGTACTACAGGATGAAAACGGTTGGCTTTGGCAGGGGAAATTTCCATATTCTCATCGCCTCCGACGCTGAACATGCGGGCATATTTTCCTGAAAAAGCCCCGACAATGTCATTGTAGATATCCCATGTGCGGATACCCAAAGCTTCTCTTGCATGGAATTTCTTCCACGGGTCGGGAGTTTTGTAATTGGTCAGGCTCAGCAAGCCTTCGTCAACAATGGCGAGAGTATAAGTCATGGGCCGTCCGTTTTTCTCCTTTACTTTGATATTGAAAGCGGTTTGCGGTTGGATAACGGAGGGACAAGTGATTATTGGCGTGAGCATGGTTTTCGGGTCGGTGACGGTAAAAGGTTCCACGCCGTATAACCTGATAGGCAAGTTGTCGGCCGTCAGCTTGTGAGGTTGTATCACGGTTATTTGTACGTAAGCGTTTGGAGTCATGTCTTCGGTAACGGTGAAACGGTAGTTGGTGGAACCGTCAGTTTTGATTTTAATGCGGTGCGTAGCCAATACTTCCGATCCGTTTTCAATGGAAATCAGAGCGATGCCGGATTTTAGTTTGGGAATGCTTATTAACACCTCTTCTCCTACTTCGTATTCCTCTTTATCCAGCGAAAAAGAGAGCATTTGTACCGAAGAGGGGTTGCGCCCGTCAGGGTTGCCCCGCCATGAGGGCCAGTCTACATTGAAGAAGCATCCCGTAGCATGACCGCCTGCAGGGTCTTTGACAAATAGAAGGTATTTTCCGTATTGATGGTCGTTCGCACGGAAAAGTATGCTCGTTTTGCCGTTGACGGTGGATAAGGTGCCGGATTTTACCGGATGAATGTTGGTGTTGTCAATGTAGGAGCTTAAATCGCTTTCGTCTAATTCCCACCAATAAGACCAGCCTATTTTGTATATAATATATTTCAGGCCGTTGCAATTGACAGGTTTGCCTTTGTCCGACAGGGTGACAATGTCAAATTTGTGGTCTTTGTCCGTTTCAATATACGGATAGTGTTCGTTGAGGTTGTTCCGGATGCCCACATAAACGGGGTAAGGGGAAAGAATGGCGTTTTTGCTTACAACGCTTACATCCCCGCCGGTTTCTGTCACCCGGCATACAAACTGTGCCTGAATTTTTCCGGGGAACTGATCGGAAGCAAGAGGTTGTATATCCATGTCGGCGAAGCCAGTTTTGGACAGTTTGCCGTCAAAAATGCGGATGGTTTTCGGGGCAAAATCAATCAATGGATTGTTGAATACATATTTTTCATAACCCTTAACGGGCATGCTTCGTTTGGAGATGTTCATCTCCACTTGGGCTTGAAGGTCGGAAGCATTTGCGCCGGTCAGCCATGCGGCATGGAGTGTGGCGGAGATAGTGTTCCGCATATTTAAGGTGTTGTCGGGAAGTTTGAAATCAATTTTCAGTCTGTTGGCTTTTACCGTCTCAATGTGCAATGCTTTGTGGAAGGTTGCCTGCCCGATTTTAGCATAGGCGTTCCAAATGCCGGTAGGAGCGTCGGGAGATGTGGGGATGACGAAAGTGTAGAATCCGTCAGTGGAAGATGCATTGACTTTGCGGAGAACAAATTGGCCTCGTGGGTTAAACAATTCCAGGCTTGCAGGATGGTTTTCCGGCAGCTGTAGGTTTTTATCCTCCACTATCAGGGTCAGGAAAAGAGTATCTCCAGGGCGCCATACCCCTCTTTCTCCGTATATAAACCCTTTCAGTCCGTTGGTGATTCGTTCGCCTCCCACGTCAAAACGGGAATAGGAGTTGTTTTCACCCTCTACCAGTCGCAGGTAGCTGCTTTGCTTGTCTTTGGATACCACTGCGATAAAAGGTTTCCCGTTAGTTTTCAATGTAACTTGCCCGTCGCCGTCTGTTTTGGCAGAAACAAGTTTCTGTAATTGCAAATTATAAAGGGTGACAGTGGCTCCGCGTACAGGTTCGGTGGTAAGGATATTGTTGACAACAATCCAATAGGTATTGTTGTCGTTGCCTTTAACGATTACACCGAGGTTGGAAGCAAGCAGGTTGGCAGATACGCTGCGGTGTTCCAAATAGTAACTGGCAGTATATGGATTATTAGTTTCTCTCCAATTATATTCCGAATAGTCGATAAATTCGTACGGGTAGTCGAGATAATAACCCGGTTGGTCCCATGCTGCTTCGTCATCCTTGCTGACAGCCGGCGTCAGCAGGGTCATCCCTTCGTTGTTTTTTCCGGAAAGGGGTTGTTGTATAAAGGGTGCGGATGCGTATTCCCGTTTAAAGGATATGCGTATTCTGTACATGGCACCTTCTTCCTGCCGGAATAGTTTGCTGAGGTCAACGGCATAGTTGTGCCATGTGTTGACGGATGCTTCCGGAGGACTCAGCAGCAGACGCTGTTTGCATATAAGCCGTCCGGTACGCCGTATTTCGTTGGATCCGTCCAGCTTGTTGGTTTGCAAAAATGAAAGTATATTGTTTTCATAGATGCGGATAACCTCCACGTCCACGGCCTGCAGGCTGACGGCTCTGAAATTCAGCTTCAAATTTTCCGCGTTAGGCAGAATCACACCGTCGTTGAGTAATTCCACTTGCGGTTTTATCGGTTGGATTTTCACATACAACGACCTGTCGTTTTTCAACTGACGGTGAGAGGCGCTTTGCAGGCTTTTGTTTATTCTTACAAGGATACTGTCCATTTCTCTTTGCAGCTGGTAATGAATTTCTGCCACATTTTCCTTGATGACTATTGTTTGTGCTGTAGCATCAGGTATTTCAATCAGTCCGCGCAAGTCTTGTTCGGTGGATATTGCTTCATCAAACACCAGCTGAACGGCTGATTCCGTTGAGGACATCGGCTGGCAGTCGAGTAGGGTGAATTGATTCTTGGCAGGAATCTCTATCATGGCGGTTGACTGTTCTTTTATACCTATCGGTTTGCCGTCGGCTATAAGCCGGAGCGGGTAAGAAGTCTCTTTTTTTTCAATGCCGCTGATGATGAAGGTGAACCGGTCGGATTCTTTGTTGTCCAAAAATTGAATTTTCGCATTGCAGCCTTCTATATGCAGCATTCGCTGTACATCTTTTTTCCGCACAGGTTCGTTAAAAAGAAGTTGACCGCGGAGAGTGACCTTATTCGGATGAGCGGCAGTGATTTCCATGGGCAGCATTTGGAGTATGTATTCTTTTTCGCGCACATGGAAACTGAAATGAAATAGCCGGAGTTTTCTATTGACAGGGACTAGTTCGGAAAGACGGAAGGTGCCTTTGTATAGTTTTCCCTGTTTCAATGCTCCGCTGTCCGGAGCAAATACCAGGGTGCGGTGGTCTTCCCAATAGCATTTTCCTTTCAGTGAAGGAGAAAAAGTAAACAATTTTTGTTCAATGTTTTTTCCGGGTGCCGCCGCATCCATATCTTGAGTGAAAATGATGCGGATAAGTCCGTCGGATGAAATAACACCGCCCGTATAGGCGGAAATATAGGGGGCAAAATCCATGGAAGGAATTGTCTCTTTGTTCCTGTTGCAAGATAATAGCATGCTTGTCACTCCTGCAAGGAGTAATAAAAATCTCCAACTGTTTTTCATGGCAAAATGTTTATGGTTTTAGTGTATAATTATAGTCGGCTATAAGATAAATTCAAGAAGTGTTTTTCCGGCGTGTTTATGGAAATACAAACAGGTTGTATTCCGTCAACCATGCGGGGGATTTGTGTTTTTACAATGTTTTATATGTTTTGACCTTTATTTCGGGATATTATAGATATTGAGCCATTGTTTGTTGAATTTTATGCGCTTCCGCGGCTGCTTTTTCCGCGAAGGCTTCCGTATGGTCGGCATAGATAATGCCACGGGAGGAGTTGACTATGAGCCCGCAATATTGATTCATGCCGTATCGGATTACCTTGTCCAAATCGCCTCCTTGAGCGCCCACTCCGGGAATCAACAAAAAATGTTGAGGCACTATTTTCCGTATATCTTGCAGCATTTCAGCTTGAGTGGCACCCACCACATACATCATTTTGGAGGCATCAGCCCATTCTTGTGATTTGTATAATACATGCTCGAATATACGTTTGTTGCCGCAAGTGAGTAATTGAAAGTCGTTAGCACCTTTATTGGATGTGAGAGCCAATAGTATCACCCATTTGTCTTCAAAATTCAGAAAAGGTTTCACACTGTCTTCACCCATATAGGGGGCAATGGTAACGGCATCGAAATTATGCCGGGGATCGGGTTGGTTAAAAAACGAAACGGCATATTGTGTGGATGTATTGCCTATATCTCCGCGTTTTGCATCGGCTATCAAAAACACCTGCTCTTCCTTTTGGTGTATATATTCTATTGTTTTTTCCAGGCTGAGCAGACCTTTCCATCCCATGGCTTCGTAAAAGGCCAAATTCGGTTTGTAAGCTACAGCATAGGGCAAGGTGGCATTGATGATGGCTTTGTTGAATTCGAATACGGGGTCTTGGGTGTGGAGCAGGTGAGGGGGAATTTTCTGTATATCGGTGTCCAAACCTATGCACAAAAATGATTTCTTTTTTTGAATAATCGTTACAAGTTGTTCTCTATTCATCTTTAATATATTTTATTGTTGATTAACAATTGTCTGAATATGGTTGGCCATGGCTTCCATCAGCCATAGGGGAGTGGAGGTGGCTCCGCATATGCCTGCGCTTCGGGCTTGGGAAAACCATGCTTTGTCTATTTTGTCAACAGATGAAACCAAATGGCTGTTGGCGTTGACCGACAGGCATATATTGAATAAAACCATGCCGTTTGAACTTTTGGCCCCCGAAACAAAAATGATAACATCATGGGCTTCGGCAAATTTTTTCAAACTTTCTTCTCTATTGGACACTTGCCGGCAAATGGTGTCATACCATATAAAATCATAATTGTCGTTATGTTGCCGGTATTTGTTTTCTATGGCCTCGGCAATGATTTTATAGGTGTGAAGATTTTGGGTGGTTTGAGCATACAATCTCATGGGGGCATTGTAATTGAGATGCTCTATTTCTTCCAAAGAGGATATGACAATGGCGGTGTTGTCGGTTTGTCCCACTAGGCCTATTACTTCGGCATGCCCTTTTTTTCCGTATATGACCACTTGGCCGTTTTTTGCCCGCATTTGTTGACAACCTTCCTTCACTTGTTTTTGCAAATGCAGCACCACAGTGCAGGTGGCATCGATAATGGTATTGTGATTTTGTGCCGCCAAGGCATAGGTGGAAGGGGGTTCTCCGTGGGCACGTATGAGTATTGGTTGGTGTTGTATGCTTTGTAACTGATGTAAATCTATTACATCCATGCCCAACTTTTTCAAACGGCATACTTCCTCATTGTTATGTACAATATCTCCCAAACAATACACATGATGATGTGTTTGCAAAGCCTGCTCGGCGGCAGCGATGGCTTTTACCACCCCGAAACAAAAACCTGAATGAGGGTCTATGCTTATTTTCATATGGATTGTAAAGGTGTGTCATCAAAGATGGAATGTACGAAATCCATGCGGTTGAATGCTTGCAAATCTTCTGTTTTTTCGCCTATTCCTATATATTTTATGGGTATTTGCAACGAATCGCTGATGCCTATTACCACGCCGCCTTTGGCGGTGCCGTCTAATTTTGTGACGGCCAATGCGTTGATATCCGTTGCGGCAGAAAATTGTTTGGCTTGTTCTATGGCATTTTGTCCGGTGGTGGCATCCAATACCAATAATATTTCATGCGGAGCGTCTGGAATGAGCTTGGACATCACATTTTTTATCTTGGTGAGCTCGTTCATGAGGTTGATTCTGTTGTGTAAACGACCTGCGGTATCGATAATCACCACGTCTGTCTGCTTGGCAATAGCCGAGTTAAGCGTGTCGTAGGCAACGGCGGCAGGGTCTGCCCCCATGTTTTGCGTAACAATAGGCACATCCACCCTTTGCGACCATATTTTCAGCTGATCCACGGCGGCGGCTCTGAAAGTGTCGGCAGCACCTAACATCACCTTGTAATTCCTGGTTTTGAATTTGTAGGCCAATTTGCCTATAGTGGTGGTTTTCCCTACACCGTTGACACCCACCACCATGATTACGTAAGGCTTGTGTCCGGAAGGAAGAGTGAAAGGATCGGCATCCTGATCGGGAGCCAATGCCAGCATGTCGGATATTTCTTCTCTCAGGATGTTGTTTAATTCTTTGGTGCCCAAATATTTGTCTTTAGCCACACGGGCGTTGATGCGGTCTATTATTTTTAAAGTGGTGTCCACCCCGACATCGGAAGAGATAAGAATTTCTTCCAAATTGTCCAAAACATCATCATCTATAGTGCTTTTGCCGACAATGGCACGTGAAATTTTTTGAAAAAAACTTTCTTTGGTTTTTTGTAAACCTTTATCCAACTCGTTTTGAGTCTCCTTTTTAAAAAAAGATAATATTCCCATAATGTGAATGTTAGAGCGGAAAACGGGACTCGAACCCGCAACCCTCAGCTTGGGAAGCTGATGCTCTGCCATTGAGCTACTTCCGCTTGAATAAGCATTTGGCAAAGATACCATATTTTTTTGAATAATTGTTATCATTACGGTTAAAAAAATGGTTGAAAAAATATGGAAAATTTTGTCGGCTTATTCTTTTTTTTAGTATCTTTGTAATTTAGTGTAATATGCATTTTGTATATGAAAAGCCGGAGAAAAAGTAGAATAATTGTTTTATTGTTGGCGGGTTTGGTGTGGAGTAATGTGTTTGTAAATAAATGCTTTGCATTTAACGTGCCGGCATATGCGAATGCCGCCGCCTCAGGTAAACAAACATTGCGCATAAGTTTTAATTATTTGCAATTTGAGCTCAATAGTGATTCGGTATATGCGGAATTGCAATTTTTGGTGTGGGGTAATAGCATAAAATACGAATTGCAAAACGGAAAATATTACGGTCAGGTAAATGTGAATGCCTGTTTTATTCCGGAATCCGGGGCAGACACCATAAAATTATCGGCTAAAATTTTTTCCGAAGCATTTGACGATAGTGTTACGGCGGCACAAAATAATATATATGATTTACTCCGCATAGCCATGCCGAAAGGAAAATATCTCATGGTTTTGGAGGTGGCGGATAATTATCAGGACGGTGAAAGCCTGCGGTTTTCCGATAATATGGATATGACTTTTGATAATCGCACAGTCCGGTTTTCATCCTTGCAGCCCATATCTTATATGAGTGCATCGGATGTCGGAGGAAAATATGTTAAAAACGGCTGGGAATATGTGCCCTATTTTTCAACCTATTATCCTTCGGAAATTAATTCCATGGTGTATTGGATAGAAATATATCACACCAATGCCATATTGGGAGAAAATGCAGAGTTCAAAGTGATTTCTTCCATAGTGGATGAAACTTCCGATTCGGTGTATATGCGTAAAGAAAAAAAATACACATCACAGGCAAGTATATTCATGCAGCAAGCTTACGATATAGAAATGTTGCCCACAGGCAATTATTTATTGAAATTGGAGGTAAAAGACATGCAAGACACCCTGCACGCCTGCACTTCCCATTTTTTTCAGCGGAACAATGTTACGGTTAACAACGATTCTGACAGGGTGGCCTCCATGTTTGATTATGATACTTTAAAGCGGTATTTTGATTATATATCAGTAATAGCCACCACTAAAGAACGGCAGTTTATAGATAATTTTTCCGAAGAACAATTGGCGGAAGGAGGGTGGTTCTTTTATGAATTTTGGAAATCGAGAAATGCCGGATCCCCGCATGAGGCATGGTTTGAATTTTATAAAAAAGTGCAGCAGGTGAATAATAATTATTCCACCTTGCGGTATAAAGGATATAAAACAGACAGGGGGCAATGTTATTTGAAATACGGTCCGCCCACGGAAATAGAATATCACAATTTTGACGGGAATGCATATCCTTATGAAATATGGAGATATAATCAAGTGCCCAACGGACAGGTAAATGTATATTTCGTGTTTTATAATTTGGACCGCACCACTAAAGATTATCGTCTTTTGCATTCTACGGTGGACGGGGAAGCCAAATTCCCCAATTGGGAAGAAGAGGTGCAGTCAGGAAAAGCACTCATGATAGAAAATACAGAACAATTTTCGCAATAAGGAGCAATGATATGTATGCGCATGTTGTAAAACGTTTTTTTGATATAATCAGCTCATTGACGGCTATCATGGTGTTGAGCCCTGTTATGTTGCTTATAGCATTGCTTGTCAAATGCACGTCAAAAGGTCCTGTATTGTATGTTCAACAAAGAGTGGGCTTGCATAATAAGGATTTTGCCATGTATAAGTTCAGAACCATGGCCGTGAATGCCGATAAAAAAGGTTTGCTTACCGTAGGGGAAAACGACAGCCGTATAACAGCAACAGGCCGCGTGTTGCGCAAAACCAAAATGGATGAATTACCGCAACTTTTTAACATACTCAAAGGGGATATGAGCGTGGTGGGGCCGCGTCCTGAAGTGCGTTATTATGTAAATTATTATACTGCAGAACAAATGAAGGTGCTGGAGGTGCGCCCCGGGCTTACCGATTTGGCCTCGTTGGCTTATATCAATGAAAATAAATTGTTAGCAACATGCGCGAATCCTCAACAAACATATATTGAAAAAATAATGCAGGAAAAGTTGTCCTTGAATTTCGATTATATTCATAATATGTCCTTGGGAACGGATATGAAAATTATAGGAAAAACATTGCTGAAAATAATACACAGTGAATCATGACAATATTAAGCAATAAAAAAGTAGTAGTTACAGGGGGAGCCGGTTTTATAGGTTCCAATTTGTGTGAATATTTGTTGAAATATAATAATAAAGTGGTGTGCCTGGATAATTTGTCCACAGGCAAGGTGTCGAATATTGAACATTTGCAGTCCTCCGGAAATTTTGAATTCATCTTGGGAGACATCCGCTCTTTGGATATTTGTCAAAAAGCGTGCAAAGGTGCGGATATTGTATTTCATGAAGCTGCATTGGGTTCGGTGCCGCGGTCGGTAAACGATCCTATATCCACCAATGCGGTGAATATATCGGGAAGTTTAAACATGTTGGTGGCAGCCCGGGATGAAGGCGTAAAACGTTTTGTTTTCGCCACCAGCTCATCGGTTTATGGCGATTCCGAAACCTTACCCAAGGTGGAAGAGCAAATAGGGCAACCTCTGTCGCCTTATGCCCTCACCAAATATGTCAATGAATCGTACGCCCGGCTGTTTCACGATTTGTACGGAATGGATTATGTTGGCTTGCGGTATTTTAACGTGTTCGGCTATCGTCAGGATACGGAAAGCGTATATGCAGCCGTAATTCCGATATTTGTAAAATCACTCATGCAGTTGCATTCTCCCGTTATCAACGGCGACGGCAGTTATTCACGAGATTTTACGTTTATAGACAATGTGCTGCAAATGAATATGCTGGCTGCAACCACGGAGAATAAGTCCGCTTTGAATACCATTTATAATGTGGCCTGTGGCGATACCACCACATTAAACGATTTGGCCATGTATTTAAAAGATATTCTCAGCCGCTACAATCCCGAAATAGCCCATGTGGAAATATTGCACGGTGCAAACAGAAAAGGAGACATTCCTCATTCCAAGGCTTCTATAGCAAAAGCCGAAAAAATGTTGGGATATCATCCTGAATACAATGTGCGGCAGGGCTTGGAAAAAGCGTGTGAATGGTATGTCAAAAATTTATAAAACAAGCATTTAAGTTAACAGAAATATGAATAAAAAAGTAGCTCTTATCACAGGTATCACCGGTCAGGACGGTTCGTTTTTGGCTGAGTTTTTGTTGGAAAAAGGGTATGAAGTGCATGGTACTTTGCGCCGCAGTTCCTCTTTCAATACAGGAAGAATAGAACATTTATATTTGGAAGAATGGGTGAGTGATATGAAGAAAAATCGCAACATCAATCTTCATTATTCCGACATGACCGATTCTTCGTCCTTGATACGCATCATTCAAACCATACAGCCGGACGAGATTTATAATCTGGCGGCACAATCGCATGTGAAAGTGTCGTTTGAAGTGCCGGAATACACGGCAGATACCGATGCCATAGGCACATTGCGAATATTGGAAGCCATCCGCATGCTGGGTTTGGAAAATAAAACCAAAGTATATCAGGCATCCACTTCCGAATTGTTCGGTAAGGTACAAGAGGTGCCGCAAAGCGAAACCACTCCCTTTTATCCGCGTTCGCCATACGGGGTGGCTAAATTATACGGTTTTTGGATTACCAAAAATTATCGTGAAGCCTATAATATGTTTGCCGCCAACGGCATACTTTTTAACCATGAAAGCGAACGCAGGGGCGAAACTTTCGTTACGCGTAAAATCACTTTGGCGGCAGCCCGCATTGCTCACGGTTTGCAAAAAAAATTGTATTTAGGCAATTTGTCTGCACAACGCGATTGGGGCTATGCCAAAGATTATGTGGAGTGTATGTGGTTGATTTTGCAACAAGACCAGCCGGAAGATTTTGTTATAGCCACAGGGGAAATGCATTCCGTGAGAGAATTTTGCACCAAGGCTTTTGCCTGCTGCGGCATAGAATTACAATGGCAAGGTGAAGGTGTGGAAGAAAAAGGTGTCAATAAAGTTACAGGAGAAGTGTTGGTGGAGGTAGACCCTCGCTATTTTCGTCCTGCCGAGGTGGAACAATTGTTGGGAAACCCCGCAAAAGCTAAACAAAAATTGGGATGGAATCCCCGAAAAACCTCATTTGACGAGCTGATACGGATAATGACGGAATATGATATGCAAAACGTGGGTAAAAACATAAAATAATCAACAGGAATCATGCACAAACAGGCAAAAATATATGTGGCCGGTCATAAAGGCTTGGTGGGCTCTGCCATAGTAAGGTGTCTGCAAAAGAACGGATATGGTAATTTGGTGTTGCGCACTTCAAAAGAGTTGGATTTGCGTCGTCAGGCGGAGGTGGAGCAATTTTTTGACATGGAACATCCGGAGTATGTGTTTTTGGCAGCAGCCAAGGTGGGCGGCATTCTGGCCAACTCAACCAGTCCTGCCGAATTTATCTATGATAATTTGATGATAGAGACGAATATTATTCATGCAGCCTATCAATATATGGTGAAAAAACTTTTGTTTTTGGGCAGCTCCTGTATATATCCGCGCATGGCTGTGCAACCTATCAAAGAAGAATATCTGCTCAGCGATTATTTGGAAACCACCAACGAGGCCTATGCCATAGCAAAAATTACGGGTATAGAATTATGTAAGTTCTATCGCAGACAATATGCTTGCGATTTTATTTCGGCCATGCCGACAAATTTATACGGTATCAATGATAATTTCGATTTGCAAACATCGCATGTGCTGCCTGCATTGATACGGAAATTTCATGAAGCAAAGGTGAATCACGCCCCGCATGTAACCTTATGGGGCACGGGGACTCCTTTGCGGGAATTTATGTATGTGGATGATTTGGCAGATGCACTTTTGCATTTAATGTTGCATTATAGCGATGAATTGCATGTGAATGTGGGAACGGGAGAGGACTTGAGTATATCGCAAGTGGCGCAAATTGTCAAAGATGTGGTTGGTTACAAAGGTGAAATACAATATGATACCTCCAAGCCGGATGGAACACCGCGCAAATTGTTGGATGTGAGTTTGCTCAATCGAACAGGATATCATTATACCACCTCTCTGCGTAAAGGAATAGAGCTGGTGTATGAATGGTATTTACAGCAAAACAAGTAAATAATTATGCAACGGAATAGTCGTTTTTGGGTAGTATTATTCATGTTGAGCAGCATAGCGGCTAATGCTCAGCATCGCTATAAGGTAAAGATAGTGGATTTACAGTCCGAGCCGGTAGAGTATACCCGAATGAAGTTAGTTAATAATGATTGTGATACTACTTATCTTGACTGGAGAGGAATTTTCTCCATAAAACTATCCGATACGGCTAAAGTAAAATTAATAATAAGCAGAAAGGGCAACAAAGACGAAATTATTACCATTCAGCCTGAGCAGATAGCTCAAAGTAACGATACTACCATTTTTCAGCATGTGTTGCTGTTCGGAAATGAAAATATACGTTATGACGATGAACCCGTGGTGCTTCATACCGCATATTATCAAGCAGGATATAAAAATGCCGTCGCTTACGGCATACTGAAAAAAGATGATCCTTATGATGCAGTGGCGGCAGCTCATTGGCTGCAGTCGGGCTTTCGCAAGCGTAACTATTCTTCCGAATATCAAACCGTGTGTATCAACGGCATGGAGGTTAATGATTTGTCAACAGGAGCCGTGAATACCTCCTCTTGGAGCGGACTTTACAGCATACTGCAACCTGCCGACTATACAAATAGGTTTTTCCCGTTCGGAAGTGAAATTAATAATATAGGCGGTGCGGTGGATTATAATGTCAAAGCGGAGAATTATGATAAAGGAGGTCTTTTGCATTATGGCATCAGCAATATCTCCGCTGTTAATCACCTTACCGCTTTCGGAGCTACGGGTACAAATACCGGTTTTTCCGCCGCAGCGGAATTCTCCGCCCAATTTGGAAAAGAAGGTTATGTGCAAGGAACATCAAATTATACTTATTCCTATTTTTTATCTTTGCAACAAACCAAACGGCGTCATATGTTCTCGCTTGTGGGATTGGGAAGTTGGGCTCAACGGGGATTGGTAACGGGATCAGCCGATATTTTTAACAAGGCATTGCGTACCTATTATTACAACCAAGCATGGGGTTACCAAAGTAACAAAAAACGGAATGCAAACATGTACACTTGTCATGAGCCGATAATTGTATTTAAGCATGAATGGGTGATAGATGATAATTCAATGTGGAGAACTTCTTTCGGAACCCGATTCGGCGTGAATAGATTGTCGGTTTTGGATTGGCAAAATGCCGCCAATCCGTATCCTACCGCCCATAATATAGATGGCGGTGATTATGAAGAAATCTTGTCAAGATGGTATGTCAATTATAATATCAGCCGTTTGAATTGGGATAATATGTATCAAACCAATTACCTCATGGCTGACAACGGAATGCCTTCTGTGTATGCGTTGGGAAATGAAACATCCAAGCATTATCAGTTGTCTTTGTCCTCAGAGTTTCAAACAGTTGTGCATAATTGTTGTAGGTCAGGAAGATTAATAGCTATTACAGCCGGTATGCAAATGCAATATCAAAATGTCCGAAATTATAAGTCCATGCTTGATTTGTTGGGAGGCAGTTATTGGTTGTCGGAACCGGTTGCCAATAAATTTGACAGTATATCGGAAGGTAATGTTTACGACTATGATTATAATATCCGCACATGGAATGAAAAAGCATGGTTCTCGGCAGAATTCTATTGTCATAGATTCAAATTTTTCGTGAGAACCAATTTGGGCGCTCAACATATCCGGAGAAAAGAAAATATGCCCGGCATCAGTCCAGCAATAGGAAAAGATAAGCATCGCACTAATGGTAAAGATTATATTTATGGAGGTATATACTTTGGCGGAAATGTAGAAATGTCAAAGCGTAATGATCTTTGTTTTAGGTTATTATGGCAAGTGATGCCGGTGTCGGCCGAAAATACCTATTTAACACCGCGTTATTCGTCTTTAACGCTTGCCGGTGTTAAACCGATGAACAATTTGGCAGGAGAAGTTTCGTATAACTTGAAACATAGAAGAATACATGCTCGCGTTACGGGTTATATGCACTATGAATGGAATCATAGTATGGTGTCGTCTTTTCATAGTGATACCGGCAGCGACCTTGTACAGCAAGGTAGAATTGTAAATGTTGTCAACGCCGGAGTGGAAGCGGGTGTGGATGTAAAGTTGATGAATTATCTTACTTGTTTTGGTGCCGCCAACTGGCATATCAGCAAGTATACTAAAATTCAAATACATGAACCCTGTATTGTGGATGATATTATGTATGATATGTTTATCGGAACATTTACTCACTATTATCCGAAGCCTCATTCGCTGTGGTATGCCACATTAGGACTGAAATTTGCCCACCCTACCATGTGGTATGCCGAATTGGCATGTAATTATTTTTCAGGGCAAACCTATGTATATATTCCCATGGAGAACCCTATTGTGATTTTGTCTGAAGACCCGTATTATGTACATGGTCGCTCCGGTGGCTTTACCGTGGATGTACAACTGGGCAAAATATTTGCCATCCGCAAAGCAAAATTGGATATTAATCTGAAAGTAAATAATTTATTGAATAATAAACATATTGTTAATGCTATGTACGGAGTGAAAACCCAAAATTATATGTTGAGTCAGTATAGATATAGTTATATGTATGGATTAATGTTTACTTTTGGAGCTACTTTACATTTATAATATGAAATCAATGAAAAAAATAGGAAGTTTGTTGTTGTTGTCGGTGTTGATTTGCTCTTGTGAGAAATATGATATACCGAAAGAAGAAGTACCGCAATACAAAGGGGAGCCTGCTAATGCCACCATAGCGGAAATACAACAAATGGCAACGGATAGTAATATCTATAGCTTGGATACCGGTGTGATAATAAAATGTGTGGTGATAGGGAATGATATAGAAAGAAATATTGAAGGTAAAATATATGTACAAGATGCCACAGGAGGTTATGCCATATTGCTTTCACGGCCATATACCTATTGCCGATATCCTATCGGACAAACACTTTTTGTGCAATGCGGGTCGTTGTTGGTGAATCCGCATCCGGAACAATTGTTTTTGGCAATGCCTTTTTATGGGGCAAATGGTTACCGAGGTATATGGGAAAATGAGGAATCGGCTATATTATACAAGCACGGAAAGCCCGCAATAGTGGAACCGACGGAAATAAGCTCTCCCTTGGATTCCAATTACGATAAAATACATACGCTGGTGCATTTCTCCGATGTGAAATTTGTACTAAACGACAGCAATGCAGCTCATCTTGTTTGTTATATACATCCGCAAAGCGGTGAAAGGCTTCAATTAATCGTTTCGTCACAAGCTTATTTTGGACAAAAAAACCTGCCGACAGGAAAATGCGACATTACCGGTGTGCTGATTCGTAAAGAAGGGGAATGGGCATTGGTGATGAGAAAGTGGAGCGATATTGAAGAAAGAAACGAATAAAGAAAACGAAAAATTAAGCAGTGAATAATAAATAGTAAAAAACAACGTTAAATCAGTAATAAATATAATAGCCATGTTGAAAAAAATAAGTATTACAATCTTAGGTTTGATGCTATTGAGCCCTATATTTTCTCAAGTGGACAAAGCCAAGTATTATATAGAAGGGGAGTATAGGGTGGATGTAAAAGACGGCAAGTTTGTGTACAAACTTTATGATATCACTTCCAATAGAATCTATTTCACCCCGTCGGATACGATTATCGGAACCGATACACCGGAAGGCTTTCAAAGTTTTGTGTTTAAAAAAGCCCGCACAGATTATCCCGGTGGATTTGAAGAAGGTTTAAAGTTTTGGCGTTGGCAAAAAGACACCAAAACATGGCAGATAGACAGTGAGGTGAAAAATGCTACGGCAGCCTATGCCATGAATAAGATGATGACGGTGATGCTGATATTGGATTGCAGCAAATCGATAGGTGACGATGATTTCACCAAACTCAAACGCAGCGCCGTTCAATTTATAGAAACCATATACAGCCGGTCGTCCAACGGGAATGTAAGCATAGGCATAGTGGGCTTCAATTCCATGAACAACACCGATGCCATGGTATATCCTATCCGTCCTTTGGATACTGCGGGACGCAAAGAAATGGAGCAATTTATCTATCAATTGGAACTCGGCTCCAATACCGCCTTGTATTATGCCATGCATAAAGGCGTGCAAATGATGCAGAATTATGTTAACAACATCCGTTGGAATGAAAACATGGAATATGACGGGTCTTATTTGGTATCGTTTACCGACGGTTACGACAACGCCTCGGTAGATCCTCAAATAGGTGTGCCCGATGAAGGTTTGGATAATCCTTATTATAAATATGTAAAAGATAATTTGCTTGCCAAAACCATAGGGGACAAGCCTATAGACAGCTATATCATAGCAGTGAAAGGTAACGATGTGAACAATAACCAAACTTTTGAAGCTGTGCTTAAAGGCATCAGTTCTGCTCCGTTAAAAGACCATTTTTATTTGGTGGATAATTTTAGCGCCTTAAACAATCAATTTGAAAATATAGCAAAAAGTTTGATCAACCGTTGGCAGGATTTGAATTGTTTTGTTCCGCCAAGTTTCAGGGGCAAGGTAAGATGGACACTCGGCAATGAGCAAGAAAGTGCGGTAAGCAAGCAGCCTGTATCGAACGAGCCTGCAGAAAAACAACGGGAAAAAAATACTTCCGGTTTGTTGATGGGTGTCAATATAGGCTTTGGAGGTATGTTCGGTGCCACCGTTATGGATACCGCTTCTTCGTATTATCCCGGCAAACGCTCCGGTTTCAATATATCCATAGGTTTTGATATAGCCGCCAAGGTGAAAGAAAATTTTGCCATAGGAGGTTTTGTTGCTTATGAAGGTGCTATAGCCAAGCCCAAGCACATGCATAGCTTTTCTATAGGGCCGTTATGTCAAATAGGACGGGAAGACAGGGTGGTTTCCGGTATAGCAGCCATAGGAGTGAATTTAAAAGGTAAAAGTTCCGGCATGTATAAATTTTCCACCGCTTTCATTATGCGTGGCGGCGTTAAGTTTAACAAACCGTCGGTGTATTTGTTTGCAGAAATCGGTTTTGGCGGTCATTCCATTATAACGGCTAATGTCGGTTATGAATTCGGGCACTTGATTAAGAAAAAACAATAAATTTTTCCAAACGCTAATGGCATGTCTTCAGCTGTTTTGTCCGGTGGAAAACATGCTTGTACCATATGTGGAGTATGCACGGAAAAAAATATCTTTCATCCCGCAGGAAACAAAGGCAGCGGCAGTCTTACCGTTGCGTCATGCTGTCACTTACTCCCGTCATGATTTTTATTGTGATCAATTTTTGGATGGATATTTGGAATATTGATTATACAGATGCATATAGGCAAATGGTGTTCCGCGATGATTGCATGCAACTGGCTCTGCAAATGGAAAATTACCGCACTGCCAAAGGTTTTCTGCCCGAAAATTTGGAGCAGTTTGGTCCTGTTTATATCGGAGACGATTTTGAAAAGGTGTATTGCTTTGACACATCAGGAGTTTGGCATACTTGGTTTGAGTATTTCCGGTATGCTGACGGAACTTTTGTATTAATGAATCGTAAATACGGTATCCGATATGTATCCTCTGCAGATTCGTCGGCATTTATATATTACGACAAGCAACAGGGAAAAAATATTGTGGAGTTCGTTCGCCGATAACAAAAGAAAATGATAGTTGAAAACTGTCTTTTTTATGTGCGGAATGCCCTGTTTCCGGTTTTATTGTGCATTTGGCTTTTTATGGACAATGGTCACCTGTTGTTGCCGATGTGTCACAAAAATGGATGTTTGATTAGCGGTTTGTATCACTTGCTTGAAAGTTGTTGAAATCTATTTCTGAAATCAAACGTCCCGATGAATCTGTTTGGTAATAACTTATAAAAGGACCTCGGTCTCCACCGGCATTTTCTATTTTAATTTTAGCATTTTGGGGAAGCACCGGAAGTTTAAGCGCGGCAGGATATGGCGGTGTAAATAATGTATCGGACAAAATTTCGTTTTGAACGGATATTACTACATGTTTTAAACTTGCCTTTGCTATCATCTGTTGTCCGTTTGTATCTACATAAAATTCGTTTGATGATGAGCACGCGGCAAGGACGGTTGTCGCGGTGCAGAATAACAAAAACTTTTTCATTTCCATTGTGGATTATTTAACGGTTATCTGTCACATTCACGTTCTTTATGTTGAAGAATGGCGTTTTGTCATGATCAAATACAACAACATAGTAACTATATCCGTTACAATTTGTTGCGGGTTGTTGGAGTGGTATTTTTAACAAAATATCTTCATGGGGACAGTGCAGCCGTTCTTTGAAAAGATAAAACCATTTTTTCTCTTTTGCTTGGATTTCGCATATCAGATTTTCGTTTTTTTCTTCCGGACAACGAATTATGACAGGTGTTTGATAACGTCGGTATTCATCAATGAAAACACTTGTCTCGCTTTCAGAAACAGGTAGAGATTGCCAATATTTTTCCTGACAATAATGAGGGTAAATCTTTACGGAGTCAAGTCCCAATTTATGGGCAAGGCCTTCCCAAGTCCAATTAGGAAAGCTGACGGTGGGCGTCATTCTGTGTTCCGGTTGTGGCAAATCTACGGCAACAATTCCATTGGCTGCAGCTATTTCTTGCAATATACGGTCATTTGTTTGACTTGCTTTTTTGGTTTCAGCAATAGCAAAACTTGCATCAACTGCAAAGAGTATGAAAAAAATTAAACTTGCCCATTTATACGGTGTATAACAGGACGCTTGCAAAAACCAATGTTTTGCAAGTTTTATAAAGAGAATAATGGACATTGTTTCTATAAAGAACGAAGCACGAATATCGTTCAGATGAAAAATAAAACTGAAAAGAAAAATACTCCATAGAAGAATCAGCAGAAGAAAAACATTGTTCCTAACCCATTCCACAGCCATGTTTTTATTTTTCCACAAAAATATCAGCCAAGTTCCCACAAGTAGCCATAGTGCTTTATATTTTCTGATTTCTTGGATAGGGTGGTGAAAAATATCAATTAAATGATCAAAGAAAGCAAGATAATACGGATGTGTTTCCGCCCTGTTGAAATTTCCGGGTGCCAGCAATAAAAGCAAAGTGCCTATGGCAAATCCTAAAATAAGTGGAATTGTATTGTTTTTTATTTTTTTTAAATTAAACAAATAAT
The DNA here is from genome assembly GCA_017616775.1 of Bacteroidales bacterium. Classification (GTDB taxonomy): domain Bacteria; phylum Bacteroidota; class Bacteroidia; order Bacteroidales; family WCHB1-69; genus UBA1205. The sequence continues at coordinate 83,328 of JAFZXM010000043.1, forward strand.
AAACAAACAATGCCCCGCCAATTGACATGCATGGGATTTCGCTTTGTGCCGAAAATAAGGAGATAAAAAATAGCCCCGTCTTTTTCCATGGTGAAAAATTTTTGTCTTTATATTGCAAGAAAATGTACAGAAATAAAAAAACAAGGGTTGATGTCCAAAAATGATTGGTAGCACCACTTACCCAAAATAATGATTCAGAAGGTAAGGGACATAAAAACCAAAATAATAGGGCAAATGGCAATAGTGTTTTGGAAATTTCACTTTTTTTGTCAGCAATTAAACAACCGGAGATGACAATTAAAGTGCAAAAGAACAATGTGTTGAAAATATCAAACCATAACTTGTTTTTCAATAGGCATATAAACAGAAAAGAGACAAAATATCCAAAATAACGGCCTCCCCATGTCATATAAAGATTGCCGGCAATCGGAAAAATATCTTTTAATGAAGATACTTGATAACTCATAGGATACCAGTCATCACTCCAAAAAAATCCACAATAACTAACTATAAAAAATGCAATAACTACAATTCCGCTTGCTATTAGGGAAAAAAGTTGAAAAAAAGAGAGTCGTTTCATATCAAACGGGACTTTTATTTTTAACATTTTGTTAGTCATGCATTCAAATCTTGCGAAACTTGTAAAACAAAAACTACAATTTACAATCCGCAAAAGTAATAAAAAAACAGATAACTAGTGGGCGCGCATGAGAAAAATAGTAACGCATTTCTACCACAGGGAAACAGCAGGATGCGTTGCTTTAATATATTGCCTGTATTTTGACGGCATAAAATTCTTGTCGTTCTTATCTTTGGGCAGATTGATACCACCATTATTCCAAATAAGCAACGGCTTGAAAGAAACCCGTTTTTTCTTCTTTTTAAGCACAGGGATGAAAAAAACGTTTTCCGCCCGACAGCGCACCTGCAAGCTGTCACTGACCGGCACCCGCCTGTTGCCCTTCTTTAACAAAGGCATCTCCTCCAAAACAGTTCCTTTATGCCCAAAATTAATAACAATACCGTACATTCCGGATTCTTCACAGAAGAACGAATGTCCGGATCTCCAAATTATATAGTCATTTGTCATTACATATAATCGTCCCTGACGCAAAAAATCTCTTTAACAATTGGCTTTTGTCGGACAGTGCCGTTCCATGCGCGCCATACGTTCTATGGTCCGACTGTCAAACTTGGTATTATAGCTATAAAAAGTTATTGAACTCAAATGAGATGCCGAAATTATCTTGATCTCATCACCGGAAGGATACAGGTGAAATAATTGAGGCTGTGTTTTTGTTGAGACAAACAAAGTGTCACCACTTTTCCTGATCCGGCAAGTGTCATGATGCCACGTCCATATATCAACGCCAAGCCCGCTCAAAATAACAGACAGCCCAAGTGTCATTGATGATATCATGCATTCCCTCTCCTTTATTGCCTTTCAACAGGCATTAATTCCATTTTCTGCAAGCGTGTTCCGAATAAAAGTGATACTTTTGCATGGTGAAAACAGCAAAGAGATGAAAACCGAAATCAATCCTCAGGAAACCAAACGGGCGTTCGCCTTTGGAATGTGGATGACCGCCCCCATGCCGATGGTGACGTTGGTGAAGACGATGGATGTGCGTCGCCTGCTGAAACATAGCAAAAAGAGCGGCATCAAGTTCAACACGCTGATGTGCTGGTGCATCGGCAAGGCAGCCGTTCAAACGGAGGAGATGTACCTGCTGCCCGAAAACGGGAAGCTGTACCGTTACGACCAAATGGCTGTCAACGTGGTGGTAAGAAACTGCAAAGGCGGCATCTGCTCCTGCGACATCCCCTTTTCCGACAACCTGCAGCAGTTCAACCGCGACTATCTGGCACTGACCGCCCAAGCGGCGGAAACATGCCAAAGCAGCTTCCTCGAGGGCTGTATGATTGTCGGCACCTCCGCCATGATACAGACGGAGCTGGACTGCATTGTTAACCAATACACCGAAAAGTTCCTCAACCCGATGGTGATGTGGGGCAAGTACCGCAAAGGACTGTTCAAAACCACGCTGTCTGTCTCGTTCCAGTTTCACCACGTGCAGATGGACGGCGGCGATGCCGCCCGCTTTCTGGAACGGCTGCAAAGGACAATTCTTACCGCAGGACAATAAAATTGAAAAAAAATACGTTTTTCGAATATCTTGATAATCAGAAACATGAAAAATATAATAATGCTTTTTGCAGTTGTGGCATTACTTGCCTCCAATGTAAAACAGGAAACCAAAGAGTCTGATTTTGCTCAAAAGAAAGGTAGCGAATATACCACCATTAAATTGAACGACAGATTCAACAACACTTTGAAAAAGGGCAATTGGGATAGTATTTATAGATACGATGAAGCAACATTTTCCCCTGTGTATTTGGGAGATGTGAAATCCGAAATAAAACTGATATACAAACCTGAACTTACAGGGAACAGAATGTATGACTGGGAGTGTGCATGGCGTTGGAAAAGCCCGTCTGACAGCACATTGCTTATAACTATTGATACCAGTAGGGTTATAGGTTATCCCATGGGTATTTGGGAATATTACAAGAAACCTGAATATCGTCGTAATATAATGTCCTATCCAGTGTTTTTAGAGAATATCTCCGAGGACACGATGTCGGTTGGCTTTGGTGATGTGCTTGATTTGATGGTTGAAAACAAGGATGAGAACGGACAATGGCAGAAAATGCTAGAACCTTTTATTTATGATTGTGGCACGGGTTTGGGATACATCTATCTTGCTCCGCATCAGATTGCCGTTACCGCAATGCCGATTTGTGAGGGCTCATACCGTACTGAAATGCGGATAGTATTCCGTGTTTCCTCCGATCAGTGCATCTATTCCAATGTTTTTGAGGATTTTTGGAATGAATGAAAAGATAACAACGAGGGCAACAAACATGATGCAAACCGCAAGACCTTTGTGCATGCAGCATTTGTCTATGGCTGGATTTCGGAAGACGAGATGCTGTAATGTTCTGTATTTTCTTTTATTTCGTTCCTCCGCCGAGGGCGATATAGAGGGCGATGAGGGCGCGGGAGCCGTTATAGAGGTTGGTGGCCTCGCTGATTTGTGCGGACAGCAGTCCTTCCTGTGCTGACAGCACTTCCAAATAGCTGGCTTTTCCGTTGTCCATCAGTTCGTGAGTGCCTGTATAGGCATCTTGCAGCACCTCTATCTGACGCTTGTAATATCCGTCTTTTTCACGGGCGGCTTGGCAGTCGGCCAATGCCTCGTTCACCTGATTGCCGGCGTTGATGACGGTTTGAACACACGCAGAACGATAACAAAGAAGAGCAGGCGAGTGAAGTGGTGTCTCCAATGATAAGGAAGAGAGCGAAAGAATAAAAAAAAGCACTCCCGAAGGAGTGCTTTTTTATTTGTAATTCCATTGTTACATTTTGGTTACTTTGAATTCGGTTCTACGATTGAGTTGTCGGCCTTCAGGTGTTTTGTTGGAGGCTATAGGCTTGTCGAATCCGTAACCGGCGGAAGTAAGTCTGGAAGGATCTATACCTTTTTTAACCAAAGCATCCACTACGGCTTTAGCTCTTCCGAGAGATAGTTTTTTGTTATAAGCAGCACTGCCGACATTGTCGGTGTGACCGGAAATTTCTATGCAGAGATTCGGATTTTCAGTCAATAATTTATAAATATTCTCTATCTCTATTAAAGAAGCAGCTCTCAAAGTGGTTTTATTATGGTCAAAGAAGATGTTCTTTAATACAATGGCTTTATTGACGGCAATACGTTCCATATAGATTACCTGAACTATTTCCTGGTCATCGGCTGTATCGGGTATGTTGAAGTTTTCGGAGTGGAAAAGGTAACCTGTAGCTTTTACGGCTACTGCGTAATTTTTACCCGAAGGCAGAGAAAGAAGATATTCTCCGCTGATGCTGTCGGAGGTGAAGGTTGCCAGCAGTTCGTTTTCTTCAACATCGGATAATTCTATGTTGGCATATACGGGTAATTTGGTATCGGCATCCAAAATCACACCTTTAACTATAGTGATTTTTTCTTTTTCTATGGCCATGGCTTGTGCGCTTTCTTCTTCAAGCAAATCAGAAGGCACTAACCAGTCATTGTCCATATACAAAGCAAAAAGTTTTTGAGGTCCCAGCAAGGTGATTTTATAAAGGTCTTGTCCGCCGTAGCCTTCAGCTTTATCGGATGCATAATAGGCAAATTTTCCGTCTTGTGTAACCACAAAATATACGTCGTCATCGGGAGTGTTGATGGGGTAACCTATATTTTGGGGAGCTGTCCATTGACCGTTTTCCATTTTTGAGAAGAAAATATCTATGCCGCCCATGGTTTCATGACCGTTGGAACAGAAATACAATGTGCCGTCAGGATGAGCATATACCGATATTTCATCATCTGCCGTATTGATAACAATGCCTAAGTTTTGTGCAGTACCCCATTTTCCTTTTGCATCGCGGACACTCATATATATGTCATGATTACCGTATCCGCCTTCTTTTTCGGAGCAAAAATAGAGAGTATCCCCTGTAATGGAGTAGGAGGCTGATGTTTCATGGTAACGGGTGTTGATTTTATTGCTCATCTTTTTGGGCTTTTGGAATTTTCCGTTTTTCCATGCGGATTCATACAAGTCGCCTCCGTTGGTGGGTTGGTACACTATAACATTGTTTCCGTCTTTGGAAATAGCTTGAACGGCCACATGCTTTTTATTGCACAATGCCAATACACGGACAGGCGCTTCAAAGTCACCTTTGTCATTAATCTGGCTTTTGTACACATTTTCATAATATTTTCCGTCGTCAGCCATTTTGATTTTTTTACCTTCTCTGCGGGAAGTGAAATATATGGAAGAGTTGTCCATGGTGATAACAGGTCCGTATTCGTCAAAATCACCGTTGACAACATTGCCCAAGTTGTCTATAAAGCAGTTGTATTCATATCGAATCATATTTTTTCCTCTTTCGCATTCGGCTATGCGTTTGGTCGCCATGTCTTTTTCTTTGGCCGATGTGGCGCTGTTGGCAGCATAGGCACGGTACAAGGCAATGGCGGAATCGAATTCCATACGGGATTGATAGGCGCCTGCAGTATATAATAATACTTCATAATTGATTTGAGGATTAAGTTTATAGGCGGTTTCACCATATCTGTAGGCTTTTTGCGTATTACCGGATTCATAGTAGCATTTGGCTATTTTGTAATTCAATTCGGCGTTGTTGGGGTTGAATTGTTGTGCTTGCAAATAGTAATTGAGGGCATATGTATATTCTATTCCGCTTAATGCATCGTTGAATATTTTATTGCCGGACTTGATGTTGGAAAGAGCGGTTTTCAAGCCGTTTTTGTCAGTAGGGAAATTTGCTTGTGTGAATTCCACATTTTGAGCAATAGTACTGATAGTGATTATATTAGCGATTATAATGTATAATATCTTTTTCATTGTAGTGTGCTTTTAAGGATTATTTACATTGTTTGTCTACATATTCTTGAGCTTCTTGTATTCCCATTGACGCTGCTTTGGTCCAGTCTTCGCAGGCACCTTCAGGATTACGCATCATTTCTTTGGTGTTGCCTCTATGCATGTATGCTTCCCCGTATTGAGGGTTGATTTTTAAGGCAGCATTGAAGTCATTGATGGCATTTTGATATTGTTTGAGTTTATAGTAAGCAAATCCTCTGTTGCTGTAGCTTTGATAAAAATCGTCTTTGAGTGCGATGGTTTTTGTAAAATCTTCAATAGCCCCCTGATAGTCTATATTTTGAATTTTTGCAACACCGCGATTGTTGTATGCCATATAATATTCGGGGTCGATATCAATAGCGTTGGTATAGGCTTCAATGGCATTGTCGTAAGATTCTGATTCATAATATGCACTGCCCAGATTGTTGTAGTAAACGGGCATTTTGCCATTGATATTGATGGCTGTTTTATAGTCTTCAATAGCAGTTTTGAGGTCTCCTTTCATTTTGTATGCACTGCCTCTGTCGTTATATATTTGAGCAACTTTATCGCTGATTTTCAGTGCGTTTGTATAATCAGATACGGCATTGTCATAATTTTTCATTTGAAAATTGGCCAGACCTCTTAAGTAATATACTTTAAAGTTGGTGTCGTTATAGGCAATGCTTTTGTCTGCATTGGTAACGGCTTCCGGATATTGTCCGTTGTTAAAATAGGCTTTGGCTAACAAAAAGTAGGCGCTGTCTTTACTGTTGCTTTTTTCAACGAATGTTGACAATACTTTAATAGCTTCTTCTTTTTGTTGGTTGGCCTGATATGCCGAAGCCAGTAATTTGTAGGCATCGGTAAGTTCGGCGTTAATGTTTAACGAGGCTTTCAAATCGGTGATGGCAGCGGCATAGGCTTTTTTATTATATTTTTCCAATCCGCTGTTGTACAATTTTTCAGCCTGTTGAGTTTGTTTGGGTGATATTACTATCATTTTAGGCTTTTGCGCCCATACGGCTATGCTCGTACTGATGAGCAAAAATGAGATAATTAATTTGGATTTCATAATGTATTAAATTATTATTGTTTTACTTGTTTTAGTTTTATTATAAATGTGCTTCCTTTTCCCGGTGTAGATGATTTAAGTTCTATTTTTCCCTTGTGATATTGATTGATAATTCGTTTGGTAAGAGTAAGCCCCAGGCCCCATCCTCTTTCTTTGGTGGTGTATCCGGGGTCAAAAATACGTTTTTGTTCTTTAGGATCTATTCCTTTTCCTATGTCGTTCACTTCAATATAGGCATAATTATGGTCCTCGTAGAGGGTGATGGTGATAATGCCGGTGCCTTGCATGGCATCTACAGCATTTTTGCATAAATTTTCCAATACCCATTCAAATAGGTAGGTGGATATATTGGCGTATATGCTTCTTGGGGGAATATTGAGCGTGAATTGAATTTTAGAAGAAGTGCGGGGTTTGAAATAGTTGACAAAATTGTTGATGGTAGAGTTGAGATCTTGTTTGGAGAGTTCCGGAGAGGACCCTATTTTTGAAAACCGTTGTGCAATACGTTCCAAATGAGAGATGTCTTTATTCATTTCATCGGTGATATAGGGGGCTATGTTCATATCTTTGAGCAGTTCTTCCCAAGCCATGAGTGATGAGATGGGAGTGCCCAGCTGGTGTGCTGTTTCCTTGCTCATGCCCAACCATATGCTATTGCTTTGTGCCAAACGGGCTTTGTTAAACATATAAAATGAAATGATAATAAAAAGTACCACAATAATGGCTTGCAATATGGGGAAAAGTCTCAATATGCTCAACAAAAGCGATTCTTCATACAATACGTAGCCGTATTGCTGGCTTCCCAATGATATTCTGATAGGTTCATGTACCGCCTGCATTTTTTTGATTTGAAGAGACACATATTCCCGGTTTTTCATCTTAGTGCTGTCCATATTGCCGAAATGCAACACTTTTGTGAGCGAGGAATCGGTAATGATAATGGGTAGGGAAGGGGAATTGTCTATGATTTCGGAAAAATATCCTTTTACCAAGTCATCTAACATAATTCTCATTTGCGTGCATATGTTGGATTCTTTATGGTATAAATACAGAAAGTCGTTGCCATAATAGTTAATGGGAATGCGGGTGTATCCGTCCTGCTGTAAAACACGGTTGAGACCGTCTTTTGTGCGGACGGTGTTTGCGGTAGCGCTATCCAGATTTTTTGTTTCTATAACAAGATCATTATTATCGGTTAAAATACAGGGGATGGTTTGGTTGCTGACAATAATATCGGTATAAAATGTAATATCTTCACCCATGTCGGCAGTGATAATATGCATGAATGCCTGTCCGATGATGCCGGCTCTGTTCTCCTGGTCTTCACGAAAGGTGTTGAAAAATTGATTGGTGGAATTCACCAAGTCCGCCTTACGGTGGATAGCATCAGCCCATATGGCTATTTTTTGCTGCTCCGAAACAACAATTTTATCTATCAAGTAATTCATAAAAAACATGGTGGCACCTAATATCAGTGCTGTGCTGATGGCAAGTGCCCATGTGCTTATTCTTTTTCGTCTACTTGATATCATTTTTTGTCGGTTGTTAAAAATATAAAACGTTAATATGTATAGTTTTATTATTTGAATGTATGGAGATTTTTCCGTTTATTGTTTGATTAAGCAAGCGGGAAGGACAAATGATGTGCATAAATGCGTGTCCGAGAGCGGGTATATCGTATCGGGACATTTCCACGTCAATACCGTCTGTATTACATTCCACATGGTCAATGTTTAAAGGTTTTTGACCGATATTTTTAATTTCAATATAGTAATGGTAGATATCCGCATTTTTTATTTTTTTAATAATGATGTTATTGGAGGCAGGAAGCATTATGGCCGTATCTTGTGTAAAATCCGAAGGTCGGCTTTCGTATTTTTCTATTTGTATTCTGCGTTCCAATGCAGCGGCAATGCTATAGATGGAGTTGCGCTTATCGTTAGGATTGTTGCTTACATATTTATTAGCCATGCTTTTTCCTTTGGGCTCATCTATAAAATACAAATGATTGTTGGCGGAAGCGGTGTCCAGATAGGGGGCAAATTCGGGTTGGAGGGCTATATAATTTTTAAAACTTGCTATTCTTCTCAATGACAAATTGGTGTTATAGTTGTCGGAATACAGGGGGCTGGCAAAACCTTTGACGGTAAGATACACATTGTTGCCGCATTGCAAATCCACCAGCAGCCATTGTTTTATCTGGTCCAACAACATCATTCCGTAATCCACTTTGTTGATAAAAAAGTTGTTGATATCGTCAATGGCTTGTGATTTTTCTTTGTCTTTCAAACCTTTGGAATATTCGTATTGGTACAGCCCCAACATGTTTTTGTAACGGGTAAGGGTGGTGAGATAGTCTGCGGATGTGGTGGTGGCCGATGTTTTGGGGTCGGGTTCGTCATTGTGAAAATATAATGAAACGGGCAACAGGCTTTGTATGGTGTCTTTTAATTGATGAAGGGTCACAGCCCATATGGTATCTTGATATTGTATTAATGTATCAGGCTTGATATCAAAACAATAGATGTCTTTACAGCAGTTTTCTTCACTTTGTAAAAGGTCGCCCTTTCTGTTGGTGGCGAAATATCCGCTGCTGTCATCGCTGTTGAATTTTATATGGCTCTCATTGGCAGGGGAATTGATAGGATATCCCATATTAACAGGGTTTTGCCATGAAGCAAATTCTCCTTCTGCATAAAACAGGTCACTGCCTCCGTATCCTACGTGATAGTCCGAATGAAAATACAAGCGGTGCTGATGCTGATTGTAATAAGGAGAACCTTCATTTCCACAGGTGTTAACAACAGGCCCCAAATTGACTGCAGGAGAATATGTTTTGTCGGTGATGGTGGTGTACCATATATCATTGCCGCCGTAGCCGTTGTTGCGGTCGGAAACAAAATACAATATATCAAAATCGGGGGTTTCAACCAAATGCGGACTGCTGTTGGAACTGTTACCCGCATTGACTGTGGCACAGAGCTTCTCCGGTTTGTTCCATTCCCCGTTGTCGTTGAGGGTGCTCACCCAAATGCTCCATGGATAATTGTGCTTCTCACTTATTTTTTTACGGCTGAAAAACAAGCGTTTTTTGTCATTGTCAAAACAAAAATCCCCGGTATGGTATTTTTCATTATTGATATGTTTTGTTAAAGGGTAGGCTTCTCCCAAACCATGGGAGGAATAAGGGGCCAGGTATATTTTGGAGATAAAATAGTCATCCAGAAGATTGTTATAATTGCTGGTGGATTGAGGACGTATGGAGGAAAAATAAATGCCGTAATCATCATCCTGTATCGCATTGTATTCGGAATATTCACCGTTAATCTTAGGGGATGCTTTTTCAATATTTATCCATGCACTGTCGCTGATATAGAGGTGAATGTGTTCTAAAAAATTCACTTCCTTTTCGCAACGTTCGTTCAAAGCTTTATCACCGGTGTGATATTGCAGATATTGTTTAAATGAATGCAGTGCATTGTTGTAGTCTGCAATATTTTTTTGAGCCAAAGCCAGTTCTATCCACGTTTGGGGCATGTATCGGATACTGTCGGATAAGCACACCTTTTCAAAATATTGGATAGCGGTGTTGTATTGATTGATATTTTGGCACAAACGGGCATAGTGATAGTAAAAATGTATGCTTTGTTCGGGCTGATGTTTCAATATTTCGTTGTAAAAATATACAGCGGCGGGAATGTTGCCCGTGTTCTCGTGAAATTGTGCCGATTTCCAATATCCGGTAACATTGGATTGCTGTGCGTATCCAAGCGATATGATGAAGAATAGTAAAGCCGATATTGTCGTTTTGTTCATATCATTAAAAAATATAACATGGAATACGTTGTTGTCGCGGAGTGTGCTCCGTTTTAAAAATATAAGACAGGTTAATCTCTACGCCACCCCGTACGTGACTGGCTTTGGTGAGTTTGGATACATTAAAATCGTAGCATATCCCTAATTTTATACGTCGCCATTCTCCGCCCGTGGACAGATATACGGCATCGTTCCAGCGGTAATACAGACCTACAAAAAATTTGTTGATATACCATTTAATATCAAAACGGAACAGATATACAAAGTTAAGCCCGATTTGAAATTCTTGGTATTTCTGTTGTATAGCATAATATACATTGGGCTCCAATGCAATGTGTTCATGTATGGCAAAACTGCCCATAAAGTGGGTTAATACTTTTACAGGTAAACGTATATCATCATCTTTATACAGTGATATATAGGCCCTGTTAAGGTGAAAAGCGCTGATGCCCGCTTGCATGGTGTAATCCACGCTGGGCTGATAAAACCACGAAACTCCTGCCCCGCAATCAAAAAATATGAATTTATTTCTGGCAAAAACTTCACTTAAAGGAATGTCTGGGTCGTAAATGCCGTTTTTGTATTGTTCGTCAAATTTCAATTGTGAATAATCCCATGAACGTTGTACCGCGCCCAAGGCCACCCCTCCCATGATAAAATGATTGTTGAGCCGGTTGAGGGCGTGGGCATAGGCAAAAGAAAAAGTGCCTTGCAGAGATGTATATTTGGAATCACCGGCTTGGTCAAAATCTATATTGATACCCATAGAAAAAATGTCTTGTTGCCTTACCCGTTTTTTCAGGGGCATATCGGCAAAAGCCCCCATGGTTTGATATGGTTTGGAAATGGCACGCCATTGATTGCGGTAATAGATGCCCACGCGGGCATTGCCGTCAAAAAAACCGGCAACAGAGGGGTTGATAGCCACAGGGGAGAGCCAAAATTGGGATAAATGAATGTCCTGCCCCGATAAATTTAAACTTATAAGGAGGAAAATACTGCATAAAAAACAAGTTTTATGCCTCAATGTCAATCGTTTAAGTAAATTCCCAATCACGATTCCTATCGTATAATATTAAATACAAAGATAATTAAAATTACCGATAAAATTGTTAATGTTTGCTAAAAAAATGAATAGGGGGAGAGAAATAACACCTCAAATGGAGCAAAATATTGCGGAATAAAACCTGAAATCGGGAAACAATAGCCTGCGAAACGACTGTATGTGTTTGATTGATAGTTGTTTTTAATTTTTATTGAAAATAAGTTTTCGTAATGTTTTTTTTTATACTTTTGCAAACGGAGAGATGGCAGAGTGGTCGATTGCGGCGGTCTTGAAAACCGTTGAGTGTAACAGCTCCAGGGGTTCGAATCCCTTTCTCTCCGCATCATTCTCGTTTTTCATCAAAAAAAAGTGCCTTTTCAGGTGCTTTTTTTATGGATTGCATGATAAGCCTTGCGATACAATATGCCTGAGCATTCCAAGGAATGCCGCATAACAATCGCACATGTTTTATGTGCTTTGGACAGATATCGGGGGCAAATTAACGGTTATTATAAAGTTTGCATATTTGGTTCCAGATAATATCCGCACTTTTGTCCCAGGAAAAAGTGCTGAGTCTGTTTTTGCCTAATTCTATGAGAGACTGTCTGAGGGCGTCGTCTTGTAGAATTTTTTCCATGGCTATGCAAATTTCTTTGATATTAAGAGGGTTCACCTTTATTGCCGCTTTTCCGGCCACTTCCGGCATGGCGCTGCAATTGGAGGTGATTACCGGCGTGGAACAGGCGAAAGCTTCTAATATGGGTACTCCGAAACCTTCAAAAATGGAAGGATAGAGTAGTGCCACGGCAGAAGAAATGAGCCGATTCATTTCCGTGGTGCTCACATATCCGGTAAATATCACATCTTGTTTGTATTGCATGGATAACAAGGTCTGATTCATTTCTTTATCCCAATATTTTTGCATGCCGGCAAAGATAAGTTTTGCCACAAATCCTTTTTTTCGAAAGCGTTCAAAGGATAGCAGTATATTGACTATGTTTTTACGTTTGTTGGCGGTTCCTACAAAGATAAAATAGGGAACACCTCCGCTATATTGTCGGCGTACTTTTTCTTTTTCCTCCAAGTCGATTTCGTGAAAATCATCAGCGGCGGCATTGGGTGCGACCACCACTTTTTTATTGTCCAAATTATAATGGCAAATAATATCTTGACGGGAAAAATTGGATACGGTGGCCAATATATCGGCTTTGCGGGCGAATTTAGGAAAGAAATATTTATAATAGGCTCTGTACAGGGGCGGACTCATCAACGGAAAGTGCTCAAAATTGATATCGTGAATCACATTGACGGTTTTGATGTCGGTATGGAGGCATATCCATCCGTCTGTGGATAGGAATACGTCTGTTTTTTCTTTTTTCAAAGCATTTTTAATTCCTATTTCAAAAAACAGCATCCATAATAAAGGATGTCGTGCCTGTGGTTTTACAACCACCGGTTTTACATTGGGACCGAATATAAAATAAGGGTCGGGTTGTCTGTCAAAAAAGAACACGAATTCATCATCTGGGTGATGTTGTACCAGCCGGCGTATTATTTCATAAGAATACCACGCAATACCGTCCATTCTTCCTTTGACAAACAAGCGGGTGTTAATACCTATTCTCATATTTTGGGTTCTTGATGAGTCACTATTACCTTTTCTTCTTGACTGTTGTAGTCTATCAGCAGTGAATCGCCATTGTGAATGGATTCATTGACAATTTCTTCTGCCAGCACATCTTCTATGTATTGTTGAATGGCCCGCTTGAGCGGACGGGCACCGTATTGGGAACTCCATCCTTTGTCGGCAATAAAATCTTTGATGGGTTCCGACAGGGATATTTGTATATTGATGTCGTTCAGTTTTTGATAGAGATGTTTCAACTCCACGTCAATAATTTTATAGATATCTTCTTTGCTTAAAGAATTGAAGAAGATGATATCGTCAATTCTATTGATGAATTCCGGCGCAAATTGTTTGGATATGGCATCTTCTATGGTGCGTTGTATATCTTTTTTGTAATTTTCCTGCCGTGCGTTGGTGGTAAAGCCCACACCTTGCCCGAAGTCTTTTAGCTGACGGCTTCCTACATTGGAAGTCATGATGATAATGGTATTTTTAAAATCGACTTTTCGGCCCAAGCTGTCGGTTAAATGCCCTTCGTCAAATACTTGCAGCAACAAATTGAATACATCGGGATGTGCTTTTTCGATTTCGTCCAGAAGTACTATAGAATAGGGTTTGCGACGAATTTTTTCTGTAAGTTGTCCGCCGCCTTCTTCATATCCCACATATCCCGGAGGCGCACCGATAAGACGGGTGATGGAGAATTTTTCCATATATTCACTCATGTCTATTCTTACAATGGCGTCTTCCGAATCGAATAAATATTTGGCCAATATTTTGCATAAAAAAGTTTTGCCTACGCCTGTCGGCCCTACAAACAGGAATGTGCCTATGGGGCGGGAAGGATCTTTCAATCCCACCTTATTGCGGCGAATGGCTTTGCAAATGGTTTTTACCGCATCGTCTTGGCCGATAATGGTGTTTTTCAATTCGTCTTCCATATTTTGAAGACGATTGGTGGTGTTGCTGTTGATACGGTTGACAGGAATGCCTGTAATCATGGCGATAACATCGGCAATGGTTTCTTCCGTTACTTCTTCTCTTATTAAATTCAAACTTTCATCCCATTCTTTTTTGCTTTGTTCCAATTGTTTTTGAAGGGTGTTGATATTATCGCGGATGCGTCCGGCTTCTTCATATCTTTGTTGTTCTATGGCCAAACGTTTGTCTTCGTCCAAAGCTTCTATCTGTTTTTCCAAATTGGTGATATTGTCGGGGATGACTATATTGTTGATATGCACTCTGGCGCCGGCTTCGTCCAAAGCGTCAATGGCTTTGTCGGGCAGGCACCGGTCGGTAATATAGCGCTGTGTAAGATACACGCAGGCATGAATGGCCTCGTCGGTGTAATGAACCATGTGATGGTCTTCGTATTTGCTTTTAATATTGTTCAATATTTGTATGGTCTCTTCAGGCGAAGTGGGCTCTACCAATATTTTTTGAAAACGGCGTTCCAAGGCTCCGTCCGATTCTATGCTATTGCGATATTCATCTAATGTGGTGGCGCCTATGCATTGTAATTCACCACGGGCCAAGGCGGGTTTGAACATATTGGAGGCATCCAGTGCTCCGGAAGCATTGCCGGCTCCCACTATGGTGTGAATTTCGTCTATAAAAAGAATGATATCGGGATTGGATTCCACTTCCCATAATAAGTTTTTCATTCTTTCTTCAAATTGCCCGCGATATTTGGTGCCCGCCAGCATGGATGCTATGTCTAAAGCTATTATGCGTTTGTTGAGCAAAATACGGGGCACCTGTTTTTGTAATATTTTGAGTGCCAGACCTTCTGCTATTGCCGATTTTCCCACGCCGGGTTCCCCTATAAGTATAGGATTGTTCTTTTTACGCCTGCTAAGCACTTGGGCTATTCTTTCCAATTCTTTTTCACGCCCTACCACAGGATCCAGCCGCCCCTCTTCTGCGGCTTTGTTCAAATCCCGTCCGTAGGCGTCCAGATTGGGTGTGGAACTTTTTTTCTTTTTTATTCCCGCACCTTTTGCTCTGTTGCGTTCCGTCCTTCTCGGTAGGTCATTCACCTCTTCATCGTCCGGATATTCATCGTCGTCATGTTGGTTTCTGACGGATATGTCATCGGATGATTGTAAGGATGAATCCGCAAAATCCTTGAAATAGTTGTAAATATCGTTGTACGATATGCCGTTGTCGTTCAATATCACTTTCGGAATGTTAAAATCTTGCCACACTATGGCCATCAGCAAATGCTCCACTTCTATTTGGGCGGCATTCGCGGATTTGGCTTTGACGGCGGCAATATCCAATAAATTGGTGGACTGCTTTATCAGGGGAATGTGCGATGATTCTATATTGGGCACATAGTCGTCGTCGTGTATGTATATTTTGGAACCTATGGATTCTGCCAAATATTTGGTGTTAATGCCTTTGTAGGCGAAAAAATTCTCTATGGAAGGATAATTGCCTTCCAACATACTTAAAAAAATATGTTCAACACCGATAGTCGGACTATGATATTTTTGTGCTTGTAGTGCACTGTTTTGTAATATTTTTATCAGGTTTTCAGAAAAATTCCATTTGCTCATACTAAAAAAAGCCATATTATTAAGTAAACAAAATTACTTTATTTCCTTTTAACGTGCTTTTGTGCGCGATGGTTTTTTTTAACAAAAAAAAGTTGAATAAAAAAAGATTTTTTTTGCATTTGGTATCGTTTTTTTTTGTACTTTCGTAAATTAGCATTTGAATATGCATTGATTTGATTAATAATATATTGTAGAATATAAAAAAAATATAATGGAAGATTTTGGCAGAATTATTCCTGTTGATATTGAAGAACAAATGAAATCGGCATACATAGATTATTCTATGTCGGTAATAGTATCCAGAGCATTGCCGGATGTGCGTGACGGTTTTAAACCTGTACACAGAAGAATACTTTATGCTATGAATGATATAGGGAATGTATCCGCAGGGCCTACTAAAAAATCGGCAAGAATAGTGGGAGAAGTATTGGGTAAGTATCATCCGCACGGAGACAGTTCGGTATATGACGCCATGGTGCGTATGGCTCAAGAATGGTCGTTGCGTTATCCTTTGGTGGAAGGGCAGGGTAATTTCGGCTCTTTGGACGGCGATTCTCCCGCTCACATGCGTTATACGGAGGCCCGTATGCGTAAAATGGCGGAAGATATGATGGACGATATAGACAAAGATACGGTGGATATGCAGCCGAATTTTGACGAATCGTTGAAGGAACCGACAGTTTTGCCCTCCAAAATCCCCAATCTTCTTATCAACGGCTCATCAGGCATAGCAGTAGGTATGGCCACCAATATGCCTCCTCATAATTTGAGTGAAGTGGCGGATGGAATAGTCGCCTATATCGATAATAAAGATATTACCGCCGAAGAGTTGTTACAATATGTAAAAGCTCCCGATTTTCCCACAGGATGCACCATTTACGGTTATGATGGCGTGAAAGATGCATTGCTTACGGGTAAAGGCCGTATAGTGATGCGGGGCGATGTGGTGATAGACGAAGCCGAGCACGCCCACGGTCATGAGCGTATTATCATTACCAGCATACCCTATCAGGTGAATAAATCCGAAATGGTTCAAAAAATAGCCAATTTGGTGAAAGATGGAAAAATAGAAGGTATTAGTGAAATACGTGATGAATCCAAACGTGATGTAAGAGTGGTGTTAGAGTTGAAACGGGATTCGCGTCCGAGTGTGGTGTTGAATAAATTATATCAATATTCACCGCTGCAAACATCCTATAATGTGAATAATGTGGCATTGGTCAACGGCAGGCCGCAAACACTTAACATCCGCGATTTGATAGCTTGTTTTGTCAATCATCGTCATCAAGTGGTGATTCGCCGTGCCCGGTTCGATTTAAAGAAAGCACAGGAACGCATGCATTTGGTGGAAGGCTTTATCAAAGCTTTGGATATCATTAATGAGATTATAGAACTTATCAAATCATCCCACACGGTGGATATCGCCCGTCAGGGCCTGATGGACAGATGGGATTTTTCAAAATTGCAGGCAGATGCAATAGTGGAAATGCGTTTGAGACAACTTACCGGTTTGGCAAGAGAAGAATTGCAAAAAGAATATGATGAGTTGAAAGAAAAAATAGATTATCTCACTCGTTTTTTGTCCGATGAATCCATGCGTATGGAAGTGATTAAAAATGAAACACTTGAAGTAAAAGCTAAATATGGAGACGACAGACGCAGCAGAATAGAATATGCCGCATCCGATTTCCGCATAGAAGATGTGATAGCCGATGATGATGTGGTTATCACCATTACGCATCAAGGATATATAAAACGGACCGGGTTGAACGAGTATAGGGTGCAAAACAGAGGCGGCAAAGGCCTTGTTGGTGCCAATACCCGCAGAACGGATGATTTTATAGAGCATATTTATACCGCCACCAATCATAATTATTTGTTGTTTTTCACTGAAAAAGGCAAATGTTTTTGGTTGAGAGTTTTTGAAATAGTGGAAGGCGGAAGAACCTCCAAAGGACAATATATTAAGAATTTGATCAATCTGGAAGAAGGTGATAATATAAAAGCCATTATCAATTTGAAGAGTATTTCGGATGCAGATTATATTAATAATAATTATGTAATATTATGTACTGAAAAGGGAATAGTGAAAAAGACATCGTTAGAAGCATATTCCCGTCCCCGTAAAAATGGTATTAACGCAATTACCGTCCGTGACGGAGACACTCTTTTGAATGCATGTCTCACTAACGGCAAATCGGTGATATTGTTGGCATCGTATGCAGGAAAAGCCGTTCGTTTTCGCGATGAACAGGTGAGACCCATGGGTAGAAACGCTTCCGGCGTAAAAGGAATCACCTTGTCGGATAGCAGCGATAGAGTGGTTGGCATGATTTGTGTAGAAGATGATAATAAGAAGGATATATTAGTGGTTTCGGAGCATGGTTACGGCAAACGCTCTTCGTTGGATGATTATAGGGAAACCAATAGAGGCGGTAAAGGTGTGAAGACCATTAATATAACCGAAAAAACAGGGAATTTGGTCGCCATAAAAGACGTTACGGACGAAGATGATTTAATGATTATGAATCGCAGTGGTATTACAATAAGAATGAAAGTTGCGGATTTGAGAATTTTAGGACGTACGGCGCAAGGAGTAAGACTTATAAATTTGAAAGAAACGGATAGCATAGCTGCCGTAACGCAAGTGCCGACAGAGGAAATTTCTGAGGAAAACGGCAAAAATGAAGAAACAGGAACAGAAATGGAATAAATGTTAAAATTGAAAAAATTATAAACAATTTAATAATGTTTGATATGAAAAAGTTAGTTTTAATGTCAGCCTTGTTATTTGCAATGTTAGTTGCATCGGCTCAATCGGGTAAAAGAGATTTGAACAACGCTTATAACCATTATAGTAACGGATATTTGGATAAGGCACAAGCCGCTATTGAACGTTGCTTGCAGGCGGAAGATACAAAAAATGAAGCGAAAACATGGATGTATCGGGGTAATATATACCTTCTGATTGCGGATAGTAAAGACGAAGTGTATAAAAATTTGTGCAATAATGCTGCCGAAGTCGCTTTTGAATCGTATGAAAAAGCATTGGCTTTGGATCCGGGTGTGAGCGTAAGCATGCGTATTCCCACTCCTGCCATGGGGTTGAAAATATGTTCTCAAATGCTGATTCAAAAATCGGTGGATTTGTTACGTGCCGGTACCGATATGGAAAAAGCTTTGGAATTGGCAGAAAAAGCACATGTGGCAGATAGAAGCGATGATAACAACACCTATATTTATGCCTATGCGGCAGAGTTGAACGGTAAAAAAGACATCGCCAAAACCAATTATATGGCATTGGTGAAAAAAAGGATGAAAGGAAATATTTATCCTTATGTACGTCTGGCTAATTTGTATAAAGAAGCCGACGATACGGCTAATGCCGTAAAAGTGGTGAATATAGCTGAGTCTATGTTTTTGACAGATGAAAAATTTGATGTGGATATGGCTTCTTCGGCATCGTTGATATATATGTGGGCAGGGCAAAATGAAGTGGCTGCCGACATTATGAACAAAGCCTTGGCAAAAGATCCGGATAACCATACATTATTAATTAATTACGGTACGGAATTAACCAATCAAAAACAATACACAGAGGCAGAAAAATATTTGCTCAAAGCAGTGGAGATGAAATCGGACGATATCTATGCAAATTATAACCTTGGCAATTGCTATTACAACAATTATGTGGATATCATGAAAAATATTGATGACATATTGGACGATAATGAATATAACAAAGCTAAGGAATTTGCAGAAGGTTTGTTGGCTAAAGCACGTCCGTATTTGGAAAAATCCCATCAAATAGATCCCAAAGATTACAACACACTCTTAATGCTTAAATTGGTTTATTCCCGTTTGAACGAATTGGATAAATTGAACGAAGTGAATGAAGCTATCAAAGCATTGGGAAGATAATCGATGTTCAACACACAAAAAAAAGGTTGCTTTAAGCAACCTTTTTTTGTATTCCGTCCGATGTGATAATTCCTTTGGAATGTTGACAATTTATAATTTTTTGATAATATCGTCTTTATTGCTCAATTCGGAAATGAGTTTATGATAGTCGGAGTATTCCTGCAAGGGCAGGGTGATGGTGTAGGAGGTGTGGTTTTTGTTGGACAAATGATCTGATTGTATCCATGGATTAAAGGTGCGCAACTGTTTGTATGTGATACCTTGGGACAAGGCAAAATCCACCCAATTGCCGACAGCGGTGTCTATATATATCTGTTTGGAAGGGATGGGCGGGTATAAATCTTTTATTCTCAAGTGAATGCCGTAATCGGGCAGATTGGAAAGGATGATTTTGGCAGCCAATATTCTATATACATAACGGGAAGTTTCACTATTGAGTAATAAATCCCAATAGTTGGCAGTGTGTTGATTGGCAGCACTGCGGCGATAACCTCCGTCACCCATGTTGTATGCTGCTGCGGCAGCTGTCCATGACCCTTGTTGCCTGTATGAATTTTTGAGATATTTGCAAGCGGCTTCCGTGCTGGCGGACAAGGAATACCTTTGGTCCACTTCATCATTGATTTCCAGCCCGTAGGATATTCCCGTGGATTTCATTATTTGCCAAAATCCCACAGCCTTGGACGGGGATACAACATTCATTAATCCGCTTTCTATTAAAGCCAGGTATTTGAAATCTTCGGGTATGCCTTGTTCTTTGAGTATGGCTTCTATGGCGGGAAAATATCGATAGGCTCTTTTACAATATAATATAATGTTTGATTGCCAATATACATTTACCAAAAGTTCTCTGTCCAAAGCTTCCCGCACATCGTATCTGTCTAACGGGACAGGCTCTCCGCAAAAAGTGAGCTCTGCAGGAATCGGCGGCGCATACAAAAAATAAGAATTTGTAAAAGCTTTGTTATAGTCTTCATCTTCCGGTTTGTTTTCATTAATATATGAAACCAGAAATATACCTCCCATGACTGCAATGATGCATAATAAGGTGATTTCGATAAGAAAATGTTTTTTTTGCATGAAATAGATTATTCTTTGTCTGTGTGAGTGAGTGAAATTCCGAATAATGTTCCGAAAATGCCGAGGCAATAGATGCAACCGGTGATACAGGATATAAGATTGTTTGTCTTCAAAATACAGGCTGCTGTGACTATACCTGCCAAAGTAATGCAAGTGTATAAAACACATACCCAGCGTTGAGGGAATCCTGCATATACCAAATGGTGTGTGGTGTGCCCTTTGTCACCTACAAACGGGGAGCGCCCTTTGGCAATACGCTTGATAAATACGGTGAGGGTGTCGGAAAGGGGGATGATAAATATCAATATTACACAGAGTGACATTTTGAGGGCATATCCCCAGTTCTGTACACCTGATGTTTGAAAATATATATCAGGATTCCACAGGTAGAGTATGCTGAATATGGCCAGTGTGCATCCCAACGTCAAACTGCCGATATCGCCCATATACATTTTGGAAGGATAGAAATTGAAAAATAAAAATCCTATTACCGCGCATGCAATACCGGGCAGAATGAAAGAATCCACCATGTTGATATGCCCGTAAAGGTGAGATAGGGCGAGTATGCCGCTGATAATGCCGACAGAAACCATGGCGGTAACTCCGTCCATATTGTCTAACATGTTTAATGAATTAATAAGCCCCACCACCCACAATATGGTGATACAATAGTTGATCCATGCGATAGGAAAACAATTGATATGTATGCCGCTTATTATTAGTATAATGGCTATCAAAAATTGAAAACAAAATTTGGCTGCAACCGATGCATTGTGCAAATCGTCGTACAAACCCAATACAAATGCCAAAGAAATGCATGCGATAACAGAGCATATTTGTAGTTTGTTGTCAATAGGTGTATCGGTGAATAAAAAATAGGCAAAAAGCGATACGATAAAACCGATAAAAAATGAGATTCCCCCCATGACCGGTTTTTGTTTGGTTTCCCATCGGGGCGAATTAACAGGGGCGTCTTTTGCGAAGCGTTTGCCGGAATAGTGAAGAAGAAAATAGTTGACCAATATTGACAGTGTAAAAGTACCTGTTCCTAACAGCAGTATGATAAGATGATATGTCATTTTTATGTAAAAATCTAATTATATGGTAATTGTATTATTTAAAAAAATGAATATGTTAACTTGCAAAAGTAATATTTTTTTTAGAGAAAGGGTCCGTATTTTGAATAAAAAATCAATTTGTTTTGGGAATAAAAATAAAATGAAAAATGCTGAAAAAAATGCTGAAAAAAGAAGATTTTATTGCAATAAAAACTATACATTTGCAAATTGCTTAATTCAAAAAAGAAATATAATAAACAAATTGATAATATGATAGAAAAGAATCCAAACGTTGTTCAAAAAGATGACATAGTGGTTAGATTTTCCGGTGATTCCGGTGACGGAATGCAATTATCGGGAACATTGTTTTCTGATGCGTCTGCGTTAACAGGTAATGATATTGCTACATTCCCTGATTATCCTGCTGAAATCCGCGCTCCGCATAATACGATAGCGGGTGTGTCCGGTTTCCAAACACATGTAGGTTCACGCATTTACAGCTCAGGTGATAAATGTGATATATTGGTTGCCATGAATCCGGCTTCGTTGAAGTCTCAAATCAAATGGGCCAAAAAGGGTGCCACCATTATATTGGATATAGATACCTTTACCGAAAATGCCGTGGCAAAGGCCGGTTATGAAGGCAATCCGTTTACCGATGAATTGGAGCGTGCCTATACTATCATCAAAGCGCCCATCACTTCCTTTACGGAAAAAATAGGTACGGATATGGGTGTGGAGAAATCGGTTACCTCCAAATGCCGTAATATGTTCGCATTGGGAATGATATTTTATCTCACCCATAAAAAATTAGACCAGACTTATGCTTATTTGGACAGAAAATTTGCCAAAAAGCCGGATGTGGTTAAATTAAACAAAGCAGTGCTCACAGAAGGGTATGAATATGCTGATAAATTGGAGCTTATCCATTCCAAGATAGTGGAAATAGCACCTGCTAAAATGCCGAAAGGAACATATCGCAATATTACAGGTAATGTGGCTACTGCATGGGGATTGCTTGCAGCATCCGAACGTAGCGGCAGAAAATTGTTTTTGGGTTCTTATCCTATCACGCCTGCTACCGATGTGATGGTGGAATTGGCTAAGCACAAAGGTTTGGGCGCAAGGGTATTTCAGGCTGAAGATGAGATAGCAGGCATCAGTTCCGCAATAGGAGCATCTTATGCAGGAGCATTGGCATGTACCTCCACTTCGGGTCCGGGTTTGTCTTTAAAAAGCGAAGCTTTGGGTTTGGCGGTAATGACAGAGTTGCCCTTGGTGGTGATAGATGTTCAGAGAGGTGGTCCTTCCACGGGGCTTCCTACCAAAACCGAACAGTCGGATTTGGCACAGGCATTATATGGCCGTAACGGTGAAGCTCCATTGATAGTGGTGGCGGCTTCTTCATCGGCCAATTGTTTCTATTGGGCATATATGGCTGCAAAATTAGCATTGGAACATATGACACCCGTTATTTTGCTCACCGACGGATATCTCGGTAACGGTTCACAATTGTTCAGAATACCCAAAGTGGCAGATTTACCAAGCATTACACCTCGTTTGGCTACGCCTAACGATCCTGATTACAAACCTTTCTATAGAGATCCGGAAACTTTTGCACGCCAATGGGCATTGCCGGGAATGGAAGGTTTGCGTCACAGAGTGGGTGGTTTGGAAAAAGCACCGGAAGGTAATCTCAGCACCGATCCCGAAATACATGCATTGATGGTGTATAACCGTCAGGAAAAGGTGAACAGAGTGGCCAATTACATACCCGATCAAGAAGTGCAGGGAAATCCTGATGCCGATTTGTTGGTAATCGGCTGGGGCGGCACAGCAGGTGCACTTACTTTGGCAGTGGAAGAAATGAACAATGAAGGCAAGAAAGTGGCATACACCCATTTCAATTATATTATGCCGTTGCCTAAAAATACTGAAGATATTTTGAAGAAATATAAGAAGATAGTTGTTTGCGAACTTAACAACGGACAATTTTTAAGTTATCTTCGCGGAAAATATCCTCAATATCCCATGCAACAATATAGTAAGATTATGGGTTTGCCTTTTGAGGTTACAGAATTAAAAGAAAAGTTTAACGAAATTTTGGGAGAATAAGATATGACACATACAATGGAAAGACATTTTGTTCCTGAATCTAATGTCGAATTAACAAAAGCTGATTTCACAAGTGACCAAATGGTGAAATGGTGTCCCGGTTGTGGTGACCATGCCATTTTGTCCTCATTGTTGAATGTTTTCCCGAAAACCCATCACAAAAAGGAAAATATATGCATGGTTTCCGGTATAGGGTGCTCATCAAGAATACCTTATTATGTGGATACTTACGGTTTTCATGGTATACACGGCAGAGCTTGTGCTATTGCAACAGGTATCAAAATAGCCAATCCGTCATTGAGCGTATGGATTAATATGGGTGACGGCGATTCCATGGCAATAGGAGGTAACCATCTTATCCATATAGTCCGTAGAAATTTGGATGTCAACATCACCATTTTCAATAATGAAATCTACGGATTGACAAAAGGACAATATTCTCCTACCACCAAATTCGGTCAAGTAACCAAAACATCTCCTTTCGGAACCATTGACTATCCTTTTAATCCGGGAGAATTGGTGATGGGTGCGCAAGGTACTTTTTTTGCAAGAGCTTTGGATGTGAACCCTAAATTGACTACCGAAATCATGCAGTGTGCAGCAGAACACAACGGTTCATCTGTAGTGGAAGTGTTGCAAAATTGTATGATATTCAATAACGGGGCACATGCTGACATTACCGACAGGGAAGTGCGTGAAGACAAAATTATAGTGTTGGAACACGGCAAACCCATGATATACGGTAAAAATAGAGACAAAGGACTTCGTTTCAACGGACGTTGTCTGGAATCGGTAACCATAGGCGAAAACGGCATTACCGTGGATGATCTTATGGTACACGATGAAACCATTGAAGATACGGGTGTTCATATGATGTTGGCTCGTATGCATGGTGATTTGCCTGTAGCAGTAGGTGTTATCAGAGCAGTGAAAAAGCCGACTTACACAGAAATGTTCGAAGCACAAATGGAGAGTGCTCAAGCTAATGCAAAATACAAATGTGTAGACGATTTGCTCAATAGCGGAGATACGTGGGAGGTATAAACCTTTCCCGGTTTTTTATTCTTAACGGGGCTGATTTTTTTAATAAAATCAGCCCTGTTTTATTGTTGTATTATCTGTGCAAGTGTGTTTACAAAGTGACGAATATCTTCTTCGGCGGTATCAAAACTGCACATCCATCTTACAATGTTTTTATTTTCGTCCCAATCATAGAAAAAATATGCTTTTTGAAGTTGAGTCCATATATGACGGGGTAATTGTACAAACACAGCGTTAGCTTGTACGGGATACATTATTTTTACTTGAGGAATGTCCCGTATTGCCTGATAGAGCAATTGTGCCATCTTATTGGCATGGGATGCATTGGTTTTCCATAAATCATTATTGAAATAAGCTTGGAATTGAACGGCGAGAAATCGCATTTTACTGCAAAGTTGCATGGCCTGTTTACGCCGATATAAAAAATTCGGCAATAAGTCGGGATTAAGAATAACTACGGATTCGCCCATCATCAGTCCGTTTTTTGTGCCGCCAAAAGACAGCGTGTCAATGCCTAATTGTGTAGTGAGATTGTAAAATGAACAGTTTAGCGCAACCGCAGCATTAGCCAAACGGGCCCCGTCCATATGAACATACATATTATGAGCATGTGCCAATTCTACTATTGCTTTTATTTCGTCTATGGTGTAAAGTGTTCCTAATTCCGTGGGCTGGGTAATGCTGATAACTTTGGGCTGTGAGTGATGTTGGAAGCCGAAACCATGCATCTGCGTGCGAATTAATTCCGGTGTAAGTTTGCCGTCGGGAGTGGGGACAACCAATAGTCTGCAGCCTACAATACGTTGTATGGAACCGCATTCGTCCACGTTAATATGGGCGGTATCGGAGCATATCACAGCTTCGTGAGAGCGGGTCATGCTGTCTATGCACAATGTGTTGGCTCCGGTTCCGTTGAATACAAAATATACTTCCGCTTGTTGTCCGAAATGTTGTTTGAATATTTGTTTGACATGTTCGCTATATTCATCTTCGCCATACGCCATGGCGTGATTCATATTTGCTTCTTCTATAGCCTTCAGCACTTCTGTGCTTATGCCGGAATGATTATCGCTTCCAAAACCTCTTTTCATATTCATATAATTTTTGTCGGGAACAAAGGTAGCATTTTATCGGCAAATATTTAATCCTATATATAATATATATGTATAACAATTTTTGGTGTTGCTATAGTATTGAATTTTCCGTTGCAGCGGTAAAAAGCATGCGAAATAATCATGGCAGTCGGTTTTTTTGGGGGGTGTTGAGGGGGGTGTTTTCATGAAAAATGGGTTTATTTTAAGGGTATTTTTGGGAAAAAGGCATTAAATTTCAAAAAATAAATA
>JAFZXM010000044.1 GCA_017616775.1 Bacteroidales bacterium
GCTTCCAAGGCAACTTTCGCCTTGAACTCCGCCGTGAATTTCCGGCGACTCTTCTTTGTGATATTATTCATCTTTTTAAAATTTTGTGCAAAGATAATCACTTTAGTCGTTGGTCCAGTTTTTGGGGAGCATTATATATATCTATATAGACTTTCCTGAAGAGAAGATAAAAAGCATCAAATTATACAATTTACTGGGAGTTTTGCTGAAAGAGCAAAAAAGTAATAAGACAAGTGTAGATATATCTTCTTTGCCGCAAGGAATATATTTGTTGTCTATTGAAACTGATGAAACTGTTATTGCTAAAAAAATTGTAAAACAATAAAAAAACATTAGAGCCCATTAAAAAATCAGCATATTAAAAGTTGAACAATAATTGTCCACTTAAATTGTTGAATTCTTTGAAATCGTTGAGTTGATTATAGCTGATGAGGGTGTAAAATGGGGATGTTTACAAAGAAGTTTTAAGGTAAATTTGTAAGTGTATGGTGTTTTTACTTACACCTCTTCGTAGTCCGAAAAATCATCATCTTGAGAAATTTTTACTATTTTGGTATTGCCTATCCCTTCCAACAGGGTGGTGCAGAAAGATACTATAATGCTGAACAGCAACGCCCAACCGAAATTGTCAACGGAGAATTTCGGGACTAAAAAATCCACCAATTGAATCACAAAGGCATTGATAAAGATAATAAAAATGCCGAAACTTGCTATGGACAAAGGAATGGTAAACATTATCAGCAGAGGGCGGATAAACATATTGATTAATATAAGTGTGCAGGCTATGATAATGCCTGTGGTGAGTTTGGGGTCTTCAATATGTATGCCTTTTTGCAGTATCCATGCAGCGAATACAATAGAAAATGTGGTGAGCAGCAGTTTGATCAGATAAAAGCGGACGTTGCGGATGTGTAATTTTTTCATCAATATTTATTGTAAATGTAAATAATATTTTTTGCCGGGCATACATACAATATAACCTTGTAATTCTAATGATAGCAGTACATTAGCCAAAGTCAGGTGATCTATGTCGGTGATTAATGCCAATTCATCTATATTAATGCCTTCATTTTGTTGCAAGGCTTGCAAAATACTTTGTTCTGTAGGATCGAAGTTGATAAGCAGTTGTTGTAATTCGTTTTTTTTGTTTTTTCTTTTGTTTTTGCCTATCCAATTCATCAGGCCGGCAATATCGTCGCCGGAGGTGATAAGAGCCGCTTTATTGTTCTTTATCAAATTGTTGCAACCGGCGGAAGCCGTATCGGTGGCTTTTCCCGGCAAAGCGAACACATCTCTGGCATAAGAAAATCCTAAATTGGCGGTAATAAGAGCGCCTCCCCGGGCATGAGCTTCTATTACTATTATTGCGTCTGCCATGCCTGCGATAATACGGTTTCTGCGCGGAAAGTTAAAAGCATCTCCGCAGGTGTCACTGGTGAATTCCGTCATCACCCCGCCATGGTCAAGCATACGTTTGGCCAGCCCCCGGTTGGAGGCGGGGAAGATAAATTTGAGACCATGTCCTAAAATGCCGACAGTGGATAAATTGTTTTCCAAGGCTGCCTGGTGGGCGGCAGTGTCTATGCCTAATGCCAGGCCGCTTATTATCAAGGGGTTGTATTCCGCCAATTGTTCCACTATCATTTTAGTGCTGTTGATGCCGTAGGGGGTGCATTTGCGGGTGCCCACTATGGCTAAGCAATGTTGTGCATTGGCGTTGAAATTTCCTCTGGAAAACAATACCAAAGGGGCATCAGGGCATTGCCGTAGTCTGTCAGGATAATCGTCATCGTTGTAAAGCAAGGCGGAAATATTGTTTTTTTGCATGAACAATATTTCATTTTCCGCTTTTTGTAAGGCTGTGTTTTTATTTTTGATAATATTATCGGCTAAATACAGGGGAAGATGTTCGTAATTGACCAATATTTTTTTATCGGCGGTAAGTACATTTTGAGCACTGCCCATCATAGAAATCAGTTTGCGTCCTATAATGGAGCCGACTTCGGGAATATTGCTCAGGGCAATGGCATACATCAGTTCGGATGAGGTGTCTGTCATTCAAAGTCAAATTTTTGTTCACCGGCTCTTATTTCAGCGTTGAATTCTTTACAATTGAAAAGCGAAGGGTCCATGTCCAGGCTTTCCGGTCGTTCGAAATCAATTTTTTCCAATCCCAATGAAGGGTCTTCGTAACATTTGTGCATAAACAATGCCCACACCGGCAAAGCCGAATTGGCGCCTTGGCCTTCGGCTGTGGCTCTGAAGTGGGCGGATCTGTCTTCGCATCCCACCCATACGCCTGCGGTGAGCAGAGGTGTATAGCCCATAAACCATCCGTCGGAATTGTTGTCGGTGGTGCCTGTTTTTCCCGCCATGGGCATATTGAGTTTGTAACGGTAGTTTAATCGTACTGCAGTACCCGAATTGACCACACCCTGCATTAATCTGACGGTTTTGTAGGCGGAAAGTTCGTCCATCACTTCATTTTGAGTGGTGGAAAAAGTGGCTAATACATTACCTTTGCTATTGCATATTTTGGTGATAAACATCGGTTTTACATATACTCCTTTGTTGTTGAAAGTGTTGATGGCGCCCACCATTTCGTATAGTGTAAGTTCGCATGCTCCCAGGCAAATGGCAGGCACTTCCGGTATCTCGCTGGTCATACCCATTTTGCGTATCATTTGAATTACGGCCGCGGGGCCATACCGTTTCATTAAATAGGCGGATACATTGTTCAAAGATTGGGCCAGGGCTTCGCTGAGGGTAATCATTTGGCCCACTTTATATTTGCTTGAATTCCGGGGTGTCCATGGCGCGCTGCCGGGGGTTTCAATGGTTACGGGCAGATTAGGAACCATAGAGCAGGGAAAATATTCTCCTTCTTGCATGGCTATGGTATATACAAAAGGCTTGAACGTGGAGCCCACTTGCCGTTGGGCTTTGGTGACATGGTCGTATTGGAAATAGCGGTAGTCGGTGCCGCCCACGTAGGCTTTTACATATCCCGAATGAGGGTCCATGACCATAAAACCGCAGTTGAGGAATGATTTCATATAGCGAATGGAATCCAGAGGGGACATCACGGTGTCTATGTCACCGTGGGTGCTGTACACCCACATTTGTGTGGGCTTTTTAAAGTTGGCAAGAATTTCTTTTTCACTCAAACCTTCTTTTTTCAAAGTGCGGTATCTGTCCGATGTCCTGATGGCCCTGTTCATGATATTTTCGGTTTGTTCGGCGGAAATATTGACAAAAGGGGCGTTTTTATTGTTTTTGCATTCTTTGAAAAAACGGTTTTGCAATTCCTTGCATATCCATTCATCTACCGCCTCTTCGGCGTATTTTTGCATTTTGTAATTGATGGTGGTATATATTTTAAGGCCATCTTTGTATATATTCCATGTGCTGCCGTCGGGTTTGGGGTTTTCTTTGGCCCATTTGTCCAATTCCAATCGCAAAAATTCACGGAAATAGGTTGCCGTACCCATTTTATGGTCTTGCAGGGTGAATTTGGACATGTTGATGGGTGTTTGTTTATAGGTTTCGTATTCTTTGTCCGATAGATATTTGTATTTGTGCATTTGGGACAGCACAGTATTTCTGCGGTTGAGGGCATTTTCGGGATTACGTCTGGGATTGTATTTGGTAGGAGCTTTCAGCATGCCTATCAGCATGGCGCATTCATCCACGGTAAGTTCCGAAGGACGGGCATTGTAATAGGTTTTGGCAGCGGTTTGTATGCCGTGGGACAAGTTGCCGAAATCAACGGTGTTAAGATACATGGCGATGATTTCTTCTTTGGAATAGGCACGTTCCAATTTTACTGCCACCACCCATTCTTTGAATTTGGCAAAAGATATTTCAAAAATATTTCTGTCACTCTCCCTTGGGAAAAGATTCTTTGCCAATTGTTGGGTAATGGTGCTGCCTCCACCTTTGTTGCTGCCGAATGCCAATCCGCTTGCCACGCGGAAAAGAGCTTTGATATCTATGCCGGAATGTTCGTAAAAACGGGCGTCTTCGGTAGCAATAAGAGCGTTTACCAAATGTTGCGGCAAATCGGCATAATGCACATTGGAACGGTTTTCCACATAATAGGTGCCCAATACATAACCGTCTTCAGAGATGATTTCGGTGGCCAAATTGGTTTTGGGATTTTCCAATTCTTCAAATGAAGGCATGAATCCCAGCCATCCTAATGCGATGAGTGCAAAAAACAGTACCACGCATGCCCAAAAAATGCCGAAACATTTCCATAAGGTAGCAATACCTGTGTTTTTTTTGTTATTCGTTTTCTTTTTTGTGCCATAATCTTGATTTTGAGGTTCGTTAATCAGATATATGCCTATAGAAGCTATGCCGGGAAGGGTGTCGTGGCGGGTGGCTTGTTCTATTTCTATGCGGTAATCGCCCA
The DNA here is from genome assembly GCA_017616775.1 of Bacteroidales bacterium. GTDB lineage: Bacteria > Bacteroidota > Bacteroidia > Bacteroidales > WCHB1-69 > UBA1205. The sequence goes on from JAFZXM010000044.1 coordinate 4,418, forward strand.
ATTGGGGGAATGTTATCCTGCTGATATTTACATTGAGTTCTTGCATATGCCGGCCATTACCTGCGGGAGTGCCGTCAGGCATAAAAAGGTCTATGGATACGGTATCGCATGCTTGCTCTCCATTGGGAAATGTGGTGTGAATAAATGTATAGAGGTTGGCATCGGGATAGTCGTTGTTGTATCGGATGCATAAACCCAAAATATAGGGATGGGATGTATCGGCAATGTTGAATGAAAATGCGGAGGTTTGGTCATAATACCACGTCATGTTCGGGATATTATTGTTGATTTGTACTGCATAGTCTGTATTGTTGCAGGACATGCAACATATTATAATAACCGGCAGCAGTGTTTTTTTTATGATATTCATGCCGTTAATCGTTAATTTGTTTAAAATCATCAGTGTTGTAATTGGTGTCTTCGCTTTTGCCTTGATTGATTTCGGCATAATCTTCCAATTGTGTTGCATTTTTGTTTTCGGCGTTCAGGGCTATGATTTCTTTTACCTTATCGGTGGGAATAGCGTAAAACATGTGTGAAGAATCTTGCTTATAGGCATACCACATCAATTTTTTGAATATATCTATTTTGTGGCAATAGGCTTCCCCTTTTTCGGTTTTGAGCACGGTGTGTATGTCGGGGAAATGTTTGAGCTCTTCCACATAGGCTTCATTTTCAAAGTTGAGACAGCATTTGAGTTTGCCGCATTGACCCGCCAATTTTTGGGGATTCAGCGATAATTGTTGGGTACGGGCGGCATTGGTGGATACCGTTTGAAAATTGTTGAGCCAGGAGGCACAGCATATTTCTCTTCCGCAACATCCTATACCACCCAGGCGGGCTGCTTCTTGCCGGACGCCTATTTGTCTCATTTCTATTCTGATATGAAATTTCTCTGCCAATATTTTTATCAGCTCTCTAAAATCCACACGTTCATCGGAGGAATAATAAAAAATAGCTTTGGAACCGTCACCCTGAAATTCCACATCGTTGATTTTCATATCTAAATTGATGTCCCAAGCAGTATAGCGGGAGCGCATCATGGTGTCATTTTCTTTTTCCACCACGCTTATCCATTTTTCTATGTCGCTGCTTTTGGCTCTCCGATATATTTTTTTGGTGACTTCTTTGGCATTTTTATTTTTCATCTGCAGTTTTACCGCGTTTCCCATAAGGGATATAATGCCGATATCGTGCCCCGTAGCCGATTCGGTAACCACTATGTCACCTATTTCAAACGGATCGTCTTTAGGCAGAAGGAAAAAATCTTTGTGACTGTTTTTAAATTGCACTTCTGCTATGGGAAATCGGGTGTTGATATCGTTTTTTTCTATATCGCCCAACCAATTATAGGTGTTTAATTTGCTGCATTCGTGGCAATAGAGATGTTTGTTGTTTTCACCGGGTGAAGGTGTTGCTGATAATCCACGCGTTAAAAACACATTGGCTGCTATATGGTCGGCTTCATAACTATGATCGCATGATATGTTGATATCTTCTTCGTTATCAGTGTTATCATTTATGAAATTTGTCTTTTCTATTTTCTCCATTGTATTAAAAATAATAATCTTGCAAAGATAGCATTTTTTTTCTCTATATTTAAAATATGATTGTCTTAATTGCACGGAGGTGCCGGAATCGGGCGGAAATATGGTTTCAGTGCACCTGTCAGTATGCTTTCCGGCATTGCAAACCACAAAAAAAGCAGTTAAAAACTGCTTTTTTTGTGGAATATTTTTTCTTTTACACAAGGTTTCTAAACCATTCAATTTTTTCAAACAGGGTGATATCGGTAATAATATAAACGATAGCGCCTGCAATGTATCCTATCAGGGCGAGCCATGATATTTTTTTGAGATACCATATAAAATCTATTTTTTCCATGCCCATAACAGCCACCCCTGCGGCAGAACCTATGATAAGCAAACTTCCGCCTGTGCCTGCGCAATAAGCTAAAAATTCCCAGAACGGGTGGTTGACTATAAAAGTGGGGTCTTCCATACCGATAGGATACATGCCCATGGTGCCGGCTACCAATGGTACATTGTCCACTATGGAAGAAATAATGCCTATGATAAGGTCTATGATAAAGAATCCTGCAGGTTCGTTACCTATTTTGATATTGGAATTGAGGAAGGTATTGTTCAAACCTATGGATAATTTTCCCAGGGCTCCGCATGTTTCCAGGCAAGCTACGGCCATTAATATTCCCAGGAAAAACAATATGCTCGGAGTATCTATATGTTCAAGCGTAGAGGCGGCGGTGGGTAATTTCATGCCGGCCTTTTCGTTTTTTCTGCTGATAATTTCAGTGATTATCCATAATACAGCCACCCCGAAAAGCATGCCGAGATAGGGCGGAAGGTGGGTGATGGTTTTGAATATGGGTACAAATATCAATGCAGAAATACCTATGGCGAATATCAAAATGCGATATCGTTTGCTCATGATGGCGTCATCATCGTTGGATTGCGGGCGTTCAAAGTCTCCTTGAAGTTTCGGGCTGAGTATCAAAATGGGCACTATCATGCAAACCATGCTGGCTAAGAATGTTTTGACCATAATGTTGATGGTGGTAACCTGCCCTCCTATCCATAGCATAATGGTGGTAACATCACCTATGGGCGACCATGCACCGCCGGCATTGGCGGCCAAAATAATCATACCGGCAAAAAGCCATCTTTCTTTTTTATCTGCTATCAGTTTACGTAATAAGGCTACCATTACAATAGAGGTGGTCATATTGTCCAACACCGCAGATAAGAAAAATGTGATGAATGAAAGTATCCAAAGTAGTTTTCGTTTATTATTGGTTTTTATCAAATCGGTAATTAAGCGGAATCCTTGGTATTCGTCCACCAGGGTGACTATCGTCATGGCTCCTAACAAAAAGAACACTATCTCGGCCGTATTGCCCAAATGCAATATTAAATTGTTGTGCAAAACGGTACGCCATTCTTCTCCGCACGATATTCCTTGTATAGGACCGAATATACTGCAAGAAAGAGCGTAAATGGTCCATAACACCACTCCTAATAATAAAGCGGTAGCGGTTTTGTTAATTTTAATCGGATGTTCTAATGCTATTAATAAATAGCCGATTGCAAATACTAATAAAATTAATCCCATATTGTTTATATATAAATGATAATGCAAAGGTATCATTTTTTTTCATATTTTCACATACAGTTGCTTGGTCCAATGGAAATATAAGCGTAGTTTTAAGGGCTGAATGGTGCGTTTTTATGCTCAAAAACAAGAGTTATATATTTGTAATACAAAAAGATATAAAAAAAATTGAATTAATTGGGATAAGGATTGCTTTTGTGTGAAAAAAAAAATATATTTGCAATCTCGCGAAATAGTTTCACGTGAGAGAGTAAATAATTAAAAATTAAGTATATAAATTAAGAGATGGCAAAGAAAAAAGTTATTTTTATCCTCTTGATGGTGCTTTTTTGCTCTTATGGCATAAGAGCTCAAGGGTTATCCGATATTCGTATCAATGAAATATTGGTGTACAATGAAAATACTTGTGTAGACAATTACGGAGAGCATTGCGGATGGTTTGAAATATATAATCTTGGCAATAGAACCATCAATATAGGAGGATGGTTTGTTACTAACGACATTAACAATAGCCGCAAGTATCGTATTCCCAAGAATGACCCTAATACTATTCTGTCTCCGGGAGAGCGTGTTCTGTTTTATGCCGACGGCGAATCTTCTCGTGGTACATTTCATGTAAATTTCACATTGACGGATACCGATTGTCTCATTGGCGACAGTTCCTATTTAGCCATTTACGATCAAAGCGGAAAGGTACTGGTAGATAGCTTTTTATATTCTCTGTCAAGTGAAAAGGCAGATGTGTCCTGGGGTAAGAAAGACGATGAGGGCTGGAAAGACAAAAATGCGGAATGGGTTATATTGCCGGAGCCTACACCGCAAGCGGAGAATGTAAAATCTTCGGGGGAAACCCGTGCGGAGGCTATCGGCCGGAAGGATCCTTACGGCTTAATCATCACCCTTACATGTATGGCGGTGGTGTTCATTATATTATTCCTGGTGTCTGTGGTGTTTAAATATACAGGAAAATATTTTCAGCAGCATGGTAATAAGAAGGATGTAAAAGAGACTGTTAAGCCGTCAAAGCCGGAAGTGGAGGCCAAGCCGGCAGCGGGTGGTCAGGAAGAGGAGATAGCGGCCATAGCCATGGCATTGCATATGTATTTCAACGATATGCACGAAGTGGAGGCCACGGGTTTCTGTCTCAACCGCGGATTGAACCAACATTCGGCATGGGAAAACAAATCCATGATATTTAGAAAATCACCTATTCAAAAATAAGAAGAAAAGATAAGAATAATGAAAGAATATAAATTTAAAATTAACGGCACTGATTATAACGTTTCAGTGGAAGATCCTGAAGAAAATACAGTTAATGTAATTGTTAACGGCAATTCGCATAAAGTGGAATTAACGGATATGCCTGTTGTAGCGCCCGCACCGGTGGTTCGGCCCCGTCCTGCAGCCGCTGCGGCAGCGCCGGCTGCGGCAGCACCTGCCTCCGTATCGGACAGCGGGGAAGCCAAACCTTTAAAAACGCCTCTTCCCGGGGTGGTGCTGGAAATATATGTCAACGTGGGAGATACCGTCAAGGCCGGTCAAAAAGTGTTGATGCTCGAGGCTATGAAAATGGAAAATTCCATAGAATCGGATAAAGACGGTGTGGTGAAAGCTGTAAAGGTAAGTAAAGGCGATAGCGTGCAAGAAGGAGATGTATTAATATTAATAGGATAATAAAATGGGTTTTTTATCAACAATATCAGAAAACATTCAGCAATTCTTGTCATTTACGGGTTTTGCAAATGCAACATCGGGTCATATTATTATGATTGCGATAGGTTTGCTGTTCGTTTATTTGGGAATAGCAAAAAAATGGGAGCCCATGTTGTTGGTTCCGATAGGTTTTGGAATGTTAATAGGAAATATTCCTTTTATGCCCGGTTTTCAAATCGGCATATATGAGGATGGTTCCGTGTTGAGTTATTTATATTTGGGGGTGGTAAAAGGCTTTTATCCTCCGCTGATATTTTTAGGAATAGGTGCCATGACCGATTTTTCCGCATTAATATCCAATCCTAAATTGGTATTGATAGGGGCTGCCGCCCAATTCGGAATATTCGGAGCATATATAGCAGCCACTTTATTGGGATTTACGCCTGCAGAGGCCGGTGCTATAGGTATTATCGGCGGAGCCGACGGTCCTACCGCCATATTCCTTTCTTCCAAATTGGCTCCTGATTTGATGGGCGCCATTGCGGTGTCGGCTTATTCATATATGGCATTGGTGCCTGTTATCCAACAGCCTATTATGAAACTGTTAACCACCGACAAAGAACGTAGAATTAAAATGAAACCGGCAAGAACCTGTACCCAAACAGAAAAAATAATATTCCCCATAGTAGGTTTGTTGTTAACCACCTTTTTGGTGCCTTCGGGTCTTCCTTTGTTGGGAATGTTGTTCTTCGGCAATTTGTTGAAAGAAAGCGGTGTTACCCGTCGTTTGGCCAATACGGCAGCTAATTCTTTGATGGATATAGTTACCATATTGTTAGGTTTAACGGTGGGTGCTTCCACACAAGCCACCACTTTTCTTACTTCCAAATCAATATTGATATTCGGTCTCGGTGCTGCATCGTTTGTGATAGCCACCACCACGGGAGTGTTATTTGTAAAATTCTGGAATCTGTTCCTCAAAGAGGGCAATAAAATCAATCCTTTGATAGGCAATGCAGGCGTATCGGCCGTGCCCGATGCCGCCCGTGTATCGCAGGAGGTGGGTTTGCATTACGACAAAACCAATTATCTGCTCATGCACGCCATGGCCCCCAATGTGGCGGGAGTGATAGGCAGCGCTGTGGCAGCAGGTATGTTGTTAGGATTCCTCGGTTAAGAAAATAAGTAGTAATAAAATATAAGAATAGATATGAAACCAACACATATAGAACATATTGGCATAGCAGTAAAGAGTTTGGATGAAGCCATTCCGTATTATGAAAAAGTTTTGGGTTTGAAATGCTATGCAATAGAAGAAGTAAAAGACCAAAAAGTAAAAACCGCTTTCTTTATGGTAGGACAAACCAAAATAGAATTGTTGGAACCGACCAGTGAAGACAGCACCATTGCATCTTTTATAGAAAAAAGAGGCACCGGTGTGCATCACATAGCATTTGCTGTCAACGATTTGGAGCATGTTTTGGAAGAAACGGCCCAAAAAGACATTCGTTTAATCGACCAACATCCCCGCAAAGGTGCGGAAGGTTTGAATATTGCTTTCCTGCACCCGAAATCCACCGGAGGTGTGTTGACAGAATTTTGTGAAAAGCCACAAGAATAAAATAAATTGTTGAAACATTAAAAGTTATAGAAATATGGCAATGCAAGATAAAGTAAGAGAATTGCTGGAGTTGAGAACCAAAGCAAGACTCGGAGGCGGTGAAAAACGTATTGAAAAACAACATAGTCAGGGTAAAATGACTGCCCGTGAACGTATAGCTATGCTATTGGATGAAGGCAGTTTTGAAGAATTGGATATGTTTGTGACACATCGTTGCACTAATTTTGGTATGGACAAAGAACACCCGTTGACCGATGGTGTGGTTACCGGTTACGGAACCATAGACGGCCGTTTGGTGTATGTGTTTGCTCAGGATTTCACTATTTCGGGAGGTTCCTTGTCGGAGATGCATGCCGCCAAAATATGCAAGGTGCAGGATTTGGCCATGAAGATGGGAGCACCGGTGATAGGCATCAACGATTCCGGCGGTGCCCGTATTCAAGAAGGTGTGAACAGTTTGGCAGGCTATTCCGAAATATTTGAACGTAATATTTTGGCTTCAGGCGTGGTGCCTCAAATATCGGCCATTTTCGGTCCTTGTGCAGGCGGTGCCGTATATTCTCCCGCTCTTACCGATTTTGTGATGATGGTAAAGAATACAAGCTATATGTTCCTTACCGGTCCCAAGGTGGTAAAAACCGTGTTGGGCGAAAATGTTACCACCGAGGAATTGGGCGGTGCCAGCGTGCACGGTTCCAAATCGGGGGTGGCACAGTTGGTGGTGGAAGACGAAACCGAAGGTATAGCCATGATACGCCGTTTGTTGAGCTATTTGCCGTCCAATAATATGGAAACCACTCCGGAAGTGGAATGTACTGACCCCATAGAAAGAGTGGAAGACAGTTTGAATGCCATTATTCCCGATAATCCTAACAAGCCGTATGATATCAAGCAAGTGATAGCCTCTATAGTGGACCATGGGGAATTTTTGGAAATAGCACCCATGTATGCCAAAAACATTATCACCGGTTTTGCCCGTATGGGAGGCATGTCGGTGGGTGTGGTTGCCAACCAGCCGTCTCATATGGCGGGAGTTTTGGATATCAACGCATCCCGTAAGGGTGCCCGTTTTGTACGTTTTTGCGATGCTTTCAATATTCCTATAGTAACATTGGTGGACGTACCCGGATTTTTGCCCGGCACAGCTCAGGAATATGGCGGTGTGATTACCCACGGAGCTAAATTGCTTTATGCTTATGGTGAATCCACCATACCCAAGGTGACGGTGACTTTGCGCAAATCCTATGGCGGTTCGCATATAGTGATGGGCTGCAAACAATTGCGTAACGATGTGAATTATGCATGGCCGACAGCCGAAATTGCCGTAATGGGTGCCGACGGTGCTGTGGAAGTGCTGTATGCTAAAGAAATTAAAGCGGAAACGGATCCTCAAAAACAAATGGAAGCCGCTTTGGCTAAAAAGACAGAATACAACAATCTTTTCTGCAATCCTTACAATGCCGCACGCTATGGCTATATAGACGATGTAATTGAACCCAGAAACACCCGTTATCGTGTTATCAAGGCGTTGAGGGCCATCCAAACCAAACGTTTGGAAAATCCCGCCAAAAAACATGATAACCTGCCTTTGTAAAAAGGTGATAAATGTATTTAATTAAAATTTAACTAAAGTAAATTGATGAAATAGAAGAGAATAAAGTAATATAGAAGCGTTTCTGCTTTTTCTTTGCGTACGGGAATCTCGACAATTCAAAGTACTATCACAAAAGGAAGTTGAAACGCCTGCGGATTTCCGTGGGCTTTCTTGTATGTGATAGTAGGTAGTCGAGAACCTCCGTACACTGCAAAAGTTCACGGATTTTTTTTGTTTCAAAATGAGAGAGATAATAATTAAATCATTTAAATAAAATAGTTATGAGAAAGTTTAATAAAATTAAAGGAATTACAATTGTTGTAAGTTGTTTAGTGTTGTTATTGAATTCAGCATGTGAGAGAAACTATGGAACGCAAGTTACCCCTACAGCGAAATTTAGTTATAGTACAGGTGCTTCGTTTACAGTTACATTTACTAATTTATCTGAAGATGCGACTTCTTATGAATGGGATTTTGGCGATGGTCAAACTTCTACAAGTGTCAATCCATCTCACACTTACGTTAGCAGAGGTAGTAAAACAGTTACTTTGACTGCAAGAAATGGACGTAATAAAGATTATGCAATAGCATATATTGATATGACAAGCCAAATCAAATTAATTAATCAGTCAAGTTATCCGTTTAGTGTCTCCATAGATGGAGTTTCACAAGGAACAATTTCAGGAGGAACGTACAAGTTTTACGATGTAAATCCGGGAACTCACAAGGTATATGTGGAACAAAAAAGTGGTTATACCCTTTGGCCAACTACAAGAAATTATTCTCTTACATGTTATGCAGGATATTATACTAGTCAATCATTTAATACTGTGTTGGACTAATTGGTTTTACTAATGGACATCTCTAAAAATAGATAAAAATTTAACAATCAAACAATAAGGTCTTATTTTATTCGTTATATAATTGTAAGTCAAAAAGAAATACCATGCAGAAATACAAAGAGACAGGATACAAAACATTGTTTGATGACGA
>JAFZXM010000045.1 GCA_017616775.1 Bacteroidales bacterium
CTCCGTTATCTCGCAGACTAATTCCTTTTTTACCTCGGGCTCTAGAGTTTTTTTTCTATTACGTCCCGTAATATTCGGTTGTCCAACGCCAAGTCCGCATACATTTGCTTCAACTTCCTGTTCTCCTCCTCTAATTCTCGCAGCCTTTTTACCTGGCTCACTTCCATCCCTCCGTACTTGCTACGCCACTGATATAGCGTTGACCTTGATATCCCTAGCTCGCGGCAGAGAACTTCCGCTGCCGTACCGTTCTCCAATGATTTAACAGCTTTAACCTTTTCGCTGTCTGAATGTTTTGACTTCTTCATCTTTTTTGGTTTTTCGTGTTACAAAATTACTACTTTTTGTCCACTTTTAATCTGTCCGATTTTTGGGGAGGGCTACAAGGTGGCCTCTATTGGTCGGCTACGTGCTACCCTAGCAGCTACGCGTACTACTTGAGCTTCGATTCGAGCCATCTCAACCCCTCGTACAGCTACCACCAATACAGCCGCCGCTACTACGGTAAATCTGTCCGCTTGGTTCGCTCCGCCCGGTAATTCATTTCTAATGGTCAAAAAGCAGAACTAAATTATAATAGTATTTATTGTGCGATTTCCACCACACATTTTCTGCCGTGGCTTTCAATGGCATTCATGGGAATGACATCCTATGCCGCTGTCAACAATGTTTCCTGCCAAATAATCTTTCAACAGTTGATGTACATCACCGGAGCATCCTCTTACTACATGTATGCCATTGGCAGTAAGCACATTCTTTGCCCCATCTCCCATATCACCGGCCAACATGATACCCACTCCTTTTTGACGCAAAACGGAAGCTATTCCGGACTTGCATCCGCATCCTTCTCCGGCGGGCAGGGTTTCTTCTCCTACTATATTCTTGTTGTCGTCTATTTCAAAAACAGTATAATGGTCACAATGTCCAAAATGATTGTCCACTTGATTATCTTTGACAGGAACAGCTATTTTAACATTTCCCGTATGCTTGCCGAACATAGGATCAGATAGTTTATTTATCACATAATCTGTTAGTTCGTTAAACACATTGTTAATAACTTCATTTCCTTGTTCCAATATGCTGCATCCTTCTTCTGCGGCTATGCCCACTTCTTGAACCAAAGGTATTTGTGACAGCAACCGTACGTTCAATTCATCCGCCAAAGTTTGACCTCCGCCTTTACCGAAAATATAATATTTTTCATCTGCATGTTGTCGGGGAACAAACCATGACATATTTTCCACTATCCCCAATAAAGGAATATTTAACTTTTGTTCCGAAAACATATCCGCACCTTTGCGGGCATCGTTAACAGACAATATTTGCGGAGTGGTCACCACTATGGCCGCATCTACTTTATATTGTTGCAATATTGATAACTGTATATCACCCGTTCCGGGAGGAAAATCCACAATCATATAATCCGTTTCACCCCATTCGGTTTTGGTAAAAAGCTGTCCCATCATATTGGCAGCCAAAGGACCTCTCCATATCACCGCCTGCCGGGCATCCACTATGAATCCTATGGAATTAAGTTTTACACCGTATTTTTCCATAGGTATCATCATTTCGTTTTCACCTGCGGTGTGTGCCGTTATTTGTTCTTCTTCCATACCGAACATTTTCGGGATAGACGGACCGTAAATATCAGCATCCACCAAAGCTGTTTTATAACCTTTGCGGGCCAAGGCCACAGCTAAAGAAGCCGATACAAAGGATTTCCCTACCCCGCCCTTTCCGGAAGCCACCACTATAATATGCTTTACTTGCGGTATAATTGTTTTTTCTATCGTGAACATGATTTTTCTTGTTTAATGCAATTTTATGATATACATTCCCTCACAAAACACAAGTTGTTTTGTTAATTAAATTCTTCAGGCAGCTACGGGAATGTTTTCCCGCAACTGCCTGAATACAATTTCAATTGTTTGTCGGAAAATGTCTATTTGACAAAACCTTCATTTTTCAGAATTTCGGACATTTGTTCGAACGTATATTCTATGTCATTGTCCAATCCTACGGAGAAGCGCACCAAACCTTCGCTCATGCCCATGGCTTTTTGGAATTCTTCGGGCACTTCCGATGAGGTGGACTTGCCGGAGCAGGAGAACAAAGTGCGGAAATAGCCCAAACTTACGGCCAAAAATCCTATGCCTTGTTTTTGCATGGCTTCCATGAACTTGTTGGCATTTTCGGCAGTGCCGAGATCTATGGCTATCATTCCTCCGAATCCGAATTGAGGATTCATTTGTTGCTTCATCAATTCATGGTCTATATGAGTAGGAAGACCCGTATAATTAGCCTTAATGCCTATAGCATTGAATTTTTCTGCCAAATACATGGCATTACGGCTGTGCTGTTGCATACGAATATGCAGGGTGTATAAATTCTTAAGTATTGAAGTGGCTCTGAATGAATCCAATACAGGACCCAACAACATTGCCGTTCCGCAATTCACGTCTATCAAACCGTTGATAAATTCACTGTCACCGCATATTGCACCGGCTACACAATCGTTTTTACCGTTGATGAATTTGGTCATGGAATATACCACTATATGAGCTCCCAAACGATGGGGTGTGAATATCATAGGGGTAAAAGTATTGTCCACTATTAATTTTGCTCCGAATTCATCGGCTATTTTTCTCAATTCACCCACATTGCATATTCTCAATAGAGGATTAGACATGGTTTCGGTGTATATCACCTTGGTATTTGCTTTGCAGGCAGCTTTTACTTGTGCCAAATTTGTTGTGTCGACAAAAGTAACTTCCACGCCAAAACGCTTGATATAATTGTTTAAAAAAGCAAAAGTACCGCCATATACCGTCATGCTGGCCACTATATGATCCCCTTGTTGAACACAATGCAACAGGGCACATGTGATAGCTGCCATTCCTGAACCCGTCACCCATGCTGCTTCCGTATCTTCCATGGCAGCTAAAGATGTACATAAAGCCATATTGCTCGGGTTCCAATGACGGGAATATAAATAATAACCTTCCGTTTCACCATGGAAAGTATCGGTCATGGTTTGTCCGTGAGGAAAGGTGAAGGTTGCCGAATCGTTAATAGAAGGATTAACACCTCTTTCTGAACTTAAACTTTGAACAGCGTTTATTGCTGTTGCCGGATCAAAATGTTTCATATCTTAATTATATTTGTTTTACTAACTTTTAAAGGGCAAAATTACCACTTTTTTTAATGCCGTTGCTTTTATCCGTGCAGAATTTTATAAATTCTGTCATACATATACGGTCTATAACGAATGGTCATATTCGGGTTGACAAATATTCTGCCGTATCCGTTTTTATGCATTTGCTCACATATGGAAAAATGCTCGCATCTTACTTCTACCCTGCTGTCGGCATTAGGCAATACCTCATATTTACAATTACATATTGCCTCATATTTATATATAGCCATTCCCCCAAAGGCGGAATATACGGCCATAAGAGGCATTCCCGGCTTTAAAAAAGCCCATCTGTATTGATTGCCGGCAATACTTTCCTCTGTTTGCGACACATGCTCCCTGCCGCATTCCACCAAAGCATAGGTATCGTTATACCGTTTGCGAAAACAAGCGGAAGGAGAATATATATAACCGTTTGAAGCTATAGCATCCCATTGCTCACTGCGGGCAAACGAATCCAATATCCCCTTCAAACCGATTCGCCTTACATCCATATCCACCACTATCACATAATCGGCCTTTAATTGATGCTCAGCAATATATTCCATATATTTGTTGCGATATTCCGCCATTTTGCTTATTCGTGAATAAGAAAAAAATCTATTGGCCCCGTTGCTTACAGAAGAAGGAATGGTTTGAGTGTGAAAATCCTCCGTGCTTATATGAACCGACGGCCTTTTTTGTGCCCATTGCCGCAATATTTGCTTGGTATTGTCCACACTGTCGTTTTCAAACATCACCACATGGTAACTTTTTGCCATGTCACACAATTTGTCTATTACCGGAATGTTTTTTTTCAATCCTATTTCACCATTCCGGATAATACCGCATACTATAACGGATTTTTCTTTCAACCTGGCTTTGCCTGTTTCCGTAGTGTTCATTGGCGGATATGTTATTTGTCAAATGCGGGTTTAACCAAAAATGTTCTTCTGAAAGTTCTCCAAAGCAATTGTATCACGCTCTTGTGATTGTTTTGCCTGCGAAAATATTCATCCGCCTGCCTGTTTTGTTCTATTGCCGCAGGGTGGATCAAAGGCATGATGCCTTTGGTTTGCATATTGGAATTTTTATCTTCCGCATTGTCTGTATGGGTGGAATCCAGGCCAAAACCGATGTTGGATATCAGATTGACATTGGGAATAATACACAATCCATGCTGTTTCCATATATGAAAATTCCATTGATAATCCCATGTGTTATTCCCTCTTTTTTTCATCACCAAAAATCTGTCTTTCCACACTTGACGCTCATTATAAGAAGAAAAATAAGGTTTGATGTCGCGCATAAAATCCTTTAAAGAATAATTTTCCAAATATAAATCATAATTCTGCCAAGCCCTGCGCCAGGAAGCCCATCCCCATATATGTGAATAAGCCGAAAAATAATAGGAAGCATCTCCTCTTTGTATGCCGTCTTGAAAATTATTGCCCGATATTATTTTTACCTTGTCTTCATCACGGTATTTTTCCAACAATTCTTTGCAATACGGAAAAAAATCAGGATGCGGCAAACAATCGTCTTCCAATATAATACCCTTTTCTTCGTTTTGAAACAACCAGTCTATAGCTCCGCTTACAGCTTTGCCACAACCCAAATTGTGCTCTCTGAACAAAGTTTTCACTTCACAATTCCAATCTATTCTATCTGCCAAACCGCGTACTTTCAGACATTTTTCATATTCCCCTTCTTTATTTTTTCTGGGACCGTCTGCTGCTATATATAACTTCTTCGGCTGTGCCTGACGTATGGTTTCAAACACTTTTTCAGCCGTGTCCATTCGGTTGAATATTACGAATAATATAGGTACATCCAATTGATTCATAGTATTATATATCGAGTATTTTTTTGAAATATTCTATAGTTTTACCCAAACCTTCTTCCAATTGTATGGTAGGCTTCCAATTGTTCAATTTTTCCTGAGCCAAACTAATATCGGGCTTTCTTTGCATGGGATCGTCGGAAGGCAAAGGTATGAATTTTATTTTTGATTTTGAATGAGTAAGCGATATCACCTTTTCTGCCAATTCCAATATAGTAAATTCACCCGGATTGCCTATGTTTACCGGCCCGGTAAAACCGTCTTCCGTATTCATCATACGCACCATTCCCTCTATAAGATCGTCCACATATTGAAAACTGCGTGTCTGCATTCCGTTTCCCGCCACGGTGATATCTTTGTTTTGCAAAGCCTGCACTATAAAATTGCTCACCACCCTGCCGTCACACAGGTGCATATTCGGTCCGTAAGTATTGAAAATGCGTATGATTTTTATTTTTACTTTATTCTGCTTATGATAATTCACAAACAATGTTTCCGCACATCGTTTTCCTTCGTCATAACAACTTCTTTCTCCTATCGGATTTACATTGCCCCAATAAGATTCCACCTGAGGATGAACGGTGGGGTCTCCATATACTTCACTGGTGGAAGCCTGCAATATTTTTGCATTCACACGCTTGGCCAAACCTAACATGTTCAACGCCCCCATCACCGACGTTTTAACCGTTTTAATAGGATTGTACTGATAATGCACCGGAGATGCGGGACAAGCCAAATTATATATTTGGTCCACCTCGGCAAAATAAGGACTGCATACATCATGACGCACAAGTTCAAAATAAGGATTGTCCATCAAATGAATAATATTCCGCTTGGCTCCTGTAAAATAATTATCCAAGCATATTACTTCATTACCGTCTTTTAGCAAACGTTCACACAAATGACTGCCTATGAACCCTGCCCCTCCCGTAACCAAAATTCTATTCATTGCCGTTTATTTTAAAACATGGCAAAGATAGCATTTTTAATTCAAAGAAATCACCCTGTGCGGCCACAAAAGCTACTAATGTTGTCCGCTAAACGAAAAAAAAATAAAATACCGGTAAAATTAATCGGATTTGTTTGCCAAATTATTTTTTTGCCGCTGATTGAAAATACAAAAAACAAACGACGGAAATCCAAACGGAAGCCAATAAAAAAAGGGCAACTTCCGTTACCCCTTTGGCGGTGCGGACGAGGCTCGAACTCGCGACCCCATGCGTGACAGGCATGTATTCTAACCAAACTGAACTACCGCACCGTTTTCAAACTGCAAAAGTATCACTTTTTTTAATACAAACGCCCGGTTTTACTGTTTTTTTTGAATTTATTTTCTATCTGTTTTAATATCAGTTGTTTAAAGCAGAGGATCGTAGCCGCTTCCGCCTCCGGGTCGGCAAGATAATATTCTTTTGACGGCTTTTATTCCCCCTTTTATCACACCGTATTTTTTTATTGCCTGCACGGCATATACCGAACATGTCGGTGTGTACCGGCATGTGGAAGGGAACAAAGGTGATATGCACAATTGATAAAAGCGTATCACCAACACCACCGCTCCCTGACAAGCCTTGGCCGATAATGCCATGCATTTTTTTGCTGTTTTCCGCAATATTTCAAACACCGCTACAAATTAAATTGATCTTCGTGCTTGCCTTTCATCCCGCGATAAAAATCTTCTATTTTTATCAAATCGGCATCATAATCACCCGTAGGATACATCACCGGACCTATTCCCCCTTTTTTGGTGCTCCAGTCCAAATATCCCAAACACATGGGCACCCGGGCATATTGAGCTATAAAATAAAAGCCTTTTTTCCATGTGTCCACTCTTTTTCTGGTGCCTTCAGGAGCTATCAAAACAGACATTCTTTCTTTTTGTTTTATCATTTCTCCCACATGTACGGGCAATTTTTTTACATGCTGCCTGTCCACAGGAATACCCCCTAATTTTTTAAGAAAAAATCCGCTGATTAATCCGAACGATTCTTTTTTAATAAAAAATTTGATGTCTATCTGCATGCCTATAAAGGCTAATTTACCGACAACAAAATCCCATTTGGACGTATGCGGGGCAAACACCAACACACATTTATGCGATTGAGGCGGCACATTGTAATCGATGGTGAAACCCGCTGTTTTTAAAATCCATCTGGCTAATTTTACCTTTATTTTCATTTCGACTGTATGTATTTTAATGCAATTATTACATGAGCCCGCATGGCCGCAAAAAAACCGTAATGCTTAATCATGATTTTCATTCTTTCCATATTGGCTTGTCTGCGGTTTTTTACAGAAAATCCGTTCTCCATATATTGGGACAATATCATTCCCGTATTAATGTTTTTATGCGATTTTTCCAAAGCTTCCAATACCCATAAATAGTCGGCATCCACTTTGTATTTTAAATTATATTCATTAACTATATCCTTTTTTATCAATATGGACTGATGGCATACCACCATTCCTTTTTTAAAACTATCGGCATCCAATTTTTCAGGAGCCGTTTTTTTTCGCATTCCCAACACCCTGTTTTGTTCATCCACCAACTGCGTTTGACCGTAAAATATATCCGCATCCTGATGTAATGCATAACATTGTTCCAAATTTTTTATTACGTCTTTATCGTAAATCCTGTCTCCGCTATTGATATACCACACGTATTTTCCTTTTGCCGCGCGCAAACCTTTGTTCATGGCGTCATAAAGCCCTTTGTCGGGTTCACTTGTCAAAAAACTCACTATATGTTTGTATTTCTCTATTATTGAGAGTGTTGCATCGGTCGAACCTCCGTCTATAACAATATACTCATAGTCTGTTCCGCTTTGTGCGGCTATGCTTTGCAATGTTCTTTCTATATATTTTTCGCTATTGTAAACTACGGTAATAATACTTATCAACGGCATGACGGCTATTTTTGTAAAAATTCTATAATGGCATTGCAGGTTTCTTGTACCGCTTGTTCCAAATCATCGTTTTTTATTATTTTATCGAATTGTCCGGCAAAAGATATTTCGTACGAAGCCTTGTCCAAACGGTGTTTTAAGGATGATTCCGTTTCTGAACCCCTTTTTAACAATCTGTTTTTCAATTCTTCCAAAGACGGAGGCATGATAAATACAGATAAAGACTGACACGGATATTTGTTTTTTATGTTTATACCTCCTTTTACATCCACATCAAACACCACATGTTTGTTTTGCCGCCATATTCTGTCAAGTTCACTTTTTAGGGTGCCGTAATATTTGTTGTCATATACTTCTTCCCACTCCAAAAATGCATCTTGCTGTATTTTTTGCTTAAACTCCTCCACTGAAAAAAAATAGTAATCCTTGCCGTCCTGCTCTCCTTTCCGCCTGCTTCTGCTTGTTGCCGAAATGGAAAAAGACAAGGGCAAACCCATTGCTAACAATTTTTTCACTATAGTGGTTTTACCGCTTCCCGAAGGCGCAGAAAATATAATTAGCTTACCTTCCATGTGTATTTTACTTTTTCTGCAAAGGTATAATTTTTTGTCCACTTTTCAACTGTCCGATTTTTTGGGGAGGCTTACAACACCACAAAGAAGAGCCGACGGAAATTCACAGCGGAGTTCAAGGCAAAGATCGCTTTAGAAGCAATACAAGAGCGTCCGACCCTGTCGGAACTATGAAAGAAGTATGAACTTCACCCAATCAGATTACACAAGAGAGGAAACAACAAAAGGAACAAAACGTAAATTGTTTTAAGGATTATAATTATTCATCTCTTCTATAAGACACTGCTGAATATACCCCAGAGGAATGTGAATATGCAATGTCTATAGCTGCTTTAACTTTTTCAAATGTTGTCTTATCAGCAGATATATTCATAATTTCATCATTATAATACTCGCCAAGATATTTATTAGACTCACTCTTATAATTATTATTATTTTCTTTTGTTCTAGCTTCATAAAATCTATCACCAAAATTTTCCCATTCTTTATCTGATAATGGTTTCTTTACAATTTTACCGTCACTATCATGTATAGTATTACCTCTCTCATCCTTAGATATTTTCCAAATTCTACCATCTGTACCCATAACACATCCAGTATAGTGACCATTATCATCTCTTATCACAAGTGGAGTACCTTTATCTGCTATATAAGCCCTATAAGCATTAGATGCTGCATTACGATAGAGATCTGAATCTGAGATAAAATTAGCCGCTACATAATAATGATTTTCATCAGTAGGCTTTCTACCTTTAGTTATTCCATAATGTCTTTCAAATAAATCTTCATCAATAATCTCTGATTTTACTTTTTTATCATCTTTAAAGTAAACATCTTGTTCTTGTTTAATCAAATTTTTTACAACATCACTATCTTTATTAATACCTATTGGGTTACCATTTTCATCATAAATATACCAAGTATTACCAGAGCCATTCCAACCTATTTTATCGTCATTTAACATCTTAGCCCTCCATTCTGGTGCTGCATTCATTAAGGCTTCAAGTGTAACATCTTCTATTCGTTGTTTTGTTCTTTGACCCGTTTCTGTCATAATCTTTTCACCAGTTTTCTTACTATAATAACCTCCTGTTTCTTTTGGTACAATATCTTTAACTACTTTTGCTACTTCACTAAACATATCAACATTTTCAACAGGATTAGCATATTTACTAGGATTAAAATAATTTCCCTCAGCTGTTGGAGTATCACCCTTTTCATACTTATAATTTTGTAAATCATAGTTAAGAGTTGCTTGTGCATAATCTTGATCTTTAAGTTTACCAAAAGCTTCAGTAGCCTTTTGATAAGCAGCAAGATTTTGAGCTAAAGCATCTATTCTTCCCCCCTGTTGTAAATCAAGATTTATTCTTGTCTGTAAGTCATTAATTCTCCCTTTAATATCTTTTGATAAAGGGTTCTCCATAATATATTGTGTAAGATTGTTTACATCAGTATTATACTCATTTTTTAAAGCTTCTGCTTGTTCTTTATCAACATCAGCCCAATATTTAATATTAGTACCTGCAACATCTTTTATAATATTGATGTCAGCAATATCTTTATCTAACTCAGCATCTTTAGCTGCAATAACTTTACTCGTTAATTCAACAGGTGGCATATAAATACCATCTTCTAAATATTCCCTATCTGCTGTCTGATAATATCTTGCCATAATTATCTACAATTTCTAATTTTATTTGTTCTTTTTACTTTACCACCATAAGCCTCTTTTTTAAGACTCTCTACTAACCTTCCTAACCAATCAAATTCAATTGGGTATTTAGATAAATGATTTAAATTATTTAAAGCTACCATTGCTTGTCTTTGTTGATTCAAATCTTTTCCACTTTGAGCAATACCTTGACCAGTGAAGGCTTGATCTGTAGCTAATTGTCTATAGAAGTTATCCCTATCTTGAATATCAGCTAACATTCTATCTTCTTCACCTTTCATTACTTTTTCATCTCGTGCAGTTTGATTTGCTGCTATTTGTCCAAGTAATTTCATATAGATATCATTATAAGAATTATTTATCTTATCAACACCTTCTTGATATTGTTCACTAATCATATTATCTAATGCTCTTAAAGTATTGACACCTCTAGCACTATTTCTTGCTTGATTCAACATACTTCTTCTGTTTAATTCTAAATCAGCTAAATCAGTATCCCTATTTCTATTATAAGTATCAATAGCATCGTTAAGAGTTCTCAAAGTATCTCTATTATAATTTTTCCAAGCATTTACATTGGGCATATCCCCTTCTCTTTGTTTTAGTGTAGTAAGATAAGGTGCTATTCCCTGAAACATATTACCTGCAAGAACATTCATGTTACCTAAAGTCATTGAAGAAAGGAGTTGATTGTACCAAGGAGTTTTGGTATTATTATCAGTTGGTGTTGTTGGGTTGTTAAATTTGTATTTATAATTTACAATCTCATCAGGTATCACATACTCACCGTTTTCATCTCTTTGTGGTATTACTGCAGACATAGGAATGTAAGAATTATTATCTTTAAAATCAGCTACAACCCCTTTGTTTGGTTCTGCAGCTTCAGAAGTAATACCAGGATTGTAAGGATTAGAATCTACCATTTTTTTTACCATTTCTTCATAATAATTATAATCATCAGAATTTGGGTAAAAATCTTTGTTACCATAAACAGCCTTAACTCTTCCACCACAAGCAGCATTAGCTTTAGGATAAACTCCACTATCATCACCATATATTTGTGATACTAAATCTCTTACTCCGTTTTGGAAAGCAGTATCTTGTGCTTCTTGGTAATCATTTATCATTTGCAATCTTTCCAATGTATTTTGTGCTAACTTATCTTCTTTAACTCTATCTCTAACTTTTTGTGTAGCTCTTTTCATTTTTTCCTCTCTTTCTACTTTTCTGTCAGCTAAAGTCTGACCATTTCTTGTTAATCTTTGTGAATAGATTTCAGTACCTTCTGGTAAATCAACATCTATACCACCATACTCATGTGAAGCTCCATTAAACCCAAGCATTTGTCCATTAGGTAATTGAGCAGTTTCTCCACCCTCTACTTCTATAGGTACATTCTGTTGAGGATTACCATAAGCTGCTGGTGCTGTATAAGTCCAAGCTGTTCTTGCTTCACCTTTATGTTTTCCATGCTGTATTATTTGATGATCATCTACAAATCTTTGACTCATAGCCTCACCAGGTTTAGCCCAAGTTTTACCAGATATAACAGATAAAAGTTCTCCAGCCAAATCCAGTCCTTGATTGATACCTGCTATAATTGGATCAATAACTTGTGATGCTTCTGATAAAGCAGTATCTCTATATATATTGTCTTGTGCCAAGACTGATGATGGGTCTTCTGGTAAACCAAAAGCAGCTATTCTGTAGCCCTCCCCAAAAATCGGACAGATTAAAAGTGGACAAAAAGTAGTAATTTTGTAACACGAAAAACCAAAAAAGATGAAGAAGTCAAAACATTCAGACAGCGAAAAGGTTAAGGCTGTTAAATCATTGGAGAGCGGGA
>JAFZXM010000046.1 GCA_017616775.1 Bacteroidales bacterium
AACCTGGCTGCCGGCATCTATTTCTACACTATGGACTTCCAAGGCCAACGCCTGATGAAGAAGATGGTGATAAGAAAATAATCCCCTTCGCGGAATCAATTTTTAAAGGAGCCTCAGGGCTCCTTTTTTTATTGCAGGAGAGGAAAAATACGCCTTTGCCTGCATCGAATTTTATTCAACTTATAATCATCAAATTACGCTTTTTTGCAATTTTTTTTGAAAAATATCCGGACAAAATTTGTCTTTAATTAAAAAAAATTTTTTAATTTTGTATTTGATTTTTTTGTGGAGTATGCCGAAATGCCCTTAAGTGAGTAGGCGTAACAAAATACATATGGTATGAAAAAATTATTTATGCTTTTTTGTGGTTTGATAATATCGCTGCAAATAGCAAATGCCCAGGCCGTTGTGGTAGGCAGTGAAAATTTTGACGGGTCCACCCATACTTTCACTTCCACTCCCGGCACGGCATGGACAACTTCGTACAATCCATATAATTTGGCCGTAAGCGGCACCAAATCAATATGGAGTGAAGTTCCTTTCAGTGCAGGAGATTCTGTGATACTCACCACTCCTGTATATGATTGTTCAAACTATGCTTATGTATCACTCCGTTTCAGCCACATCTGCAAGGTTTCGCCCATGGATGAGGTGAGAGTGGAATTTAAGCTTAACAATGTAGGTGCACAATGGCAAGTACTCCCTGCAAACACATACAAAGGAAGCGCTTCCAATTACGGTGTCACCGGTTTCAATGCAGCAAGTTATTCTGTTTGGAATGCTTCCGACAGTTTGGCTATGCCTGCCAATTCATGGTGGAAGGAAGAAATGTTCGACCTTTCCAATGAAGTATCTTATTCGGGTGTTCAATTCCGGTTTATCATCAAAAAAGGAAATATTGTTGGCACCCAAATTTCTCACGGTTGGGTAATAGACAATTTTGAATTGTCTGCCTCCATGTATGAAATCAAGCCTCCTGTGGTGGAATTCCAAACCAATATGGGAGATACTGTC
The DNA here is from genome assembly GCA_017616775.1 of Bacteroidales bacterium. Taxonomy (GTDB): domain Bacteria; phylum Bacteroidota; class Bacteroidia; order Bacteroidales; family WCHB1-69; genus UBA1205. Next base: position 1,015 of record JAFZXM010000046.1, read on the forward strand.
GGTAATACAGGTCCTTACACCATTAGGGCTAAAGTTGCCAAACGCACTGTCGTTCCTTTGGTTCATCCTGTATTTAACTATACAGCCAAACATCCTGTTGCAGGAACACATACCGATAGTTTGTTAATGACTGCCGTTACGGGTGACTCCATTTGGGAAGCCGTAATTCCACAGCATATTTTCGGTACTACCTATACATATTATATATATGGACACGATACCGTAGGTAACTATGCCGTAGCCCGCGGAGGATTTATCAGTGCTCACTCCAAGGCAGCATCCACAAATGGCGATTCCATTCAAGTAGGTTGGAATACAAGTTCCGGAGGAGACTGTTCATATCCTTTTGCTCCAAGTTGCGGTACATACAATTGGTCAAGACATCTATACAAAGGTGATACCATCTTCCAAATGCACAGCATTCAAAATAACGGATCCAATGTTCCATTATCTATCAGTGGTATAGCATTTTACACCGGATACACACCTGCTTCCGGTCCCATAACGCGTTATAATCATAGAATTTATTTAATGCAGACCAACGATGTGAACATGACATCCGGATACGTGGATCCTGTCAGTGCAGGAGCTACATTGGTATATCAAGGGAATATCATATTCAACAATGGTTTGAACAAAATAGTATTTGATCAACCGTTTGTTCTCAATCCCGGCTATAACCTGTATTTCTTCAATATAGACAGTTCTTCTTTAAACGCATGTCATACTTCATCTGACCGTTTGTATTGGTCGTATAACAGTCAATCTTATACATGTACCGACAGGCATTATGAACAATTGGATTGTAACAACAGCAGTACTACTGCTTCCACTTCCAGTTTGCCGACAACATGGTTTTATTTAGGAGGTTCTATCACCGACAGCAACTCTGTGGCCCTGGAAAAAATATTAATGGACGATTCTGTTGCCACTTCTCCCTCCACCCAAGTGCCGGTAAAAATATCATTGCGCAACAAAGGCTATGCCGACTTGCATTCTGCCGTTGTGAATTGGACAGTCAACGGTGTGGCTCAAACTCCTTACACTTGGACAGGAAATCTTCCTGACGACTATATGGATACCACCATTATAGGTACTTATCATCCTAGAGTAAACATGCTGGATACCATCGTGGTAAGCATCAATATGCCAAACAATGTATTGGATACCAACTACTTTGATGACACCATCACCAAAGTTATATACGGTTCCTCCGATATAGTGTTTACTTGGATAGATGCTCCTGTTGACACTGTATATTCTACAGGTCCGTATTTGATGAAATTGTACGCCCGCACTTTGTCAGGAGCAAATATAGACGCTTTGAATATGACCTATACCTATCCGGACACCAACAATACTCCTGTTAGTGTTACCCTTCCCATGACTTACCAAGGTAAGAACATGTGGCATGCCGTAATACCTAACATCCGCTTCAACAATCGTGTAAGTTATTCAGTAACAAAAACCGACAGTTTGGGCAATGTGGTTACCACCTCTCAATGGTATTATATCAAATTCATAGGCGGTGGCAGTTCGCAATACCAATATATAGGTGATACCGTTACTTATGGAATAAGTTATGACGTACCGTTCAACGGTTATATGGATTACAGTTGGTCCCGTATCATTCTTCCGGGTAGATATTTATCTGCAAATGCAAGTTTGATTAGAAACCTTGCTTTTAAAGTGGAATATTCCTATTTGAATGGTCCGGTTCTTAACCAACAATGCTACATGAAATCGGTTAGTGATACCATGTTCTACAATGCAGACTATGTTAACCCTGTTACCGACGGCGCCACTTTGGTATGGTCGGGCAGCGTTACTCCCAAAGACGGAGAATGGATGGATATCGCCCTTACCACTCCATTTATGCTCAACAATAACAGCAATTTAATGATCTATTGGATGAACAATGACGGATCCTATGATAACGATGTGGAATGGGTGTTTGACAAATACTTGACAAATGACAATTCTGTTACTTGCAGCGATGACGGCAGCATGCCTACCTATAGCGGTTGGTATAGCGAATTCCCTGTAATGCGTATTCGCACCATGGGAAGAAGTGACACCAACTCCGTGGCATTGGCTGAAATAGTCAGCCCCAGTGAAAATGGTGTTACCCCGGGTATTCATCCGATTCAGGCCATGATACGTAATGCGGGTATTGCAGATTTAACATCCTGCAACATTACTTACACCATCAATAACGGAACACCCGTAAGTTATGCATGGACAGGCCTTTTGCCCGCCGACTTTGTGGATACCGTAACTTTGGGTTCCTATACAGCCGTAGCAGGCAAAATAGACAATATCACCATGTGGGTGGACAGTCCTAACCATGTGTATGATTCCGCTTATTATGACGACACCTTGAGCGTGGATATTGTAACATGTAACGGTCCCCTTGACGGTATATACACTTTGGGTGATACCAATACCGATTTCTCTTCCATGGCTCAATTTGTCAAGACATTGG
>JAFZXM010000047.1 GCA_017616775.1 Bacteroidales bacterium
AATTTCTTCGTTAAATAATTGTAATTCAAAAAGAAGAGCCATGCAGAAATACAAAGAGACAGGATACAAAACATTGTTTGATGAGGATAATAGATATGAGGCAACCTCTAATTTTAACTTCTTTTAACGACATCTCGTTTGTTAACACATTATGTTATTTCCGCTTCATAAAAAGGAAAATTTATTGTACATCTTTCACCAAGCGGACAGAACACCCTATAGCACGGAAGTTTTCAGTCGATGGAAAAAGAAAACTTTCTTTAAAGTTCAGACAATTGGCTTCTTGCCCATTTTCATACGTTGCCGACCAGTAGTACCCTACTTTGCCTACATCACTGACCACCGCACCCTGTCGCAAACCGTCAGCAAATTTTTAGTCTGCTACCCCAAGGAAATAATGATATAAAAAAACTGAACCTGCATAAAGAACATCCCCCGAAAGAACTTTTCCTTCAGGGGATGTGTCAAATTTTATAAAGATTTATTGATTATCCAAGATCTTATCCGTTACTATCATTTTGTATTCTGCTTTCCCTCGCTTGATACAATTCCTATTTCTGTTCGTGATAAAGTTGTATTTATTTGTTGAATTCAGGATTATATACACAAAGTAATAAGATATGTCAACACATAACCGGCAACTACTGTTACAATACTTATCGCAATCCGACTGATTAGTTTCCCGTTTTTACTTTTAATATTGATCAATAATGTTATTATAATGAATAATAAAAGCAAAACTATGCATATTAACTCATCCGTACTTTCAGAAACATTATTTTTCAACAACAAATATAGTGTCAAAATGTTCAAGATGATGTAAGAACAACACGATATTACATTGTAGCAAATTGTTTTTTTCAAATTCAGATTCATGATTTCAAATTTTTACTTTTTTTTACAACATATCATTTGTTAACACACTATGCTATTCCCGCTTCATAAAAAGGAAAATTTATTGTACATCTTTCACCAACCGGACAGAATAACCCAAAGACCGCCATCCAATATAAGCGGGATAGAGGTTGCCGGCGTCAAAATGCAATATCCGGGCTTCATCGGCTTCCCCTGTTCTTTCGTCGTATTCGTACGATGCCGACCAATAGCCGCCTTCAGAGCCGGCTTCACTAACGGTAGTCTGATTACGATAGCCTCCGGCAGGCAGGAATATGCAGCCGTCGGACGCTATCTGCTCCCAGTCGGCAATGCTGACAGTATTGGAAGTATAATCCGCACCGTAATTATTGGTCTTGTTGAAAGAATAAACATCGCTTTTCCAGTTGTCGGGAACAATAATCAAACCATTCACTCCATGTACGATAGCTTTGGCATAGCGTATGCCGGAAGCGGTAAGACGGGTATTTAGCAAATACTCCCATTCGTCAGAGGTCATGGTACGCCAACCCGGACCATCAATGGTGTTGGTTTGCGGATTGTAAATAGAATTGTAAACACCCCAGTCGTAATAGGTGCCGGCGATATCGTTGTTTCCGTAACCATAACCGCCGGTAGGATGAGTGGCTGTCATATAGGGCCATTTATTATCATATCCGCTGGTACCCCAGCCGAACAAGTCTATCCATCCGGTATAGGCAGAATCTATGTATCTGTTTTCAATTCCAATGATATCCCATTGATTGGGGGCGAAACGCCATGTTCCCGGTGCCGAACCTGTTGCCACCGGATGGTAGGTAGGGCTGCTTCCGCCGTTGGTGGCACTCCATTGCAGGTTGCCGGGAGAGAAATACACCGTCCGCGTTGCGGAAACAGAGAAGGCATCGGTAAACACGCCTCCGCTGAATATGGCTATATAAGTGGCGTTGCCGGTTACGGTAATGGTGCGGGGATTGTCGGTATAGCCGTCGTCCCATCTCTCAAAACGATAGCCGGTGGCAGGCACGGCCCATATTTCTATAACAGATCCTTCTTTATAAACACCGCCGCCATTAACCGTGCCGTGACTTCCATCGTCCGGCATGGCCGTAATCAAAAACTCTTTCTGGCAGGAGTTTAACAACAAAACTGCTGATACGATTGTCAAAATTGACAATATTTTTTTGTAAAATGTTTTGGTCATTGTTTTAGTTTTTATGATTATGATTTAATTACATTTTTTCCGGCACGGCAATTCCCAACAGACTCATAGCATGTGCAATATAACGTGCTACCACTCGGGACAACTGTATTCTGAACAATTTCAACGAGTTGTTTTCCTCTCTTAATATCGGAGTGGCCTGATAGAACTGGTTGTAGAGTTTTACTAAATTGTAGGCATAATTGGCTATCAATGCCGGACTATATTCTATGCCGGCTTGTTCCAAGGTGCCTGCATAATCGTACAAAGCCCGCAGAATTTGTTTTTCACCATCCGGAATGTCTATTTCCGGCACAGAAGCCTGTACCTGTATATCGGAAGCCTCTGCTTTGCGTAGCAAAGAGGAAATACGGGCATGCGTATATTGTATAAAAGGAGCGGTGTTGCCGTTCATGTCTATCGATTCTTCCGGATTGAACATCATGTTCTTTTTAGGGTCCACTTTCAAAATAAAATATTTTAAGGCGCCCAATCCCACCATTTCGGCAAGGGCGGATATTTCGTCAGCAGTGAAGTCGGTTTTGCCCAATTGACGGGTGTTTTCTTCGGCTATATCCACCATGCTCTGCATCAAATCATCGGCATCCACCACGGTGCCTTCCCTTGATTTCATTTTTCCGCTGGGCAATTCCACCATTCCGTAAGACAAATGGTAAATGCTCTTGCCCCATTCCAAATGCAATTTCTTATCCAACACTATCTTCAGCACGTCGAAATGATAATTTTGTTCGTTGCCGACAATATATATCATTTTCTGCGGATGATATTCCTTATAGCGCAAAGCGGCGGTGCCCAAATCCTGTGTCATATACACCGAAGTGCCATCGGAACGCAGCAGCACTTTCTCGTCCAAACCTTCTTCTTTTAAATCCACACATACTGCACCATCTGCACGATGATAGAAAGTACCCAATTGCAAGCCTTTTTCCACCATTTTTTTACCCAGCAGATAGGTGTCAGATTCATAGTATATTTTGTCGAAAGCAATTCCCAAACGCCGGTAAGTGGCGTCAAAGCCTTCATACACCCAAGCATTCATCTGTTTCCACAAGGAGCGTACTTCAGGGTCGCCGTTTTCCCATTTACGAAGCATTTCCTGTGCCTCTTGCAATATAGGAGCCTGCTTTTCAGCCGTTTCCTTGTCCATACCTTGGGCTGTCAAAGCGGCTATCTCCGCTTTGTACAAACGGTCGAATTCCACATAGTATTTGCCTACCAGATGGTCGCCTTTCATGCCGGAAGACTTCGGTGTTTCCCCATCGCCCGAATGCAGCCATGCCACCATGGATTTGCAAATATGTATGCCCCTGTCGTTGACCAAATTCACTCTCACCACCTTGTGACCGTTGGCTTCCAAGATGTTGCAAACGGAACATCCCAACAGATTGTTTCTTACATGTCCCAAATGCAAGGGTTTGTTGGTATTGGGAGAAGAAAATTCCACCACCACAGGCTGTGTGGTATCTTGGGAGAAAAATCGGAAATCGGTGCTTTGTATGGTTTTAAAATACTGCAACCATACCTCGTTGGTTAAAAACAAATTCAAAAAGCCTTTCACCACGTTGTATTTTTCCAATATATCCAGTTTTTTTACCAGCATATCGCCCAATTGACCGGCAATGGCTTCAGGAGAAGCCTTTACCATTTTGGACAAAGGGAATACCACTACGGTAAAATCGCCTTCCTGATCCTTACGAGTTTTGTTCACCTGCAAGCAGGTCGGGTCTATATCTTGATGATACAGTTCGTTTACTATATTGACTAAAGATTGTTGTATTATTTTTTCAAAATTCATATCTATTGTTTATTATAAATTCTTTTTCCGAATATAGCACTGCCAATGCGGACCATGGTGGAGCCTTCCTGCTGTGCTGTCAAATAATCGTCTGTCATGCCCATGCTGATTTCCTTGAAATAATCCGCTTGCGCAAAAAAGGAGCGTTTCAACTCGTCGAAATAGGAGTGCAAGGTTTTAAACTCCCTTCTCACCTGCGTCATATCTTCGGTAAAAGTACCCATACCCATCACCCCGCAGATGCGCACGCTGTCAAACGCCTCCGGTGCCTGTGCACGGAACATATCCTGCACCTCCTGCATGGAAAAACCGAATTTGCTGCTTTCTTCCGCAATGTGGAATTGCAGGAGCACATCCACCGTACGATTGTGCTTGGCAGCCAAACGATTCACTTCCGCAAGCAATTTCGGGGTGTCGATACTTTGAATACAAGATACAAAAGGGATGATATATTTCACCTTATTGGTTTGCAAATGACCGATAAAATGCCATTGTATGTCTTTGGGCAGCTGTTCGTATTTTTGTACCAGTTCCTGCACATAATTTTCTCCGAACAAACGCTGTCCTGCATGATAGGCAGCCATAATGTCCTCGTTGGGTTTTACCTTGGAGACTGCAACAAGTTTCACATTGTCAAGCAATTGTAATTTTATCTTCTGCAAATTTTCCGCTATCTGCTCCATAATCATTTTTTTTACAAAGATAACATTTTTGTTTGAAAACACGAGCCGGGTATCGGTTGCAAAAAAAACGGGCACACATACAATATCAGCCGTGTTTTAAACGTTATTTATTTTTATGGCAAACATGAAGCAATATATAGTTACACTCATCAAATTATTCCTTTTCTGGCTGCTGTTTTTTGCTGTCGGAAGATTGTTGTTTCTAATGGTATATCATCATGCACTGGTGTCCATTCCATGGGGGGAAATCGTCACCTGCTTTTGGCATGCTCTCCGATTAGATATATCCACCGCTTGTTATCTGCTCACTATTCCCATTATACTGCTGTGCATAAAATTATGCACCTCCCGCCGATGGGTTGACATCTTGTTTTATATTGTTTTTACCATAGAACTGTTTGTGTGCAGTTTGATTATTTTAGGAGAAATATGTGTTTACGGAGAATGGGGGGACAAACTGAGTTACAAAATATTGCTCTATCTGCAACATCCTATGGAAATTATCACCACCGCCACCACCCTGCAACTGATATTCACCGTTATATGTGTCACCGTTTTTGTTGCCGGCGGGTTGCGGTTATGCCGTAAACACATATGGAAAGCCGCCATTGCCGTAAAAAAACACCGCTATACCAAAGCCATTTCCGCTTTGCTTATCTGGGGCGGATTATGTTTTCTGGGCATGCGGGGAGGATGGGATGCTATTCCCATCACCCAAAGTGCGGCCTATTATTCACATCACAACATACTCAACGATGCAGCTGTGAATCCGCATTGGAATTTATTGTACAGCATCGCCTATTTTCACAATGCCGACCCTCACCGCTACCACTACACCGATGACGCTACGGCGGAACGAATTTTTACAGAATTGTTGGATACGGAAAAAGACAGCATCACCCACATATTGACACATAACAAAGTGAATGTGGTGATTATATTGTTGGAAAGTTGGAGTGCGGATTTGATAGAAAGCCTCAGCGGAAGCAAACATATCACCGATAACTTCAATGAATTGGTAAAAAACGGCATATTATTTACCCGCACCTATGCCAACGGACACCGTTCCCAACAAGCCATTTGCAGCATTTTCAGCGGATTTCCGTCGGTGCCCATGTACGATATCACCGACAATCACAATAAATACCGTCACCTGCCCTCTTGGCCTCAAATTATGAATGAAGCGGGCTACCATACTTCATTTTATTTCGGCGGCAACTTGGACTACGGCAATATCCGTTCTTTTCTGCTGCATTGCAATTTTGACAGCATTATAGAAGGGTCGGACATGCCCTCAACATTGCCCAGAGGAAAATTGGGTGTTCCCGATGAATATATGTTTGCCGCACATGCCGACGCCCTGCATTCCATGCAAGAACCTTTCATGAGCGTATTGTTCACCCTCAGCTCACACAGCCCTTACGACCAGCCCAAAAACACGGAAGAAGTGGATATACAATGTGAAGAAACACCATTTTTGAATTCTGTAAAATATTGCGACCATTGGTTGGGAGCATATTTTGACAAAATAAAAAACGAGCCATGGTATGCCAATACCCTGTTTATACTCGTAGGCGACCACAGCCACCCCACCCATATCAGCAAAAAATACCATTTTTCATCCGACTATCAGCATATACCCCTGTTGTTTTACGGAGAACCCCTTATTCCCGAATTGCGTGGTACCGAAAACGACATCGTATGCTCTCACGTGGATTTGGCGCTATCGGTATTGTCACAAATGAATTTGGACAATGATATGTTTGCCTGGGGAAAAAATATTTTCAACCCGTACAGTCCCCAATTTGCCTTTTACGAAGCGCTGTCGGGATACGGATGGATACGTCCGCAAGCCGAATATGCCGAATTTCACAATGGAAGCAAATATTTTTCATACGGCTTGGGCGACAGCACTTGCCACCCTGTGCTAAAACAAGAAGGCAGAGCTTATCTTCAGCACCTTTACAACACCTACATACACTATTAACCATGCAGCTGTTTTTTTTATATCTTACTTGTTGCATCTTCCGGACAAATATTGAAATAAAAATGTTATCTTTGCATATTCAGTAAACCGTTAAAAAATGAAACCCGATTTTAGTAAAATTTCATATAAAAACAGCATCGGTTCAGCCGTTGCCAAAGATAGCAACAGCTCTGGAACCGCGTGGATTACGGCAGAACAAATCCCGGTTAAGCCGGTATATAACGCCCAAGATTTAGACAATATGGAGCATTTGGACTATGCTGCCGGGTTGCCTCCGTTTTTACGGGGTCCCTATTCCACCATGTATGTAATGCGTCCGTGGACGGTACGCCAATATGCAGGTTTTTCCACAGCGGAAGAATCCAATGCTTTTTACAGAAGAAACCTTGCTGCCGGACAAAAAGGTTTGTCCATCGCTTTTGACTTGGCCACTCACCGCGGATACGATTCTGACCATGAACGTGTGATAGGGGATGTAGGAAAAGCAGGTGTAGCCGTAGATTCTATTTTGGATATGAAAATTTTGTTTGACCAAATTCCTTTAGACAAAATGTCCGTATCCATGACCATGAACGGTGCTGTTATGCCTGTATTGGCATTCTATATAGTAGCGGCGGAAGAGCAAGGGGTGAGCATGGACCAATTGGCAGGAACCATCCAGAACGATATTTTGAAAGAGTTCATGGTGCGCAATACCTATATTTACCCGCCTGCACCGAGCATGAAAATTATTGCAGACATATTTGAATTCACATCCCAAAACATGCCGAAATTCAATTCTATCAGCATATCGGGCTATCACATGCAAGAAGCGGGAGCCACTGCCGATATAGAATTGGCCTACACTTTGGCGGATGGTTTGGAATATTTGCGTGCCGGTATTAACGCCGGTATCGATATAGATGCTTTTGCCCCCCGTTTATCATTTTTCTGGGGCGTGGGCATGAATCATTTTATGGAAATAGCCAAAATGAGAGCTGCGCGCATGCTGTGGGCAAAATTGGTAAAACAATTCAATCCCAAGAATCCGAAATCATTGGCATTGCGTACACATTGCCAAACATCGGGATGGTCGCTTACAGAACAGGATCCTTTCAACAACGTATCCCGCACATGCATAGAGGCCATGGGAGCGGCATTGGGTCACACACAATCATTACACACCAATGCTTTAGACGAAGCCATAGCCTTACCGACAGATTTTTCGGCACGTATAGCCCGTAATACACAGTTATACATACAAGAAGAGACCAATATATGTCGCACCGTTGACCCGTGGGCAGGTTCATTCTATGTAGAAAGTCTCACCCATGAAATAGCCCATCGTGCATGGAAATTGATAGAAGAAGTGGAAAAATTGGGCGGCATGGCCAAAGCCATAGAAACCGGTATTCCTAAAATGCGTATAGAAGAGGCGGCAGCCCGCAGACAAGCACAAATAGATTCCGGTAACGACACCATAGTAGGTGTAAACAAATACCGGTTAGACCACGAAGCGCCCATCGACACTCTGGAAGTGGACAACACCACTGTAAGGGAAGCTCAGATTGCACGTTTGAAAAAATTGCGCAGCGAACGCAACAACGAAGCCGTTCAAGCCGCATTGGACGCCATCACCGAATGCGCACGCACAGGCAAAGGCAATTTGTTGGCATTGTCTATCAACGCAGCACGGCTGCGTGCTTCTTTGGGTGAAATTTCCATGGCCATGGAAAAAGTATTTGGAAGATATAAAGCAAAAATTAATTTAATATCAGGCGTGTACAGTTCTATCACTAAAGACAACAGCAGTTTTAACCAAGCATGCAAAATGGCTGACCAATTTGCAGAAAAAGAAGGTCGCCGCCCGCGTATTATGATAGCAAAAATGGGCCAAGACGGTCACGACCGCGGGGCCAAGGTAGTAGCCACCGGTTATGCCGACATCGGCTTTGATGTGGATATGGGACCTTTGTTCCAAACACCGGCGGAAGCCGCCAAACAAGCCGTTGAAAACGACGTGCATATAGTAGGCGTATCCTCTTTAGCCGCAGGACATAAAACATTGGTGCCCCAAATAATAGAAGAACTGAAAAAATTAGGCCGTCCCGATATCTTAGTCATTGTAGGCGGCGTAATACCGGCACAGGATTATGACTTTTTATACAAAGCAGGTGCTGTGGCCATCTTCGGACCGGGCTCTGTTATCAGCGAATGTGCCGTCAAAATAATTAATATTCTGAATCAACAAAGAGGATATTAACATAATGTTTTGTTGAACAAGAGGATGAACCTTAGCGGTTACATCCTCTTGTTTTTTATTACTGTCCGCTAAAACTTTTTGATGAATAATAAAAAAAATACTATCTTTACAAATCATAAGTAGCAAAAAATGTAAATAATAAAACACAATGAATCAAATAATTGCACCTTCTCTTTTATCTGCCGACTTTGGAAATTTGGCCCAAGATATTCAAATGGTGAATCAAAGTAAAGCCGATTGGTTTCATGTGGACATTATGGACGGAAATTTTGTTCCCAACCTGTCCATAGGTTTTCCCACCCTGAAAGTGATTGCCAAATTGGCTCAAAAGCCGCTGGACATCCACCTTATGATAGTCAATCCGGATAATTATATAGAGCGTTTTTGCAAAGAAGGCAATGCATTTTGTCTTACGGTACACTATGAAGCATGTACTCATTTGCACCGCACCCTGCAACATATCAAAAGTTTAGGAGTAAAAGCGGGCATTGCGCTCAATCCTCACACTCCGGTAAGTCTGTTGGAAGACATATTGCCCGAAGCGGATTTAATATTGCTGATGAGTGTTAACCCCGGATTCGGTGGTCAAAAATTCATACCTCAAACGCTGCAAAAAATACAGAAACTGAAGAATATGATTCATCAACAACATCTGTCCACACTCATAGAGATAGACGGTGGCGTGGGGGTGAACAATTATCGTGATATCATTACTGCCGGCGGTGACGTGCTGGTGTGTGGCAACAGCGTGTTTTCCTCCCCCAATCCCCCTGACACCATACGATTACTCAAAGAATAACATTCATGCAAGCCAAATTCCTTATATCAGCAATTGCGATAACAATTTCCGCTTTATGTTTCGGACAAAATACCGTTAGTCCCAATTATAAGGGTTTTGACTTCTATTTTACCGCAGGATGCTATTGGGGCGCCAAAACAAATGCCGGTTATTACAAAGGCATTCCCAATCCCAAGGGGGGCGAAACCGACGATGCACAGCCCAATCTCAACCTGATATTGGAAAACAAATATTATCGGGAAGATATCAAAAATCTTATCCTTGACAATAACCATGGTATTGTGGCCGACGAATTCACCTATGAAGGTTCTGAAAACATGCACTATAAAACCGGTTTCATATTTGAATTCGGTGTAAAATACCATTTTACCAAAAACATAGCCTTGGCTTTAATTTACAGCCAAGTCAGACTTACAGCAACAGGGCTTGTGTCGTTAGGAATGAACAGTTCCAATATCAACACGGGCGGAACGCAATATTTCAATTATCCCATTATAGGAAAAGAAATCCGGAATTTATTCGGATTAGGCATTACCTATATGTTCCGTAATGATAAGAAAGTATATCCTTTTATTGAAATAGGCGGCCACATTAACTCCGTAAAAATACGCAGTTGCGATTTAGCGGTAGAAGGCGTTGCCTTTGACATGATAGACCGTTACGGCGGAACACCTTATGTCCCCAATACCGACCGCACCGAAGTGGACCCCATGTTAGGAGGTGTCGGTGGCGGAGGCAATATCAGTCTGGGTGTGCGGATAGCTTTCAACTCATGGGCAGCCATAGAACCTTTCGGTTATATAAGCATAGAAAAGCTCAAATTAACAGGATATGACCAAATATATCCGAATTTTGCCGTGGGAGTGCGTATTGTAATGGGAGACAGATTGTTTTCTTCCAAAATGAAAGAGTATGACTAAGATGAAAAAAATAATCCTGTTTGCCGTTTCATTGTTTTTTCTGCAATATACTGTTGCACAAAACGATACATCCATGCATTTTTCTCTTCTGTGGGAAATGCCTGCCACCGGAACCATCATCAGCCTGGACCCTTTAGGCTACAGCTATGTATCCAATGGCACCACACTCACCAAATACGACCGGCAAGGAATGACAGCATATACCTATTCCGACTTGCAATATGGAAATTTTAACAGCATAGACAGCCGCAATCCTATGAAAATATTGGTTTTTTCCAAAGATTTCACCCGTATCACCCTGCTGAACATGCAGTTGAGCGGCATTAACTCCGCCTATAACAATTTAATCAACTCCAATATTGTATTACCCCTATGCGTATGCACAGCTTATGACAACGGGCTATGGATATATGACGAAAATACGGATAAAATCATGCGATACGACAATATGAACAAACTATGCAACGAAACCATGATACTCAACCATATTACCAATGAAAAATACATTCCGCAACAAATACAGGAAAGCGACCATGGTCTGCTGATAGCCTCTGACAGCACTTACGGATTTTTGATATTCAACCACCTCGGAACTTTTATCAAAAGCATACCGCAAACCGGCGTCACCGATTTTTGTATATACAACAACAAACTGGTATATATTCAAGACAACATGCTTCAAATAACAGATATACAAACCCTTTGGACACAATCGGTAACATTGCCCTGCAGCGATATTGTAAAAGTCCGCATACAAACCAACAGAATGCTTTGCGTGCACAAAAACGACACCATAAGCATGTATGCGTGGGAATAATACCTTACACTTTTTATTTAAAGGCCCTCAAAATTTCCCGTTTTCCTTTGGGTCCGGGCAATTTTTCTATCACAAAACCCACTGATTTCAATGCTCTTTTCACCACTCCCATGGTGGAATAAGTCACCAACACGCCTTGGGGTATCATGGCATTGTAGAGCATTGCAAATATCTTTTCTGTCCATAATTCGGGCTGTTCCCCGGGGGAAAAGGCATCAAAATATACTAAATGAAACCTGTTTTCCGATAATGACGCCTCCTGCAAATCGGTTTGTGATTTATAGAGGTTAAAACACGGTGTTATGGCTTGCCATTCTCCCCATGCAGCCTGATGCATACGCAAAAATATTTGTTGAGACTCCCGGCAGGGCAACATTTGTGCATAATTGAGCAATCCGTATTCCTGCTCCTGCAAAGGATATAATTCTATGGCATGATAATTAATGATTTGTTGCTGTGCATGATACCATGTCAGCAAGGCATTCAATCCGGTTCCGAACCCCGCTTCGAATATATTCAGACAAGGATAACTTGAAATATGTTCGCAAGCAAGCCCCGCTTGTATAAATATATGCTCCGATTCCTGCAATGCCCCGTGTACCGAATGATACGACTGGCGGAATTGCGGTACATACAAAGAATGGGAACCGTCTTCGGTAACAATAATGCTGCGTTGCATATTATTGTTTTTTTTCTTGCTGAATTTTTTCTATAATGGATGTGGTGGAATAACCCGGCAAAAAATGAATAGTGGTCACTTCCCCCCCTTTTGCCAGAACAATATCCGCCCCCACTATATCTTCCGGCTTGTAATCCGAACCTTTGACCAGCACATCGGGCTGCACTCTTTGTATCAACTCATAGGGGGTTAGTTCGTCAAACAATATTACCGCATCTACAAAAAACAAAGATGCCAGCAAATATGCCCGGGAATATTCATCTGTAACAGGACGATGCTCTCCTTTAATGCAACGCACCGATGCATCACTATTAAGTCCTATAATCAACTTATCCCCTTTTTCGGCCGCCTGCGCCAAATATACCAAATGACCGCGGTGCACCAAATCGAAACATCCGTTGGTAAACACAAGGCGCTTCCCTTCTTTACGCCATTGCTCCACTATAGACAAATCGGCATTTACGGGATATATTTTATTCTCAATACAAGATGAATGATTCATATTTACATTATTTTTTTAATGATATGATTACCAACGAAATAATTCCTATCAGCAAATACAATACCGATTCGGTGGACCACACTACCCAACCTAATGCCAAACCCACTTCCGATGATATACCGTACAATGCCATCACTATGGATATCAACCACGGATAGGCGCCCAAGCCTCCTTGTGCTATGGCAAAGCCGACGGTGCCTATTACCACCGCAGACAAAGACAAAAGCCATATATCGCTGCCCAAACTCATCACCTCAGGAAAAGCGAACAAGGCAAAGAAAAACATAAAATAATAACACAACCATATCAACAAAGAATAAATGACAAATAACAACGGTTGACTTATTTTTCGTATGGATAACATGCCTTCCCAAAACTCCATCAATATTTTTTTCATTTTTTGCACAATGCCGAAGCGTGCTATCCGCCGGCGCAACAGATATATTATCACACACATCAGCAACAATGCCAACAATATAACATATTTTCCCCATCCTGACAACATGTGCATTATATTGGCACCGACATGATTCCCTGTCAATATCTGTATTATTTTATCCGATTCCAATACCAAGGCAAACAAAAACATAAGCCCGCAAATGAGCACATCTATCACCCTTTCGGTTACCACCGTGCCTAAAGACTTTTGAAAGGGCACTTTCTCGTATTTTTGCAATACCGTACAGCGCAATATTTCGCCCAACCGGGGAATGGCCATATTGGCTAAATAACATATACACACCGAATGATAAGCGGAAGAATATCTCATTTTATATCCCAAGGGATTAATCATCAATACTGACCGTATGCCCCTCAGCCATACACTGACATATCCTATTAAAGCACATATGAGCAAATAAATCCATTTATGACTTACAAAAACATATTGTATGTTTTTCCATATTTCGGCACGTTGCTCCGCTGTCAAATCTTTAACGGAAAACCAAACAAAAAACACGCCCAAGCACAAAAAGAGTATCAGCTTAACAATATCTTTTATCTTATCCTTCATTTGTTGTTATTTCTAATATTTCCAATATAAAAAAAACGCTCCTTATTCATCACTCAACACCAATCGGAATCCGAGTGTTTTATGTTTATATTTAGCCGGCTGCCTGCCTCTGTATCTCACATTGCAATCTTCGGCCACGCTATTATAGGCTCCGCCCCGGCACACTTTGTATGTTTTTTTATTCTTATCACTTGCAGCATTCTCTTCCGTGCCGTATGGAGCGTAGGTATCACTACACCATTCCCACACATTGCCGCTCATATCGTATATGTTCAACGCATTGGGCATACGGGAGCCCACTTTCCATGTAGCTCCGTTGCTGTTGTCTTTATAACGGGCGACCGTATTGACAAAACGGGACCCGCTATAATCGGTTTGCCCGTAAAAATGCCCTTCTCTGGCGGCAAATTCCCATTCAGCCTCGGTAGGCAATCTGTAATGCATGCCTGTAAGCCGATTGAGCGAATCTATGAACAATTGACAATCATACCAGCTCACCCTCTCCACCGGCCGGCTATCCCCTTTATAGCGTGAGGGATTCTTTCCCATTACGGCTGTCCACAACGCCTGCGTTACCTCATAAGGCGATATATAAAAATCTTTCACCTTCACCCAATGCAATTGCACATTTGCCACAGTATCATTTGCATTGTAGCCGATATTGAAATTACTTCCCTGAACATACACCATCGGTATATCCATTATATTGCAAACGGATGATTGCGCTGATAAAACCGACATTATCATCATTATCGCACAAGATAATCCTATTTTTTTACCAATTATCATCATTCAATTTGTATTTTTTGCAAAAATACTCAAAATATGCATATAAAATACCATTTAGTGTCCGCTATTGGTTTTGATTGCAGAATGTATTTCTGCGTGCTTTTATACATTTGGTTTTCAATATTATACATATAACACAAATAAAATTAACCCCACCATATGCCTTTTTGCTGACATCCGGACCATGCAACCTGTGGCAGCCGATTTCGGAATAGACACAAAAAAAAAGGAGCCCTGAGGCTCCTTTAAAATTAACTCCGCGAAGGGATTATTTTCTTATCACCATCTTCTTCATCAGGCGTTGGCCTTGGAAGTCCATAGTGTAGAAATAGATACCTGCAGCCAGATGTTCTGTATTGAAATCTATGCTATTGATTCCTGCGGATGCTTTAACGGTTTGAGTATGCAATATCTGACCGGCCACATTCAAAATAGTAAACACTACATTTCCGTCATTAGGAACGCTATAGCTTACTGTAGTTTGATTGTTGGCAGGATTAGGAATATTTTGACTCATGCTGATACCGTCTGCATTGCTTTCATGAACACCCACATTGGTTTGTATTTCTGCCTGCAATGTATCATTCACGGCATTGGCATCCACGCTGTTCACGAATGCTTTCACCATAAATGAATATTCACTCGGTATGGTAAACGATTGCGGGAATTCAAAATCAAGATAAGAATCGGCACTGATTTCGTTCAAGGTTTCTGTCCAGTTAACTATTTCTGTACCATCCACTTTGCTTACTATAGCGTGTAACACTATACCGGCTTTATCTTCATTAGGATTCATATTGCTTACTCTCACTTTCACCTTGGCGGAAGTGGTTTGTTTGGCACCATTTACAGGTGAGAGAATAGCAGTTACTGCTATATCGTTTTGATCAACACATTCCGTAATTACATCCGTGAAGGTCAAAGCGGCATTACAAGCGGGACTTGCAATTATTTCCACATTGTACATTTCATCGCTCGGCACGGTATATGCGGTGGAGAAGGTCTTCACCACACTGTTGTTGACAGCGAACATGCCGGATATAGTATCATATACAGAATTTATCAATACACCATTGATATCATAGATATTCATTACCAAATCCAGATCTTCCATATCCATGTTACCTTCATTGGTGATAGTAACCACCTGATATACTTTACTTCCTGTTTCAATACAATTAGTGGCTTCGTTACCGCCTGTAATTTGTTGTGCTTCCACATTTAATTTAGGATTAACGGTAAATGTAGCATATACCGTATCGTCATCCAACGTACGATCTATAGCCGGTGAGATATAAGCTTTCACATTATAAGTTCCGGGTACAAAATCGAAGTTGTTGGTAACGGCGATAGTATCCACTTCCAAACCATAAACGATACCGCTCAACAAATTATAAGTAAGTGTTTGGTTGGTAGCTCCGCTTATTTCCACCACTATAGAGGTTCTGTTTGATGAGAAGTCTATAGCTTGACCTGTCATATTGGTAACTTCCACGCCCAAGGTCTTGTTAGTTAAGCCGCAAGCAGAAACACCTACAGGCATCACATCCGTCAAAGCCACATTGGAATTCGAACTGATAACAATTCTATCCAGATATTGGCCGGGGCCGCCATAACTTTGAGCTTCAAATACCAATATTGCACAAGCGGAATCCACATAAGGAGACAAATCGATAGTGTATTTCACCCAAGCCGGAGCTGAAATATTGGCATTATAACGTTTCAGATTCATCAATGGAACATGGGTATAACCGCCGTCAAACGTTATCTTGACATCCATTTGGTCATTCAAATTCGCATTGGATGTATCGTGTGCATACCAGAATTCCAAAGTAGGCTGAGCCGTACGATTCAATTCTATTTGAGCTGTGCTCAAACGACCTACGGAACCCAAAGTGCCTTCAAATGCCAATTTACCCAAACCAAATACAGGATCGATATAACCGCTGACACCTCTTTCCACATGCCATACATTTGCACCGGCAAGAGCCTCTACTGTCAAATCTGTCATGTTATAAGTGTCAAAGTCTTCGTCATACGGCAATCCTATCTTATGGGTATAGTACATGCCGGTAAGGGTGTCGTTGTCATGTATGCTGTCGTTTTGTGTGCTTAAATAAGCCGTCAGATAATAATTACCTGCAAAACCCACATTCAACATATTGGTAACTTCAAATGTATCTGTTGCAAACACATCCAAAGAACCTGTGCTGATCAAGGTATCGACAGTGGCTGTATCGGCACCGTCTATACGTATGGTCAAACGTAAGGGTGTAACTGAGAAATCCACAGCCATACCGCCTGCATTGCTTACCGCATATTTTACCGACACATAATTCGGAGCACACAATGAAGTGGAGTTGGTAGGTTCCACTATTTCGGTCAAAGCCAAATCGGTACCGGTGAACAAGTGCATGGTATAAGCTCCCATAGGTGTCAGGTATTCACGTTTTACACCTTCTATGTCATAAGGAACTTTTCCTTCACGATAACACATCAAACCTGTAGCGTCGTTCAAGGCTAAGTTAACCGAAGAATCCACAAATGAAGGATTAACTTTTACGGAGTTAACATCTTGTTGCGTTACGGCCTGCCATGCGCTGAGGGTGGTTTTTGCACCGCCTGCATAACCGATATTGGTATTGTGATAATAATTGTTATAATCTATTGTCATATACGGAGGCATACAATAGGTGGTTGTAGCTATATACATAGGATATGCCGTTGTACTTGTACCGGTAATGACAATATTGTTATTACGTATTACCATATTGGTATAAGAAGTGCTTTGTCCTACATAAATACCTCTTGCACCACCTGTTGCCTGACCGTAAATAGAGTTATGCAAGATATACAAACTATTGGCATAGTAGAAATACATGCCTGAGTTTGAACCGGTAGATTTCATATGTATTTCATTGTTGATAACATGAACATCTCCTCTGGATGAATATACATTGGCGTAATATGAATACATTCCGTATCCGCCTGACAATATTCTGTTCATGGACAATATTCTGTTACATGTAATTTGAGGATTTACATAATACATATATATACCATACCATGAAGTGGAAGCGCTGGAAGATGTGCTCACTTCATTATAATTAAATGACAAATGGGTATAATAGTAATAGTTGCCATAATAATATTGGTTGGTAATGATATTGCTGTCTATATACAAATCGCCAAAAGCGGAAGTTCCCGTACCACCATACAGATATACTCCATAATAACCGCCGCTGACATAACTGTTACGCAATACGAAATTAGTTAACACGCCGGAATTGCTGGGTTTATGGATAGCATATTTGGTACTTGAGGTAGCATTGGGCTGAGCCAAGATATTACAGTTGGTAATATAAATATTGGAACATCCTGTAATAAATTTTATTGCCACATCTGCTGTGGTTGCATCTATGGTCAAACTGTCAAAGGAGATATTGCTGTTTTTACCCAACATCACTGCAGAACCCGAAGATGCTTTGATAATGGCGGGATTGCCTGTCATATTGGCTTTGGTGAAATGCATGCTATAGGTGTCTGCGCCGAGGATATTCTGACTCAAATTCAAATTACCCATATGGGTTCCTTCTTCAAATCCGAATACTACATTTCCACCGATACCGCAATTTTGCAACAATTCGTTCAAATCGTCTATGGTGGCGATATCTCCGTTAGGACCTACAGTGTAATTACCTTGCAACATGGAATCACAAGCATATATTTTAACCGATACCGTGTCATTTTGAGGAATAGAATCCACCGTATTGTTAACACTGGTCAGCCATGCTTTGATTTCATTATTGCCGGTAACAAAAGTAACGTTGCTGCTGCTGATGGTATCACTTGCCAATAATGCCAAATTACCGCTCCAGTTAATGGCGGTTTGTTGTACACCGTTGAAACTCCAGTTAATCACTGCCGATGTCAACGGAGCACTACCTGCATTGATAAGAACTATCTTGGGACTTACTACTGTACCTTTGGTTGCAGTGGCGGGTATATCCACTATGTCCACCAAAGCACCGTCCAAAGCACTCGGATCGCTTCCATAAGCTCCCATAATGGTGTTACCGTAACGAGGCAAGCCTTGAATATCGGTATTCACTACTGCTACGGAAGGACAAATATAAGCAGTATCGTTGGCCACTTTCAGTGAATCGCAGGTAGCAGACAGATATACCGGTGCTACGGATACCGAATGCAAGTCTGTTTTAACAGTGGTTTGCCATGCACTTATGGTTGCTTTTGCACCACCTGCATAACCCACATAGGTAGGAGCTACCAAGTTGTTGTAATCTATATCGTACATACCCTGTCCAACACCGAAATAGCTTGCTGCTGATTGGTTCAAATACAGAGGATATGCACCTGAAGTAAGCATTTCTATATTATTATTTCTGATGCTGAACGATGCTGCAGAACCATACAAATATGCATATATACCATAACCATAATTGCCGGTACCGCTATACATTCTGATAGAATTATGATGTATATCAAATGTTCCTGTGGTGTTGTATGCATAACAATACATTGCATAATAGGATGAGTTGCCACTATAATTTATTTTCAACTCATTGTTGGTGATAGTATTATGACCTGAACCATAGTAATGATAAATACCATAAGCATAAGTTGCCGTATCAGACATATAGAGCTTGTTACCATTGATATAAGAATACGGAGCATAGTAAGCATAGATACCATAATAGTAATTCAAATCCTTAACTTTGCATACCGTTTTGTTGTGGTTAAGCCTGATGGTGGAATAATAAGTATAAATACCATAGTTATAAGAAAGTTCCTTGGTATTTATTTCTATATAGTTATTATCCACATTCACATTGGAATAATAAGCATATATCGGATAAATACTTGTATTGGAAAGCTTATAAGTATTTTTAATGATAGTGTTATTGGCTATTTCCGATTTGGTATAATAATTATAGATACCGTAAGTGTAGAAATCACTCATTATATTATCTTTAATTATCACTTCACAGCTATCGGTAGCCGAACCATAGAAGTACAAGCTATAGGTACCTCCCATGATGATGTTGCGCAATACTCTGAAGTTTTTAACAGGACCATTGCCGTTTTGAACGCTAATAGCGGCTACGGCAGCCACACCTGTGGTAGGATCGGCTGTATCACCTACCATGAAGCAATCGCTGAATTCAATATCCTCACAAGGAGCAATTACATCCACCAGACGATAATTAGCTGTAGCATCAAATCCCATATTGTTAAATGTAACGTGCTTGATATCACCTATATATGCTTCAACATATATCACATCTTTGGCATTGCCTTGATTGGTAATGGTAATATTATTGGTAGCGCTTGCTCCCGGAACGGGTGCGGTAAATGAGAATTGTTGAGAAGCATCACTTGCTATTTCTATGCGAACGGCGGAATCGATACCGCATGTTTGCATTGCTTTGATAGCATCAGTCAAGCTGACAAAATCTTTATCATCCAATGCGCTTACAACATATGTTCCTTTCATCATAGGTGCACATCCGTAAACATCTTTTGACAAGGTATCGTTTTCCGGATTTTGATCTATGGAATTATTAGGATTGGATACATATACTTTAATAACGGCATTGCCTTTTTGGGCTATGAAAGAACCGATGGTGATTTCGCTACTGGTTGCTCTGGGGCTCAACGAACCTGACCATTGGTAAGGCATTTGTTGTACGCCGTCCAATTCCCAACTGATGATAGCACTTGACAAAGCGGATGATCCGGAATTGTAAAGTTTCACTTTTACATCTACGGAATCGCCTACTGTAACCACATCTTGCGGAGCGGTAATTGCGGCCAAAGTCATATCTATTGCCATTTGCATTACATGATATGCTCCCATACATGTGGTGGTACTGCGGGAGTTGCCTTTGATATCGTAAGGCACACTTGTCAAAGTGGGACAGGAAATACCGATACTATCCATCAAATCCAAACTGTTGGCTTCATTCAAGAACATCGGCATGGCTATAACAGAATGAGCATCTTGCCCGGTAGCTGCCTGGAATGCCGACATAGATGATTTGGCATTGCCTACATATCCCACATAAGCACCTGTTTTGCTATAATAATTGTTGTAATCTATAGTCATGCCGCTTACAGCACTTGTGTTGGCTATATAAATAGGATAATCGGCTGTGCTTGTTTTGGTGATGATATTATTACGTTCTATGGTTGAATTGGTGGTAGCTGCCGACACAAATATACCAAACGAAAGAGTATCTCCGTCTATATAAATGGAATTATGCACCACTTCTGCACGAACATTATCGCTTATGCTGATACCTTTGCCTCCGGTAAGTTTGATTTCGTTGTTGATAACCTTACCGCTGCCGTTGGAATTAAAGTTACTCAAATGAATACCTTCCAAACCGTGTACTGCATATGCCCTGTTTGCGATTATATCACCGTTTACATTTTCAAAATAGTAAGGTATAAATGCAATAGGCACTATAAAGGAAGCGTCTCTTTGTTCTGCCACATTGCCTTTGAAACTGCTGAAGCTGGTATTGGTTGCATATACATTGTACATATCGCAATACAACACCATATTGCTGTCAAAACGCACATTGGAACTTCCGTTTCCTAAGAAATAGAAACCGCAGGCAGAACCCATGATAATATTGTTCACCATTCTTAAATTGTTCATGGTGAAACCATTGTTATAGAAGCTGGTAAACTGGGTAGGATAGGTAACTACAGAACTGAAGCTGTATATATTATACAATCTGCAACCTGTAAATTCTATATTATTACAATTATTCTTTATATTCACGCATTTTGCATAAGTGTAAGCACCGCCGGAAACGGTTCCCGAATATAATGTAATGTTGCGGAATGCCACATTGTCTATACCCAAATTAAGCACACCTTTATCGGTTTTGGCATCACCGTCTGTTTGAATTACCACATTGGCATAATTTCCCGTGGAAGATTCAAAAATCAAGGTGTCTTGAGAAGTCATACCTTTGATTGGTGTTAACAAATCCAGGGTTTCCACATAGGTACCCGGTTGGATGGATATGGTTACCGAACCACTGGCACCGCACAAATCAATAGTACTCAATGCTTCATTGATGCTGGCAAATGTACCTCCGCGGCCAACGGTTACAGTACCTGATATAGGACCGGAACAGATATAATCCGTAACAATGAGGGTATCATTGGTATTACATGAGTCTTTTCCGCTATTCACTTGACGTACATAAGCCTCCATGGTATTATATCCGCTAACGTAAGTGATGGCACCCAATGTTACATGAATGGTATCTCCTGATGCCAAATTACCTGTCCAAGATACATTAGGCTGGCTTACTCCGTTGAATTTCCAACCTATGTTTAAAGATGTGATGGTATTTAAACCTGCATTACCTACTACTACAGATACTGTAGGAGTATTACCTGCTATGGAATCGGCAGACCATCCCATAAATTCTACCAAAGCGGCATCTATACTGCTCGGGTTCTTTCCGTATGCACCCATATTGGTGCTGAACAAACGTTGCTTACCATCAATATCATAAACAATGTTTCCGTATATAGGACAATCCAAACCTGCAAAACTGTTCAATGCGGCACTGGTGGTTACATCAGTATATTGCGGAGCAATTTTTACAGAATGTACATCTGTGGTAAGCACTGCAGATATAGCGGCCAAAGTTGTTTTGGCTCCGCCTACATAGGCAATGTTGGTACCTGTGCTATAATAATCATTATAATCCACATAAGTATATGGTGCATTCAAATAGGTAGTGCTGCTAAAATAAATAGGATAAGAAGAAGTACCTACTGTATGACAGATATTATTTCTTACATTATAATAGTTATTGGTAGTCATGCTGAAATATAAAGCTCTCGCCGAACTACCTGTTGCATAGACAGAATTGTTAATTACATCCACATAACTGGCATAGAAATAAACACCATAATAGGAGCTTGAAGTATTGGCATATATTTCATTATTAGCAAACAAAGCGTGATTAAGCGTATCTCCCGTATAGTATATATACGCACAATAGAGAGTAGTAAATGATTTTAATGCACGAACTCTGTTATTGGTGATTTCACCCAAATTATAGTAACTATGAATACCATACCAAGCAGTACCTGCATTAGCAGAACGGGAAGTAATGGTATTGGCATGCACTTTATAATTATTATAATAAGTATATAATGAATAATAATATGCATTGGTCAATATATTACTATCTATGGTAACAGTATTACGTTGGGTTTGACTTGCACCATAGAGATAAACATTATAATAACCTCCGTCAACCTCATTGTTATTAATACGACAATTGGTAAGCACACCGGTTCCACTTGCTTTTCTTATACCATAATAGGAAGAAGAAGTGGTGGTGGGTAAACTAAGAATTTTATTATAGCTGATATTCACATTTTCGCATAATCCGGTAAAATATACGCCATGATATGCGCTATTGGTTTTTGCATCTATGGTAATATAGCTAATGGTAAGATTTTTAGTATTGTTTAATACAACTCCCGATTGAGCCGATGCCGGACGCAATATTACACTATCCGCATTATGGGCGGCTGATGTAACCGTGAGATGATAATTACCCATAGTACTGCCAAAACCGGTAAAATCCCATGTGCCGGTATAGGTTCCCGATGTCAAAGCGAAAGTAACATCTGCCGATGCCCCGCAAGTTTTCAATAAATACAGAGCATCACTGATGGTAGGATAACTGGTGCCTATACCCACGTTATACACACCCGCCATAGGACCGGCACAGCCGAACAATATGGTGGATACGGTGTCATCGTAGGTGGTGGAATCATATACACCGTTAGGGGTGTTTACCCATACCAATATGGAATCATAGCCGTTGGCGGTAGGAATATAGCTGCCCACAACTATGGTATCGTTGAAGTCTTCCGGCAAATTACCTGTCCAAAGTGTATCACCTTGCGATACGCCGTTGATGCTCCAACCTATTTTAGCGGAAGTTAAATTCTTCAAACCTTTATTCTTAATCACTACCGTTACAGGATTGGCTATACCGGAGTGTATATCCAATTGTGTAGGGGTGGTGATTTTATGCATAGCCACCGAATTACTGTCTGTTGCACCGCCCATTAAAGCAAAACGGGCTACAGGACGGTTGGAATTGATTCTTCCCGCTGATGTGGGGAATGAACCGTCTTGATAAGTGGATACGGAACCATTGGTAACGGATGTATAATAGAAATATGCCATGCCGGTATAAGCTCCGTCATTATTTTCCCAATACACCAATAAATTGGAGCCTGCAGGAATTACAAACGGAGTGGTCAGATGTATATTCATCCAGTTATATCCTGTTTGTACAGGTATGGAACCCGACCATACCAAAGTGGCACCTTCTTTTACCGGATCCCAATAATTGGCATCGGAAATGGAAAGGTCGTTAACCAATTGGAAATAGCATGTTTGGTTTTGTAACACAGTCGGGCGGGTGTAACTTTGCAATTTAAAAGCAATATCGGTAATAGTACCGCCCACAGGTGATATTTCCGAACCCAGATAAAGCGTACGCGACCAACCATAGTCATAATTGGTGTTAAAAGGAGCTACCGACTCCGTTAATGTGGTAGTGGTATCCCCGCAGTAAGTATATCCGCTGAAACCTCCCGCAGTGGGGTGTTTGATAAAATATCCCGATTTGATGGTGAGGCTGTTGCCTACCGTATCACTGCCGGTAACGCTATATACCACATCCGTACCGAATATATATTGCGGAATGGTTGCCCTCCATAATGTATCGCCGCTGATATTACTCATCACTAATGAATCGTTAACGGAAACATTATTATAGGTATGTGTAAAATGAAGTACAGGCACATTGATACGTGCATTGGTATTGCTTTTTACCTTTGCTGTAATATCATACGGACCTGTTGCGTATACTGTATCCCTATAAAACGGAGATACAAATTCAACGGTAGGAGGTTTGATTTCAAAGGAAGAAGCGGATATAATCACATCATCCAGCAACCATCCGTAGGAAAATTGAGTACCTACTACATTTCCTCTTTTTAAAACAAAACGGAATTGAGCTCTGTCAAATCCGACTTGATTGGTTAAATCAAAGGATTCTTGTTTCCACCATGCTGCAGTCGGCACAGCCAAGCTGTCCTGACCTTGCCAATCGGAATAGCTGTAAGCATTGAACCCGTTGGTAGAATAAACTCCTGCCCCTTGATAAGAATTGACAGGAATAGGCATCCATGCCCCTTGATTTCCCAAAGCATCCAAACGATATTCCACTCTGGCAATATCGCATGCAGACACTTTACAAATCTGACTGAATGTCAAATGAACGAATTCATACGACGTAAAGTCATAAATGGGTGTAGTCAATATGATGGAATCACCCAAGGACGTCGGGACATTTCCCAAATAAGCTTTGGGGGAAGACACGTAATAGGCTGTGTCTGCTGCCCATGTGGCACCTACAGCCGAAGTTACGTTGAACGATATAGTGTTCCCATCAAAATTTTCACTACCCACCACAATGGCTTGAGCATTTGCTAATTGCAACAACAAGAACATGCTACAAAAAAGCATCAAAATTTTTTTCATACTATACGTATTTTATTATACCTACTCACTTGAGGGCTTTTCGGTATACTCCCATATTGCACTTTATTATAAATGCAAAAATAGTCATTTATATTTAATATCATCCATTATACGACTATTTTTCTGCTTATGTTTTATCAACAACATGAAAATTATCAAACATCATATTTTCAACATATTATGGAGCAAAAAATAACTTATCAACATTTTCAAGCGCAAAAACACATTTCCTTTTTTCCAATATCCCGTTTAGGGGAAAGCTACGCTTGGTTGAGGACAAAAAAAAAGAGAAACCGCGCTGCGGTTTCTCTAATTTTTATAATTAACTTTATCAAAATGTTACTCTGCTTTTGGCTCTTCGGCGGGAGTTTCTTCAACCGGTGCTGCCTCAGCCACAGGTTCTGCAACGGGTTCTTCCACTGCTTTTTCTGCCACTTCCGCTTTTTTCTTACCGCCTCTTCGTGTTGATTTCGCTTTCTTTTTACCGCCTTTGTTTTGGCTGTAATTTTCATTGAAATCCACCAATTCCATCATACACATTTCGGCGGAGTCACCAATACGGAAACCTGTACGCAAAATACGGGTGTAACCTCCGGGACGGTTAGCCACTTTTTGTGATATTTCCCTAAACA
>JAFZXM010000048.1 GCA_017616775.1 Bacteroidales bacterium
CCGCCCGACCGCATTAGAAAAAAATCGAATAAGAAAATGGAATGCCTGCAGCGTTAAGAAACACAAGTTGTCTGACGAACGTTACAGCCGCAGGCTGTAAAAGGAGGAGTTTTGTGTTTTAGCGAAGGCAGTTCATTTTCCGATTTTTTTCTGCCGCGGTGATTTTTCTTTGATACTTTCTTTTCATGGCAGGAAAAGAAAGTATATAAAAACTCGCTTCCCTGTCGTGCAACGATAACCATCCTCTGACAGTTTTTTTTTAAAATTAATTAAAGAAAACGCTAGTCATCAATGACAATGCTTAAAAAAGGAGATACGTTAAATATAATTTTACCGTTCTGCAAGCAGTTTCGCATATTGCAGCAGTTATGACAAGACAAAACGGGCATTGCTGCGCTCGCCCAAAAAACAAGGCTGACGCCTTAGAAAACACGGAAATAACGGTTCTTTCCCCCTTCCAAGGGGGCCAGGGGGATTTGACCCTTATCCCGCAGATGTATTATTTACTTTTGTCTTGATACAAGGACGTTTCATGAAACGTCCCTACAGATTCATCGAATGCCCTGTGGTATGCCGGCGTTGTACCATTAAACAATCGTAATCGGTTAGCCAATGCGAATCCGCCGTTTTCTGCCGCCTCTGCGGTGCCGAACTTGTCTTTTTGTGAGCAGACAAACTTTTTATTATCAAACACAATACAATAAAAACATGTGTATCAATTAACAACAAAAAAATTCAATTCAGCAATAAAAAAAATCAGGTCACCAAAGATTTGTATTAAAAAAAAAATGTACTTTTGCACCCGCAACTATCTTAAATAATATTTTTATAATAGTTCAAACATCCGTAAGGGAATATTTTTTCCCCTTTACAAACAACGAAAAATTAAATAACTTATTAATATACAAACAATTACAAAAAATGATTAATCACAAAACAAATTATCTGAAATTCGGCAGAATTCCCATACTTCTGCTCATGTTTATTTCCCTGTTTAACAGGGTTAGCGCCGTCTCGGATCCGAGCATCGACAACCCGACCATTAATTTTGCCAACAGCACGATTTCATTTAATGCATATCGCTGCTCTCCGGGAGATTTTATTACAATATTCCAATATATGGAGATAACCGCAAAAGTGAATGGTGTAACTGTAGGTACAGTTCTTTATTCTCCTGTACAATGGCAAGCCCCTAGTGAGTGTGCTAAATATGGTATATCTATAGAACGAAAAGCCGGTCCTACAGAAGTTTTTGGTAATGCCTCCAATCCATATCAAAAAAATACATGGAATACCAATAATGATAAGGTAACTTACACTATTTCCATAGGAGACACATTGCTAAAAAGACTGCAAGATAATAAAAATACCACTAAGCAACTGCAATTGGATTTTCGCATGTGGTGGGGTGATCGTAATGACAAATGTGCCGCAACACCAGAAACAGTATGCGGTGTTTCCATATCAAAAATACCCCATGGTAGTTGGAAGACTACTACCAAATATATAACTTATTATGAAGATGATGTCTTTCCTAAAACACCGACTATTCAATCCATTCAAGCAGTAGATAGTGCATGCTATCTATTTAAGGCAACGGTAGCTAAGGCAAATAATGATAATGAAGAAAAAGGCTGGATAGACCTATATAATGAAAGTGGTAAAGAAATAGGTTGGTGCTATTGGAATGGAACCGAAATATATTTTAAAGATTCCAACTTTCAAAACACCACAAAAAAATACTATGCAAAAAGAGAATTATATAGAGGTAGTTTAAAAACTTATTCTAGAGCGACTGACAACAAAGAGGTGCAAGGCTACCCACAGCCGAAAAACTATACGGTGCAAATAGACAATTGCAAACGTGCCGTAGTACTTACATGGGACATGCCCGGCACCAATCCTAATTACAATACGTTTAATATAGAACGATCCTATCGAGGGGCAACCACTAAATTCAGTTACACTCCTTCCAATGGCAACTACAGGTATGAGGATAATACGGCCGGAAAGGATACTTCATTCACCTATCAAATAAAATGCCACCCGTGGAATATGTCGTGTAAAAACCAATCCGGCAGCATCACTACCAATTTCGGATTAAGCAGAGCGACTAATGTAATGGCCAGACAGGACAACAATGTCAAAAGCAACATTATAGTCAGCTGGAAAAATCCCACTGACTATTGTGGCAATACCACTCCCAAATTGATTATAGAAAAAGATGGTGTTACCGATACCAGAACTTTGGCAGACGGAGATTCCACCTATGTATTGGAAAATGCCCGCTTTTGTGCGGAATATCGTTTTGCCATCAAATACGAAACACAAAACTACGGAGATTTAGTCAGCAACTTTAGTGATGTTTTGGTCATCAACGATTCATTGCAAATAAGTGAAGAATTGATAGCCTCTACCGGTTATTATGATGACAAAGTAAGCTTGGAATGGGGTTGTCCCCAACCGGGTTTGGTAGATTACTGGGTGGTACAAAGGCGGATTATCCCTAACGGACCCTATACCACAGTAAGCCGTTTTAACAATACCCGCAATTCTACCGTTAACTTTGAAGACTACAATGCCTTGCCGGGTATTCTGTATGAATATAAGGTATATGGAGAAACCATGTGCGGCAATACCAATTTTTATTCTCCTGAAATAAAGGCCATAGGTTTTAAACAAACCATGGGCACTGTAATGGGCGCCATCACCTATGGCTCCGGTGCTGCGGTGGAAGGTGTAACGGTTACTGCAGAAATTTTGGAAGAAACACCTTATATAACAAAAGGCAAAGCCTTTGAATTTAACGGGGCTAATAGTTATATGTGTGTAAAAGAGCGTACTCCATACACTTCCACAAACGGATTTTCGGTACAATTGTGGTTTAAAACCAAAGATTCAACGGCTGCCAATACCATATTGACCCAACGTAACGGACAATTTACCATAGGCTTGAACAGCAGCGGACAATTATATGCCACCATTGGAGAAGGTGCAGGTGCTGTAACTTGTACTTCAAGCAAAGTATGCAATTACGCTACACAATACAATCATATTTCTGCAATCTATGACGGAAGGACGTTGCATTTGTATCTCAACGGAGAAAAAACCGATAGTATGCCTGCTATTACTGCAGTACTGAATACCAATTCCTCGGATTTATACATAGGCAGTAATGCTTCCAAACAAAACAATCTGGCAGGTTATATAGACGAATTCCGTGTGTGGGACAAGGCTTTGTCGGCTACAGAAGTAGGCAATAACTTTAACAAAGTGCAATCCGGCAAAGAAAACAACTTGAAACTGTATATCCGTGGTGAAGAAGCCATAGACAGCATCAAGACAGAAAATAACACCATTATCGGTGAGGCATACGACATGGCTAACGATGCCGCTACCTTTACTTATTATATGAATCATGCCAAATTGTATAATGTGAGCCTTACCAAAACCGTGATTCCTACCGGTGCCCAACTAGGTTATAAAGGCATGACGGATGCCAACGGGCTTTATACCATATCGGCTATACCCTTTGCAGGAAACGGCACTACCTACACCATCACGCCATCGTACGATGTACACGCTTTCAAACCCGTAAGACGTACATTATATATAGGTACCGGCAATATGGTACACTCCCAACAGGATTTTGAAGATACATCCTATTTTGCCGTACGCGGAAAAATAGTATATGCAGGCACTACTGTTCCGGTATCGGGCGTGTCATTTACTATTGACGGAACCAGTACCTGTTTTAAAGACGGAAAATTGATAGAAAGTGATGAAAACGGAGAATATGAAATATCCGTTCCCATTGGTTATCACTTTATTACAGCCAAAAAAAACCAGCATACCTTAGGTACCACCACTATCTATAGCGGTTTGCCTTGTGCCAACGGACGTTTCCCCGTATTGGAATCTGAAAAATACAATTTCCAAGCCCCTGAAACCATTAATTTTGAAGATAGTACCAAAGTACAATTATTGGGTAAATTTGTAGGCGGACCTATACAAGGTAAAATGCCTGCCGGTTTCGGCAAAGCCAAAAATAATGTAGGCCAAGCCACTATTCAGTTGAAATTGGCAGAAAAACAAGGTTTTATGACCGATTCCATACCTGTTATATTTAGTGCTGGCAATGGAAAGATATCCACCGATGCCAAATGGTTCAACAAAGGTACCGATTTGGTGGTGGAATTCACCACCAACGACAGTACCGGTGAATTTGTATTGGACCTCTTGCCGGAAAACTATCAGATAGTAAACGGTGAAGTGGCTGCCACTACCAATAGAGTCAATAAGGTGAATTACGGAGATGTTATCAGCATGCCTACAATGGAATTAACACAATATTTGAAAAATACCGACTTATACGATACATGCGACGTTGAAGATGAGGAAAATATAGACTCTGTAAAATATTGTCAGTTGGTTGATTGGGTATATAGGGTAGAACCGGAATTGAGTGTTACGGATGCATATACTCATAAAGCCGTTTACGGAGATTCCGTATATGTAGTAAAAAATTTAGTGGATGCCTCTAAGAATGATACTTTACAATTGATAGACAAAAACGGCAACTATATACTCGGAAATCCTGTATTTACACAAGGGGTAACCTATGCTATCAGAGCCAAGGCCTACGAAAAATACGAAAACAAAGACATAGTACCCATTATCACTGATACGGTTCCCGTAGTGGATGCCTCATTAGTGGTCACCAATACCATGGCTTCTGCCGGCAACAATAATATTCCCTTGGATGAAAAAGGAGAAGCTGTGCATGAGTTTACAGTGGGAGCTCCTAATATCACTGTCAATCAACAGAATTCCAATTTAAGTTATTTGCAAGGTTTGAATTTCTATTTGGATTTTGACGATGCCAATGTGATGGACAAAAAATGGCGTACCAATGATTTATCGACTTATGTATTGGGTGCCAAGAGTACATCAAACAATTTTATTACCCGTGGACCTACCGTACCATTTGTTATACTAAGAGACCCTCCCGGCTCGGGTAGTTATGCATGGCTAGAGAAAGGTTCTTCTCTAACTGTTACCCATGAATGGGGAGCTGCCGGCGGTGCTGAAATAGGATTTGAAAATGAAACCGCATTTGGTGTAGATTTTAAAGATTTTGTAGGAGGTGTGGGATTCGGTATAATAACAGAAAATGTAAGATCCAATTTAAATTGGAAGATAGGTGCCCAAACTACACAAATGGGAGGTAGAAACAATACTCACAATACGACTATTACCACTACAGAACGCTGGGAAACCAGTTCGGATGAAGACCATGTAGGCCCGCGTGCCAATGTATATATCGGAGCATCTTACAATATTATATTCGGACAGGCCATTATGTTAGGCATAGGCAAAAGCAATGATATTGACAATCCTGTAAAAAGTATTACGGGAAAATACGGCACCTATGCCATAGGCACCAAAAACGGCACCTTCCAAGTTCCTGAATTTGAAACAGAGTTTATGTATTCCCGCATGCATATTGAAGACAATCTGATACCCAATTTGGAATTGTTGCGTAACGCCCTCTTAACATTTGACACCACTTTAAGACCCGGTGCCAATGTCAATCCTGCACAGCCTGTATTTGTAAGCAAATTACCCAAAACGGATACAAACTATGCCAAAAACAATTGGGATACCGATTTTGGCAGTAATGCAAAAGAATTATACACTCGTCTCAATACCATAATGAAAGATTCGAGTGAGCATCCTGAACGGATATTTTCATTCTTACAAGATTCCTTGATGACATACGGACAAAGTTATTATATCATATTCCCGCAAAACTATTTGAATGCCGCATGGCATAAAAACAACAAGGTCAATTTCACCGATTCCATTACTTTCTATAATTCGGAAATAGCCGCATGGGAAGGGGTGATTGCGGCCGATGAAGCGGAAATGTTGCGAAGCCGAAGCGACAAGGATTTGGTCAACCGCTCTTTTGATGCCGGTGTAGTATATGAAAATACGATAACTTATGATACCAATGGTGCATATACTAACACTTATGACGGATCGGTAACTGTGAATACTGAATTCAGTGGAGCATTTATGGCTTTTGGAAATGGTGTTAGAATGACAGGGTCTGCCAGTGGTGTATCTACATTTTATGATTATGAAGGGCATGACACCTTAAAAAGCACAACATTTGGTTATCACTTGGAAGATAGTGATATTAACGATTATCATACCATAGATATTTATTCTTCAAAAAGTGTTACTAATTCTCCGGCTTATCATTTGTTGGGAGGACAAACCTCTTGTCCTTACGAAGGCGAAATCACTGTCCAATATTTTGATACCCTTATCGATGGCAAGCCTGCTACCTTACAAGAAGAAACTGTACCGGTGGAAGAGC
Source organism: Bacteroidales bacterium (assembly GCA_017616775.1). Taxonomy (GTDB): domain Bacteria; phylum Bacteroidota; class Bacteroidia; order Bacteroidales; family WCHB1-69; genus UBA1205. The sequence continues at coordinate 6,389 of JAFZXM010000048.1, forward strand.
CTTATATGACCGTTAATCCTTCCTTGCAGACCAATATACCGGGCAACAGAGCGGCAGTATATACCCTGCAAGTAGGCAACCAATCCATGGTGGCTCCGGCATGGTACATGCTTACCGTAGATGAAAAAACCAATCCGGACGGATTGATTATTGCCATAGACGGAGTGCCTATTGGCAATGGCCGCGCATTTTCATTCGACCCGCAGGAATCGTTCACCAAAACACTTACCGTAAAACGTACCCGTCAGGATGTTACCCAATACGACAGCATATGCTTGCAATTGTCTTCCATGTGTGACGACGCCATGTCATCCGAAATATATTTGTCGGCACAATTCCTGCCTTCCTGCTGCGATTTGGCATTGGAAAAACCGAAAAACAACACCATTATCAATTTATACGATACGGGAATGACTGAATTTATGGTAACGGAATTCGATACCTCCTATATGGGATTCAACAGCATAGTATTGGAATATGCTGCTCCGGGATCGAATTTCTTTACCCCGTTCCACTATTTCTACAAAGATTCCATGGCCTATAATGATGCCACAGGAGTGGATGTTTCCCGCAAGAGCGTTATTGACAATACCGCCTATTTGCTTAACACATGGAAGGCTCCGGCCTTAGACGGCAATTATTTGGTGAGAGCACGTTCGGTATGTAAAGTGTCACCTGTTCAGGTGTATGAATCCATCACCGACGAAGCCATGGTAATCAAAGACATGGTGGCACCTGTTCCTTTCGGCAGCCCGCAACCCGCCGACGGTATATTGTCGTTGGGCGAAGATATTCTTGTAAGATTCAATGAAGATATACAACCCAACTATACTTATAGAATTTCGGTTCAGGGTGAAATAAACGGAGATACGCTCTTACACAATTATGGCTTGTATTTTGACGGCAATGACGATGTAGTGGAGGTAACTCAACCTATGAATTTGGCCGGCAAATCGTTTACCGTGGAATTTTGGACCTTGAGAGTGGGCAATCCGCAGGAAGCCACTTTGTTCTCACACGGCACTGCCGACAATCGTTTTGAAATAGGGCTCACCGCCGACGACAGAATGAAATTGGTATTCGGTCCGGACACCATAGTGTCTGACAAACCCATACCTGATATTGACCAATCATGGACACACCTTTCGGTAGTGTTTGATGCTGAAGCACAAACAGTATCAGCTTATGTAAACGGCAATTCCGAAGGAAAAGCCGGTTTGATAAGCGGTGTGAGCGTTCCTATATATTCTTCCACAGGCAATATTACCATCGGCAGCGACTTTACCAAGACCAAAAACTATAACGGCCGTATCAACGAGGTACGCGTGTGGTCACAACCTTTAACCACATCCACCATCTATACGCAGATGAATACACGCCTTTCGGGTAATGAACTTTACTTATCGGCATATTGGCCGATGAACGAAGGCAACGGTACCTTGGTAAAAGATATTACCCGAGGTAGAAACGGTTCTACCAACGCCTCATGGTTCATATTGCCGGGAGGCCGTTCTTTGGTATTCAACGGTCAAAACCAATATGCACATACTTCCATATTGCCTGAATTGGCATCCACTACCGATTTCTCGGTGGAATTTTGGTTCAACGCCGATGCTGACAATGCTAACGCATGCTTATTGTCCACCGGCCGCGGTGACACCAACGACTTCTATGCCAATGACGACAAATTCAGCATACGTTTCGACGATAACAAGGATTTGATATTGTACACCGCCAATAAACAAATCAACATAGGCTCAGGTTATGCCGACCATGCATGGCACCACTTCGCTCTTTCCGTTAATCGTAGAGCCAATGCCAATATTTACATTGATTCGGAACTGAAACAATGGAAAAATGCTTCACAATATTTCGGTGCTTTCAAAGCAGTGGATTTATATGTGGGAGCTTTAGGATGGACCTATTATGCCGATTCTACCGGTGCATTTGACACCACCGGCCTATATTTTAAAGGTTATATAGATGACATCCGTATATGGAAATCGGCACTTACTCAGGAAAGCATCAAACATGCAGCCACATCACGCCTCAAAGGCGATGAAATAGGCTTAAGAGCTTACTATCCGTTTGATACTTTGGCAAGCCCGACATTGGTATTCAGCACCGCTTACGACCAAGTAAAAGAGCAAATCACCAATGGCGAACTCATAGAACCCAATGCTCCGATGGCATTGTACAACGGTGTGGGCTATGCTCAAACCGCCGCCAATATCAAACCTGTCAAAACCATGAAAGACGTGGCATTTTCACGCGTTTACAGCAATGACGAAATCTATATTGCATTGGAAGAGCCTTCCTATAAAATAGAAAATTGCGTGTTGGACATAAGCGTGGACGATGTTACAGATATGCATGGCAATAAGATAGAAAGTCCGGTAAAATGGACAGCTTATATCAATCAAAACTATTTAAAATGGAATGAAAACAGTTTTGCATTTATAAAAGAGGAGTTCGAACCCTTGCAATTCAAAGTAAAAATATTGAATAAGAGTGGTTTGCAGCAAACCTTTGACATTAACAACGTTCCTTCATGGCTCACGGTAAGCCAATACTCCGGCAACATAGACCCGCTAAGCAGTATTGAAGTCACATTTACCATAGACCAAGGTCTGAACATAGGCACTTACGATGAAAGCATATTCTTACACAACAGCAACGGCATGAATGACGTGCTGACGCTGGATGTGCGTGTAATAGGCAATGAGCCTGATTGGGAAGCAGATCCCAGCCAATTCAGTTATTCCATGAACGTATTTGGTATTTTGGAAATCAACGGTGTGGTGTCTAATGATACTTTGGACAAACTGGCAGCCTTTATGAACGACACCTGCGTAGGTGTAACCACATTAAAGTATATTGCCGCATACGACAACTATGTGGCACAACTTACCATCTACGGAAACACCGACAATGTTCCTTTAACTTTCCATATATGGGATGCAAGCACAGGTACTGTTTATCCGGAAATTAATCCTTCCGATCTCACTTTCAAAAATGCCACATTCTTAGGTACACCCGGCAATCCTGTCAAATTCACCGTATCGGATGTGATAGAACAGCACATTGCATTGCAAAACGGATGGAACTGGATTTCCACCAATGTGTATGACAGCGCAAAAATGCACGATCTCAACAGTTTGCTGCAAGGGTTTAACTTTGGCAATAACAACGAACTGAAATCCCAGTTCAATGGTTTTGCCCGTTATGCTTCCGGCAATTGGTCGGGTGATGAGTTGCAACAAGCAGGTATTACCAATACCGACATGTATATGTTGCGCGTAAACAACGGAGGTACATTGAATATTAAAGGTGTTCCTGTAGATCCTGCCAAAACTCCTATCAGCATAGGCAATGGTTGGAATTGGATAGGCTACACTCCGCAAATCAACCTCAATATCAACGAAGCTTTATTATCATTAAATTTACAAACAGGCGACTTGCTGAAGAGCCAAACCCAATTCTCCATGTATGACGAAGTTTTGGGTTGGATAGGTGAACTCACCTACCTTGTTCCCGGCAAAGGCTACATGCTTTATGCTGCACAAAACGGCAGTCTGGTATATCCTAACATATCATCTTTGTCATCGCACAAAGCCAATACCAACACTATTGCTTATGACATGCAGGGCAAAAAAGTAGGCGCAAAAGAGACCAACCAGTCGATGGTGGCAGAAATTATCACCAATGAAGAAGACATTTCTTTGGAAGATGCCACTTTATACGCCTATATTAACGGAGAATGTGTGGGTTCGGCCAAGGCCAAATGGATAGCATCCATGGAAAAATACGAATTTTTCCTCACCATGGGTGTTGCTGCTTCATCACAAGCCATCCATTTGATACTTAATGCAGACAACAGGGACTATGCTATTGCAGAAACCGTTACAGCCCGCTCCAACAGCATTCAGGGAAGCATACGCCAGCCCTACCCTCTCACCCTGTCTGCCGTTGCGGATATTACATGCAAGATGAAGGCATATCCCAATCCGTTTGAAGACAACATAACAGTATATTATCATGCCGCCAAAGGCAATAACGAATTGTTGCTGACCGATGTATTAGGCCGTGTAATATGCAAGCAAGTCATAGAGCAGGCAACAGCATCGTCCGCCACATGGCAATTCAACGCTTTGTCAAAATTGCCTTCCGGCGTCTATTTTATCCGCTTGCAAAATGCTGACGGAACACAATCGGTAAAAGTTGTTAAATAATTAAAAATTTGAAAGTAATGAAAAAGATAATAAGCATATTAATCATATTAACAAGCATTTCAGCGTCTATAGCCCAACCCGGTTGGGCTGTAGATGCCAGAAACTTTTCATTTACACTTACTTGCATTTGCCAAGTAAATGCAGATGGCAAAATCACAAAAGACACCGAAGATTTATTGGCTGCATTTGTAGGGTCGGAATGCAGAGGTGTAGGAACCATCAACGAAGAAGGTCTTTGCTTTTTTACTGTTTACAGTAACACTGCCGAAGGAGAAAGAATAACGTTGAAATATTGGTCCAACAGCCAACAAAAGGTAATAGACATGCCTCAAACGCTTGCATTTAAAGAAAATGCATCGTATGGTGAAATTTCAGCCCCCATGGTGTTTTATACCGACCTTCGGTCCTACCGTTTGCCGGCATTTAACGTGTTTTCACCTAACGGTGACGGAAAAAACGACGTCTGGGTGGTAAACGATTTAACCATAGTGGAAGATTTGCATATGACCATTTGCGATATTCAAGGCAATGTGGTATATAGGCATCCGGACAAAGGTTATGACAACACCTGGGACGGAACAAGCACCAATGGCAACCCATTGCCGGCAGGTTCCTACATTTATCTTTTCCACAACGAAAACAATAAAGTTGTTTTTCGCGGAAGTGTAACCATAGTAAGATAAGGAGGCAGGTATGAAAAAAATAAGAATTCTGTCAATTTTGGCAATCGCATGTTTATGCAGCATGCCTGCTCAGGCACAAAGTGTTTTGTTCCAACAATTATCTTCCAAATACAGATATACTGTCAATCCGGCAGCTATCCGCGTGGGAGAGGGTGTGGGTATCAACCTGAACTATACCGGCACCCACAATCATGACATGAAGACCATGCACAAAGTCGGACTGGGCGTGGAAGGCGGTTTTATAGGTAACAATATGGGTATAGGCTTGGTAATAGGCACTGATATCCAAAACGTGTGGTACCGCACCACCGCACAATTGCAATATGCCTACCGTGTACATTTTGCCGAAGATCACTATCTTACCTTTGGTGTATCGGCAGGTTTGTCGAATGAAGGCATTAATATTTCAAAAGTAAACGAAGCGGAAGGTTTTGATATGTCTGATATTACTTTACAAGACAAAAAGACCAATGCATGTTTCGGTTTTGGTGTTAATTACCGTATGAAAAATTTTGAATTCAATTTTGCCATACCGGCCTATGCACTGCTGAACAAATCCAGTGTTCCTTTATATGTATCCGCCGGATATACATTTGATTTGGACAACAAGATTGTACTCATTCCGGAAATATCGTATAACGGTATTACTCCTGCACAACATTTCGGTGATTTTCGTCTGCAAGCCAAATATGACAACAAATATTGGGCTGAATTAGGCTATCGCACACAAAACGAGCTGTTGATAGGTGCCGGCGGTGAATATGCCAATGTAAGCCTTTCTTATATGTATGGCGTTTGCTTTGGTAAGTTAACCCGTACCAACCGCGGGCAACATGAAATAGTATTGTCTTATCGCATTCCCAAAGCTGTGGTGGACATGAACAATACCAGAGCCAAACGCAACGAAAGAACGCTCACGTCCATCAACAACAATGTGGAAGACATCAAAACAGCCGAAAACAACAATTCCGAATCCTTGAAGAAAATGGTGGATGAAATTTCACAAGATTTTCAATCGGGTATCGGTGATTTGCACACCGACATCATGTCGTTGCGGCAAAGCGACACCGTGGATCTTGACAAGGTGTTGACAACCCGGTATTATATAGTTGTCTTCTCCACCACCACCATAGACGACGCCCAACACATAGTAACCCGTATGGCCCGCCAGGGTGAACACGGACAAATACTTTCGCATTCCGACAGAAAACATTATTTCATTTACACAGAAATGAAAAACAATATGGATGATGCAACTGAAGCTATGCAGAAAGAAAGAGAAAGAGGCTATAAAGACGCCTGGATTTTAATACTAAAATAAGGAGGAATTGAAAATGAAAAAAATAATCATATTATTGTCAGTTATATTCAGTGTGGCTCAGGCTACCGCCATTTCCTACAGTGTTAGCACAAGCAATTCTGTCACTAACGGAATTATAGTCAATAATGCAAATAGCATTGACAGCGGGAATGTGTGTCATTTTTATGTCAAACCCAATGCGGGTTATCACATTGACTCTGTTTTTGCCAACGGAACGCTTTGCACTGCATTGAAAGACAGTGCCGATGGCAAGGTGTATGAACAAGTTATTGTTGCCAACACCGTACTTTCTGCCGTGTTTAAAATAAATACCTATCATGTAACGGCTACCTGTGACACTGCTCACGGTCTTATATCGCCGATAGGCATCAACAATGTGGAGCATGGTCAATCCATTACCTTCCAATTCCAACCCAAACCATTGTGCGGATTAGACAGCATCTACATTAATGATGTATATTATCCGGCTTCGGATACCACATCTTTCTACACTTTCAACAATGTTACCGCTGACAGCAGCATACACGTGGTATTTAAATTGACAAAAATCATCACCCGTGTAACGGTACACGGAATGGGTCATGTGGAAATGCTCATGCAACACGATTCGGTAGTAGTCAACAATACTCTTTTAGATACTTTTGTAACTGATTATATCTATGCCAGTTTTGTTGCTGATACCGGTTATCAAACCGACAGTGCAGTTATCAACGGAAAAACATTCCTGACGGATAATATCGCTATGCTTGATGTTGATGAACATCAAAACATAGATGTATATTTTGGTCACAAACCATGTGACGTTTCCATTACTTACGGTCCTAACGGAAGTGGAAGTATAGTCGGTGACACTGCAGTGAAATACGGAGATACTTTGTCTTTGACATTACGCCCCAATGCGGGATACAAAGTGGCGTCTGTGACGGTTAACCGGATCAATGTATCCGTATCCGACAGCATATTAAGACATATTGTTACGGAAGATTGCTCCATATCGGTTACTTTTGAACCCATAGTTCCCAAAATTACAGTGATATGCGGTCCTCATGGTTCCGTTACCTACGAATATGGAGATTCTACCGTTCAACTCGGACAATCGAAACAAATATGGTTCAATGCAGACCCCAATTACACTGTGGACAGCGTAATTATCAACGGCCGATATGCAGGCATGATGGATAACTATATTTTCTACAATGTAAGAGGTGACTCAGTGGTACGAGTGGTATTTGGAAGTGCCACCTGCACCATCACCACATCCTGCAGCAGCGGCGGAAGCATCAGTCCTTCAGGCACCATTATCGTCAATCGCGGCGATTCCTTAAGAGTATCTTTATTGCCTAACATAGGTTTTGGTATAGAAGAAGTAAAAATTAACAATATAGTTCGTTCAGTTACAGACACTTTCTATACTTTCCATGAAATAAGAGGCGACAGTTCCATTTATGTAAGTTATTCGGGAAGTTTGCACAATGTAATATTAAATGTAGCGGGTAAAGGCAGCGTGAATCCTTCCAACACACAAACCGTTACTCACGGCAGCTCGCTCACCTATACCTTTACTCCCGAAACAGGACAACATGTAGATGCGGTATATGTAAGCGGCCGATATGTAGGACGTAAGATTTCATCCTATACCATCAGCAACATACAAGCCGATTCATCCATCAGAGTGGTGTTTGCCCCCGATACTTTCCAAGTGGCTATCAGTTGCACTCCTTATGGCAGTATTACTCCTTATGGTCTTACACCGGTAACTTACGGCGACAGCCTTGCCTGTTCATTCATTACCGCTACGGGATGCGATATAGACAGTGTGTTGGTCAATGGTATCAATGTAGGTCAACCCACATCATACATATTCCGCAATATAACAGGTGATTCCACTTTACATGTGGTGTTCAGGATAAGAACCTACACCATAACCGGCACCACCAATAATTTGGGATATATATCTGCAGATTCCGTATCGGCAATGCCCGATTCCATTATCATGAACTATGGTGAAAACCGAATATTCTATTTTATTCCAAATATCGGTCATCATGTAGATAGTGTAATGGTCAACAATTACTATATGGGTAATCCTTCATCCTACACCGTAAGCAACATACAGGAAAATGTAAATATAGACGTAAAATTTGCCATCAACACCTTCCGCCTGATAGTTCATGCAGGAGAACACGGCATGGCATCTTTGTTCGACACCACCGTATGCAGCTACGGAGAACAAAAAACGGTACAATTTGTACCTGACGCACATTACCACGTGGACAGCGTATGGGTGAACAATAATTTTATCGGCGTGGGATTGCACAGCTATCAGTTTGCCGGCATCTATGGCGACTCTGTGTTGGAAGTTCACTTTGCCATTGACAGTGTGAAATTATTTGCCGACTGCAATACCAACGGATATATGATACCAAGCGGCACCATAGAAGTGCCTTATGGAGAATCACAAGAAGTATCGTTTATTCCTTATCAGGGCAATCACGTTGACAGTGTATATGTTAACGGCAGATACATAGGCAGAGACACCCATTATGTATTTACCAATTTATGCGCAGATTCTTCCATATATGTTGTCTTTGCATTGGATACATTTTCCATTCAGGCATCGGCTGCGGCTAACGGCAGAATAGAACCTTCGGGCACACTTTATTTGCCTTTCGGATCTGCACAACGCTACAGCATTACTCCTGAAACGGGATATTTGATTGACAGCATTTTTGTCAACAATGAATATGCAGGCAACGACAGCACATATCTATTCCCTTATGTTTCTGAAAATGCCACCATATATGTCACTTTCAAACATCAAACATTCAATGTATGGGCTATTGCACATGATAACGGAAGCATCACACCGGAAGACACTTCGGTGGTGATATATGGCAACAATTTGGAACTGACTGTCACTCCGGACGAATATTATAAAATTGCAGATGTATTGGTGGACGGCGTGTCGGTAGGTGCTGTAAGCACTTATACACTTGCCAATGTCACCAAAGATGTTACGGTGGAAGCATTTTTCAAATTGGACAGTGTCACACTCACGGCCACATCAGGACCTAACGGTATGATAGACCCCTCCGGAAGTGTAACCGTAGCCATGGGAAGCGGTATGATGTATTATTTTATTCCTTACAGAGGATACCAAGTGGACAGCGTATATATTGACGGTGTTTACAATCCGCAGGCAGTGATTGACGCAGGTTATACTTTTGAACGTGTAAAAGAAAACGGAAATATACATGTTACCTTTGTTTCCATGCTTTCCATCACCCAATCGGAAAACGACAATATAATTGCATACGGCAATAACGGACAGATATGGATTAAAAATCCGGAAATGAAGACATTCAAACAGATAGCCGTATATGACATCTCAGGCAGAATGGTGGGACAATATCAGTCTGCGGCGGATAATCTGATTATTTTGGACACCAGTTTGCCCAAAGGCATATATATTGTACGCATGCTGATGCAAGACAACAGCGGCATAGCAACCAAAAAAGTTGTTATAAAATAAACAACGGCATTGTCCGCTCAACATGTTTAACAAAAAATATACGGAGTGCTCACTCCGTATATTTTTTTTGTCCGAAAAAGATTGCTTGCGGACACATATAAAATTTTACCTGTTTTTTCTTCCGGTATTTGAAAAAATAATTGTATCTTTACAAATCGACAATAGTGCCAAAGGGAATAAGTTATCGGTATAACACTATAAATTCTTATTCCAAAACGACAAGATTTTTTGCCGATTTTTTTTTGATACTTTTTTGAAGAAAAAATCTTTTTGTTTTTCAGGCAACAAAATAACCCCAAAAAGTATCTTATATAAGAAAGAATAAAAAAACACCAGTCATGAAAAAGTTATTTCTAACATCGGTTTTGTTGGGACTCTTGGCAAGGGGTTTTGCACAATGTCCTAATTTGGATTTAAGCTACGGCAATCTGACCAATTGGCAATGCTATGTCGGAAGTTGCTCCAGCGGTAATTATTATAAGACTCCATCCCCTCCGACACAAGGCAGACACACTGTTTTGGAAATAACTTCTTTAATGTTATCCAATAGTCTTTATGATGAAAACTGTAATGCCATTAAGAAAATTCCGGATGGATATAGCTATTCATTAAAATTAGGCAATGATCAAAGCGGAGCAGAAACAGAGGCAGTATCGTACAGAATGACAGTGGATAGCAGTAATTCTTTGTTGATATTGGCATTTGCTTATGTGATGCGGGGAACTCATGTTTCTGCAGATATGCCGAGATTTACTATGAATATATATGATACCAACTGGAATATATTAAATGTTCCTTGTTGCAATAATAATTTTGTAACTGCTCAAGGTTTGTCTGAATTGGCATGTTCAGACAGTATTGTTGCAAGAAACTGGACAACCATTGGTTTTAGTTTGGAAAGTTTGATAGGACAGACTATTATTATCTTTTTTGAGACACGTGACTGTACTCAGGGCGGTCACTATGGATATGCATATTTAGCTTGCGCATGCCAACCTATGTCCATCAGCTTTACTTATAATGCAAATAGCGATGTGGCACGTTTAAGGGCACCGGATGGATTTAATACCTGTCAATGGAAACGTTCTTCACAGCCCAACTGGTCTGTTTCCACTCAACAAATTAACATTAAAAGCCCATTGGACGGCGAAGAGTTTACTTGTACACTCACCTCAGCACTTGGCTGTTCGCACACTCTTAAAACTGTGATAGAAAAGCCTTCTATCGACAGCAGCGATGTTGAAGTAACGGCATTCATCAACCCTACAGACGATGAAACGTGCAGCAGTGTAGGTACCGACATCAAAGTGAAAGTAAGGGTAAGCAACAATCATCCGGATAAAGACATCCAAGGCGTGGTATTGAATGCTGCGGTAAGTGCCGACAACACTCAAATAGCCGGCTGGACAGAAACATTGGGTGATATTGCATCGGGATCTTACATCGACTTTGAATTCCCGCAAGGTTTCAATGTGCCTGCAGCAGCAGATTACACAATAGTGGCTTATGTAAACAGTATAGATACCAAGTCCGAAAACGACACATTGTCCGTGACCAAATGTACCGATTTGGGAGTAATAGGCCACAATGCAAATACAATGAGTTTGGGGCAAAACATTCCTAACCCTGCCCATGCACAAACCGTTGTCAACTATACTGTTCCGGCCGAAGGCACGGTAATATTTACATTGACAAGCATTACAGGACAGGTAATCACAAGCACCGCACAAGAAGCGGAAGCAGGACGCAACAGCGTGGTATTCAACACCGGAAACCTGGCTGCCGGCATTTATTTCTACACCATGGATTTCAACGGTCAACGCTTAACCAAGAAGATGACTGTTAGAAAAAATTAGTTTTGGGTTAAACATTTATTACAGGCAACCGGAAGGTTGCCTTTTTTTTATTGGAAAAATGCAAGAGAGCATTCCTTTCTTTTTCTTTCTGTATAAAATATAAATGTATCCTCTGCCAGACCCACAACAGGGCCAAAGGCAACAAATAGTCTGTGTGTCAAATTAAAGCGGATGTAATTTTTTTCATTTGTGACTTGAATATAGCTTAACACAAAAATCACTGATTAAGCAAATTCACGGCGGCACACACATACAATGCGGCTGTTTCGGTGCGCAAGCGCATATCGCCTAAGGTAACGGGGACAAACGACTGCGACAAAGCCTGCTGGAATTCCCGTTCCGAAAAATCCCCTTCCGGCCCTATGAGCACCAAAACGTTTTGTTTTGCCTGCACTATTTGTTTTAACGGAAGTTTCTCCACGGGCGATGCTCCGCAATAGGCTATCAATTTCAACGCGGATTGTTCTTTATATTCTTCAAGCAGGGCATTAAAAGGCACATTCACATCCAGCAGGGGCAGCCGGGCACACAGGGATTGTTTCATAGCCGATACCATCACGCGTTGCAAGCGGTCTGCCTTTACGGATATTCTCTCCGAATTGTCACAGATAATGGTGCTGATGCGACTCACCCCTATTTCCACCGCCTTTTCCGCAAACCACTCCATACGGTCCTGATTTTTGGTGGGAGCCACCGCCATGTGCAATTGATAAGGCAAAGGACGATAATCTCGCTCTACACCCACCACTTCTACCATACAAGCTTTTACATCCGTGCCTGTGATACGGGTGGTGTACATATTGCCTTTTCCGTCGGTAAGATAAATGATATCCCCCACCGACTTGCGCAATACTTTCAACACATGCCTGCTCTCAATTTCGGAAAGCACATAGGTGCTGCCCATAATATCCGGTGCATAAAATAACAACATATACTTCCTCTTTTTTCAATATGCAAAGATACCATTTAAAAATATAGCCCCGGCAGATGCCCCAATAATTTTTCCGGACCGCACTGCCTGCAAATTCACCGGCGGATGCTGCTCAATCTCAAGCAAACCATTGTTTGCCAATTGTTTTACTCCCTTGCCAAGCCAAACAAAATCTGTATTTTCCGTGCCCATCACTTCCGCCGGCTTCGGATATGCTTATTTCATCTCACCTTGATTTCAAATTTTTCTCTTTATTAACATTGGTCGGTTAAAAAAAAGAAATATATCGCCACATTTTACGTGCCAAAATATTTTTTCCGACTTGATTTTTATATATTTTTTAATACAATTTATTCATTTATGGACAATTTCAAAGACAAGACAACCTGTATATATCACATAATACAAAATTGAAACACAATATTTTAATAAATTATTAACAACTTGTTGAAAAATTTATTCAACAAAAAAAATATTTGCTTTGCAAAATTTGATTACATTTGCCCGCTGAATCTTAATATGTGGAGTAAACCGAAAAGCCCTTAAGTGAGTAGGTAAAAATAAAAACTTTATAAATAGTATGAAAAAGTTGTTGATGTTTTTCTGCTGTATATTGTTTCTGCAATTTGCCAATGCACAGGCAGTAGTTATCGGCAGTGAAAATTTTGACGGGACAACCTATTCTTTTACAGCCACACCGGGGAACGCTTGGTATCACTGGGTGGATGCATCTGTAGGTAGTTCAAAAGTGATTTATGGCGGTGTTCCCAGTTTAACGGGAGATTCCATCATGCTCACAACACCCGTTTACGACTTCTCCAATTATGCCTACGTGCAAATGCAATTCAATCAAATTTGCAAGGTATCGCCTTTGGATGAAGTAAGAGTGGAATACAGATTAGACCTTGTCGGCACGCAAGGAGCATGGCGGGAATTGCCTGCTACGGCGTACAAAGGTCATGCAAGCGCTTACGCTCTTAACGGCTTCAGTGCTGCCAGTTACACTGAATGGCAAGCAAAAGACAGTTTGGCCATGCCTAATGCTTCTTGGTGGAAAGAAGAGGTTTTTGACCTTTCCGACCTTGTATCGTTAGATCGTGCCCAATTCCGTTTCGTTCTTAAGAAAGGTACTACCACAGGTACCAATGTGTCTTACGGATGGATACTGGACAATTTTTTGGTGGTGGCATCCAATACCGCCATCATTCGTCCTGAAGTAGCATTCATCCAACATGCTCAAGACACCGTTTACTCTACTGGTCCTTTCACCATCAAAGCCAAGGTGGCCACAAGGACTTCCGCTCCCATTAAAGCACCTTATTTGCTGTATTCTTCTACCTTGAACAATGTCACCAACATTGATTCTATATTAATGACAGCCTATCAAGGAGATTCTTTATGGGAAGCCACTATTCCAAAAATGCAGAGAAACACCAGCGTTACCTATTCTATTACAGGTAAAGACACTGCAGGAAATGCATCAACCATCACTTCAGGATATGTAGTAACCCGATTCAAAGGCGGTGGATCTACAGGTTTGCACTATATAGGCGACACCACTTCCACTTCCACTATCAGTTATATTCCATATTATTGCAATTACAATTACGGATGGAGCAGAATGGTATTCAGCAATTACGAGCTTCCTTCAGGAAACAGTATGATTACCGACGTGGCATTCTATCCCTATTCATATACCAGAACTACAGCGATGCTCAATCAATCGTTGTATATGAAAATCACCACCGATACCACTGTTACCGCTGCATACGTTGACCCTGTCACCGATGGAGCCACCTTGGTATGGACAGGTACTATTCCCGGAAATGTTCCAACCAATCAGGCATACAATATTAAATTAACCACTCCCTTCCCTATTCCTGCAGGAAGCAATTTAATGTTGTATTGGATTAACATGGACGGAGCCTATACGGGAAGTAACACATGGAGATATACTTCTACCTCCCCCAATTATAAGGCAGTATATTCCTACTCTGACGCCGGCTTGACCAGCGGCAGTATCACCAGAACTTACAACCGTTCGGTAGTACGTTTTAATGTGATGGGTGAAAGCTATAGCGATACCAGCGTAGCATTACTTTCCATAGACAATCCTACCCAAGCCACCGTTCAAGGCAATGTAAGCAACCAAGTAAATGTTACCGTTAAGAACCTCGGCACATACGATGTTAGTGCATTAACCGTTAACTGGTCCGTTAACGGTGTGCTTCAAACACCTTATCAGTTTGCAAGCGCCACCGATCCCATCCTTTGGGATTTTGAACGCCAACTTAACATAGGTTCATTTATTCCTTCGGTAAATGCATACGATACATTACGAGTATGGTTATCCGTACCTAATGACACCGTAACAAAAGACGACACCCTTTCCTCCATTTTATATGGTTGCTCTGCTCCATTGGCAGGCACATATATTATAGGTCCGGGCAACCGTTTCACCACTTTGGAAGATGCTATTGCCATCAGTAATTTGTGCGGCGCCAGCGCCGATGTGGAATTTGCATTACCTTCAGGTGACACTTACACCACCATGCAAATAGACACCGTAAGCGGTGACACCACTTACACCACACACCGTGTATATGAAGGAATAGTAAACATTGATTCCATAGGTTGGAATTACGGTCCTTACACCTGTACCATCACTTCGGCTGCTCACAATAGAGACAGCGTGGTGTTTTACTGCACCAACACCAACACTTTGGGCAAAGTAAGAAATTTGATAATCAGCGACATTACTTTCAAAAAGAACAACAATACCGCTGTTAACTTCTTACTCTTTAACGATGAGGTGAAAAACGTGAGCATACGCAATTGTAACTTTATTCTTCCGTACAGCACTTCCAGCGTAGCTGCTATTAGAAGAAACAGTGCAGTAACTCAGCCTTGCGACAGTTTGTTTATTACCAACAACTATTTCACCGGAGGTTACTATGCCACTTATCTTTATGGTACTGCAGCCAACACTTGCACCAATATATTTGTTGACAGCAATACCGTACGCAACACCTATTATTACGGATTCTATAACTATTATGCAAATACTTCTTACAAGTACAACACCGTAATAAGAGATTCCGTATTGAGCACATCCAACACTTATTTCTATGGCATTTACGACTATTATAGCAAGGGTGATATCATAGGTAACAGAATACTTCAAAAAGAATATACCACTACCAAATATTGCTATGGTATATACACTTATTATCTCAATAGCGGAAATACCCGACATAATTTAATTGCCAACAATGAGGTTATATTACACACCAACAGCAATTATTATGGAATTTATTCCGGATACGGATGCAGTGATATATGGTTCAACTCCGTACACATCAACAATCACGGCTCAAGCACTCCTTACGGTATATATGTATATGCCAATGCCAATTCCAGCAATACTGTTAAATACAATGATGTAGCCATTAACAATTTCGGCGGAAACGCTTCTTGGAAGAACGGCTACCCCATGTATTTGAATTTAGGCAATTATGCATATACCGTTACCGTGGAAGACAACAACCTCTATTGCGCTAACGGCAACGTAGGTTATTACAACAAAGTTTATAATAATATCAACACTTGGATGACAGACTTGGGCGGTACTAACTCCACAGCCATAGCTCCTATCTATGCTGACTCTGTAAACAGCAATTTATGGGCAGACTATACCAATGGTTCCACCACCAATATCAATTCCAAAGTGCTGACCGACATAGACGGTGCACTTCGTACCGGTCTTACCGCTAAAGGTTGCTACAATGGTGTAACTCCTAAAGCACACGATGCTTCTTTGGTTTCTTTCTATATGAATCCTGCCAAGATGTATGGCGGTGTATCCGATTCTGTATTTGTAGTGATGCTCAACAGCGGTACCAACAATATCACTTCCGCCACTTTGAATTGGAGCATCAACGGCGTAAGCCAAATGCAAAAATTATGGTCGGGCAATTTGGCCGCAATGCAATATGACACCATATTCTTAGGCCTCACCACCTTTATCAGCGGTAACAACACCTTCCAAGCATACGTTACCTTACCTGCAGCCACTATAGACAGCGTGGCTGCTAACGACACCACTACATTAAAAACATTTATATGTAACAACGGCGGTTTGGCAGGTTCGTTTACCATAGGTGACAAAAATGCCGACTTCCCCACATTCTGGCATGCTATAAATCAAGTGAAAGAATGCGGTATGGGAGGAGACGTTACCTTGGCTTTCCAACCCGGAACCTACAAAGGTGTATATAATCTCACCGATTTTAACAATTATTATACACATCATCACACCCTCACCATCACCTCCACTACCGGAGACGCCGATGATGTAATATTACAAAGTTTTTCATCTCCTGTAATCACCATTAACAATACCGAAAATGTAGTCATAGACGCTCTTACCATAGACGCCACCAACGGTACTACCTCCGGTATAGTATTCTCAGGAGGTGCTAATAATATCACCATCAGCAATAACAAAATATTGGGACATACCACCACTACCAACAGTTATGCACTTATTCAAAAGAGTTCTACAGGTATAGCAAGCAATATTACTATCAAGAACAACTTATTGGATGGTAACTATTATGGTGTTTACTTCTATGGCGGTTCAGGTAATGCTGTCGGTTCAAGAGGCACCAATATTGTAATAGACAGCAATATCATTACCAACCAATATTATTACGCCACCTATTTCTACTATGGTGAATTTAGTGTTAACAATAACATCATCAAGAGTAGAAGTGCTGCCAATACCACTAATTGGTATGGATTGCGTTTCTACTATTGCGGTGTAAAAGCACAAAACAACCAAATATTGCAAATGACAGATGCTATCACTTATCCCTATCCGATATATCTCTATTATATCAATCAGGTAAGTTCATATAGCGACTCTGCTTTGATAGCCAACAATGTGATTGATGCAGCTATGACAAGCAGTTATTATGGTATTTATGCAGGCTATTTCAACGGTGAAATATTGCATAACACCATCCAGATAAGAGGCACTACCTACGGATACGGTATCTATCGTACCGGTATTACCGATGTAAATGTATTCCGCGTAAAGAATAATATTATTTACACTCACGGCACTTCTTCTTATCCTATCTATTTAAGCACAGCTTTCACTGCCGGTATTGACGATATTGACGCCAATGATTTGAAAGGCGGAAGTTATGTAGGATATGCAAGTCAGGCACACTCTACCATTGCAAGCTGGAGAGGAAGTGTACCTACCGATTACCATTCGGTAAGCGTAGTACCGCAATTCCTCACTGACCAATGTTTTGATTTGACCGACTCTACAAGTTTAACCGTTGCTTCCTTATCATCCATTCCTGATGATATCAACGGTGCAAATCGTGGCACCACCACTACCATGGGTGCATATCACTATTATACCAGAAGCAACAATGCCACTCCTATAGAATTGTTAGATTTGCAAAGTGCATACGCAAGCAATACTATTGTTCCTTTGAAAGTGGCTATTCAAAACAACGGTAGCAACACTTTGACTTCATTGGATATCAATGCCGATATCAACGGTGTGGTACAAACCCACAAATGGACAGGCAGTTTGGCCATGGGTGCTATTGACACTGTTACTATTGCTTCCTTGCAAATAACAGAAAGTGTGTATAGACTCAAAATATACACCAGCCTGCCCAATGCTTCTGCAGACCAACAACCCGAAAACGACACCTTGAACCATATTATCATAAGATGTAACGGTTCCTTATCAGGACCTTATACCGTAGGTAAAGGTGAAGCTTTTGAAGATTTGGACATTGCATTCTTAAGTGCTAAATATTGCGGAATCAATGGAAGTGTTCAATTTAATATCACAGAAGATATTTATGTAAATGCCAACACTTTCCAAACCATTCCGGGAACCTCTGCCAACAACCAGATAATAGTTTCCGTTGCCAGCGGCAAGAAAGCTTCCTTATTGGCAGCTTCTTCTCCTGTAGTGACATTAAACCATGTGGAAAATATCAAATTCCAAGGTTTGAATATCAGTGACGGAACCAAGGGTGTGGTAGTAAAAATGAGCGGTATTTGCAGAAACATCACCTTTGACGGATGTAACATTAACGGTATGCCAAGTTCTACCAACAGCATGGACCGCACCGTTGAAGTTTACAACTCATCATCCAATGCCAATGGTGCATTCAACATAGTATTCAATAACAACGTTATCAACGGCGGTTATTACAACATGTATTTGTACTATATCATGGGTACCAGCGGAGCTATGAACAAAGCCAACGGATGGGATATCACCAACAATACCCTCCAAAATGCTTATTATTATGGTATATATGCTTATTATTACGGATATTATCGTAAGATAAACAACAATACCATTACTTCCCGCAGCAATAGTAGCGGATACTATGGTTTAGACCTATACTATTACAATTCTGTAGAAGAAATATTGGCTAACCGTATTAAAGTAACAACTTCTTCTACCGCTTACGGTATTTACGATTATTGCTACAATAATACTTCTTATGGTTATACACAACCTAAATTGATTGCCAACAATGAAATTATTGTTAGAAGTACAAGCGGTACAGGTTACGGATGTTACCTATACTCCACCAAAACCAACCTCTACAACAATTCCATTTATTGCCAAGCCAATACAAGTTATGGTGTGTACACTTATACCACAAGTACAAGTTATTTATACAATATCCTTAACAACAATATAGTTGTTAACCGTTATTCAGGTTCAACTACCTCACAATATCCTATCTATATCAACGGTACATCCTATGCTACCACTTCGTATGGTAATCAAGATTATAACAACTATTATAATCTTACCGGCAGCACAACAGTGGCTAGCATGGGCGGAACCGCATATACGCTGACACAATTGAAGAGTTATAGAAATACCAATTCCATCAATGTTAATCCTCGCATTGTCGATCCTTTGAACATATTGTCACAAGGAGATACCGTTACTACATTATCTTGTCCGAGACAAGCCACTGTTTTAACCGATATCACCGGCGACCAACGTAATGCAACCACCAGCATGGGTGCATATGGTGAGGCTTTGAAGAAATTGGATGTAGCTCTTAACAAAGTACAATTAGACAGCAAAGAAGACGGTGTGCCTACCACACCTGTACTTTATGCTATCAATAAAGGTACGGATAAGGTTACTTCCTTCAATTATACCATTGAATACAATGGTGTAACCACCACAGGAAAATTAACCGAAAGCATGACATTCTTGAAAGAATACGCAATAGAATTGCCTGTCTTTACTCCGGATACCGGTGCTAACAACATTACTGTTTATATCACTGCCGTAAACGGAGGATTGGATTCCAACCTCACCAACGATACCATTATTTACGACTTCACAGCTTGTGCCAAATTACACGGCACATACGTGGTGGGTAACGGTACCGGTGCAGATTTTGCCAACATAGCTGATTTCCACAGCAAAATAGCAGACTGCATGGTGGACGGTGATATAGAATTGCAATTCCAATCCGGCAATTACACCACATTGGATGTTACCGCTGCCGTTACGGACGATATGAACGGTTATCATTTAACCATCAATTCCGTAGCAGAAGATTCTTCTGCAGTAACATTCACCACCAGCGGCGTGGTACTCACCTTGAACGGTCAATCCAACCTCACGGTTAAGAATGTCACTTTGTACAGTACTGCTAACAAAACCGTACAAATCACAGGAGACTGCGGTGATATCACATTAACACATTGTGCCATCAAATCGAATCCTACCACCACCAGTTCAACCTACGCTTGTATTTACAAAGCAAGCAGCACGGGTTTAATAACGAACTTCCATGTTAACAACTGTTTGATAGACGGTGGCTATTATGGTTTATATTTGTATGGTGTAAGTTCATCTTCCTATAATTCAGGTTTGATAGACAGCAATATTATTTCTAACCAATATTATTACGCTATCTACTCCTATTACGGAGATATCACTATCAACCATAACACTATAACCTCCAGAACCTCCAGCACCACTTCTTATTGGTATGCTATTTACAGCTATTATAACAATGGAGACAGAATAGGTAACCGTATATTGCAAAAGAGCACTAATATTCTATATCCTTATGGTATGTACTCCTACTATCACGGTTATTATTTGAATCCTACCAATAAAGATTACTTATTCGCCAATAATGAAATAGATGTTTACACTACCAGCACCTATTATGGTATGGGCTTAGGCTATTCCAGACTGAATATTGTAAACAACTCTATTAGAGTGAAAGGTAGCGGTGAAGGTCGTGGTATTTATATCCAAGATGCCTCCAACAACCACATATCCATCTATAACAACAATATAGATATGGAATCAGGATATCCTGTTTACATCACTGCAGCATCCTATATTAATATGATACAGTCTGACTATAACAACTTTAGCGGACCATATTTCGGATATGCAGGCGGCAACTATATTTCTCAAAGTTCTTGGACAAATATTTTAGGATTGGATTCACACTCCGTTGCTATTGATCCTGTTTATGCTAACACTACGGGATTGGAAACCAGCAATTATGATAAATTCTTCTGTCCAAAACACAATTTGGTATCGGAAGATATCAATGGCGACAATCGTATGGCACGCACTATTATGGGTGCTTATACTCCGGAAGTACAAGACTTCGATTTAGCCGTTACCGCTATAGAATATCCTAACGGAATTAATTCCAATGCAACAACCGATGTTGCTGTTAAGGTTATTAACTTAGGTTCTACCAATATCACAAGTGCCAACATTGCATGGAGTGTAAACGGTGTTACCCAAACTCCTTATGCTTGGACTGCTCCTTCCGCATTAGGAACTTTTGAAGATGCTTCCATTAACATTGGCAGCTTTACGGCTCCTGTCAAAGGATTTATTGATATTAAAGCCTGGTTGGTTGCCGTAAACTACAATACCGATGATGTTCAAACCAATGATACCATAGAATCTCACGATTATGTATGCGATGGTCCTTTGGCAGGCACCTATACTGTAGGCGGCACCAATGCAGACTTTACAACACCTGAAGACATGTTGTTTGTTTTGAACACATGCGGTATAGATTCTACCGTTGAATTCAAGATTGCAGCAGGCACTTACAATCCTTTGGTATTATCTGGCAATATCAATGGAGCATCCGATACCAACCTCATTATCATTACTTCCGCTACAGGCAATGCCAATGATGTGAAATTTGTCGGTAACACAGCTTTGAATATTTCCGGTTCATCATATTTAAGAATCAAACACTTAACATTTGATGCTTCCGCCGGAACATCCAACACTGTTCAATTAAGCGGACAAATTACGGATGTGGAAATTTACGGTTGCGAACTTTTGGCCAATCCTAATGCCACCTCCAGCACTTCTGCTGTAGTACGTTATGAAAATGCCAGCGGCGCAACCTCTACGCTGACCAATGTTAAATTCATCAAAAACCACATGAACGGAGGTTATTATGCAATGAGATTGTACTACACCGGCGGCAGTGGTGCCAATATGATGAATAAATGTTCGGTTCAAATAGACAGCAACCTCATAGAAAACTATTATTACTATGGTTTGTATGCTTATTATTACAACAACCTCACCAGCGTATCACACAATACATTCCGTACACGTCCTGTAGCATCTTATCAATATAGTATGTACTTCTACTACTATAACAATTTGGATTCCGTTGACGGAAATATTATAGAAATGCGCGGTACCACTTACAGTTATGGTATCTATATGTACTATTACAACAACTATCCGAGCTACTCTACACAACGTGGTAGATTCATCAATAATGAAATACGTAAGATCAATTCAGGCACCACCTCATATGGTATCTATTGCTATTACTACAACAATATTGACTTCTACAACAACAGTGTTTTTATAGGCAATTCGGGTACTTGCTACGGTTTGTATTTCTACAATACCACCTCCGGATACTTGGTTACTGCTAAGAACAACATATTCCATATAAACACCCAAGGTACGGGATATCCTTTGTATATATCCAGTTCAAGCTATGCTACAAACACATACATAGAATTGGATTACAATGATTACTATTCCACCACCGGTTATGTGGCTTACTTAGGTTCTGCACAATCAACCATGACATCTCTCCGCACTATTACCGGTCAAGATCAGAACTCTACCAGCGTTGACCCTGATTTCATTGACACCACCATCAATCTGGAAAGCAACGATTACTTACCGTTATTGGTGAACAATGTAGGTAATATTAAAACGGATATTACAGGTCGTACGCGTGCAAACATGACTGCCATGGGTGCTTATGCTCCCACTTTGTACGAAGGTATAGAATTGGAATTGGTTGAGGTGGCAGGATTCCCCGAAACAGGTGAATTATGTTCTCCTAACTTTACCGATATTGACGTTGTAATCAAGAGCAGCGGATTGGATACCGTAGATTTTGCTACCGACACCACTACCGTTCACGTAGGAATAAGCGGTGCAATCACTGCCGACACCACCTTTACCATCACTACCGGCAATTTGGCTATATTCCAATCTATTACTGTCAATGCATTCTCTAACTTGAACATCACCCCTGCAGGTATCTATCATGTAAATGCTTGGATAGCTTGCGGTGCTGACACCAACTATGTAAACGACAGCATATCGTTTGACTATATTGCCAATAAAGTATCCTTACCTATTGACGAAACATTCGCCAACGGATTGCCTCTCACCATGCGTGTAGCCGACAACAATACCAATGACGGCTGGACAGTATTGTACGATTCCAATGCTACCGGAACCGTAATACCCGCTACCGGCAACGCCATGTTGGCATTCGACGGCTCCAGAGGTGCCATGACCCGTTTGTTCACCCGTCAGTTGGACTTCACCGGTACTTCACAACCTGTTTTGGACTTCTGGTATTATCATGACACTGCCGCTACAGCAAGTCAACAAGATTATACCGATGTACGTCTTACCTTCGACGGAGGTGAAACATTCACCACCCTCTTCAGCGTAAGAAAGAACAACGGTACCGATATGGGCTGGAAACAATATTCCTACGCTTTGGACAGCTTTGTCAACTACAATTGCGTGATATTGGTATTCGAAGCCATGAGAATGTCAAGAGATGACTTTGAAGGCGAACAATATATTGACCATATCAAATTGGTATCCAACCAAGATTTGGCAGTAAGCGCTATCCTCACATCCGAACTCTCCGCTTGTGACCT
Source organism: Bacteroidales bacterium (assembly GCA_017616775.1). Classification (GTDB taxonomy): domain Bacteria; phylum Bacteroidota; class Bacteroidia; order Bacteroidales; family WCHB1-69; genus UBA1205. The sequence continues at coordinate 30,230 of JAFZXM010000048.1, forward strand.
CACAGGCAAAGAATTGCAAGTGGTGTTGGGCAGCCTCACCGGCCAGGCTATTGACTTTACCCAATATCCTACCTCTTTGAATGTTACCGTATCGGGTGCCACCACGGCTACTTATAATTTGCCGCTCACCTCAGGTAGCGTTCCCGCTTTGGATTACGATACTTTGGTAATAGACAATGACTTTGACTTCAACCCGGGCACTTACACCATCAAAGCTTGGATAGGCACTTCTATAGACAGAATTTCAGCCAATGACACTTTGACAGAAAACATAGTGGTGAACCCGAGCTTGAACGTAATAGCACAACAGAATACCGGCGGTAACCAGGCTACCAACTGTATAGGCGTAGGCAGCAAGGTTAATCGAGTGGTAACCATCACCAACAATGGTAACATGGATATGGAAGACATCGACCTCACCATGAATATCTACGATATCAACGGCGTATTGATGAC
>JAFZXM010000049.1 GCA_017616775.1 Bacteroidales bacterium
AGTTGTGTGGCAACTGCTATGGCTCAAGTGATGAAATATTGGAATTTTCCCACAACAGGAATGGGCATTCATACTAGTACTAATACCACATACGGCACGTTGACGGCCGATTTTGGTCATACTTCTTATCCGTGGGATAAAATGGCAGCGACTAATCCTGCAACAACAGACACCAATATTGCTTTGTTAATGTATCATTGTGGAGTGGCTTTAAATATGAAATACGGTATAAATGAAAGTTTAGCTGGTACTTTGGGTTTTATAAATGATTATTATTTTCAACAAGGTAATACAGATGTTCCTACGGCTTTAAATAACTTTTTTAAATACGATAGTGCACAAGGTTATTATAGAGATTCTTGTACCGAAGCTGCTTGGATAACCATGTTGAAAGCTGAATTGGATTTATCCAGACCGATTGTCTATGCAGGTACAAGTGCTTCCGGTAGCGGACACGCTTTTATTTGTGATGGTTATGACAATAGCAATAACTTCCACATGAATTGGGGTTGGGGGGGAACTGCTGATGGATATTTTGCTCTTTCAGCATTGAATCCCGGTTCTTTGGGAGTCGGTGGCGGAACGGGTGGCTACAACACCAGACAACGAGCAATAATGCATATTATTCCAGGTGATACATCAACTATGTTGTATAATTTGCAATTAAATAGTAATTTATCTATCAGCGATACTATTATCAAGTCTAAATCACCTTTTACTATTTCTGTGCAAGTGGCAAATATCGGAGAAGGTGATTTCAATGGATCTTTTGCAATAGCCTTATATGATTCCCTTTATCATTTTGCTTGTTATCTTGGAGAAAAAAACAATCAATATATACCATCAATGGGGCAAGATACTTTGTTGTTTTCAATGGAAAGAAACTATAGTAAGTATGTACATTCTTATATTGCTGTTTTGCATTATAAGTCGGGTTCTTTATTTTGGAAGCCCATAGATAAGGGTCTTTATACTAATGCTGTTAAATTTACTATTATACCACAAGATTCTGCTCCTGATATGTATTTATCAAGCAAGATGACCATTACGCCAACTACTGTGTATAAGGATTCTGCATTTAGTATAACTGCGCAATATTCAAATAGAGGAACTTTGCCTTTTATAGGAAAATATGCAATGGCTGTTTTTGATAGTAACAATCAAAACATGGGTTTTGTGGGCGATACGAACAACGCTTATTTAACAAATGGCTATTCTATTATCAAAACATTTACTACTAAAGGGATGAATTTGGATTATGGTAATTATTATGCAGTGGCCATGTGTAAAGCAACTACCGATACAGCATGGCAAAAATTGAAGACAATGGAGAATAGTTATTCCAACTATCTTCCCTTTACAGTCAAACATGATGTCAATATTGTCGAACATAATTTTGATGCAGTGTCAATATCTCCCAATCCGACTCAGGGAAAAATATTTTTAAAAAGAGATTTTGATGGTGAAGCAGTGGTAAAAGTTATAGATATCACGGGTAGGGTTTTAAGTCAACAAACTATTTTTACAAAAAATTTTGAAATAGACCTTCATGCTTATGCAAATGGCACGTATATTGTAAGTATAATTGACGGTCATCATATTATTAATAAAAAAGTAGTGAAAAACTAATAAATAAGAAATGAAGAAGATTGTTTTATTCATCTGTTTAGTATTATCTGTAGGAATTGTAAAATCACAAAGTGTATCTAGTGCAGAAGCACAACTAGTTGCTGAGCATTTTTATGCACAAATACAACGACACAAGTCCGCGGGCAAGTTGGAATTATACGCAACACAAGTTAACAATGCGGCAATGCAAAAATCCAATACCCCACAAGTATATTATTATATCTTTAATGACGGGAATCAAGGTTTTGTAATAGTATCCGGCAACAAAAAGTATCAACCTGTAATAGCCTATTCCACTGAAAGCAATTTTGACACTACAGACATGCCGGCCACTATCCGTTGGTGGATGAACGGTTATGAATTGGAAATGGATGATATTTTAGCCAATCAATCAAATATAAGCGAAAATGCCGAATGGAATTTATTGATAAACAACGATACGCCTAAAATGCAAAAAGCCACTACGGCTGTAGCTCCGTTGTTATCCACCAAATGGAACCAGACTGACCCCTATAATTTGCTGTGTCCTTACGACAACAACGATGCAAGCCGGTGTCCTACAGGTTGTGTTGCCACGGCTATGGCTCAAGTGATGAAATATTGGAATTTCCCCACCCAAGGTTCCGGCAGTCATTCTTATACCCCGGAAGAACATCCCGAATACGGCACTCAGTCGGCCAATTTCGGCAACACCACTTATCAATGGAATAATATGCCGAATATACTCTCCTCCAATAGCAGCAGTGCGGCCAAATCTGCTGTTTCCACCTTAATGTATCATTGCGGTGTAAGTGTAGAAATGAGTTACGACCCCGATGGAAGCGGTGCTTACACCGTTTTACCGGATAACTATATCAATTACGGATATATAGATGCCCGAACCGCTATGAAACGGTTTTTTAAATATGCAGGCTCTACGGGTTATAGCAGAACCAATTATTCAACTACCGCATGGATAAGCATGCTTAAGAGTGAATTGGACAAAGGATGTCCTATCATATACGCAGGCTCCGGAAGCCAAGGCGGCCATTGCTTTGTATGTGACGGCTATAACAATAGCAATTATTTCCACTTTAACTGGGGTTGGGGCGGTTTGTCCGACGGATATTTCCATATAGATACTTTAAGTCCTTCCGCATTAGGTACCGGTGGTGGTGCGGGTGGATTCAACAGAAGCCATAATATTGTAATAGGTCTTAATCCTAACGATTCCGTGATAGTAAGTCATGCTGACTTACGTCTATATGGTACCATGAAAGTAATTCCGACAACCGTTATAAGCAATTCTCCATTTACCATTACGGCCAAAATAGCCAATTACGGTGATTCCGCATATAACGGTGCTTACACTATAAAAATTTTGGACAGTACAGGCAATATCATGGGAGATGTTGAAATCAAAAATAACAAAACATTGGCTTCCATGTATTACGATTCTTTGTCCTTCACCAGTGCCGGCATGAATTTACAACCGGGGACCTATCATGCCATTGCTTATTTTTATGAAGACAGCATTTGGAAACAAGTAAAAGACGGTAATTATCTCAATTCATTAAGTTTTACCGTTGTTGCAGGAAACGTGGATATGCGTTTGTATTCTTCCATGACCTTAAACCCGTCGCCCGTAATCATCAACAAGCCCGTAACGCTTACTGTTAATATAGCCAATTACGGAAATATACCCTTTGTAGGAAGAATCAGCGTAGACATCTTTGATGCAAATGCTAACTATATAGCCAATTTATCGGAAAAAACCGATTCCATCAAAACCAAATCATACCGTTCATATACATTTAAAAACAATGGTTTGTCTGCACAGCCAGGAACATATTATGCCTATATTTTCTATAAAGAAGATGGAGCCGAAGACTGGTCGTTTGTTAACAACGGCAACTTCACCAACGGCATAGAATTCCAATTGCAATCGGACGAAGCCATCAGTGAAAACATCAATGATAACAGCTGGGTATATCCCAATCCCACCCAAGGCATATTACATTATCATAATGCTTTAGGAGAAGAATCTCAAATAGAGCTTATGGATATATCAGGCAAAATATTGATGAGCACCAAAGTATATGACGATTCGGATATAGATATCAGTTCCTATAGCAACGGTATATATATACTCAGAGTCACCGGCAAAGAAGCAAGTAAAAACTTCAGAATAGTAAAACAATAATGGACATCAAGAATTTGTTTCAACAAATTCCGGGTTACCGCCATTCGGACAATTTCTTTCTTATAGCCGGTCCTTGCGTGGTAGAAAACGAAACCATGCCGATGGAGATAGCTTTAACTTTAAAAGCCATCACCGATAAATTGAACATTCCGTTTATATTCAAAGCATCGTATCGCAAGGCCAATCGTTCTAGCATACATTCTTTTACGGGTATAGGTGACGAAAAAGCATTAAAAATCATTGCCGAGGTAGGACACACATTAAACATTCCCACCATTACGGATATACACACCATAGAAGAAGCGCATATTGCGGCACAATATGTAGATATATTGCAAATTCCGGCATTTTTGTGCCGGCAAACGGATTTGCTGTTGGCGGCAGCACAAACAGGAAAATGGATCAATATCAAAAAAGGGCAATTTCTGTCGGCAGAAGCAATGCAGTTTCCTGTAGAAAAAGTCCGTTTTGCCGGCAACGATAAAATTATGCTTACCGAAAGAGGGTCCATGTTCGGATATCAAGATTTGGTGGTTGATTTCAGAAGCGCTGCCGTTATGCGTGCCAACAATTGCCCGTTAGTGATAGATATTACCCATTCGGTGCAACAACCCAATCAAACAAACGGCGTGTGCGGCGGACGCAGGAATATGATAGCTCTTATTGCCAAAGCGGGAATAGCAGCGGGTTTTGACGGCATATTTATGGAAACGCACCCCGATGTAGAGCATGCCAAATCAGACGCTTCGAATATGCTGCCTCTGCAGGATGCGGAAAATTTACTTGCCCGGTTGATTAAAATACGGCAAGCCGTAATATAAAGATAAGTTTTTCAACTTATCTTTTTTTTATAATATAGGGTATAATGCGATTTTTTTTGTAATTTTGCATTTTACACACTTCATAAATGAAACAAACCAAATAATAATATAAATAATACCCATATGGAAAATGTAAAATCTTATATAGAGGCGAACAAACAAAGATTCTTGGATGAATTATTTGAATTGATACGAATACCTTCCATCAGTTCACAAGTGGAGCACAAGCAGGATATGACAGCATGTGCCGAGATGTGGAAAAAATTAATTTTGGAAGCCGGTGCCGACAAATGTGAAGTAATGCCTACCAAAGGCAATCCTGTAGTGTATGCAGAAAAAATAATTGCAGAAGACAAGCCTACGGTGTTGGTATATGGCCATTATGACGTAATGCCGGTGGATCCTTTGGATTTATGGAACACCCAACCATTTGAACCTGTGATAAAAGACGGAAAAATATGGGCAAGAGGTGCCGATGATGACAAGGGTCAATCATTCATGCATGCCAAAGCTTTTGAATTGATGGTAAAAACCGGCCAATTACCGTGTAATGTAAAATTCATGCTTGAAGGCGAAGAAGAAATAGGCAGCGAAAGCCTGTATGATTTTTGTCGTGCCAATAAAGAAATGCTCAAAGCTGATATTATATTGGTATCCGATACCAGCATGATAGCTTCCGACACTCCTTCTATCACCACAGGATTAAGGGGGCTCGGTTATTGGGAAGTAAAAGTTACGGGAGCCAACAGAGACTTGCATTCCGGCATTTACGGAGGCGCCGTTGCCAACCCTATCAATATATTGTGCAAAATGATAGCCCAAATGACGGATGAAAACAATCATATCACCATTCCGAACTTTTATGATGACGTGTTGGTGGTATCGGATTATGAAAGGTCGTTGATGGCAAAAGCTCCTTTTAATTTAGAAAACTATAAAAAAGAGTTAGCCATTGATGATGTTTGCGGAGAAAGCGGATACACCACCACCGAGCGCACAGGTATACGTCCTACATTTGATGTATGCGGAATATGGGGCGGATATACGGGAGAAGGAGCCAAAACTGTGATTCCGTCCGAAGCACATGCAAAAATATCCACCCGATTGGTTCCCAATCAAGATTATAACAAAATAGGAGAACAATTCAAACACTATTTTCAATCCATAGCACCTGCTTGCGTAAAAGTGGAAGTGGAATTTTTACATGGAGGAGACTGCTATGTGGCTCCCATAGATATGCCTGCTTACAAAGCCGCAGAAAAAGCTTTTGAAACCACCTACGGCAAATTACCCATCCCCACCCGCAGCGGTGGCAGTATTCCCATTATAGCCGGTTTTGAAAAAATATTGGGAATAAAATCCATATTGATGGGCTTCGGTTTGGGCAGCGATGCCATACATTCCCCTAATGAAAATTATCCTTTGGAACATTTTTATAAAGGAATAGAAACCATTCCTTATTTCTATCAATATTTTACCCAACTGATGAAATAATCTTTTAAAGCCCTCTGCTTTACTTGCCATGACGGTTGACAAGCGAATTTGTAGTATATTGCTGTTTTGTTTTATCGGAATCACTCCTTCTATGGCACAATCCAACGTGTGCGTAGAAGGAGGTTATTTGCAGTCTATCTTTTATTCTTCGCAAATGAAATCCAATTACTATTATTCCTTTTCGCAATATCCTTCATTTTATATCAACCTTACTTACAAAGAAGATGTGCCGCAATGGAGCAAAAATATGCGTATGGGCGGTCAAATAGGATGGAAACGGCAATCCCAATGGTTTTACTACGAAGATGTATATCCTCAAGATACCTTTGCCACAGGTGTTCGCTATGATATCCATTCCGTCAGCATCTATTTGTTTCCGGAAATAGCAGTAGGGGAAAAGGTTAAATTTCATTTCAGCGGAGGCCCCCAATTACAAATAATATGCAACACCTCCGCAAAAGGGAAACAAGTGGAAGTGATATCAGGGCAAGAATATCCCGAAACAAACATCGACAACAAGCATTCAAAAGATATTAAAGGGGTATGCCTGTGTGCCAAATTTTGCTTGGGAATGGAAATCCCTTTGTACAAAGGTTTAATATTGAATTTAAACAATGCCTACTCTGCAGGCATTACAGGAATGCAAGGCCTGATGCAACCGCGACTGAAATTTTTTAACTGCATAGATATCTATCTCGGTGCAGGCATTACTTATAAAATAGAGCATAAATCAAATAAACAAAATACTTAGCCATGAAAAAACCAATCGTTTTATTAGCAATAATTGTGGCAGGAACATCCCTGATGGGACAATCTGCCAAAAAGAAAAACAATAAAAACAACGAACCGCAAACCGTTCTTGTCACCAAAGAAGACTCAGCCACATATGCCAACGGATTCCAAATGGGAAATTATTTCCGTCAAAACCAAATAGCATTGAATATCAATGCCTTTATGCAAGGTTTGAAAGATGCTTACAATGCTGAAGGCATGCAGATAAGTCCGCAGGAGCTGGAAGCTTACGGACAATATTTCGGCACATATGTCAACCAACAAATGGAGCTTAAAAATCAAAGGGATGCCGAATACAATAAAAAAGTAGGTGAAATATACATGGCCCAAAACCGCAAAAGCAAAGAAATAGTGGAAACAGCTTCAGGATTGCAATATATAGTGATTAAGGAAGGGGAAGGGGCACGTCCTTCTGCGAACGATAAAGTAAAAGTGCATTATGTAGGAACCACCCTTGACGGAAAAGAATTTGACTCTTCCCGCAAAAGGGGGGAACCCATCACCTTTGGTCTTAATCAGGTGATAGCCGGTTGGACGGAAGGATTACAATTAATGACACCCGGAAGTATCTATAAATTCTGGATACCTTCCAATTTGGCTTATGGCGACAGGCCGATAGGTTCCATTCCACCGGGCTCCACGCTGATATTTGAAGTGGAATTGCTGGAGGTAAATCCCCAATAATACAAAAAGCGGGCAGGAATGAATCCATTTCTGCCCGCTTTTTTTTGCATTATACTGCCAATATCATTTATTCTTTTCTGATAGTATACATTACCAATTTTCCCACCTTGTCTAACGTTTGCTTGTCTATGTTTTCCATATTGTCGTTGAGGGTATGCCATGTGGCGTTAAATCCGGTAGGTGAATACGGGTCTATATCAATAATATCCACCATTTGTATTTTCAACTGTTGGTTTACATACAAATGGTCATCGGTAATGGCATGGGCAATATCATTGGTAAATTGGCTAAAGCCCAAACTTGCAGCATAATTCCATATTTTATCCTGTATGGAAGAGGCAAAATAGTGAGATGTCCCTTCTTTGGGGAAATGCGCATTTTTACCGCCTACCATGTCCAATAATATGCCAAAATGTGCATGATAATAAGGAACATGGGTGTTTTTTACCCAATATTGTGCACCCAAGCACCAATTTTCGCCGAAATAAATATCTCTTTCATCTGCAGGTTCCCCGTAATCTTCTATATCAAAAAATATGATGTCCACACCTGTTTCCGGTCGTTGCAAATGCAATTGCCGCGCTATTTCCAATAATATCCCCACGCCGCTGGCTCCGTCATTGGCTCCGTCTATGGCTTTGCGTTGATTGGCCATGTCTGCGTCGTAATCGGCAAAAGGACGGGTATCCCAATGCGCGGCCAACAATATTCTGTTGGCATTTTGAGGGTTAAAACTTGCTATAATATTACACCCTTCCAATAAACTGCCATTATATGCTTTGGCGGTAAAATTTTGTTTGACTACCGTATCGGCATATTGGGCTATGGCAGAATACAGATAATTTTCACACTGCTTGTGTGCTTGGGAATTAGGAACTCTTGGCCCAAAAGCCACCTGCCGTGCAACATATTCATAAGCCGAATCCGCATCAAAAACGGGTTCAATGATGTTCTGTTCAATAGTGTTATCCGTTTTTTGTACGGACTGTCTGTTGCATGCTGTTATGCAAAGACCGATAAAAAGCACTCCAAAAAAATATTTATTCATTATGCTTGCAATAATTGGTTCGTTTTGTTAATAGCGTTGACTAAAATATCTATATCTTCATAAGTGTTGTATATGGCAAAAGAGGCTCTTATGGTGCCGGGTATATGGAACAGATTCATGAGCGGTTCGGCACAATGATGCCCCGTTCGAACGGCTATTCCCATCATATCCAATAAAGTGCCTGCATCGGCAGGATGAGACCCCCCTAACAAAAATGATATCACCGAAGCCCTGTCTTCGGCCTCTCCTATAAAGCGTATTCCTTCTATGTTCTGCATTTTTTGCAAAGCATATTGCAATAAGTTCTCATCGTGCCGAATCATATTACGAATGCCTATTCGCTGCATGAATTCAATAGCCGATTTTAATCCTACCGCACCGCCCACATTGGGGGTTCCCGCCTCAAATTTAAAGGGCAACTCATTGAAAGTGGTTTTTTCAAAACTCACCTTATGTATCATTTCCCCTCCGCCCTGATAAGGCAACATTTTTTCCAAATATTTTTCTTTGCCGTAGAGCACACCTATGCCCATGGGGGCATAGATTTTATGCCCGGAAAAACAATAGAAATCACAATCCAAATCCTGCACATTCACTTCACAACTTTTAATACCCTGCGCTCCGTCCACAAGCACAGGAACACCGTATGAATGAGCCGTTTGTATCATCTGCCTGACAGGATTAACCGTTCCCAATACATTTGATACATGAGTAATGCTCACTATTTTTGTTTTTTCGGAAAAAAGATGATGATAAGCCTCTATATCCAAAGTGCCGTCACTGAGTACGGGTATTACTTTTATTTCGGCACCGCATTGCTCCGCTGCCAACTGCCACGGAACTATATTGGAATGATGCTCCATGTGCGAAACGATGATTTCATCTCCTTGACGCACAAATGAACGACAAAACGAATTGGCCACCAAATTAATTGCTTCCGTGGTTCCCCGAGTGAATATGATTTCATAATGCTGCTTTGCCGATATGAATGTCTGCACGGTTTTCCGCGCCTCTTCGTATGCGGATGTTGCCAATTGGCTTAAAAGATGATTTCCCCGATGCACATTGCTGTTCACGGTATAATAGTAATTTTCAACAGCTTCTATTACCTCCGAAGGCTTTTGGGTAGAAGCGGCATTGTCCAAATAGACCAAGGTTTTGTCATGAACCTTTTGCTGAAGTATAGGAAATAAGGATTTTATATTGTCAATCATTGTGTTAATATCATTCATTAGGCTTGTTTTTATTAAAAACAAGCAATGCAAAAGTATCATTTTTTTTTAAATGACAAGGCAGGCCTATTGTAAGCAATACGCCAATGCGTCAAAAATTTCATTTCTACCGACATCCTGATTGATAATACAATGACCTATGCCGGTAAGCAAAGTACAATTTAAATGTTGGTTGTGCCTTTTTTTATCATATTGCATATAATCCGCTATAACAGGATAATTTTCGGCTGAAATATCGGGAACGGAAAACCATTTGTTAAAAACTTGCCTTATATTATCTGCCTCGGACATGCTTATCAAGCCCTTTTGAGCCGACAGATAGCTTTCCGCTATGCATCCCAACGCAACTGCATGACCATGAGTGAGAGGACTCTGCAGGTGTGTGAAAGAAAACGATTCCAAAGCATGACCTATGGTATGTCCGAAATTCAATTGATGCCGTTCATTTTCATCTTTGCCGTCTGTGCCGCAAATTTTTGTTTTGATATGTACGGATTTTTGTATCAACTGCATGTTTAAAATATCGGAATAACGGGCAATGCCGGCAAGTTTTTGCCAATAGGCCCCGTCTGCAATGAGTCCGTGCTTGAGCATTTCGGCAAATCCGGAAAGAATTTCATTTTGCGGAAGTGTTTTTAAAAATCGGGACATGATACATATAGCGTATGCCGGAGCATAAACGCCTATTTGATTTTTGGTGTTTTGAAAATTCACTCCCGTTTTATCGCCTATGGCGGCATCCACCTGTGCCATTAACGTGGTAGGTATTAATATATGCCTTATGCCTCTTTTAAAAGTAGCCGCCGAAAAACCGCCCGTGTCACAAACCACTCCTCCGCCCAAACATATCAAAACGGAATGAGTATCCGCCTGCTGCTGCAATAATGTTTGCCATATGAGATTGCATGTTGCAAGGTCTTTATGCTTTTCCCCGGACGGAATCACTATTTTATTGCCGTCCGGAAGAGCAGGAATTATACCGGATATTTTGGGCAAACAATAATGTAAGGTGTTTTCATCACAAAGTAAAAACAATTTATTTTCATTGGCATTACATTCATTTATGACCGCATTTAAGCTGTTTTCCGCTTGCTGTTCTATATAGATATTCATCGAATTATTTTTAGGATTGTAAAAGTAGATAAAATTTCTGAAAAAAAAGGGGAAATAATAGAAAAAAATGTTGTAACTTTGCAAGGTTCCGTTTTCGGGATGTGGCGCAGCCTGGTAGCGCGCTTCGTTCGGGACGAAGAGGCCGCAAGTTCGAATCTTGTCATCCCGACAGATGTATGGTTCCATAGCTCAGCTGGATAGAGCAACTGCCTTCTAAGCAGTAGGTCTTGCGTTCGAATCGCAATGGAATCACAAGGTAAAGACCATTTGATAATGGTCTTTTTTTGTATATTTCAAAATGCTCTTGTTAAAAATAAATTCAGCACATAACTTTTTTATTTGAAATAAAAATGCTACCTTTGCCGCAACTTCCGCCCCTGTAGTTCAACGGATAGAACGGAAGTTTCCTAAACTTTAAATACAGGTTCGATTCCTGTCGGGGGTACAAAATATTTTTGTAAGTATTTGAATACAAATATGTTGCAAAATTATTTTTCTTTTATATCACAAATTTGGTCACATTTTGGTCACGTTTTCATTTTTACTCAAAAATAAGTGTTCTGAATGACATACCAAAATCGGATAAAATGAGTGTTCCATCTTTAAAAAAGAAAGAGAGAACTATTTTAACTTTGAAAGAAAGGATGGCAGAGGCAAAAGCAAAGAAAAAAAGAAAATCATTATTTGAATATGATGAAAAAGGTCATCCTATAAAAGAACGTTGGGAACTAATTGCAAGTCATACAGCTAGAAGAAGTTGTATAACTAATATGTATTTATCTGGAAAATTCACCGTCCCACAAATGATGAGTGTTTCCGGACATAAAAAAGAAGAAATGTTTAAACAATATGTAAAATTATCTTTGGACGAATATGCAGATAGTGTTGCAAGTGCAGCTGGGGATGGATTATTTTAAATTTGTTAAGCACTGATTTGATTTTATTGAAGATTATCTTAATAATTTATAGTGAAAAAGAAAAAACTTAGTTTTTTCTTTTTTTTGTAAAAATATTATAATTTTGCTAATCAAATAATGAATTGTAAACATCCCCTTTTTAGGACAATTCTAAATTGGACTTGCAAAAATACTTAAATTTTCAATATAATTTAATTTGTATTCTCTTGGGGACATGTCCCCAAGAGAATCGTGCGGACGATTCTCATTGTAGTCCCTGTTCCA
>JAFZXM010000002.1 GCA_017616775.1 Bacteroidales bacterium
GAAAGGAGGATTCGTATTAAAATTTTGTTTAACTTTGCAAGTTGAAAAAAACTTTTGTTGTGGTTTGGATAGTTCTAATGCAGCCTCTGCTGTCAAAAACTACAATGAAAGGAAAAATTAGTAAAAATTAGAGGTTGCCTATATTTAATTTGGTTGTCAGCATGACAACTCTTTTGTTGGTAAAAATAAAAAAAACAATCAAACATGCTCGTGTGTTGATGTGTGTTAATATAACACAAATAGTAATACAATTATTGATTTTTATTATTTGTGTATTTCTAATATTTTTTACATCTCCCGAACATCCTATTATAAATGATGGTCGTTCGTTGGGAATATGGGAAACATTTATTCATGCTGTATCAGGGATTCTTGTTTTACTGTTTAATATTATCATATTGTTAAATGACATCTCTAAAAATAGATAAAAAATTAATAATCAAACAAAAAAATAACTATCTTTGCAAAAGGAAAGTAAAAATCAGTAAAATTTAGAGGTTGTTTTAAATATTGAAAATGTCTCACAGAAACATAAAAAAAACAGTTGTTTTCGTTTTAGGAATGGTATTATTTACTTCCTGCTCCTTTACTTTCGGAGAATTCCTGCGTGCCATTCCCGATGGAGTGAGAGAAATTAACTACATGCTTAAATATATGCGTCTGGACAAGAAAACAACCACTGAATATTACTATCAACAACACGGGTTTCTTTATTATAACGATGCCATATATATTCCCTGCATTGTCAACGGCACGGAAGATACGCTTTTGTTTGATACCGGCGGCATGGGCACCCTTGTAGAACGTGCAATTGCCGATACGGCTTTCCATGTAAGACCTGTTAGAAAAATCAGAATAAAAACAGCAACAAAGGTTATAGAACAAAAAAGCGGAATGAATGTTTGTAATATAGAAACACCATGGCGAAAAAGCGAAAAATTGCTTGGAGAAATACTGTACAACAATATCTTTGATGCTTCCTCATGCACAACCGAATCCTCAAAACTGCGGAAAAAAACGGTTTCCTTGGATTTTATGGCATCAAAAAAACAAACTTTGTTAATCAATTTTTCCGATACCACCATCGCACTATTGGATAGTAATATGGTGTATGACACTATAGGCTTTGTTCGTTTGAATGCTTATTTCAAACTGGGAACTCCCGTTATTCGGGTAAGCATGGACGACTCCATCCATGATTTTTATTTTGACACGGGCTCAAATGGCGAATTGATGCTCAACAATTCCAATTTAACGGTGACGGAAAATGATAGAATCCTGTATGGATATATCGGGGAAGATATATCCGGCAGTATTTATGACAGTGTTATTTTTAGAATGTCAACAATAAAAACAGATACCAATTATCCTCACCAATGCGAAGTCAGCTATGTCAAAAGCTTGAATCACAACAATATGGGAATGAAATTTATATCTCATTACGATTGGATTATCGACAGAAAAAATTCCCGAGTTTACGCCAAACTTATCCGTCCGTTTGAATCTTGTGAAATGATGAATGAAACAACATTGTATAAAGTCGGTGTCGTGGAAGACCGGTTGGAAATAGTAACACACCGTTTAGGACAAGACAGCCTGCTGCCTATAGGAACGGTTGTCAAATCGGTAAACGGTGTTGCCGTTACTCCGGAAAACATTTGCGAATATAAAGATTTGGCAAACCAACTGCTGAACAAAGACGGCAAATGGTGGGAATTGGATATTGTTTTTGAAGAAAAAAAATGATTTTTCTAATATAGCAGATGAATGAAAAAAATCATTCCGATTATTTTGGTGTTATTGTGTTTTTCTTGTGACAGGAAATATGGCATTTATAATTTTGATGAATTTGAAAAGGAACATATTTGTATTTTACTTCCTGAAAATAGTAGAAATATCGTATTAAAAAACAATACAATATTTTATTCAAATAAAAATAGAAATCACCTGATTTCCTATAATATTCAAACAAAACAGACAAATACTATTGTTAGTATAGATAGTAAAATATGGTTTATTTTCCCTCTTAATGATACATCTGTATTCTATTCCCATTCAACATCCTTAAATTATTCTTTATGTAATACGACAACAGGAAGATTGGATTATTTAAAAGATATCAAAAAAGATGTTTCCCACCCTTATTGGGGGAAAAACTATATATGCTGTGCATATCCCATGGCTCCATTGAATATGACTCATTTCAACAAGGGTTCTATTTTTTGTGCCAACCCTTATTGTTATACATACGATTGCTCTGTTTTGATACAGAAAAAAATCCCTCTTTTTTTAATATTTGAAATAGACAAGGATTCTCATATTAACCCTATTTCCTTTTTCGGTTGGTATCCTAAATATCATCCTGCAAATATTTATTATGATAATGGGACGTTATATCATTATTATAATTCCTCATCCAACCAATATATTTGTTATACGCTAATAGATAATTATATAGTCTTGTGCGATTCCATGGGTAGAAGAGAAAAAGATGTTTATTTCGGCAGTAAGTTTTACAAAGAATATCCCCCTTTCGGATATGAAGACCTGCATTCTACATCAGCAGTAATATATTCATATGAAAATTTTATAGCATATTCATGTCTTGCCTATGACCCTTATCGGGAAGTATATCTTCGCGTGATAAAATTACCGAGACAACCCAAAAATGAAGAAGTGTTTAAAGAAAAGGTTATGGATTTTGCCATCATTGTCGCAGATAAAAATTTTAACATCAAATACGAGGTCTTTTTTGACGGAACCAAATACAAGTGCTTGTATGATAATTTTTTAATTAATAAAAAAGGAGTATTAATCTTTAAAGAAACAAAATATGATACCAATACGGAAGTTAAAGATAATGCCACTTGGTTTATTTTTGATTAGTTGTATGATAGTCAGTTGTCAATCCAATCAGGAAAAACCTTGGGACAGATATTTGCAAACCCAACCGGAAGAAAATACATTTCAGGATACTATTCCCTATGCTCGGGAAACAAGAATATGGAAAGCCTATACGGACAGTTTGAAAATAGATATTCCATCTCAAGAATATACCTATATCATTATTCCGAGTGCATCTTGCGGGGGTTGTGTCAGCACTGCCATTTATGCTTTATTTCCCGAAAGCGGACCCAACACAATGTTGATTGTAGGCGAAAATATTGCAGAAAAATATCCGCAACTATATAATCAAGAGCGTGTGTTTGTAGATACCGCTTCACTCTGCGACAAATTGAATTGGGAATATGGCAATATTATAGAAATAAAAACAAAAAACAAACAAGTGATTCATGCAAAAAGCTATACCAGCGATGAAATGTATAATATGTAAAATAATAGTAGAACAATTGTAAACCTTCCCAAAACTCCTCCGATTTTTGGGGAGATTTACAAAACGGGGATATTTACAGACTTCCGTTTGATCTGCTATTTTTACATAAAATCATTAACAATAAACCATTGTAATCGACTGATAATAAAATGTTTAAATATTTATTTAAAGAAAAAGCACAAATATTTGCTTTATCATGCAATAAATAGAGTTTGTTTTACGTTTAATTATTTTATTGCAAATTTTATTGCACAATAAATGAAGATAATAGGAATGCAAAATAAACATATATATGAAACTTTCACAATTTAAATACGTTTTACCCC
Source organism: Bacteroidales bacterium (assembly GCA_017616775.1). Lineage (GTDB taxonomy): Bacteria > Bacteroidota > Bacteroidia > Bacteroidales > WCHB1-69 > UBA1205. Next base: position 3,661 of record JAFZXM010000002.1, read on the forward strand.
AAAATTTGATAGCTCCGTTTCCTGTTCCCAACAGGGATGAAGCGCGTTTAATGGTAATTGACCGCAAAACAGGCACCATAGAACATAAAACCTTTAAAGACGTGGTGGACTATTTTGACGATCAGGATGTAATTGTTCGTAATGATACTCAGGTATTTCCCGCTTTGTTAAGCGGACAGAAAGAAAAAACGGGTGCCATGATAAGTGTATTCCTGCTACGCGAACTTGATGAAGAAAGCCGTTTGTGGGATGTATTGGTAGATCCTGCCCGTAAAATACGTATAGGCAATAAATTGTATTTCGGCAATGGCTCGTTAGAAGCGGAAGTGATAGACAACACTACATCACGTGGCCGCACTTTGCGATTTTTATACGACGGTCCGCACGAAGAATTCAAGAAAAAGTTATTTAAATTGGGGCGTACGCCTTTGCCGGAAGTAATACGGCAAATGCGGGACATCACCCCGGAAGACAAAGACTATTATCAAACGGTATATGCCAAACACGAAGGTGCTGTTGTAGCACCTACGGCAGGTTTGCATTTCAGTAAAATATTGGTTAAACAAATGGAACTCAAAGGCATCAACTTTGCCGACATTACCTTGCATGCCGGAGTGGGTAATTTCAAGACCATAGATGTGGAAGATTTGGCTAAACACAAAATAGATTCAGAAGAATTTTTTATTAGTGATGAGGCTGCAGAAATCATCAATACAGCCAAAAGGAACAATAAAAAAGTGTGCTCCGTGGGCACTACCACGCTCAAAGCTTTGGAATCTTCCTGCTATATAGACGGTAGGGTTAACGCCTTTCACGGTTGGACCAACCGTTTTATCTTTCCGCCATACACTTTTGTTACCTCCGATGCCCTTATTACCAATTTTCATGCTCCGCAATCATCCATGCTGATGATGGTTTGTGCTTTCGGCGGTTACGAATTAATCATGGAATCTTACAAAAAAGCCATAGAAGAAAAATATCATTTTCTCACCTATGGTGATGCAATGTTAATAAAATAACGGTGAACCGATACGCAATTATTACGGCAGGAGGAACAGGCAGCCGCATGCATGCCGATATTCCCAAGCAGTTTTTGCTGTTAAATCACCTGCCTGTACTTATGCACACCATTAAAGCTTTTGCCCCTTATACGGAAATCATATGGGTCACCTTGCCCGAACAACACATTCCGTATTGGCAAAAATTAATTCAAACCTATCACTTTGACATACCGCACATTATTGTAAAAGGAGGAAACACCCGTTTTGAATCGGTACAGAATGCGGTGGCATTATTGCCCGAAAACGGATGGGTGGCAGTTCACGACGGAGCAAGACCGTGCGTCACACAAAACCTGATACACCGCTGTTTTCTTCACGCCTCCGCTCACAACAATGCTGTGGCTTGCATAGCTTTGAACAGCAGTTTAAGACAAAAAACCAAACAAGGCAGCAAAAGTGTGGACAGATCGGACTTTTGGATAGTACAAACACCGCAAGTGTTCACTTGCGAAACATTAAAACTTGCTTATAAACAAGTTTATCAGCCCCAATTCACCGACGATGCCTCGGTGGTGGAACATTTGGGCGTTCCCATTGAATGCATACAAGGGGACGACAATAACATTAAAATCACCCGGCCTGCAGATTTATTTTTAGCCCAACAAATATTAAACGCTCAATAATGAATATTTTATTGGACTTCGGCAACAGTATGCAAAAAATGCAAATAATCCATCGCGATACCGTTGTGTGTGATATTTGCCGGCCGCAAATCAGCATTAGCGACATTCAGGCATACGAACGGCAAGGAGCCAAAAATGCTATTCTGTCATCCGTAGTGCCTGTAGAAGAGGAATTGGAACAATATTTACAGACTCATTTTCACTTTATCCGCATGACCACCAACACGCCCATACCCATACAAAACAAATATAAAGAACCGTCTTTGGGTACGGACAGGTTGGCCATTGCCGTGGCTGCACACCACCTGTATCCGCATCATCCTGTGTTAGCCATACAAATGGGAACTTGCATTACCGCCGATTTTGTAAACAACAGGGGAGAATATTTGGGAGGCTCCATCGCCCCCGGCTTGCAAATGCGACTTTCGGCATTACATGCTTATTCGGCTTTTTTGCCGCAGATATCAGGTTTTGAACCTCAAAATTGGATAGGCGACACCACCTCATCCTGCATCATGTCGGGAGTATATTATGGAATAATTGATGAATGTAACGGATTAATAGCCCGTTATAAAGAACATTATGAAGATATAAAAATTATTTTATTGGGTGGAGACGCAAAAATGTTCAAAAATTCAATAAAAAATGAGATATTTGCATTTTCAAATTTAGTAATGATAGGACTAAATATAATATTAAATTATAATGTTAACAATTAGGGCAAAACATATTATTCTCACCCTCATCACTTTCTTCGGAATACGTATTACAGGGGCTCAGAATTATTTAAGTTCACCATATTCCCGCTATGGTATGGGAGATATTATGCCCCGCACCTCCGCCTATAACACTTCCATGGGAGGAGTATCTTGTGCTTTTGCCTCACCTACTGTCATCAATTTTGCCAATCCGGCATCATACACCGCTTACGATTCCCTGTCGTGCATAATAGATGTGGCCGCCACTTATAAAACACACACCCTTCGCTCCGGAATACAATCACAAAAGGGGGGTACTGCCTATTTGGATTATATCGCAATAGGCTTGCCTGTTACCAAATGGTGGCGCACTACTGTAGGTTTCCAACCTTACAGTTCCATGTGCTATAAAATAGCCTCTTACGATACCATAGGCACTATGGGGCCCTATACGGCCTCTTTCTCCGGTGACGGCGGTATCAACGAAATTTATTGGGGACACTCCTTCCGCTTATTCAAAAATTGCTCTGTCGGATTTAACGCTTCTTTTTTGTTTGGCAAATATGCAAAAATGAGACAAATAGAATTTGAAGACGAATATGCCGTCAACTCCATCGTGGCAAGCTCCAATAATATAAAAGCTTTTAACATTGATATAGGCGCACAATATTTTATTCCCGTCAAACAAAAATATCATTTGGGATTAGGCATTACTTATACTCCTCCCATTAACATGATATCCAAAAGTTTGAATACCATCACCACTTACTTGGGCGCCATTGATGACAACCCCACACTTTTGGATTCCTTATATCAAGAAAATATAGTTCGCAATGTGCATCATATGCCCCATAAAATAAATGCAGGAATTTCATGGAGCAAAGAAGACAAATATTTTATAGGTGCGGATTTTTCATGGGCAAATTGGAGCAGATATGCCGTTAATGACATCTCCGATTCCCTTGTCAACTCCTATAAAATAGCCGTCGGCATGGGTATCACCCCCAATGCAAACAGTTCCAATTATATGGCCAGAATCAATATCAGCTGGGGATTTAATTATGAGATAACAAGGCTTAATATTGATAATCAACAAATTGACAAGTTTGGCATAAATATTGGACTTTCTTTCCCAATGAAGAAGAGTAAAACAAACATAGGGTTGATATTAGAATACGGACAAGCAGGCACACTAAAAAATGATTTAATAAAAGAAAACTATTTTTCCGCCACCGTCAATATCCGGTTGCATGAAAAATGGTATCAGAGACTAAAATTAGAATAAGAAGTTGAATAATAAAATAAAAGAAGATGAACAAGTATTTTAAAGTGACAATGTTGGCAGCTTTTGTAATAGGATTGTTCCCTTGGGCAAAAGCTCAAAATTTGACTCAAAAATATGGAAGTGATAGTGTGGAATGCATTACTCAACTATCATTGTATCGCGAAGTTTTTAAACAAAAAAATTATAAAGAAGCCTATCCTTCCTGGAAATGGGTAAAAGACAACTGTCCCATGTCGTCTAAATATATTTTCACCAATGGTCCCGTAATATTGGAAGACATGATTAAATCGGCAGGCACCGATACGGTTTTAAGAAATGCTTACATTCAAGAATTGTTCGACTTATTCGACCTTCGTATCAAATGCTATCCTGCCGATGAAGGATATGTTTTGGGACGTATAGGCGTGTATTTGTGGAAATATTATCCCAAAGAACAATACAAGACTGTTTGCGAAAAACTTGGCCAATCCATTGACTTGGAAGGTTTTGAAACATCACCTCAAGTACAGGATATTTATTTCAAAGCAACGGAATATTACATGCAAAAGGAAAAACTTTCCCCTGAAATATTGATAGACGCTTACGATAAAATCACCGAGGTATTGAATGTACAAATAGATACTTGCGAATTGAAACATGAAGTTGTGATGCATAGCATCTACCAATTGAGGGAAGATTTGGACAGCGGACGTATTTCTTTGGAAGAATACAATGCCTTATATGAGAAAAGAGCCGCTGACTCCACCAAATCCGCCAATGAGCTCAAACAATATACCAATGTGATGAACAATTTGGACATCCGTTTCTCCAAATATGCCAATTGCGAGGTATTGCAAGAAATATACGGCAAAAAATTCGCTACCAATAAAGACGAGCGTTTGCTCCGTCAAATGATCAAATTCTTCTCCAAACAAAAATGTACGGACAACGATTTGTTCATTTCTGCCGTTGAAGAATTGTACAAAATACAACCTACCGCCAATGTAGCCTATTATATGGGCAGCATCAACTTAACAAAGAAAGAATATTCCACCGCTTTAACCTATTTTAAAGAAGCGGTAGATATGTATGAAAAAGAATCGGATAAGATTAAATCATACATCATGATGATAGAATGTCAAAAGAATTTGGGCCAAATGTCTGCCGGCAGAGAAACCGCCTATAAAATTCTCAAACTCAACCCTTCAGACGGAAGAGCTTATTTGATGATAGGCGATTTGTATGCTGCCAGCGCCGGCATGTGCGGGTTAGACATTCCTTCTTCGGTATATTGGGCTGCTGCCGACAAATACAATAAAGCCAAAGCTGTGGATCCTTCCAGAGCGGAAGAAGCTCAAAAAAGAATCAACAACATTGCCGGTCGTTTTCCACAAGTAGCCACATATTTCCAACACGGATACAAAAAAGGTGATACTTTTAAAGTGGGTTGTTGGATAAATGAGACTACCATAGTAAGATAATGAAAAAACTGTTTTTATCATTAAAGCAACATACAGCAATAGCCGCCTTAGCGGCTATTGCTGTGTTTTGTTTCAGTTGTAAAAACGATATCGCCGAAGTCAACTCCCTCACCAGCAAAAACAACACAGCGGATGAAACATCCACTCACTTGCATTTGTATTCCACCGCTGCGGGCATACTTAAATATGAATTCACTTTTGAACAACTTCTGCACTATACCTCACCTGAACCTTACTATGAAAGTCCCAAAGCTTTTGAAGTGATATCCTATAACGAAAACGGGGAAAAAGAGCTTTCTCTTACAGCTGATTATGGTGTTAATTATGAAAAAAAAGGTATTATGGAAGCCAAGCGCAATGTGGTAATCACCAATATGAATTCCCGCGAAGTGATAGAAACAGAACATCTGATATGGAATACCAAAGAACATTTGATATATTCCACTTCCCAAATCAAACAAACCAAACCGGATGGCTCTGTATATATAGGAGACCGTTTTGAATCGGACGAAAGAATGGAAAAATACACGGTGTATAATCCCAAAATAATTTTTTACGCTGAAGAGGAATAATCATGCCTAAATCTGTAAAAGAAGAAAAATTGGTAATCATAGGGGCAAAAGAGCATAATTTGCAAGACATATCGCTCTCTCTCCCGCGTAATGCCTTTGTAGTGTTTACAGGTTTGTCGGGTAGCGGCAAATCCTCTCTGGCCTTCGACACCATTTACGCAGAAGGACAAAGACGGTATATAGAAACCTTGTCGCCTTATGCCCGGAAATTTATCGGCAATATGCAAAGACCCGATGTTGACAAAATATCGGGATTGAGTCCCGTTATTGCCATAGAGCAAAAAACCGTCAACCGCTCCCAGCGTTCTACCGTAGGCACCATTACCGAAGTGTACGATTTGTTACGTTTGCTTTTTGCAAGAGTTGCTACAGCCTATTCGTACATTACCAATGAACCTATGGTAAAATATACCGAAAATCAGGTTATCGACCTTATCAGGCAACGATATCAACAACAACACATAAGTATATTCGCTCCTTTGGTAAGAGCCCGTAAAGGTCATTACCGCGAACTTTTTGAACAAGTAAGACGTTGGGGCTTCCTACATGTCCGCATTGACGGGGAAATAAAAGAAGTGCTCGTCAGAATGCAGGCGGACCGCAATAAAATACACGACATAGAGGTGGAAATAGACCGTTTGCAAGTAGGCCAACAATCGGATAAAAGATTGGTCAACTCCATACGCACCGCACTAAAATACGGAAAAGGAAGCATTATGATACTTCCCGAAGGGGAAGAATCACCTGTCAATTACAGCAAATTTTTAATGTGCACCCATTCCGGTATATCTTATCCTGACCCTGAACCCAACATCTTTTCTTTCAATTCTCCTTACGGCTCTTGCCCCAAATGCAGAGGATTGGGCTTTGTTACCGAAGCCAATCTTGACAAACTGATTCCCGACCCCAAAAAATCCATACGCAACGGCGCCATAGAAGTGCTGGGGGAATACAAGCCCTCCATTATATTCAAACAAATAGAAGCCATGGCGGCAAAATACAATTTTTCCATTGACTGCCCCATAGGTGAATTGCCTGAAAACGCCATCAATATGATATTGTATGGCTCTTCCGACCCTATTACGGTGAAAAATGAAACCATGGGCACCACCTTATATTGTGCCAATTTTGAAGGTATTATCAATTTTATTGTCCAAAATTCAGAAGACGCCCCCGCCAACATACGCAAATGGGCTTCCCAATTTATGCATACCAAAGTTTGTGACCAATGCGGTGGAGGAAGGCTTAAAAAAGAATCCATGTATTTTCGCATAGGCGATAAAAATATTGTGGATTTGGCTGAAATGAATATTGCCGAGCTACAACAATGGATGTTGCATATCAATGACTGTCTTACCGGACAAAAACAACAAATAGCCGCTGAAATAATACGCGAAATAAATAAAAAATTAAAATGTATGATGGACTTGGGGGTTGATTATCTCACCCTTAACCGCTCCTCTCAAACCCTTTCCGGCGGAGAAGCCCAAAGGATAAGATTAGCCACCCAAATAGGGTCCAATTTGGTAAACGTGCTGTATATTTTGGATGAACCCAGCATAGGTTTACATCAACGGGACAACCAAAAACTTATCAATGCCCTTCAATCGCTTAAAAAAGCCGACAATTCCATCATAGTGGTTGAACACGATTATGATACCATGCGCGCCGCCGATTATATTGTGGATATCGGTCCCGGTGCAGGATTACAGGGAGGAAAAATTGTGGCACAAGGCACTTTTGATGAAATATGTCAATCCCAATCCATTACAGGACTTTATTTGAGCGGTAAACGGAAGATAGAAATTCCCCAACATGTCAGACAACCGCAAAAAGGCAATTTGGTACTCATGGGTGCTTCCGGTAACAATTTGAAAAACATTACCGTGCAATTTCCGTTAGGGACATTTATTTGCGTAACAGGTGTTTCCGGAAGCGGAAAATCTTCGCTTGTCAACGGTACCTTATATCCTATTCTCAACCGTTATATCTACCGGTCTGACAATAAAGCGCTTCCTTACGAAAACATTTTCGGACTGGAATACATAGACAAAGTAATAGAAATCAACCAGCAACCCATAGGCCGAACACCCCGCTCCAATCCTATCACCTATATCGGTTTGTTTGATGAAATTCGCAAATTATATGCCAACCTTCCGGAAGCAAAAATAAGAAACTACAAACCGGGAAGATTTTCGTTCAACGTATCGGGAGGACGGTGTGAAACCTGCAAAGGCGCCGGCGTAAAAACAGTAGAAATGAATTTTTTACCGGAAGTGTATGTACATTGTGAAGCATGCAACGGCAAACGATACAACAGGGAAACATTGGAAGTGCGCTACAAAGGAAAATCCGTCAGCGATGTTTTGGAAATGACTTTTAACGATGCCCTGCACTTTTTTGAAGAAATTCCTTATATCACCGAAAAATTGAAAATGGTGGTTGACGTCGGTTTGGGATATCTGCATTTAGGACAATCTTCCACTACCCTTTCCGGCGGAGAAGCTCAAAGAATCAAATTGGCGGCGGAACTGATAAAAAAAGATACCGGCAGAACTTTTTATATTTTGGACGAACCCACCACGGGATTGCATTTTGAAGATATCCGCATCTTACTCAAGGTGCTCAATAAGCTGGTGGACAAAGGTAATACCGTATTGGTAATAGAACACAATATGGATGTAATCAAAACCGCGGATTGGATAATAGACCTTGGTCCGGAAGGAGGACTGCACGGCGGTGAAATCATAGCACAAGGCACTCCCCAAGATATAGTGGAACAAGGAACGGGCTATACCGCACAATTTTTAAAGAACTACCTTTAAGCCATTTTTACACCAAAAAACACCAATGGCAAACATATAAACATAAAAAAAACTGAATCTTGCGGATTCAGCTTTTTAATTCCAATTAAACCCTGCATTTATTTGGCATTGTTCATTGCATTCAATACCGATGTGAGCGTATTCACAGCTGCAGTGGTATTGTTGTTGGTATTGGTGGTGGTGGTGGTGTTAGTATTGGTGTTAGTGTTGCCGCTTCTGGCTGCATTGACTATTGAATTAATATCGGTATTGATAACCGAACTGATAATGCTTGCTACATTATTTGCAGTGATCAAATTGCTGGAAGCCACTGCTCCTGCTGCAAATTCTTTATAAAATGTAGTGTTTTTGGCATTACCTTTAATAGCGGATGCATATGTGGCCAACGAAGCCAAATTCAATAAGTTGGTTGCATCGTTTAAATTCAATTTACCGGCGGATTTATAAGAATTATACAATGCCGTTAACGATGTTCCAAAACCTTTTCCTGACGTAAAGGCTGCAGATGTGGTGGATATTCCGGAAGTGGAAGAGGTGGTGGTTCCGTTATTCATTGTTCCGCACGATACTAATAATATAATAGCGGTTAACGCTGCTACAATAGACAATTTCTTCATTTTTATCCTTTCATTTATTATTATACAACTATTTACTTACAATTATTGTTCCAAGCTGATGCTTATTTATTATTTTTCCATGCCGCTTCCGACAATTTCTTCTATTTCATGCACTTGCTTGGGAAGAGGGTGACCCAAAACCCTGCATCCGTTTGCTGTAATAAGCACATCGTCTTCTATTCTGATACCGCCGAAGCCTATATATTCTTTTACTTTATTGTAATTGATATATTGGGTGAATTTCTGTTCTTTTTCCTACATTTCTATTAATTGGGGAATAAAATAAATGCCCGGTTCATCGGTAACTATAAAACCTTGTTGCAATTCACGGCCGCAACGCAAGCTTCCGTGACCGAATATGGGACTGCGGAATGTATGGTTATCATAACCGACATAATCTTCTCCCAAATCTTCCATATCATGAACATCCAAACCCAGCATGTGTCCCAATCCGTGAGGCATAAACAAAGCGTGAGCACCTTCTATGGCCGCTGCTTTATAATCGCCTTTCATAAGACCTAATTCGGTAAGCCCTTTGGCTATAACGGTGGCTGCATTCAAATGAACATCCCAATAACGTATTCCGGGCTTAGCCATGGCTATACTTTCCAAATTGGCCTGCAACACTATTTCATATATTTCTTTTTGCTTTTGCGAAAATTTTCCGTTTACCGGAAAAGTACGAGTATAATCCGAAGAATATCCGCTTACGCTTTCAGCACCCATATCTGCCAAAAGCAAACGGCCGTCGCGTAATACCTGCTCGTGATGATGATTATGAAGCGTTTCTCCGTTTTGGGACAAAATTACAGGAAACGAAACACCTGTTCCTCCTGAAATAGCAATACCTTCTGCTCTTCCGGCCAATTCCCGTTCCACCTTCCCTATTTGACACTCTTTCATAACGGTAGTATGCATCAATACACCCAAATCACATACTTTATCCATTTCTTCTATTTCTTCCGCCGTTTTAACAGCACGAAGATTGACCACCGCCCTGATCAATTCCTCTGAAGCATGCGGCTGTAATTGATCTATAGGCAAATTGAGCATGTTGCTCAAAAATATTTTATTGTCAGCACGATAAGGCGGCAAAAAATGTATTCTTCTGTTTTTATGAACAGCTTTGGCCAAATAAGCTTGCAATGCACCCATTGCATGCACCTGTGCCACTCCGCACATGCAAGCTAAATCTGCCATCGTGGGCTGATCCCCCATCCATATGATATCATCTATTCCGAAATCATCTCCAAATAATTTTTCTACTCCGTCATCTATATCTATCACTCCTACCAAACCCGGCAACTGCAATCCGAAAAAATAAGTGAATGTGCTATCCTGACGATAACGGTAAGTGTTGGACGGATAATTCATGGATGCTTCATTATTGGTTAAAAAAAGCACTATTCCGTTTTTAATTTGAGCTTTAAGCTGTGCCCTTCTGCGAATATAAGTCTCTTTTGTAAACATAAATTTTAATATTTGGAAATGCAAATGTACCATTTTTTACCACATTTTGCAAAATATGTTTCATTTAATTTTTTCTACACCTCTTTTTTAGACCTCAATATGCGAAAAAAAATGATTGATGCAATGTTGTTTGCTTTAAAACAAAAAACATGATGCCCGCCAATATGAACAAATATCTTGAAATGCTCTTTGATATGCTTTTTCTATTAAAAATACAAACAACTGAAAATCAAAACTATAATAATATTTAAAAAAAGTATATGAAATTTTGTTGTTATCAATAATTATTTAGTATATTTGCAAAATATAATTAATATCATTTATAACCAATAATCATACTCTATATGGAAGAATTAAACGACACCCTTCAAGAACAAAAAACGCTTATTCAGGAAGACATTATTGCTCACGTACAAGCTATAGGCAAATGGTACAAATTTTTTGCCGTAATCAGTATTATCGGTGTAGCTTTTATGTTCATCTGCAGCATTATCATGCTTACCATGGGAAGTTTTTTGAACAATTTTGTCACCGATGCCAATCCCTATCCTTGCCCTATTTGGTTAATGGGTCTTATCTACCTTATTTTTACATGTGCAGTTATCCCCTTGATAGTTTTTCTTATGCGTGCTTCAAACATTGCCCAAACCCTTGCGGACGACAATAATGAATTACTTATTGCCAACTTTTTAAACAATACCAGAAAATATTGGAAATACTATGGCATATACACTATAGTGATGCTTGTTTTATTTTTCCTTATAATTCTTGGAACCATCATAGTCACTATTGCCAGTATGGTTTAATATTTTTTGACAACAAACAATTCTAATATTCCCTTCTTGCCGGCATTGCTGCCGGCAAGAATTTTTTCACACGGTATCATTTTTTTTCAAACCTTTTTTTCCTGCCGGACTGCCTGTTTATTTTTTGTTCAATTTTTCCGTAAGTTCTTTCACTTGTTTTTCCAAATCGGCTATACGGTTTGCATAAGAAGGAAAATATTTGAACATGGTGAGAGATTTTACGCAATCGCCGGCGTTAAAGGCAGGAGTGCCAAGCAATACCGCATTGTCTTTTACATTATGACTGACGGCGCTTTGCGCACCCACTTGTACATTGTCGCCTATGGTAAGGTGCCAATTTACGCCCACTTGCCCGCCAAACAGGCAGTTTTTTCCTATTTTGGTAGATCCCGCAATGCCACATTGGGCTGCCATAACGGTGTTTTCTCCTATTTCACAATTATGGGCCACTTGTATAAAATTACAAAGTTTGACTCCTTTGTGTATAATGGTTGACCCCATGGTAGAACGGTCCACACAGGAATTGGCTCCTATATCCACATTGTCTTCTATGATTACATTTCCCAACTGCGGTATTTTCATATATTGGTGATCTTGCTGCGGAGCAAATCCAAAACCATCGGCTCCGATAATGGCCCCTGCATGCAAAGTACAATTATTGCCTATAATACATTCATGATGTATTTTCACTCCCGCATTCAGTGTGGTATTATTGCCTATGGTAACATTTTCCCCTATATAACAATGAGGATATATTTTCACATTATCGCCCAACACCACTCCGGAAGCTATGGATACAAAATCGCCGATATAAACATTTTTACCCATTTTAACATCCTCTGCAATGGCCGCAAAAGAGGAAATACCCGATTTTTGACGTTTTTCCTGATAAAAAGTCATCAATTTGGCAAAAGCCAAATAGGGGTCATCTATACGAATAAGCGTACACGGCACAGGATGCGCCGGCTGAAAGCTGCTACTTACCAACACAGCGGTAGCTTTAGTGGTATAAATATACGGGGTATATTTTACATTGGCCAAAAACGAAATTCCTCCTTCTTCCCCTTTTTCTATTTTGGAAAATTTGTCTATCACCGCATCGGCATTGCCTTCTATGGTGCCGCCTATCACTTGGGCTATTTCTTTTACCGTAAATTTCATATCTTCTTTTTTTTACGTTTTTTATATTTATACAGTATTCTTCTTTAAAACTCGGAACGCATTAACGGATTTGAACACCTACCGCATTCCGGATTGAACTTTAAACATTGGTTTTCAATAAAATACTATTGTTAAAATCGGTTTTTGTTTAATTGTTTTTATATAATATTTTTTTGCAAAAATACTATTTTTTTTGTTTATAATTAGCCCTTTGAGCCAAAAGAAATAATCTTGCGCATGCCATAGAAGACATTATATTTGATTTTACTGCAAAAAAAATACAGATTCAAACCTGCTAGTATAAATATTTTATCTAACTTTGCAGTTTGAAAAAAATAGGTGTTAAATAAAAATTTAAAGCACGTGAAAACATTTAAAAGAGGAGGCATACATCCGGAAGAAAATAAGTTTGCACATGATATTAAATTAGAAGATTTTCCCATACCCAAGCAAGCGGTGCTATATGCATCCCAGCATTTGGGAGCTCCTTCCACGGTGGTGGTAAACAAAGGGGACAAAGTAAAAGTGGGGCAATTGATAGCCAAAGGGGAAGCTTTTATTTCTGCAAATTTACATGCTTCTTGTTCAGGGGAAATTGCAAAAATAGAACCCGTAGCCGATATCACAGGCAATAAAAAACAAGCAATATATATCAATGTGGAAGGTGATGAATGGGAAGATTCCATTGACCGCACTCCTGATATTATATCGGATATACGTTTGGATAAAAATGAAATAATAGAAAGAATAAAATCCTGCGGTATTGTCGGCTTGGGCGGAGCTTGTTTTCCCACTCACGTAAAATTGATGATACCTGAAGGCAAAAAGGCTGAATATTGTATTATTAATGCGGCAGAATGCGAACCTTACATCTGTATAGACAACCGTATTATGTTAGAGCGCGGTGAAGAGTTGATAATAGGCGCCACCATTTTACGGAAAGCTTTGTCTTTAACCGATGTATATATAGGCGTGGAACATAACAAAAAACAAGCAATACCGCATTTAACGCAATTGGCTCAAAAATATGCGGGAGTACATATAGTGACACTTCGCACCAAATATCCTCAAGGTGCTGAAAAACAGCTTATAAAAGCCATTACCGGCAGAGAAGTTCCTGCAGGCAAATTGCCGATAGATGTGGGATGTGTGGTGGACAATGTCAGCACCGCTTTGGCGGTATATGAGGCAGTACAAAAGAACAAACCGCTTATTTCCAACTATCTCACCTATTCCGGCAAATCGGTACAAAATCCCAAAAATTACAATGTCCGTTTGGGCACTCCCATTATGGAAATCATACAAGCCAACGGCGGCTTAAAAGAAGATACGGGCAAGGTGATAAGCGGCGGACCTATGATGGGTAAAGCCATTACCAATTTGAATGCTTACACTGCCAAAGGTTTTTCAAGTCTTTTGCAAATGACACAAAAAGAAGCATCCCGCATGGAACCTCAGAATTGCATTCGTTGCGGCAAATGCGTGAGTGCTTGTCCTATGGGTTTAGAGCCCTATTTGTTGTCTGTTCTTTCCCGTAAAGCCCGTTGGGAAGAATGTGAACAAAACCAGATAATGTCGTGCATGGAATGCGGTTGTTGCCAATTTACATGTCCTTCATTCCGTCCTCTTTTAGATTATATGCGTTTGGGTAAAAACAAAACGGGAGCAATGATAAAAGCAAGGGCACAAAAAAAATAAACAAAAAGCAATATAAATACAGGAGATATACAATATGGGTTTATTACAAATATCGTCTTCACCTCATGTTCATGATACCGATTCGGTAAAAAAAATAATGTGGACAGTAGTAATTGCACTTATTCCCACCATGATATTTTCATTTATCTATTTCGGGTGGGATGCAGTTCGGGTAACATGTATCAGCATAGCAGCATGTATTGCATTTGAATGGCTGATACAAAAATTTTTAATTCGCGGCAAATGCACCATATCCGACGGCAGCGCCGTAATCACAGGTATGCTTTTGGCATTTAACGTTCCTTCCAACTTGGATTGGTACATTATTTTGACAGGAGCCTTGGTTGCCATTGGTATCAGTAAAATGGCCTTTGGAGGTTTGGGTAAGAATATTTTCAATCCGGCATTGGTCGGCAGAGTATTTCTGTTGATATCATTCCCCCAACAGATGACCACATGGCCACAACCCCACCGTGTGTTTACCCATGCCGTGGATGCCACTACAGGAGCTACACCTCTGGGATATATTCAAACAAAAATAGCAGAAGGAGCAGATGTAAGTGATTTGATGTCTCAATTACCCACATATGCCCAACTGCTTTTGGGAGAAAGAGGAGGTTCGTTAGGCGAGGTGGCAGCTGCCGCCATTATCTTGGGCGGCATTATTTTGTTGTGCCGTAAAGTAATCACATGGCATATACCGGTAGCATTCATCGGCACAGCCTTTGTATTTGCCACCATATTACACATGTGTAATCCTGCATTATATATTCCCGGCAGCTATCATTTACTTACCGGAGGTTTGCTTTTGGGAGCCATTTTCATGGCTACCGATATGGTTACATCTCCCATGACGGCAAAAGGAAAGTTAATATTCGGCATAGGATGCGGTGTATTGACTATCTGTATAAGAGTTTGGGGTAGTTATCCTGAAGGTGTATCGTTTGCCATATTGCTAATGAACGCCTTTACCCCATTGATCAACAAATGGTGCCCGCCTGCACGTTTTGGTGCATCAACTAAACTATAAACCTATACATTAAAAATTATTATTATGGCAGAAAAGTTAGCATCAAGTTTTAAAAATATATTGTTTTCGCTATTGCTGATAACAGCCGTTACAGCAGGCATATTGGGAGTGGTATATAAATATACCCAACAGCCCATTGAACAAAAGAAATCGGAAAAGAAAGAAAAAGCCATCAAAGAAGTTTTGCCTTCCTACGACAATATAGTGGAAGAAAAACTTGCCATAGCATCTGTTGCGGAAAAAAACATTTTCAAAAAAGAAATGGCCGCTGATTCCATGACCATATACAAAGCCTATAAAGGAGAAGAATTGGTGGGGATAGCCGCTGAAACATTTTCCGACAAAGGTTTTGGCGGGCGCATTTTTCTTATGGCGGGCTTTTTACCCGACGGCACTATTTATAAAATCAATGTGCTTTCTCATTCCGAAACACCGGGTTTGGGCTCAAAAATGACAGACCCCGGTTTTTACCAACAATTTGAAAATAAAAATCCGCAAAACTTTAAGTTGACGGTAAAAAAAGACGGTGGCGATGTAGATGCCATTACCGCTGCCACTATAAGCAGCCGTGCTTATTGTGATGCCGTGGACAAAGCGTATAATATCATCTCAAATATAGGAGGACAAAACAATGAATAGGGGGAAAATATTTACTAACGGATTATTCAAGGAAAATCCTACATTTGTACTTTTATTGGGTATGTGCCCCACTTTGGGTGTAACCACCTCCGCCATTAACGGATTGGGCATGGGGTTGGCTACTACATTTGTATTATTATTATCCAATATCACCATTTCCAGTTTAAAAAAATTAATTCCCGATACGGTACGTATTCCTGCATTTATCGTGCTTATTGCGTCGTTTGTAACGGTAGTGGATTTGCTTATGCAGGCATATTTGCCTGATTTGCACGCCAAATTAGGTCTGTTCATACCTTTGATAGTAGTAAATTGTATAGTACTGGGCCGCGCCGAAGCTTTTGCTTCCAAACATGGTTTGCTTGATTCTGCTTTGGACGGTTTGGGTATGGGTTTTGGTTTTACCCTCTCGCTTACAGTATTGGGCATGGTTCGCGAATTCTTGGGTGCTTTGTCGTTTTTCGGACATCCGATAGCACCTGCAGACGGGGCTTTGGTGTTTGTATTGGCTCCCGGAGCATTTTTGGCTTTGGGCTTTCTTTTGGCGATAATCAACACCATCAAAAAGAAAAAACAAGCATAAAATCAATGTAAAACAAAAAAAAGCTTATAATTATGGCAGCATTAATAGTAATTATCATATCAACCATATTTGTCAACAATATAGTATTCTCCCAATTTTTGGGAATATGCCCTTTTTTGGGCGTATCCGGCAAACTTTCCACCGCTACGGGAATGGGTGCGGCAGTAGTATTTGTTATCACCTTAGCCACTTTGATTACTTTCCTGATATATGAATATGTGCTGGTGCCTTTTAACATGCAATTTCTGCAAACCATTTGCTATATACTCGTAATAGCGGCATTGGTGCAAATGCTGGAAATTATACTCAAAAAAACCAGTCCCTCCCTATATCAGGCTTTGGGTATATTTTTACCTTTGATCACCACCAATTGCGCTGTATTGGGCGTATCCATAATGGTTATACAACAAAGTTATAACTTGGCGGGAGCATTATTGTTCGCATTTTTTACGGCTATAGGTTTCGCTTTGGCATTAATTATCTTTGCCGGATGCCGCGAACATTTGGAAATGGTGGATGTACCCGAAAATATGAGAGGCATGCCTATCGCTCTTATCACGGCAGGCATATTGTCTTTGGCATTTATGGGTTTTGCCGGTTTGGTATAGCCAACATGATTGAGACTAAAAAAAACAGTTACTTTCCGTAACTGTTTTTTTTTATTGTAAAACAATGAATAAAGCCGGTGCCGTCCGTCAATTTTTAATTATTTATTAACTTTAGACAATAGCGTTTTTTGTATTTTTGCATAAAATGATTTTTTATGCAAATACGGTTATTGATTTTCTGCATGCTTATTGTTTCTGCCTCATGGTGCCAATCAAACACGGACAACAAAAATATTGTTTTTCAAGGGTTTTCCGGTGGAATGATGTTGCATGCCGGTTATATGTTCGGACAAGACAAGCATGCCCCCGTTTCTTCCGACGGGCAGCTTTGCAGCCCTCAAGGAGCTGCATTCGGTATCGGCGGATGCCTGCGTGTACATTTATGGAAGCATTTTCGTACGGGTTTTGAGGGGGGTGTTTCTACTATGAACAGCAATACAACCGATTGCCGCAATGTGCTCAAACAAGGCAGTTTCATTCGTACGGGTTACGGAGGAGTATTGGCCGATGCTTATTGGAAAATAAAAAAAACATGGCTATATATAGGAGGCTCAACAGGAGGAGGGTCGGTGAATGGGCTGTATATCCTTGACGGCGACAGGAACAGCTGGGAGCAAGATGCTAACAGCACTTTCCACAAGCAAAGTTTTTTTTATATCAACCCCTATTTTGGCTGCGATTACTGCCTGACCGATAAAGTTCATCTTACTTTTCGCTGTGATTGGATGCTGTCCATTCATCATTCCGAATTGCTTTTGCCTACGGGTCCCCGTATTTATTTCGGATTTATGTTTTGTCACTAATACCCGTATTCTATGAACTTTGCAGGAATTCTTCCTGGTGCAGGCGCATGTTGGCGCATAGTTTTTTTCCTCCGCCGGCTATCAAGGCGGAGTATTGTTCCGGCGAAAAAGCATGGCGGGCATTTCTTTTTGCAGAACTATTGGCTGCCGCAGTTTCGTTATTCATGGATAACTTCTGCCTTTTTATCTTCCCGAATATCTTTGCCTTCTCCTCTTTCCGGAGCATCGGCGAGGTGCTCAAACAGCGCGGACGGGTTCGAAAATGCCGGTTTCCCGAACGGAAGAAATTATTTTTGTATTATTCTTGTTTGCTTGAAATCCTTAATCTATCCGAACATTTTTATGGAGAACAAAATATTTTTGAAAAATTTTTTCTTTGATAATACATTTTGCTACAAAAAAATGATAACTTTGCTTTTTTATATCAATACACCTTACATTTATGATAACAGATAAAATAAAAATTGCCGTTTTAGGCTACGGAAACATCGGTTGTGCAGCGGAAGAATCAGTCAACTCCGCACCAGACATGGTACTCACGGGTATCTATCATCACAATGATGACCTCAAAAAAATAAAGGCGGATGTGGTTTTAATATGCACCCCTACCCGGGAGGTTGAGCATTATGCCGAAAAATTATTGAAAAGAGGAATATCGGTTATAGATTCTTTTGACATACATCCACAAATATATTCTTTGCGACAGTCTCTTAAACCTATAGCCGAAGCACACAAAGCGGTAAGTATCATATCCGCAGGATGGGATCCCGGCACCGATTCCGTGATAAGAACTTTGTTACAGGCTATGGCTCCCAATGGAATTACGTATACCAATTTCGGTCCCGGACGGTCCATGGGACATACCGTTGCAGCTAAAGCCATCAAAGGGGTGAAAGATGCCCTTTCCATGACTATACCGGTCGGCACAAGCATACACAGACGTATGGTATATGTAGAATTGGAAAAAAATGCCAAATTTGCTCAAGTTGAAAAAGCTATTTTAAAAGATGATTATTTTGCTCACGATGAAACACATGTAATACCGGTTCCTTCCATAAAAGAACTGAACAATGTGGCCCACGGGGTGCTTTTGGAACGTTACGGAGTAAGCGGCAACACTCATAATCAACGGTTTGAATTTAAAATGGAAATAAACAATCCCGCCCTTACCGCTCAAATTATGACGGCTTGCGCCCGTGCCGCTTATCGCATGTGCAAGCAAAAAAAATATGGCGCCTATACCCTTATAGAAATACCTCCCATTGCGTTACTTCCGGGAGATGAAGAAACAAATATCAGGACATTGGTATAGCTGTATTTCTACAGAAAACAGCATCAAAGTAAAAAGGGATGAATAAAATTCATCCCTTTTTACTTTATTATTTTAGCGGAGTCTGAAGTTGACAGGTAACACATATCGCACACGTACAGCCCTGTCCCTGTGTTTGCCGGGTATCCAATCAGGCATGCCGCTTACCACTCTGACAGCTTCTTTGTCCAACTCTTCACCGGCAGAACGTTTTACATTTGCATTGGTTATGCTTCCATCTGCTTCCACAATAAATTCAACCATTACTGTACCTTCTTTTCCTTCTTCGCGGGCTTTTTTAGGATATATCAAATTTTCAAACAAATACTGATTCAAAGCCTCCTGTCCGCCGGGGAATTCCGGATAATGCTCAAGCACGCTAAAAATTTCTTGTTCCTCTGTTCCTTTAAAGATATGATTTTGTCCGGTTTTTAATAAAGACTGATTTTCATTAATAACGTCTTTTGTTCCGTTCTGATATTTTATTACAGATACACTGCTTTTATCCAAGGTGTAAACGGGACCATTAGGATTATCAAACCGTTTGTATTTGATTTCCTTTTGCATTACCTCGGTAACTATGGCCTGTATTTCTTTACCGTTTGTTAAGGTGATGACATCTTGGGCACTCAAAGACAAATACGGCAACAAGCAAGAGAAGAACAATACAATATGATTTTTCATAATATTAAAATTTTAGTAAGACATCAATGAACTTTTTTGCAAAGATAACATTTTTTATTGATACAGGAAAAAAAACAAAAAAAACGCTCTCTTTTTGAGAGCGTTTTTAAGGGAGATGTTATTTCGCAACTACGCGAACCATTTCACATATTTTGTTGGAATAGCCCCATTCATTGTCGTACCATGCCACTACTTTTACAAAGGTAGGATCCAATTGAATACCGGCCTTGGCGTCAAAGATAGAGGTGTGGGCATCATTGCGGAAATCGGTGGAAACAACAGCTTCGTCGGTGTAACCGAGTACTCCTTTAAGTTCGCCTTCCGAAGCTTCTTTCATGGCTGCACAAATATCATCATAAGTGCAAGCTTTGCTTAATTCCACGGTGAGGTCCACCACTGATACATCAGAGGTAGGCACACGCATAGACATACCCGTAAGTTTGCCGTTTAATTCCGGCAACACTTTTCCTACAGCTTTGGCTGCTCCGGTGGACGAAGGGATAATATTTTCCAATATTCCGCGACCGCCTCTCCAATCTTTTTGCGATGGTCCGTCTACGGTTTTTTGTGTAGCGGTGGCTGCATGAACCGTGGTCATCAATCCGCGGGTAATACCAAATTTATCATTGAGCACTTTGGAAATAGGAGCCAAACAATTGGTAGTACAAGAAGCGTTGGAGATAATTTTCTGTCCGTTGTATGTTTGATGGTTAACACCGTAAACAAACATAGGAGTGGCATCTTTTGAAGGTGCGGACATGATTACTTTTTTAGCACCGGCTTTCAAATGGGCTTGTGCCAATTCTTCGGTTAAAAAGAATCCGGTAGATTCCACAACAACATCTGCATCCAATGCGCCCCATGTGATTTGTGAAGGATCTTTTTCCGCGAAAACCTGAATTTTGTTACCATCCACTATCATGTAGTTGCCGTCTACTTTAATGTCGTGTTCAAAACGACCATGAACAGAATCAAATTTAAGCATGTATGCCAAATAATTCGCATCCAAAAGATCGTTAATACCCACTACTTGAATGTCATTGTTAAAATTTTCAACAACAGCACGAAATACCATACGACCTATACGGCCGAAACCGTTAATACCGAGTTTTATCTTACTCATTTCTAATGATTTTTGATTATATACTATATTTATTTAATACAATTTTAATATCTGCAAAAATATAAAAAATTAAATATCACCAAATGTAAAAAACCTTGTTTTTTGTCAACATTTTTAATATCTGTAAAAATCCGCCTTATAGGGGCCTTCTACAGGCACACCTATATAATCGGCTTGTTTTTGTGTGAGTTTGGTAAGTTTTACGCCTATTTTTTGCAAATGCAAACGGGCTACTTCTTCATCCAAATATTTTGGCAAACGATACACATCCACAGGATAATTGTTTTGCCATAAATCCATTTGGGCCAATACCTGATTGGTAAACGAATTGCTCATTACAAACGAAGGATGCCCCGTGGCACAACCTAAATTCACCAATCTGCCTTCAGCCAAAAGAAACAGGGAATGTCCGTCGGGATAAATATATTCATCCACTTGCGGTTTTATATTACGTTTTTGTATACCCGGCCAAGATTCCAATCGTGCCACTTGGATTTCGTTGTCGAAATGACCGATGTTGCACACTATGGCCTGGTCTTTCATACGGGCCATGTGTTCGGCGGTAATCACATCACAATTACCTGTGGTGGTTACATAGATATTACCTTCGCACAAGGCGTCTTCCACGGTAGTCACTTCAAATCCTTCCATGGCGGCCTGCAAAGCGCAAATAGGGTCTATTTCCGTAACAAGCACACGTGCTCCGTAAGAACGCATGGAATGGGCACAACCTTTTCCCACCTCGCCATATCCGCATATTACCACCACTTTTCCGGCCACCATAACATCGGTAGCACGTTTGATACCATCAGCCAAAGACTCACGGCATCCGTATAAATTATCAAATTTGGATTTGGTAACGGAATCATTTACATTGATAGCGGGCACCAACAATTCTTTTCTTTCCATCATTTGGTACAACCGGTGTACCCCTGTGGTGGTTTCTTCGGATATTCCTTTAAGTTCTTTGACAGTGTCATGCCATTTATGGGGATTGGCAGCCAATGTTTCCCTTAAGGTTTTGAGTATGGCGGCTTCTTCAGCAGAAGAAGGGGTGACGTTAAGTATTTCAGGATTATTTTCCGCAGCAAATCCTTTATGTATCAGCAATGTTGCATCACCGCCATCGTCCACTATCAATTGCGGACCTTTTCCACCGGGAAAAGAAAGCGCTTGCAAAGTGCACCACCAATAATCTTCCAACGATTCCCCTTTCCATGCAAATACAGGTATGCCTGCTGCTGCTATGGCTGCTGCTGCATGGTCTTGTGTAGAAAATATGTTACAACTTGCCCACCGCACATCAGCACCCAACTCCACCAGGGTTTCTATAAGCACGGCTGTTTGTATGGTCATGTGCAACGAACCGGAAATTCTCACCCCTTTTAAAGGCTTTTCTTTCGCATATTTTTCACGCAATGCCATCAATCCCGGCATTTCTTTTTCCGACACTTCTATTTCTTTTCTGCCCCAATCGGACAAATTAATATCGGCTATTTTATATTCCATACTATTTTACTATTTTATATTGTTGTTCTAAAAAATCTTTCAATTTTTGGGCAGATACTCTACGGGTTATTTGACCGTCAACACAATAAGATATCGTTCCCGTCTGCTCCGACACCACTATGGCTATACAATCTGTTTCTTCGGTGATACCCAGGGCGGAACGGTGCCGTAAGCCCAAATCGGGAGACACCTCTTTTTTGGTAACGGGCAATATACACCTTGCCGCTACCATTTGCCTGCGATTGATAATAAGAGCTCCATCGTGCAGGGGGGTGTTTTTAAAAAAAATGGTTTCTATCAATTCTTGTGAAGTACGGGCATTGATACGCTCTCCCGTTTGAACGAATTCATTCAACTGGTTTTCTTTTGTTAAGACAATAAGTGCTCCCGTATAAGAAGAAGCCATGTTCACACAACTATTGACTATGACATCAAAATCGGGAATGCCCGCATTCCGATTTCGCTCTTTCCATACCAATATTGTTGCCTTTTTAAAAGGATTTTTACTGCCGACAAACAATAAAAATTGCCGTATCTCCGGTTGAAACACTATAATCAAAGCGATAAATCCCACCGATAGAAATTGGTTTAACAATTCCGATGTAAGCTCCATATTTAACAGTATCACCAATTTCCAAGATACATATAACAAAAGCAAGCCTATAAAAATATTGAACGCTGCCGTACCCTTAATAAGACGGTAAAGCAAGTAGAACAAGGTTGCCACCAAAAGTATATCCATTATATCGGTAAATCCTATTTTTAGGAAATTCATGAATAACAATGTCATATCTTGCTATTTTTTAGGTTTGTATTTAGATTCTTTAAGTATTTTTTGAGCATTTTTCTCTTGCATAAGCTCCCGAACAGGTCTGTCGGGATTGTTTTCCACCCATGCCCTGCAAATATTCCAGCCTATCCATGCTCCCACCCGCCCCGGTGACTGATTGCCGAAACAGGCGGTAAAAGGGGCTTCTCCTATCAAAGTGCGCACATCGGATTTATTTTTACTATATAATAAATCATTGTTGACTATATACGACCATATAGCTGCTTCGTTGGCTACAGCCCATTGTAATTTGGATAAAGGCACGCCATATATAAGCGAATCATGCACATTCGGCAGCATCACCGATGCAAACATCATTCTTTTGCCCTCTATAAGCATTTCATCCAAAACCGATGTAGCAGAATTATATTCTATATATTTGAATGCCATTTCTTTAAAACAATCGGGAAGGATATATTCTTTGGAAAACCGATGATATACATATTGCGGAACAGCAGGCCCCAACTGTTTGTACATTTTATAATTGCTTCCCAAATAAAGGTCCAATGCTATTACCAATACAGTATCATAATACATCACGGGCATTTCGTAATACAAACCGGTAACGGCGGTATATACTTGAGGAATTGCGGCATCGGGAAAATGATATTGCAATAAAGCAAATGCTGAATCAAACGCATGTTCCAAAAAACCGCAATCTGCATATACGGTTTGCACTTCCTTGTATAACTTTTTGATAATAGGATCGTTAAGATAATCCGTGATTTGCCGGACGCCTGCAGCACTTATGCTGTCTCCGAGGAAAAAAGCGTATTCGCTTTGCATTTTTTGCAAACCCTGCAATATGCTATCCTTATTAATATTCCACAAATCCACATCATAACGATGTATGTGTATTTGCATCTGTTCGGTTTTTTGCTGTACAAGCACCTCATCAACTTTGGGCTGATATTTAGGCTTGTTCCTATTACAGGAGAACAAACTTGCCGATATCAATACCGTTACAAAGAATATGTTTCGAAAAATTTTCATACCATGAATTTCAAACAGAATCATATCTTGCAAAGATAGCATTTTTACGCGTAACCTTCTTCCTAAAATAAAAGGTATTTTAGGAAATGCCAATAAAAAAATATAACTAAACGACTTTAACAAAGAAAAACATAAAATATTTTAAAAGAACCGCCGTTTGTATAAACAAAAATTGTACTTTTGCCTTCTCGACTCTTTTCAAATAAGATAGAGCAAATGTTTAACTTCATTAATTTTAATAATTATTCCTTTAAACAATAACAAATATGGAATCTCAACTCAATCCGAACATGGAACCGGAACAAGAAATGCAAAATGTAGAAAATACTGTCTCTACAGAACCAGTGAATCAAACAAATGAAGCGCCTCAAGAAGATGTGCCCGAAAAAGAAGAAGTGAAACCCGAAGAAACGGTGTCGGAACAAGAACACACCCCTGCTGCAGAAGAGGTTGAAATTGTAAACGAAGATACGGAAGAAGAAATTCCCGAAACCATATTTGACAATTGCAATAAATTGGAAGTTACCCAGGCTTTGGAAGAATTGCTTTTTGAACAGCATGTATCCAAAATAAAAAAACAGGTGTCTTTATTAAGAAGTCGTTTCCTGCAAATTCTAAAAGAAGATAAAGACCAAGCTTTGCATACTTTTTTAGCCAATGGCGGTAATAAAGAAGATTTCAAATACGAACCTGATGAAATTGACCGTCGGTTTGACAGTGCTTTTGGCAGATACAAAGTTGCCAAAAACAAATATGCGGAAGAATTGGAAAAAGAAAAAGAAAGCAATTTAACTAAAAAACAAGCTCTTTTGGAAGAATTGCGAGTATTGGTGGATTCCGAAGATTCTCTCAAACAAATATATGACCGTTTTAAAGAAATACAAAACGAATGGAAAGAGATAGGTGCCGTACCGCAAGCCAATGTTAACGATTTGTGGCAAAACTACCATTTTTATGTGGAAAAATTCTTCAACAAAATAAAAATCAACCGCGAATTGCGTGATTTGGACATGAAGAAAAATTTGGAACGCAAACTTGAGATATGTGAAAAAACAGAAGCCTTGCTTCTGGAACCTTCAATTATGAAATCGTTCAAACTCTTGCAACAATATCATCAAGAATGGAAAGAATCCGGTGCCGTGGAAGAAGATAAAAAAGATGAATTGTGGAATCGATTCAAAACAGCTTCGGACCAAATCAATCTCAAACGCAAAGAATATTATGATAAAATAGCACAAGAACAAGAAGTGAATTATCAAGCAAAACTTGCTTTGTGTGAACAAATAGAAGAATTGCTTTCTCAAGATTACAAATCAAGCCTAAAGCAAATGAATGCAACGGGCGAAAAAATAGACGAATTGTTCAAAACATGGAAAACCTTGGGGCCTGCTCCGAAAAAAGTACACGATGAAGTCTGGAACCGCTTCCGTACTGCCATGACCACCTATTACGAAGATAAAAAAGAATATTTTAAAAAGAATAAAGAAGAACAGGTTAACAATTATAATTTAAAACTTAACCTTTGCATGCAAGCCGAAGCCATTGCCTTGAGAAAAGATTGGAAAAAGGCTACGGCCGAATTGCTTCAATTACAACAAGAATGGAAAAACATAGGTTCCGTTTCCCGTAAACAATCCGAAACCTTGTGGACCCGTTTCCGTAAAGCTTGTGATGACTTTTTTGCCGCTAAATCGGATTTTTACAAGGATATCAATGCCAATATAGCAGAAAACCTGGCTAAAAAACAAGCTTTGATACAAAAAGTAAAAGATTATGTGATGGTGGACAATAAAGAAGAAAATTTTGAAAATCTAAAAGCTTTTCAAAGAGAATGGACGGAAATAGGCTATACCGCCCAAGCCGACAAAGACAAAATTTGGGAAGAATTCCGCACCGCTATCGGTCAACGTTTTGATGAACTGAGAGCCAAAGCCAAGGCGGATCAAGACGAAATCATTACCAACCGCATTAATGAAGCTCAAAATGCGGGTTCTTTAAACAATATCAGAAAACAATTAAAAGAAAAAATCAAAAAACTTACCCCTGAGTTGAACTTATTGGAAAACAACATTGAATTTTTCAGCCATTCAAAAAATGCCGACACTTTGAAAAATCAGGTGCAGGAAAAAATAGACGGTTTGAAAAAGGAACTTGCCGAATTGACTAATAATTTAGCAAAGGTAGAACAAAGAATAAAGGAAGATAAAGAACAAGCTTCACAAGAATCATCTGAAAACCAAGAATAAAATCCTTGTTCCATAATAAAACAGGTGATGCAGCAGCATCACCTGTTTTTTATTTCCGCCTATAAGCTGTTCTACATAGAAAACATCTCTTTTATCGTTTTTTTAGCATATTCTCTTCTGTTTTGTTAAGATCTATGCACATAATATATTGACAGCTGCCGGCATACAAATAACCCGTTTCCTGATCTATGGCTATCGGTGCCCACACTTGTCCTACAGGTCCTTCATCTCTCCAAAGTTCCTTGCCCGTATAGGCATCCAAACACGTTAATCCGTAAAAAATATATCCTGTTTCATCTGAAGCAACACCGGCAACATATAATCTACCTTGATAAATAGGCGTTTCCCCAACATCTCCATTAGGTGTGGCACATATACTTGTATTCCGCCATATCTCCTGCCCTGTTTGTGCATCTATACAATACACATTCCCGTCTATTGACCGCATATATAGTTTATCTTGCCACAAGGTTACAGGAGTCTCTGAAAAAAATTCCGCACCTATTCCTAAACTGTCATTATAAAATGATGTCCAATACAACTTTTTCCATATCAGCTCTCCCGTATTGGCATCCAAACAATGCAAGCCTCTAAGGGTTTGTACTATCCATTTGTCTTGATTATATAAAATAGGCGGAGGTATATGACCGCAAGCATCTCTCTCGTCCGTGAAATTTTTGTTAACCCACTGCATGCGTTTTTGTGTGGTATTGTAACAATATGCCCATACTCTTCCATCGGATTCATGCGAATCCCAATCACTAGTAACACTACATAATAATGTATCCCCACTGCTGTTTATATATGCTGACGGCGGATTGATGGATATCATTTTATAAGTATCATTTTGATATACATGTGAAAAATAATCGGTTCGTTTTCCCGTGTAAGCATCCAAACGGACAACAATATTTGTTTTTACATTGGGCTCATATACCAGATAATAATCTCCGAAATTGACACTGGTAACCAATTGGGTATAATTCAGGTCTTTGGTCCAGATTCTTGTACCTGCATTAATATCAAACGCATAAGTTTTAAAATGGCTGCTTACAATCAGCAATTCGTTATGAACTCCTGCCAAATGAGCCATTGTTAATTTATCCCATTCACCCAATTGTTCCCCTACTTCACCTTGCCATGCAGGATGTTTTTCTCCCGTTTTTTTATCATATACACCAAATCCGCCATTTTTCGGATATATTCCGCTATTATTGACAAAAACCACATAATCTCCCACAAATAGCGGGGTGCTTCTTCCGTCAAACGATGTATCGCTGTGATAAGGCCGTATCCACACTACAGACAAATCGGTAGGAAGGAAAAACGACTTGGGATAATCCGGCTGTTCCGGCTTGCACTTGCATTTACAAAGGCATGACAAACAACATAATATGACCAATATCAGTTTACATCTATTTCTTTGCAGTCTTAAAAAAGTATCCATAATCTCCTTCTGATAATTTATATAATTTTTCTTTAATTCCTCCGTCATTCCTCATCTGCATGTGGGAGGTACCTCGATTTCTGGCTTGAAATTCATTTTCTTTATAATATACTCTTACAGGCCCACCTGTATATCCCGGCAAATTAGCGGCACTTTCCGCCAATACTATACCGTCGTTTTCTTTTACCGTGCTGTTAACTTCACACCAAACTACCGGTGACAAATTATCACAGTGGCTGTTTATACAGTCTGTTGCAGACCATTTAAGAACATAATCTTTAGGCCTCCCTATTGCATTTCTCGGGCATTTGCACCGATATGCCATATGGTATTGCCTGGCACCTATAACAACCTGCCATTGCGGGTCAACTGTATTAAACCAGTCAACTCCGTTTTTCCATGCAATCTTTTTTTTAATTGATCTCTCCTTTTGATAGGCAGCATAGTATTCAGTATATCCATTACTAAATATATCACTATAAAAAGCCCAATCGTCATTTGCTTCAAAAGCCTCTTCAACGTTGGGGTTATTTATTAACCAATTGGATGTCCGCCAAAAAATATGAGATTGAGGCTCCACTGCATAAAAAGCCACTTTGGGCATTTTCATATATTTTAAGTTTGACACATCACTATTAAGACTATCTATCCAAGGGGCTCCCACCTTATAATAATTGGTTATTCCGTCAAAATATTTACCAAATACTATGGGCAGTAATTTACTTGATATAGCGTTACACGCACAATTCAAAAATTCTGTACCTACTGTAAGCTTTAATATAATATTAACAAGGTCAAAATTTTTCGGTCCCTCTACAAGGCATCGGCAAGCATAATTACTCATATTTATTATAAGATTTCTGTTGTTCAGTATTTTTCCTCCTTGCAGCGGAGCTCCCAGGGTTACCATTCCGTTATAGCCCTTTCCGAATGACGGCATAGGCAAAGTATCGGTAACCAAATCCAAATGAGCCATAGTCCGCAACACCATTCCCCCTTGGGAATGTCCTATCAAAAAAGCATCATCGGGATTCATAGCGTATTGTACAATATCATCTTCAGCTCTGTCCCTAACATATTCCCTAACCGTATTAGCGCCAGAGACTAAGGAACCAGTGCTATTGGAATATTCCGGTCGGGATGTTAAACATTTTCTGGCAGGAAACCCATATATATTCAAGCTATTGTCAACAAATGCGTTTGCCATTTGGTCCAATGAGGAGGCATCGCCTCCTAATCCGTGAACAAAATAAATTCTTCTATAATTATTTTGCGGTATAGGAATCGTGTCAGATTCTCCCGCAGTTACTTCCACTTCCGCATGAAAAACTTCCGTACAAGAATTAATGGTAATCGGCATATATTCTGTTTCAGGAATTTGAGCCTTTACAACTATCACTAAAAATATTAATACTATTATTACAAAAATTCGTTTCATAAACACCTCTTTTTATTGTTTGATAAAATTTTTACTTGCAACATTCTTGTTGCTACTACATTTTATTATATAAGAACCTTTCGGTAAGTTCTCTGTATTTACTTTAAGTGTATTTTGAGTCACAATTTCTGAATGTGAAATCCGTTGCCCCACTACACTGTATATTTCTACAGTTACTTTTCCCGTAATGTTAAACGGAAGTTCTACATTTAACTCATTTGTTACGGGATTTGGGTATACCTTCATTTTTTGATTATGTTTTTCTATCTCCTTATATTGATATATAGTTCCATTATCGGGAGCAACACTATAATCCCCGTTCGGTGAACCAAAACAAACTACACTTGAGCCATTATCGTTCACTATTTCATAATAATTATATGTTTTTATCTCGCTTATTTGATATCTTATTCCGGAATAGGGAAGATAATTGTATCGAATGGTAATGTCTTGTAAAGGAATGTATTTTCCGTCTATATCAGAGAATCTTTTTTGACTGATTATTATTAATGTATCATTGTCAAAATAACGCTCTTCATAAACAAGATACTCAAAATCAATTTCTACTTCTAAAGTATCATTAACAGCCAATAATATCCCGTCTTCATAATCTGTTACAAATCCTGCAGTACTATAATGATTAATAATACTGTCTATTTTTACATGATTTTGCATCCCGAACCAACTATTATAAATTCCATATGAATATATATCATCTTCAGCTATGGTATAATATGGTATTTCATCCAAATCGTTGGCTACAGAATATACCATTCCCCCATCCGCTCCATAAACGGAAACACTATCAATATTCAATCTGACTCCGGTAATGTCATCAAACATACTGGGAATACAGGTTTCAGGATGTTCAAGCAATTTTATAATTGTAATAGTATTATCATTATTGATCTTTTCTATTACATTTTCGATATGATTTTTGGACACCATTACGGCAAAATCCAAATCATTAAGTAGAGAAAAATCAACCTCTATCGGCAGGGAGAAAAACTGCTGAATGGTTGCGTTACTGGAAATTTTAACCTTTCCCCATTGGGAATCTTGTTCCGCATATAGAGAAAAAATACTTTGCCCCATGGCACAAGTACTGATTAGTAATAAAAATATTATGCTTTTAATTTTCATGGTAAAATTGTTTTTAATTAAGTTTGTTTGTATCTGTTTTGCAAAAATAATAAAAATAATAATACGAAAATATTTTTGTTGAAAACTTTTTTATCCGTCACGCAAAAAAATTATGCCGGCAAGAGCAAAAAACAAAATAAAATTTTGACTGTTTATGCTCAAACATTAAATGAGAAAAAAATGTTATCTTTGAACTTTTATATAAAAACCGAACAATGAACAAATACATTTTAATATTAACAGGCTTTTTGTGCTTTTCTTCAGCTACGGCACAATGCCCGTTCGGAAACGGCAACCGTGTGGATTGCCAATACGGATGCGGCAATTTCACGGACAACAATCATGACAACTATTGCGATTATTCATCCTTAAGTGCAACAAACGAAGAAAAAACAACAGACACTGTCAGTGAGCCGGCAGAAGAAGCTGTTGAAAGAAAAACGGTTACACTCCGAATTGACACCGTTACACCTAAAACATCCTCTAACACAATTAATTTAAATACAGACGAAGACACAACACCTGTTACTGAAACCATCACGGCTGAATATACCGAAACACCTTCGGACATATCACAAGAGAGTTCCCCTGCCCCTGCCAAACGATATCATTTTCTGCTGATTACGCTGCTGACTTTAGGATTATATGCCTTTACATTTATATTAATGCAAACAGGCTTGTTAGCCAAAGCATATCACCGCCGCATATGGAACGCATTGCTGCTGATAGCGGGATTAGTATCTTGCATATTGGGTTTTTTAATGGTTATACACCTCAATTATCCTTTTTTGGGTGCCAAATATCTTACCTTTCTTACATGGCATGTGGAAGCCGGCATAGCCATGACCATTATCATGCTGTTTCACATTGCATGGCACTGGAAATATTTTAAGAATATATTCAAAAAGATAAAGACAAAAGAATAGCTAGCGGGAGAATTGCTTTAGAAGTTTTTTCTCCCATTTGCCGCTGTCCATCTGCTTTCTGAGTTTTTTTATCTGCTTGTTTTTACCAAAAAAACCGGCATTTTTATCATAATAGCCAATCATAAAATCTGCTCCGGCAAGTATACTGTTGACTTCGGAAGTATTTTTATTTTCTATATTATACTTTGCCCGCCCCAGCAAAAACATACTCAGCAAATTGTTATTATTGCACTTGATAATATCGGCATGTGTGCTTACTTTTAATTCGGGGGAATGCCCCAGCCACTGCATAAGAAACGATATCACCTCCTGCCGTGTGTTTTTCAGGGTGGTCATAGGCGTATTATAACACCATTCTATATCTTTTAAGGCTATTGAAATAAGCTCTGTCCGTGAATAGGAAGCCGTATCGTTCCAATTCACTTGCGGTATCTGATAGGTTTGCGCATGGGTTAACAAACCCATTAAACATAAAAACAGGGAAAATGTTATTT
This sequence comes from Bacteroidales bacterium, assembly GCA_017616775.1. Taxonomy (GTDB): domain Bacteria; phylum Bacteroidota; class Bacteroidia; order Bacteroidales; family WCHB1-69; genus UBA1205. Next base: position 35,741 of record JAFZXM010000002.1, read on the forward strand.
TTTTCATGGTACGCTTAATTTTTTAATTCTATGGTAAACACGTCTTTTTTGCCGTTTTCTTTTAAAATTTGCATGGCTGTTTGATTTTGCATAATATGGCTGCCCCAACGGGTGATATCATAAATATAAGGATTGGCAAACCATTTTTCCGTATTCATGATTATATTTATCGTTAGCGGTTCATTTCTTTGTACATATATATTTTCATACAAAACCACATCAAAATAATTCGGGACAAAACCCACTATGGAATCTGTATCCGTACTTTCTCCTTGATATATTTGTCCTCTTCCCAAATGAATATTCATAGGATTCCACACATTGTTGCCGAAATATCTCCCGTTAATCATCATATAATGATATCCTCCTCCCAAACTTATCGGCCATGCCATAGCACTTTGAGGCGGATTTACATAATGAAAATTGTAATTGTCATTATCATCCAATCCGAAAATAAAACTTACGGAATCGTATTTGCCTTCGGAAAGCGACAAAGAAGAAATATCCCAATGCAGGGTTTCGGGATAATCGGTATCCACATAATGTGTGCCTATATTATATTTTTGCCCGTTCCGATACAAACAGACATTAGAAACAAAATATTTTATCTCGCTGATATAAAATATATTACCTGCCTCATTGGAACAAAGCGAACTGTCCAATAGCAAACTGTCGCCGTTTATACGGTGCAAAAAAACCATATTTACCTCCAAAACAGGCTCTTTAAGCGGTTTTTCTTTACACGATATCATGACAACACCTATCAACAAAATCATGCATATTTTCAATTTCATGTTCATCATTATGCAAAAAAAGCCGTCTGCCATACGGCAGACGGCTGATATATTTTATTTATAAATTCGAATACGGAGCTGTTTTGTTTTGAATATCATTAATCTTGTTTTCGTAATATGCCATTTCGGGCACGGAAACTTTCAAATTATCCAATTGTCCGTGTATTTCTTTCAAGAACGACATGTTGCGTTGGAAAGTATTGGACACATAGCCGGCTTTTTCGCCTTTGAATTTGGCATAATAGGCATTTTCCGCCAACAATTGGTCCACATAATCGTCAAATAAATTCAAGCCTTTTTCCAATCCGCTCTTGCTTTGGCACAATACATAACAACGGGCCATCCATATTTCAAAATAATCGTAAGGAATACTCTTTTGCGGGAACCATGTATACAGTTTGTCCAAAGCCTTTTCGGCTTTATCGAATTTTTGCTCTTGTATCAAAGCTTCTGCCAAACGATAGAAGAATATTTTCACATTGGAGGTCATACGGGTATAATCCTCGCTGAGGAAAATATCGTCATGAGCATATTCGGAATAATCGAATTTGTTCACCAAATTATCGTATAATACATCGGTGTTTACCTGTCCTGAAAATCTGAATATGGAAGGATTTTCATTACGTACGGGTATTAACCGGTATACCATACCGTCGGCTTCAAAATAATCTTCCAACCCAAAGAAAGCGTCACTGCCGGTGGTAGCCACATAACAAACAGGACGTTCCCAATTGTTGTGTGCCAAAATATCCATCATAGCTATATACGCTTTTGACACCACCATCAAAGTATCTTTACCGTTTTCCTGATATATGGCGGTGTTAGGCATGTTCCATACTACTCTATCCGCTATTCTGTCTGCCATTTCCGCAGATACCGTACCGTTGGCCAACACTTTCTCTTTGTCCACATCCATATAAAATGCGATAGTGGGAATCACCGCTTCTCTGCGATTGTTGGTCGGTTTGTAAATTTCCTGCATCACATTCACTATATTCTGCGGTACTTTTATCTGATTTTGAGCCACAAGCAAATCTCTGGTACCCTGCTGATACATTTCTTTTGTCATTTTTACGGGTACGGGCTCGCCGTTATAAGCTTTGCGCTTCATTTGATCTATATACCAATCGGTACCCATCAACGACAAATTACATATTCTCACATCCGTGCGATAGCCTTCCACTTCCTGCAAGTACCAAAGAGGGAAAGTATCGTTATCCCCGTTAGCAAACAATATGGCATTGGGAGGACAACAATCCAAATACGATTTGGCTATGGCCAAAGTGAGAAAACGGTTGGAACGGTCATGGTCGTCCCAATTTTGAGCGCACAATAACGCGGGCACACCCAAACATACAACAGTAGCCAATCCTGCTGCCAGATATTTATTCATATATTTTTGAATCAAATCGAATAAGGCATACACGCCCAAACCTATCCACATGGCATAAGCATAGAACGAAGCGGCGAAAGCATAATCCCTTTCACGCGGCTGATAGGCATACATATTCAAATAGATGCCGATGGCTATACCTGTCATAAAGAATAATGTCAACACCACAGCCCAATTCTTTCTGTCGCGGCGGAATTGATAGATACATCCTATCAAACCCAACAGGAACGGTAAAAAGTAATATTTGTTGTTGCCTTTGTTTTTCATATGGTCAGGCATATCTTGCGGCCCCAGGCGGGCTTCGTCTATAAATTTAATGCCGCTCACCCATTCGCCGGATGTTTTGCCGCCAAAACCTTGGTTGAGTGTTTGTCTTCCGACAAAATTCCACATAAAATATCTTCCGTACATGTACCACATCTGATAACCGAAGAAGAATTTCAGATTTTCACCGAAAGAAGGAATATTGGGCACCTGCTGGCCATTTACCACTATATAGTCCGGACCCGTAATTCCTGCCCAATCTTTATAATGCTGTATATAACTGTTTTCTCTGTTGGACCACATTCTGGGAAACAAAGTGCAATCTTCGCCGTAATAAACAGGCACCGCTCTTGTTTTGGGATCTCCTACCACATATTTGCCTTTTATGGTCAATCCGGCATATTTGTCTTTATTGGTCTCAACAAAATTTTCGGCATCTTTTTTATTGAAAAATTTTATGATTTCATCACCGTTATTGCTGACTACATAATTTTTTACATATATGGGATCCCCGTCTTTTTGATCTTTTACACGGCTATTGAAATATTGACCGTAAACCAAAGGATTGCTCCCGTATTGATCCCGATTGAGGTAAGACAACAAAGACACTGCATCTTCAGGATTGTTTTCATCTATAGGAGGATTGGCATTGGAACGTATGGTAAGAATAAAGAAAGTGGAATAGCCTATTAACATGAATGTTAATGAAAGCATCGCCAAATTGAATATTCTTCTTTGTTTGCGTTCGGAATACACTATTCCCCATATCAGCAAAGCTACTATGATAGCGAAATAAACGATGGTGCCCACATAAAATCCCGTGCCGAAGCTATTGGTAAACAAGCGTTCAAACCAACCGGAGAATTTTACTATATAAGGAACAATACCCCATAATATCACTGCAATAGCCAAAAACGATATAACAAGTGCCCGGACGGTTCCTTTGGCGGTGGGTTTGAATTTACGGAAATAAATGATTAAACCCATAGCCGGCACTGTCAATAAATTCAAAAGGTGAACACCTATTGACAACCCTATTACAAAGGCTATGAATATTATCCACCTGTTGGAATAATTTTCATCGGCACACAAATCCCATTTCAAAATAGCCCAAAACACCAGTGCCGTGCAAAACGAACTCATGGCATACACTTCACCTTCTACCGCCGAAAACCAAAAAGTATCGGTAAAGGTGTAAGCCAAAGCACCTACCAAAGCACTGCCGAATATGGCTATTACTTTGGCATTGGTAAGCTCCGTGTTGTTGGCGGTGGCTATTTTGCGCCCTAACATGGTTAATGCCCAAAACAAGAACAAAATAGTAAATCCGCTGCACAATGCCGACATGGAATTGATACATAACGCCACTTTGGTAACATCTCCTCCTGCAAACAGGGAGAATATACGGCCTAATAATTGAAATGTGGGTGCTCCGGGAGGGTGTCCTACCTGCAACTTATAAGCAGTGGCTATATATTCGCCACAATCCCAAAAACTGACGGTCGGCTCTGCTGTGAGTAAAAACACGGCACATGCTATTGCACATACCACCCAACCGAGTAAATTGTTGATTAGTTTATATTTCTTTACCATTTTATTTTTTATTATGTTTATAAAGATTCAAATTGTTTTAAAAATCTCACGTCGTTTTCAAAAAACAAACGAATATCCTTCGTTTTGTACAATTGTTGAGTGATTCTCTCCACACCCATTCCGAAAGCAAACCCGCTGTATTCTTCAGGATTGATTCCCATATTGGCAAGAACATTAGGATCTACCATACCGCAACCCAATATTTCCACCCAACCGGAATATTTACACAAATTACAACCCTTTCCGCCGCAAATATCGCAAGAGATATCCATTTCGGCAGAAGGCTCGGTGAACGGAAAATAGGAAGGACGCAAGCGTATATTGATATGTGAACCGAACATTTCTTTGGCAAAATACTGCAACGTTTGCTTCATATCGGCAAAAGATACGTTTTTATCCACATACAAACCTTCTATTTGATGAAACATACAATGCGAACGGGCGGTGATCACTTCATTCCTGAACACTCTTCCCGGACATATCACCCTGATAGGAGGACGATGCTTTTCCATCACTCTCACTTGTATGGAAGAAGTGTGTGTGCGCAATGCGATATCGGGATTTGTGGCTACAAAAAAAGTATCCTGCATGTCTCTTGCCGGATGCTCCGGCGGAAAGTTCAAAGCACTGAACAAATGCCAGTCATCTTCTATTTCAGGCCCTTCTGCAATGGTAAAACCTATTTTTTCAAAAGCATGATATATTTTTTGTGTTACCACCGATATAGGATGCCGTGACCCCAATTCCATACTGTTGGCCGGACAAGATATGTCCACTTCGTTTTTTACATTTACCACAGTATGGGCGTCTATTTGTGATTTGAGCATCTCAAATTTTTCCAATACTTTATTTTTGAGATTGTTCACATTTTGACCAAATGCTTTTCTTTCTTCTGCCGGAATAGAACGTATATTGTCAAAAAGTAAAGTGAGCTCTCCCTTTTTCCCCAGATATTTTAAACGGAATTTGTCCAATTTTTCAAACGAATCCGTTTGAAAAGCCTCAATTTCCCGTTGAAGTGCTTCTAATTTAGTATTCATTGATTCGTTATTTTTTAACTATTTTCATTGAAATAATTCTTACATCTTCTATAGGACGGTTAAATCTGTCGGTAGCCACTTTCGCTATTTTGTCCACTACGTCCAAACCCTCAACCGTTTCGCCGAATACGGTATAAGCCCCGTCCAAATGCGGAGTGCCTTTGTCGTTTTGCACTATATAGAATTGCGAACCCGACGAAGCCCGCTGCGGATTTACATTGTCTCCCATACGGGCAGCAGCCAAAGCCCCCTTTTTGTGTTTTAAATCGGGAGTGATTTCCGCAGGTATGGTATAATCCGGACCTCCCTTACCCAACATTGTGCCGGGTGCGGCATCTCTTGAATCCGGATCCCCTCCCTGTATCATAAAATTATCTATAACCCGATGAAACAACAATCCGTCGTAATAACCTTCTTTTACCAATTTGATGAAATTGTCCCGGTGCAAAGGCGTTTCATCGTATAACCTGACCTTTATGTCTCCGAGTGAAGTACTGATGAGTACCAATGTGTTTGTTGTTTGCATATTTTTTTGTTCTTTTTGGGCATTTGCCGGCATATCCAGACTTAAAAGCAATAGAATCAACAATCCTAAACGGCTTAAAACGGAATATTTCTGCGTCTTTGTTTGCATATTCAGATTTTTTTTGTTAGAAAACATATTTTGTATCAAAATAAAATATATTTTTGCATCGTAATAATGCAAATTGCAATAATACTAAAAAAATCAATAAAAACACGTGTTTTCACCAAAAAAAATTTATAAATAATGAAATACAACAGCAAAACATTGGTAATATTGTTCACACTGGCAACCATGTCTCTTTGTTCTTTTTACTCTTGCAAAGGCAAAGAATGTACAGGCAGAGTTTTAATTACCGTAGTAGATGAAGCCTCGGGGGCAAGAGTTCCCGTTCCCGAATGCAATGTGGTGTTCGGAGATCCTTCTTTTGCTCCTAATGTGTACCGTGAAGTGGTAACGGATGAAAACGGCAGATATGAAGGAGTATGGCAAAATGAAGCTTATTTGAAAGTGGAAGCTTCCAAAATGTTACATAACAAAATGTATAAAGGCTCCTCCTCCATCCGTTTGAGCTTGGGAGAAATCACCGAACAGGAAATTTTGATTAAAGTAGCCCAATAACCTGCTTTTTTTCAAATACAATTTATGAATACTTTGTTTGCCTTTGCCGAGCACTCAGCAACGTTGCCCTCCATCCGGCACGTGTTGGAGCAAGGAATAAGCAAACATTCATGCAAAAATGCCATTGCAGACATATCTTACGCCGATACCATTGCCGGCACCCGTATCGGTATCGGAACGGGAGGTCCTGCGGGCTGCAATTTCCAAAAAGCCGAAAACGAGCGTTTTTTAATTTGTTTTAACGGCAAAATATTGTTTAACAACAGCATCAAATCCCTATTGGGAAGCGCTTGTTATATCGACAACGATGCCCAAAACATACTATTGCTTTACCAACAAATTCAAACACAAGCATTTGCTTTGCTAAAAGGATATTGGTCACTGATTATATGGGATAAATCCACATGCACCTTATTGGCGGCAAACGACCATTTCGGCAATCATCCTCTGTTCTATTTCCAAAAATCCGGCACCCTGGGCATAGCATCACTGTCCCAAATATTATATGCCATGTTCCCTCAAAGCCGCACACTGAATGCCGAAGCTGTCGGCAACTACCTCGCCTCGGGAAACCCGTTTGCCCCCGCACCGAATTTCTATTCCGATATACATTCTTTGCCTCCGTCCCATTTTTTGCAATATAACGTCTGTACACAACAATTGCAGATACAGCCCTATTACTCTTTGCCGTTTAAAGCCTGCACCGCACCGTATAACGAATACGAAGAGCCCTATTTCGCCGACAATTTGCGACAACAAGTGATAGACTGTGTGAGAACGGTTTTCGCCGACAAAACACCTGCGGCCATAGAACTTGACGGCGGAACAGACAATGCATGCATTGCCTATACAGCACACCGGTTTTGCCCTGATACCCCTCTTGCCGCTTTTACATTAATATGCGAAGAAAACGGGAATGAAAACGCTTTGGCTGAAAAAACAGCCCGTGACGTCAATGCCGAATGGATTCCTGTGCATTGTTCTGCCCAAAATATCCTCAATAGCCTTCCCGAAGTAATCAACGCTCAAGGAACACCGCTGTCCGGCATGAATACCATTGCCCGCTATATAATGTTGCAAAATGCCCATAATCACGGATTCAACAATTTTGTAAACGGTCAAGGCTCCGATGACATGCTCGCGGGATATGCTTTTTTCTTTTTGCCGTTTTTACATTTTTTGCGTTCCCAATGGCTGATAAAAGATTATTTTCATGAATTGATACACTTAAGCAATTCCTCCTTGAGTGTCAAAGATATGGCTCTTTGGAGATTGAAAGAAAAAGCCGGACAATATTGTCATTCCTCCGGGCAACAGCTGAAAAAAACCAATCCCGCAGCTTATCAAAGCATAGTGGCCCCCGCCTGCTGCCAAACAAACAACCCCCCTCACCCCAAGGTGGTGCTCAATGAATATCTATACGAACAATACACTCAATGCTTACCCCATATTTTAAGACAAAACGCAAATTCCGCCGCTTTCTTCAACATGGATTTCATTATGCCGTTTGCCTGCAGCACGGATTTGGCAGAATATGCATTTAAAATACCTTCCACCCAAAAAATACACGGCGGCTGGAGCACATATATGCTTCGCAAAGCCATGACAGGTTTGGTCCCCGATGAAATATTGTGGAAAAAAGAAAAAAAGCATTTCCCCGCTTGCGAAGAATTGTGGTATAAACAATCGGAACCACAGCTAAAAGCTTATATTTCAGAGCAATCGTCCGACGAGCATATCCGTCTTGAACCCATTGTCGGGCAATGGGAAAATCAATACGGACAAAATATTCATTTCCGCCGGTTCGCCTTTAGGGTATATTGCTATTTGCAATGGAAACATTGGCTGCAAAAAGCAGCAGAAAAATAATTAACAAACTCATTTCCAATTATTTGTCAATTATAATTGTTAATCATTTCATATTGCGCGCCCTGACTTGAAACATCCGGAAAAGAGCGGGCCGGCAGTTTTAAAAATTTATGTTGCCGTTGAAAAAATAAACCTGCCGAAAATTTCAAATTTATCTGAAAAAAATGCTATCTTTGTAAATTCTTTTTTTTAAATTTTGTTTACAAATCATAAAAACAAACCAAATGAAAGTAGATGTTTTGCTCGGTCTGCAATGGGGCGATGAAGGTAAAGGAAAAATAGTGGACGTTCTTACTCCCCAATACGATATTATTGCTCGTTTTCAAGGAGGGCCTAATGCCGGTCACACTTTAAACTTTGAAGGGGAAAAAGTGGTGTTACACACCATTCCTTCGGGAATATTCCGTAAAAACAGCATAAACATTATAGGCAACGGGGTGATTATAGACCCCTACATCATGATTCATGAAGAAATTAAAACGATACAACATCTTACCGATGTAAAATCCAAATTATACATTTCCGAAAAAGCACATTTAATATTACCCACCCACCGTTGGCTGGACTATGTTAACGAAAGCACGCTGGGCCAAAACAAAATAGGATCCACCCTTAAGGGAATTGGTCCCACCTATACCGACAAAGTCCGCCGTTGCGGCATAAGAGTAGGGGATTTGTTTTTACCCGGTTTTAAAGACAAATACACCGCTCTTCGGAACAGGCATTTGCAGCAAATATCCGACATGGGATTTGATATTGACTCCATTAAATTGGGCAACAAATCTTTTTCCGAATACGAACAATTATGGCTGGCTGCTGCGGAAGAATTAAAACAATACCAAGTGTGCTCTACCGAATATCTTATCAACAAAGCTTTGGCAGAAGGCAAAAAAGTGTTGGCAGAAGGAGCTCAGGGCAGCCTTTTGGATGTGGAATTCGGTTCCTATCCTTTTGTTACCTCCTCCTGCACCATTACAGCAGGTGTATGTGCAGGCCTGGGTGTGGCCCCCAATAAAATAGGAAAAGTTTACGGCTTGTTTAAAGCCTATTGCACCCGTGTGGGAGAAGGGCCTTTCCCCACCGAATTGTTTGACTCCACCGGTGAAGAGCTCCGGCAAAAAGGAGGAGAATTCGGCAGCACCACCGGCCGGCCCCGCCGGTGCGGATGGCTGGACTTGCCCCATTTGCGCTACGCCTGCATGTTGGACGGCGTTACCGAATTGATAATGATGAAAGCCGACGTGCTTAACGGTTTTGATGAATTGAAAGTGTGTACTTCCTATTCCTACAATAACCGCATAACAGATGAAATTCCTTTTGACCCGCAAGCCCGTTTGGTGCCGCAATACCAAACCTTAAAAGGCTGGAAGGCTTTTTCCGGCAATGAAATTCCAAGCCAAATGAAAGATTATATTGCTTTTGTAGAGCAATATGTGGGTTTGAAAGTAAAGATAGTATCGGTTGGTCCCGACAGAAACGAAAATATAGTACTCTAATTTTTTGACCATTGATGATTACCGCCACCAATATCACCAAATCGTACGGCAATCTTAAGGTGCTTAAAAATATTAATTTGGAAGTATCTAAAGAAGAGATAGTGTGTTTGGTAGGGGCATCCGGAGCAGGCAAATCCACCTTATTGCACATACTCGGAGCCTTGGACAAGCCGGATACGGGAAAGGTTATTATCAACGGAAACGATATATTTTCCATGTCGGACAAACATTTATCGCTTTTTCGCAATAAACAAATAGGCTTTGTATTTCAGTTCCACCATTTGCTGCCGGAATTTACAGCGCTGGAAAACATCTGTTTGCCTGCACTTATAGGAGGAATGAACAAAAAACAGGCCGAACAAAAAGCTTATCAGATATTAGAAATATTCAATCTGGGCTCCCGTGCGGAACACAAACCATCCGAGCTTTCGGGAGGGGAACAGCAACGCATAGCTATAGCCCGTGCCCTCATCAATCAGCCGGCGGTGGTGTTTGCCGACGAACCTTCCGGAAATTTGGATTCGGTAAACGCCTGCGAATTACACCGGCTTTTTGTCCAATTGAGAGATACTCTGCACCAAACATTTGTAATTGTTACCCACAACGATTCCTTGGTATCCATGGCCGACAGGGTATTGCAAATAAAAGACGGCATTATTATTTAATAATTTCATCTTGCCATGGATTTTAAACCAAAATTACTGGACCTTTACATCATCAAAAAATTTTTGGGTTCCTTTGTTACCGTAATCATTCTTATCATATTGGTGGTAGTGGTGATAGATTTGGCTGAAAACATACAAGATTTTTTGGACGGCAAAGCTCCCGTAAAAGATATCGTTTTCGGATATTATTTCAATTTCATTCCCTATTTTGTGAATATGTTCAGTCCCCTTTTCACCTTTGTGGCTGTTATTTATTTCACATCCCGGCTTTCGGTTAACTCCGAAATAGTAGCCATGCTCAATGCGGGTCTTAGCTTTTACCGTTTAATGGTTCCTTATATTATATCCGCTATTTTTATAGGAATATTATCTTTTTATCTTACCAATTTTTTAATTCCCCAAACAGCCAAAGGCATGATGGAGTTTAAAGAAAAATATGTGTCCAAACAAGTGAGGAGTAAAGAAATAGACAATCATATCAAACTCAACGACAGCACCTACGCTTATGTGCATTATTGGGACAACAACAATCTTGTGGGCTATAACTTCTGGTATGAAACCTTTAACAACAAAGGTGTCAGCTACAAACTCAGCGCTCAGGCTATCATGTGGGATACCCTTAACAACAAATGGAATTTGGGCGATTATACTATAAGGCGTTTTGACAATGCCCGGGAAGACATTATTACCGGTTCGTGGAAAGACACCACCCTGCCCGTACAAATAAGTGATTTTGTATATGTCAGGGAAGGTGTCGCCTTAATGAATTATAAAGAAATACGCCAATTTATAACCGAAGAAAAAGCCAAAGGCTCGTCTATGATAAAAAGTTATGAATTTGAAAAACAAAGAAGACTCGCTTTTCCATTTTCCACCATTATTCTTACCATAGTAGGGCTTTGCGTATCAAGCCGCAAATCAAGACAAGGCATGGGTTTGCATTTGCTGCTGGGCCTGGTGATTACATTTTCTTTCATCATGCTGATGCAAATTACCCAAATGTTTTCCATCTACGGAGGCTTTTCCGCCTTTTGGGCAGCCTGGACACCCAATTTTTTCTATACTGCCCTGTGCGTATTATTGGTTATATATACTCCCAAATAAAACTCTCATATTTATATTTTTATGAAAATAAATAAAATATTGTGCCTGCTGTTTTATACGTGTTGCTTCAACACCTTTGCCCAATTGCCCGTACCGAATATTACCTGCAAACAAGTACAAATTGCCTATCCCGAAGGCTGGACGGTAAGCAATGTGGATTTTACGGCCAATGCTTTCTGGTACCAATATAATTTCACTTTCCGCTTCAAACAAGAAAAAGTACAAGTGTATTGCGTCAACAACAAAAATTTTTTCAGCGTGGACTTTCTGTCCCAACTGTTCAGAAAAGATATTGAAAAACAATACGGCATTCCGGATACTGCTTTTATTTTGCTCGATTCCTCCCTCTACAGACAAAGTTACAAAACAGACCGTCAAAATATAATCGTGAGCATATTCCAGCGCAATAACTTTGTATTCATATTCATTAAAGATATTTCGAACAAAAAAAATGCCGGTTTTTGGAAGAACGAAGAACAGATAGTGAATATACTCCAAGACGAAAATAATGATGAAGAATACGACAATCAACAGGATATCACGGAAGAGATTAATAAAAAATTACTCTGTGTCAAAGAAAATGCCTCCGATACTTTCCTTTGCCAAAAGGAAGATACTCCGGTAACGGCAAGCGACTTTTTGGAAAACAAAATGGGTGTGGGAAAAACCGGTTTGTTTCACCATGTTTCTTATTCCTATCCCATTGATTGGGTGCAAATGCCAAACACTTCCGGCAACGGCGATGAATTTATTTTAGCCTCCCCCCGCAAACAATATATTATTGTACACCAATACCCCGCGGAAAATGCTTCCGATACCGTTTACAACATTTTGACAGAAGAAAAAATAATTAACAATTTGCCAAACATAATATTTGAAGATCAAATACATAACATTCGTGTTGCAAATGGCAATTTGTTTCAATACAAACGCTTTTATATAACAGAACAATCCCTATACGGCCTGTTGGCTTTTGTAAAAATAAACAACAGGCTGTATTCCGTTACCATACAATCTTTCTCGGAGATATCGCTTGAAAACACGGATTACAATATGTTTTTCAACAGTTTTGCGGAAAACAAAAGCAAAAATGCCAACGGCAGCACCACCGTAAACAACATCCGCCTGAAACTGCCCGACAAATATCGCATAAGCAAATACAAGAAAGCCTGCGATACATGTGATTACCAATATTTTGAAGCGTCATCCAATGCCGCCGGCGCCGCCAATATCAAATTTACGGTTTATGACAACGATTTCAATCTTATAGAATTAAGCACCAAACATCAGCAAGAACAAATAAAAATGTTCACCGACAGCGATAAAATAGCTCTCAACCGTTTGTCGGACATGACTTTGGTATATTACACCTCCAGCAATGAAAAAGCTTTGTATTGTGTAAGCTGCTGCTTTCATTACAAAGGCAAAACATTTTTAATAGATATTTTTACCAATGCCTTGAAAGATTCTTTTTTTGAAGGCAACGATTTTATTCAACTCATAGAAAGTATAGATATTATAGAATAGCAAAAAAATTATACCTTTGCAATTATGCAAAATTTAATCAAATTTTTAATCAATACCATACATATCTTCTTATTTGTTTTACTATTGGGAATATGTATCTTTTTTATTTACAACAGCAGTGCCTACAAGCAATGGGCTTTGAACGCTTTTAGCAAAGAAATAGGTGCTCCCGTGTTTGCCGTGCGATCAAGCATCAACAAATATTTGCACCTGTCGTATGACAACAAACTTTTAACCGAGCAGAATAAATATTTGCTCAACAAATTGGCCAATCAAAGCATCAGCCCTTCCCAAGCCGGTTCCTCCGGGCTTGCCGATTCACTGATGTTTTCTTATTATTCCGCCAAAGTGCTGGAAAACACTATCAATAAGCAAAACAATGTGATGATACTCGATAAAGGCAGCCGTTCGGGCATAAATGCCGATATGGGTGTAATATCCCCGTTGGGCATAGTGGGTGTGATTAAAGACGTATCGCCTAATTTTTCCATAGCCATATCTTTATTGAACTCCAAATTCAGCATATCCGCAAAAACAAGCCGCACAGGAAACACGGGTGTTCTTGAATGGAACGGCAAAAATTACAAATATGCCCAACTGGGCAATATCACCAATATAGAAGACATTCAAATAGGTGATACTATTGTTACGCAATATTCTCTTTTGTTCCCTTCCGATTATCCCATAGGAGTAATATCCGGAGGATTAAGCAACAATGCCATAGGAGGATATTATACTTTACAAGTAAGATTGCTGACCAATTTTGAAAAATTGGACCACGTATATGTGGTAAAAAACAATTTTAATGATGAAATTCACGATATGAAAGAAAGGAGCAACAATGAATAAACCTTGGTTTAAACATTTGCTGATATTTATAATACTTTATTTGGTACAAATATTATTGCTGAACAAAATATCTTTATTCGGTTTTGTCACCCCTATGATATATATATTGTTTATCATGGGCTTGCCGTTTGATACGCCTAAATGGCTGTTGGTGATTTTGGGATTTTTGTCGGGATTGGTTATGGATTGTTTTACAGGAGCTCTCGGATTTCATGCGTTAGCGGCACTTGTTATAGCATTTTTACGCCCAAGCATTATTCAATTCATTCCTTACAACGGCAAAATGGAAGAACATTTGCAACCCATTTATTATGACATGGAATTTGTTTGGTATTTGCAATATGCTTTTTATATCACTTTGATACATCACAGCATATATTTTATCGCCGACAACATGTCACTAAACCACTTCGGACACACCTTGTGGGTGATATTGGTCAACACCTTGTTTACCGTTATCGCCATTTTTATAGTTCAAGCAATTTTTTACAAACCGTCTAAACGTTATTAATATGGATATTGTTAGTTTTTTAGTACATCTGCTTCTGGCAACAGCCGTGGGCGTGATTATAGGAATAGAACGCGAATGGCGTTTGCGGAGTGCCGGCTTGTTGACCAATACTTTGGTCGCCATAGGTGCCGCCGTGTATGTGATGGCAGGAACAACCCTTACTACCAATACCACCGGAGACCCTTCCAGAGTTTTGGGGCAAATTGTGGCAGGCGTAGGCTTTTTGGGTGCCGGTGTGATTATGCGGGACGGTTTTAACATACACGGACTGAATTCCGCCGCCACCATTTGGTGCTCTGCCGCTGTCGGCTCTTTGGTAGGATTGGATTTATATGCCGCCGCTTTTATCGCTGCCGGCATCATTGTCAGTTCCAATTTATGCATAAGATGGTTAGCCGATTGGATTAACAAATTGGCCATGAAAAAACAAGATGTGTACAACAGCGTGATGTTTCACTTCTTTCTCAACGAAAACCATGAAAAACCATTCAGGCAGCACTTAATGGAAACTTTGGCAAAATATCCTAACATAACGCTGAAATCCTTTTATGCCAAAGAAAACATTTCCCGCTCTTCGGAAAGAGAATTGGTATGTGAAGTAAATTGCCCGAAGAAATTGAACAGCGACCTGCAAAAATTCAAAGAAATTATTTTCGCTCACCCCGATTTGATAAAAATAAAACAAGACAATGAAATCAAAATGGTATAAACCCGTAATTTTCCTGATGCTTGTCCCCCTGTGGTTTTTGGCCTGCTCCACCAGTAAAAATACCGATAAAAAATCGGATTTTGCCGCGCTGAAAACACAAGAATGGACAGTATGCCGATTGGATACCATCCGCACTGCTCTGCCCGATATCCATTTCCGATTTTCCGAAGAAGGCAAAATAACCGGCTTTACTTCCTGCAACCGCTTCAGCGGCACCTGTACCATAAAAAAACAACATATCACAATCGGCCCCATATCCCATACCAAAATGCTATGCCACGAAACCCGGCAGATAGAAAACACTTTTTTACAAATGCTACATCTCTGCTCCCGATGGCAATTACAAAACAAGCAATTGCTACTTATGAATGACAAAAAAGATACTTTAATGATTTGTAACCCGCGCCGGCAAAATTAAAAAAAATTTTTTTTGCACAAACAGGAGCAAGGGAAAAAAACCAAACAA
This sequence comes from Bacteroidales bacterium, assembly GCA_017616775.1. GTDB lineage: Bacteria > Bacteroidota > Bacteroidia > Bacteroidales > WCHB1-69 > UBA1205. Next base: position 51,165 of record JAFZXM010000002.1, read on the forward strand.
AAAAGAACATCCAAAACACGGCTGCATAACATTCCGCCGGCAGGCACTCCGGATTGCATTTACAACAGCCTGTTCTGTAAAATAATAACGGCATATTCCTCTCCACATGCCATGCTCCGAAAATCCGCCGGACAATCACAAACAGGCCCTTTTCCGCCTTTGCAACAGGTGTACCCGTGCGGGAAATACTGATTTCCGATGCCGGATGCTACTTTGACAATTGTTTTTCCAAATCGGCTTTCAGGCTGCGGTATTTTTTTATCTCCGCTTCATTTTTCATAAACAACGGACTTTCAAGAACATTAAGCATTAACGACACCGCTCTGTAACGGATAATCATCAAATTTTTGGGGTTAACGGCTTTTTCGCAAACATCCATGCATTCGTTCAAAAGTTGCTTGATAGTCTCTTCTTCCCCGTCTTCATTATATTCGTATTCTATAAAGGCTTTGTGCAGATAACAAATGGCGATGTCTTTTTCTACATATTCCTTTTTCTCACTCTTATAAAAAGGCAGCAGAATGGTCAAAGCGGTATCATAATGGGTGGAAGCCATATACCCGTAATCCATATTGAGGTATAACAATCCCATCAGCTTGTGCTGGGTTCCGAGATTGATCCGCAATGCGTCACTGGTGTCTCTTTTGCCCAGTTCATACACTATTTCCTTCCGCAGATCCAGGGCCCGGTTGAACCACTGATTGTTGGTGGCGGAATCTTCCATTTCCTCATAGCATGTGGCCAATTCATTTTTGATGTCCAAGTCGTTGAGCTTGTATTTTTCAGCATCGGTTTGGAAAAACAACTTGTAATTCAAATCCTTGCACTGTATAAAACAATCCACAGCCTGCTCCATTGAATCCAACTGTCTGTAATTTTTACCCAAATGATAGAGCAAACTGATATAGTTTATATCTTTCGGTTCTCCATAATTTTCCAAAAAATCTTTTCCTTCTTTGACCTTTTGGTAATAACGCACTGCATCGGAATACCAGCCCATTTTTCCGGAAACGTCACCGAGCAGGGCTGCGGTATTGACGTAGGTGTGATAATGTTCGGAATCTGTGTATTTCATGGAATCACAATAGGGAAAATAGTTATACAGGCTAACAATATAGCCTTTGAGATTGTTGGTATTGGAATGATATTCTATCAGAATGCTTTTCAAGGCTTCGTATTTCTGACTCACTTCACTCAAAGGATACTTGTCGTACAGTTTTTCCGCCTGCACCATTTCTTCCATGGCTTTTTCTTGCTGTCCGGAATAATAGACGGAGAGAGCCCTGTTAAAACGCATTTCTCCCCATGCTCCGTAAAAGGTGGTGTCTCCTGATTTTTGGGCCGTTTTGAATTCTTTTTCGGATTTGTCGTAATATTTTATGGCCGTTTTATAGTTTTCCTGCATGGTAAACAAATCGCCCTGGAAATGATAGACTATACCTCTTCTGACGGTTTGTGCTGTTTGGTATTTGGCGGGCAGCTTGGGATAATCCAGCACCTGCTGATAGCAGTCAAAAGCCTCTTTTATCTGTTCGAGCTGCATATAGGCATCCCCTTTCTGCAGCAGAGCCGTCATAATATCCAAATGGGCGGAATCGTTGGAGGCGCATATCCTCCGGTAATAGCTGACAGCCTCATCATAAGAGGCTAAGGATTGGGCAAACAATCCGTTTTTATATAAATATTCCGACTCCAAATGGAAATGGTTTGCTTTTTCCTGAAGGCTGTCTTTGTGGAATTGACGAGCCTCTTTTTCCAACAATTCATGGGTGTAGGAATCGATATTTTTTACAAAATTTTTGTTTCCGGTACGGTAACAAATTGTTTTTCCTTCCACATTGGAGTTCAGAACACATTTATACACATAAGGATAAACAGCCTCGCAAGGGGCAAGGGCATCCTTATAGGCATTGAAATAATAAGATGCGCTGTCAGGATACAGGTAAAGACATCCTTTATACAGCATGTTCTTGTTGGACAATTGCTGTGGTAGCATAAATTCCGGCATAATCTCTTTCAGCTCCGGCAAAAGCGCGTCCATGGCATGGATGCGGGCTATAGTGATGCTGTCGTAATCGTACAGCATTTTTTTCAACGTGTTGAAATAAAGAAGGCGGGTTTCCAATGAAGGTTTGCTCCGATAAATCTCCGAAGCCAATCCGACATGCGCATCCTTCAACTTTTTCATAACGGGGAAAAGAGAATCGTTGTTATCGGGCAAAACCATCAGTTCCCCCAGCGTGAAAAACAATCTTTTTTTATAGTTGAATTCTGTATAAAAGTCATTTTTATCCACCTGAAACAAGTTCTCATAAGCAGTGTCCAATTGCAACAAAGCATTAAGGGTATCGCCTGTATTGAAATATAAATAGGATGCTACTGACCGCATTTTTGCAAGGGGTATTTTGAATTTTGGAAAACTATCCTTTACCAATTGTATTTCTTCCAAATAATCTTTAATAAGCATCTCATCCGCAATTTCTTCATTCTTCAACCTGAAATAGCGTGATATAACCAGTTTCATCCAAGGATCTCCGCAACTGTCTTTGGCATATTGCTTGAGACTTTCCACCTCTTTTTCCTGATTTTCTTCATTTAAACAATGCATATAATCAATGAGCAGACCTGAATTGTGTTTAAACCCGTTGTCAATCAACATTTTGTAATACCCGCTTGCAGGCGTGGTGTCTTCCATGGTATTCCTTATTGTAAGATAATAAAAAATTCTTTGCAGGTTAATTTCACTATTATCATTGGCAACTATCCGGGATTTTGCTATTTCCAGACATCGGTTGAGATCCCCTTGGAACAAGGCTTGCTCACATTCTCTGCGGATATCACTGTCAATGCAAAACATGCTGTATTTATTGATAGCGGAAACAATGTCTTGAAAGTATTTGACTGAATTATAGAGATTTTCTGAAATAATCTCATTGATATAATCATTTGTTGTTGCAGGATTTTTTTCCATCTCTTTCTTGACCGTATCTATATAGCCAAGATATTCGTTGCGATATATATGTATAAAAAGAGAGTCAAACATCCTGTCTCGCTCCGCATAATAATTGTCTGCCCGCATCATGTAAAAAACTATGGTGTCTTTGTTCAGCAGATCAAATGAATACATGCTTTTCCAATTCGGACCCAAACCGACATATTCCGGAAATTTTACTTGTAAATAATTGTTTTCGATAAAATCTCCATAATGCCCGCCGGCAAACACAAGTGCCGCTATGCCTTTGGCGTTGGTGACCGCGGTCTGCTTTTCAAAAGTGATTTGAACCCCTGAAAGAGGCTTGCCCGTTTCGTAATCCAAAACTTTGTAATGCTGTTTTACTTGTGCAAAGGATATGTCAGCGGCTAATGCCAATGCCGCAATAAGCAATATTATGTTCTTTGTCTTCATCGTTATTTTTAATATGTTCATCTCTTATTGTTACTAATATTTCCTTTTGTCGTAGTTTTTGACAGCAAAAATCTCTTTAAAATTATCTAAATCACAATAAAATTGATTTTTAATCTGCAAAGATACAAAAAAATTATCTAAAACAGATTTACAAAGCAAAAATTATTTTTAGCAAGAAAAGGATAGAGTAGTACTTTTATATAACGAGAAAACGCTAATAATAGAGGAGGTTGCTTTGAATACTTTTAAAAACTTTGTATAAATTATTTGTTGATACAAAAATAAAGTTAATTTGTCCGTAATCTTTATTTAAGTTTACTGATAATTTCATCGGCATCGAATTGCATTTTACAAAAAGCAAACCACCGTTTTCCCAAATCTTTGATGGATGCTCCAATGTGGTAAACATCTTGGTCAATAATCAAGAATCTATCATGGGACTTTGCAAATTGATGCACCGTAATCGGTGCGAATTGTTCATTGTGTTTTTCAATGGCAACAGCAAACGAAGGAGAAATGTTCTGTGTGTAAATTGTTGCAGATACCTTTTGTGCTCTTTCTGCCAAGCGTAGAAGAACCGTATCGTCAACATAATTATCTATCAGCACAATTCGTTTTTTTGCAGAACGCAACAAGCGGTTTATAAATTCAAAAGGTTCCAACATTTGTCCATCGTAGAATATTCCTTCCACAGGTGGCAGAGATGTACGGACAAAGAAGTCAATTTTTTCCGAGTGTTCACTAAGCGTTTTTTGCTGTTTTTTCAACTGACTTTCAACTTTCATGAGTCTATAGTTGAGCGAGTATCCTTTTAAAAGATAATCTTTTAATATTTGGTTTGCCCAAATTCTAAATTGTGTACCTCTTAGACTTTTTACACGATATCCGACAGAAATAATCACATCCAAATTATAATATCGTGTAAGATAGTTTTTACCATCAAGGGCAGTTGTCAAGTATTCCTTGACAACTGAATTTCTATCTAATTCTCTTTCCTTAAAAATGTTGTTAATATGCAGACTGATATTCTGTTTTGTGGTTTCAAAAAGAATAGTCATCTGTGCTTGTGTCAGCCATACGGTTTCTTCCTCAAGCTTTACTTCAAGTTTTATATCTTCATTCAGTTGGTATAATATGATTTCGTTATGGTTGGTCATAAGTGGCAATGTTATTTTCTATTCATGTTTTCCCACTGCAAAGATACAAAAAAAATTTCAAAAAATACCGAACTAATATTTTTTTGTCCGTTTTAGTTCCCATAAAAAAGAAAATAGACCGGCATTGTTTGTTTTTATGGTTTAAAGGATTTTTATGTAGGTTGCTTATTATTTTTTATAGGCATAACCTGTCTTTCTTATCTTTTTTTGTTGTAAATTTGCAGTTTTGATTGTAAAAGCAAATATTTTTGTTTAAAAATATCACCATGGAATATAATTTTAGAGAAATAGAGAAAAAATGGCAGTCGCAGTGGGAGCAAGACCATATCTACCATGCCGGCAACAAGTCGGACAAACCCAAATATTATGTTTTAAGCATGTTTCCCTATCCTTCGGGAGCGGGTTTGCATGTAGGGCATCCCTTAGGATATATTGCCGGAGACATTTATGCCCGTTACAAAAGGTTGAAAGGATACAATGTCTTGCATCCTATGGGCTACGATGCCTACGGTTTGCCGGCAGAGCAATATGCCATACAAACAGGACAGCATCCTGCTGTTACCACTCAGACCAATATCAAACGCTACCGCAGCCAATTGGACAAATTGGGGCTCTCTTTTGACTGGGACAGGGAGGTGCGTACCTGTGAGCCATCTTATTATAAATGGACACAATGGGCTTTTATTCAGCTGTTTAACCATTATTATTGCAATAAAGCAAAAAAAGCCCTGCCGATAGAAGGACTTGTCAAGGAATTTTCTGCCCATGGCACGGAAAATATTGATGCGGCCTGCAGCGAACCTTTGCAATTTTCCGCCGAAGAATGGAACGGCAAATCGGAAAAGGAGCAGCAGCAAATATTGATGAATTATCGTTTGGCCTATTTATCCTATGCCATGGTAAATTGGTGTCCGAAGTTAGGCACCGTGTTAGCCAACGACGAGGTGATCAACGGGGTGTCGGTACGCGGAGGCTATCCGGTGGAAAGGAAATTGATGCAGCAATGGTCTTTGCGTATCACCGCCTATGCACAGCGTTTGTTGGACGGCTTGGAAGATTTGTGCTGGTCGGATTCCATCAAAGAAGTGCAACGCAATTGGATAGGACGCAGCCAAGGTGCTTCTGTATTTTTCCCTTTGGAAGACGGCAGCCGCTCTTTTGAAATCTTCACCACCCGTCCCGACACCATTTACGGTGTAAGTTTCATGGTATTGTGTCCCGAACATGAGTTGATAAATGAAATTACCACCGCCGAACAAAAAGAGGAGGTGGAAAAATATGTTACATGGGCAAAAAACCGTTCCGAAAGAGAGCGGCAGGCGGAAGTGAAGACCGTCAGCGGCGTGTTTACGGGTGCCTATGCCGTCAATCCCATTACCAACACCCGCATTCCTATCTGGATATCCGATTATGTGTTGGCAGGCTACGGCACAGGAGCCATCATGGCGGTGCCCGCCCACGACAGCAGGGATTTTGCTTTTGCCCGTCATTTCAACCTGCCGATAGTGCAGGTGGTGGTCCCCAACGGGGAACAACCCGAAGACACCTCTTTGTGGACACAAAGCAAAGACTCCAAAGAAGGCTATTGCATCCATTCCGATATTTTAAACGGACTGCAGGTAAAAGAAGCGATAGAAAAAATGCTCAGGCATATCGAAGCCCTGCATGTCGGCAGCAGAAAAATCAATTACCGCCTGCGGGACGCTATTTTCAGCCGCCAACGCTACTGGGGGGAACCCTTCCCCATCTATTACAAAGACGGCATCCCCTATCCCGTGGAGGAAAGCGATTTGCCGCTATTGCTGCCCGAAATTGACAAATATTTGCCGACAGAAACAGGTGAACCGCCTTTGGCACGTGCCAAAAACTGGACTTACAAAGGCTATCCTTTGGATTACAACACCATGCCGGGCTTTGCAGGCAGCAATGCCTATTATTTACGCTATATGAATCCTCATTGCGATACGGCCTATATCGACCCGCAGGCAAATGCCTATTGGCAGAATGTGGATCTCTATATCGGCGGCTCCGAACATGCCACCGGACATTTGCTCTATTCCCGCATGTGGAACAAATTCTTGTTTGATTTGGGTTTGGTGGTCAAAGACGAACCTTTCCAAAAATTAGTCAACCAAGGAATGATACAGGGAAGGTCCAACTTTGTATATAGAATCAAAGGTACCAACACCTTTGTTTCCCTGCATTTAAAACAAAACTACCAAGTGGACCCCATCCATGTAGATATTAACATTGTGGACAATGATGTGCTTGATATAGATGCGTTTAAAAAATGGCATCCCGATTTTGCCAATGCCGAATTTATTTTGGAAAACGACAAATATATCTGTGGATACGAGATAGAAAAAATGTCCAAATCGATGTACAATGTGCAAAATCCGGATGATTTGGTGGAAAAATACGGTGCCGATACGCTCCGCATGTACGAAATGTTTTTGGGACCTTTGGAGCAGTCCAAGCCGTGGGATACCAAAGGCATAGAAGGGGTGTTCCGTTTTATGCACAAGTTTTGGAAACTCTTCCACAATGCCCAATACAGCTTTGCCGTAAGCGAAGAAGAACCGACATCGCAGGAATGGAAAATTTTGCACAAAACCATCAAAAAGGTGCAGGAGGACATAGAGCGTTTGTCCTACAACACCGCTGTGAGTGCTTTTATGATTTGTGTCAACGAATTGACGGATATCAAATGCAACAAGAAAGCCGTTTTGGAACCTTTGACTATATTGATGGCTTCTTTTGCCCCTCATATCTGCGAAGAAATATGGCATTTGCTGGGACATGACGACAGCATCAACTATGCCGGATTCCCCGAATGGGAAGAAAAATATCTGGTGGAAAATTCCTTCAACTATCCGATTTCTTTCAACGGCAAAACACGGTTTATGATGGAATTGCCCGCCGACATGGCACCTGCCGAAATAGAAAAAACCGTTTTGGCTTCAGCGGAAGCTCAAAAATGGACGGACGGCAAGACTGTCAAAAAAGTGATAGTGGTGCCCAAGAAAATAGTGAATATAGTGGTTGTATAAAGAAAATGCCGCTTATGCGGCATTTTTTCTTTAACTATTATTGCGATTCCTTTCATACGATATTGCAACACAGGTTCCATCCGATTTTTTCCACACTACTATTTCTTTTTCTTTAGCAACTTCCCTTTCTATAAACTCCAACCATTTTGTTTTATTTTTTGATTTGATTATATCACACACCACATCCCCTTGCGGATTATCCAAACTGAAAGGAAGATCGTTCAAATAACTGCTCGTCGGTGATACATTACCATAATATATCATATTTCCTTCTTTTGTTATTATCCAGTATATATTGCATATTTCCAGCCCGTTATCATCCATGGGACATAGTAAAAAACTCAACATATAAGCATCTGTATCCGCAATGGCATAAGCAAAAGGATAATCGTCAGGCGATAAGGCTATCGGGTAATTTTCAATTACTTCCGTTCCATCTGATTTTTGCTGTTTATCACTCTGATTTATTGCTACTTCTTCAGTATTAATTGATTTTTTTTTGCAGGCAACAAAAACTAAACCTGCTGATAATGCTGCTACTGCAGCTAATATTAATATTTTTTTCATTTTACTATTCGTTTTTTTAATTCCTAAATTCAACAAATAAATGCAAATTATCACGAACAAGAATAGGATATTTATCAAGCAAGGGAAAGCACTACTTTTCCTACACTTGAAAGGAAAAAATGTTATTTTATTGTGTTATGCCATTTACTTGTATAATAATTGCCCTTTGTGTCCAGCACATCCGTATATTCACCCTCATCGGCAAAACTGATACCATAAAAAACTCTGTTATCACAATCAAAATTTACTTCTACAGGGACTTTTAAATAAATTATTTCTGAAGGACAATTCAAATAACGGAATAATGAATCCAATGCTGTATCATAATTCTTACCTATACGGCCCATGTATGTTAACGTTTCTTCGGGATAATCTTTCAGAGATATGTCTGTTACATCACAACGAATATTCCGTTGACAACCAAAAATTACTATCACAATCGCTACGAATAATAATATATTTTTTATTGTTTTCATTTATTTTATAAGTTTTAAGTTTATTTAGGCAACCCCTGATTTTTACTAATTTTTCCCTTCATTGTAGTTTTTGACAGCAGAGGCTGCATTAGAACTATCCGAAAAACCACAACAAAAGGATTATTTTTCTATCGGCAAATATACAAAAAAAAATTAATAAAAAGGATTTATTGTGATATTTTTTTCAGAAAAGAAAGAAAAACAGATGTCATTCCGTTCTTTTTTACACAAGCATGTGTTTTATTTTTGTCCGCCATTTATTTTTTTTGGGGAATATTCCGCATATCTAATTATAAAAGAGTGAGTTTTATCACTGCCCGCATTGCGGCGGAAATGTTGGTTGACGGTAGCAAAACAAAAGGGCAACAATTGTTGCCCTGTATTTGTTCATGAAAAAGTATGTTTTAAAGAAAGACTATTCTTTCTTATTATTTCTTTCTATTTGGTTTTTTATCAGTTGTCCCCACATTGTATGCAGTGTTTGAAATTCCGGAAACTCCAATGTGTACTTGCCGTCATCCAAATATTGCACCAATACATACGGATAATTGCCAAAACAATAGTTGCCGCCGCCATAGACACTGCCCAACATGGTAGTGTCTTTTAAAATATTTTTGCAATCTGTCAAACCATATTGTTCCAAATAAGAATCCATGAGAGTAGTCCCATTGGGATCATAGCAGACACAATAGATATTGTTGTTTTCAAAAGATTCCCTGTTATACTGCATAGTGGCGAATATAAAATCATAACAGGTGCTGCACGGATATTTCATGTTTGTTATCAACACCACCGACCTTTTGTCAGGAATGTTCAAACGGTGGAAATACTCTGCCATTCCTATGGAATCTTTTAAAGGAAGGGGCTTTTTTACCATATTTTTTTCAAAATCTGACATTTTAACCTTTTTGAGTTTTCTGTTAAAATGAATTTGATGACGTTGCCGGTCTTTAATGCAATAAACTATCGGTGTTCCTACGATAGAATAGGGGTTATAATTCTCGCCTTTTCCAACAGCATAAGCCAAATGATTAAAGTTGGAATCCAATATTTCGGTAAAAAGTGTTCCCCATTGATAATCTTTATATTCGATGATACAGATTCTCCTAAAATAGCATTTTTCCTCACTGCACCAACGCGGAACATCGTATTTCAACACCATTTTCCCATACTCCATGGATGCAGAATCGGTGGTGGTAAATACTTTGCCATATTTGCAATCCCACTTGGTCATAGTGTCCTTTTGAAAATCATAGTGATAAATAGAGGGTATGAATTCAAAAGATATAAACAATTCATCCGGGGTTTTCCTTAAAATCCAAAATGAACTGCCAATATATTGATTGTCTTTACATTCTCCATACGTTTTGCCAAAACATTCCGACGGATAATGAATATTGAGCATACGGCAATTGCCTGTTTTTAAATTATATAATGCAACTATAGGTGGGTCAAAGGCTGCATATTCTTCACTGAAACAATCGGGCCATGGAGAAAACTTAATCAGCAATTCATTATCAAACAAACGGGTACCATTAATAGCCCTATTATAAGGTGCCATAGTATTATTTCTATTACCATTGCCATCTCGTTTATAAGGATGGTCTAACAGGTATTTTCCAATTATGTCTCCTTGTCCGTTGATAAGGAATATATCGAACAATTCTATGTTTCTGTCCTTAATCCATTGGGGTGGGTTTTGTACGTAAGATTGTTTGTAAAACAAAAAAATAGAATCATGGTTGTGATAATATATTGATTCAATTCCTCCGTTAGGCAAGATATTCAATTTTATAGGTATTTCTCTTATTTGATAGCTTAGCGTATTGTAAACGTATATAGTAGTATCTAAATCTTGAATGATATAGAATAATGTATCGTCTATTTGTCTTGCTTTTGGACCATCATCTATAAAAAACATATAAGGCATATCATGCTGCACTTCGGAAAAATATTCAAACATCATGGTCCGTTCATCAGGTAGGGAATCTATAGTATAATCCCACACGCCAAAAGATTTGCCGTTCTGGCAACTTGCCAAACTGCAAAAAAGAACCAATAGAATGGAAAATACATACTTTTTCATATCATTAAAGATTTTATTTCATATTAACAATCTCGGGTATCATATTCAGTTGGTCGCTGATTTTGTATGCATCTAAAACAATGACGCTATCCACTGCATTTTCTTTAAGGGTGATAATACATGAAGTGGAAGCGATGTGCAAACGATAAAAATTGCCGGTATAATCACATACCACGTTGGAAACGCCCTTATGCAGGTATGAATCGGTGCTGAAAACACGCCCTTTGGCATTAAGAATGATTAATGCCCGCTCATTGTCAAATACATATTGCTGTACCGCATCCGAAAATGCTTTTACGCAGCTATGACAACCTATTTCTGATACATAAAATATTGAATTGTAGTTTTTTATATCCAACGTGTCGGAAATGGAATGCAAATAGTCTTTGATTTGGTCGTATTTTACTTCCTGCGACTGACAAGAGGCGGTAAAAAACAATAAAAATGTTATTATCAACCATATTTTATTTAACTTCAAACCTGAAAAACTGTACTTTTTCGGGGTCATAATCTTTACTATTTTCATTTTTTGCTATATATAATCCTTTTGATGTTAAAATGATAAATCTGAAGTCATATTTGCCTTCTTCAAAATATTGTTCACCCAGTTTTTTAAAGTTTTTGTCATAAATATGAATGGAAAAGGCGGCATCCGACAAAAAAGCAAAATCCTCAAAAGGTAATTTATGCCGTGTGATGACATAATACCGGTTTTTATTTTTATCATACAACACTTTATCAATGGCACCGCTTTTTTCAAAGATTTCTCCTTGTTTTTGATTTTTATCTTTTAAAAGAAAGGGGTCTCCGCCTATAGTCCCGTAATCCGACAACACTTCAAAAGAAGTTTCCACTTGCAGATTGTCAGGATTCAATACCAATACTTTGTTACATGCATCCATCCAAGCAAATACTTTATTATCATAACTTTCACCCGTAAAAGCAGCATTTAAAATCTGTGAATTTTCGTCTGTAATTTGAAATGCGGAATCTTGCGGCAACAGATATTTTTGAATCATATTGGGCTCTGATAAGATATAGGAATGATTAGCCGCATCATATTTACATATTTGAGGCATTGCATATTCTTGTATCATATATTGCTTCAGATATTCCCAAAAATCAAACTTGCTGTTGTAATAATCTTTTTGTGCATATTTTTTATCCCTCGGATATTGACAATTCCATTTTGTACGGAAATAAATATATTTAGAAGGAAAATGGTTGTTAATGACATTAAGAAACCATATCTTTTCAGGAAGAGAATCAAAGGTACTTTCAAAAATTTCCTGATATACCACTTCTCCTTCTTTGTTGCCGTATGCCATTTTATTGTCCGGAGAATATTTGTCTATGATCACTACAGTATCCTTATTATAAAAGGCTGTGGAATTGATATTCAGATATCCTTTCAGTGCATTTTTCTTAAAAATAATATCAGGCATGCAGTTGTCCTGCTTGCCTTCAGGAGTAAAAAAACAGATACGCATGTCGCTGGTATTGGAACAAAAATAAATGTATTCCTTTTGATTTTCAGGAGAACAATAAACACCATAGGAATATTTTTGTATGGGAAATCCTGTCTCAAAAGTTACCGAATCTTTTTCAACAAAAGTTGGTGTTTTGCATGCATTAATACACAAAAACAGGAAAAAACACAAATTGTAAATTATTTTTTTCATTGAATATATTTTATTATAATGGCACGCAATTAATTTTTGCCTGCCATTGCGTTAAATTAATTTAGTGCCCCGCCTTCTTCTGCTAACCAAACAGGAATGGCAACAAAATCCAACACGGAATTGTCTGCGTATTGGAAATAAGTAGTGCCTCCGTCATTGTTCATCAGATGGATATCAAAAATAAATTTGTCGGTACTTGTTTCTTCACAAGAAATGGAACCGGTTCCGTCCACAATTTTGTCTAACCAACCTGATGGAATAAACTCCCCAAATAAAGAAATTTCATCAATAATAATCCCTCTTTTTGTTTCTTCACCATTGGAAGTGCCTTCGGCAAGAATCAAATCATGAAATATATTGCGTACTTGATTCATATTACTTGGACGAACTACAATAGTCCCACTTTGAAATGCACAACCTGCCCCAGATTCATCACAATCCAAATTTCTTTCATAGTTACCACCTATATAAATGGTATCAGGAGCCATTAATTTATGCATCCTTTGTGGGGTTACTTGTTCTTCTATTGTTGAATTTTCTTTTTTGCAGGCAACAAAAACCAAGCCTACAACTACTAATGCTGCTACAGCAGCTAAAAAAAATTTTTTCATATCTCAATTATTTTTTATGTTATTTTTTCGCTGCCATGAAAAGGTGGCAGCCTCCTTTTTCTTTCACATGCAGTTCAAACTGCTTTCGGCACAAGGAACGGAAAAGAAAATCCCTTTGCTGCATAAAAGCATTCAGGTTTTGCGGGTCATGCCGCTACTGCCACCGTGCCCGGACAATAGCAGCGGACTTTTGCCCAAGTTTGTCTTGCACAAATACCAAATATTATTTTTATAACGGAACAAACCGGCAAAAATTGTATTGTTTTGCGGTTCTGCATCATGATAAGGGAGAAACAAACATGTACCGGCTTGCAGCCAAACAACAACGATACCGAAAGCAGCAAGGATTTTCCAATATATCCGTTGCCAAATTTTCATGCTGTTTTCTCTTATATTTGTTATCATTTTATTTGCCTTTATATTCAATGTAAAAAA
>JAFZXM010000003.1 GCA_017616775.1 Bacteroidales bacterium
CAACGACGGTGAAAACGACGGTATCAGTTTAAGCCAAAACGTTCCCAACCCCGCCGACAATCAAGCCATGGTACGTTATAGCATACCTCAAGACGGTGCTGTAATGTTCACCATATTGAATGTGGCAGGTCAGGTAATCTATACCGAAGAAGTGGAAGCCGCTGCCGGAACCAACAGCATAGTATTCAACACTGAAAACATGGCTGCCGGCATCTATTTCTACACTATGGACTTCCAAGGCCAACGTCTGATGAAGAAGATGGTGATAAGAAAATAATCCCTTCGCGGAATCAATTTTTAAAGGAGCCTCAGGGCTCCTTTTTTTGTCAGGATTATCCGTTACTCCCTACAAAAACTTGATTCATGCATGCTTTTTTTCTACCAAATTATTTCATAATCATGTTCTTGAATATCAAATTGGCTTTGCTAATAAATTTTTTTTAAAATTTATTATTCATATATTACAATTTTATTTAAATACATTTTGCTTATATTCAAGTGTTTACATAAATTTTTACAATTTTTCTAATAACTTCATTATCATTAATTTGAAATTACTATTTTTGTACCCGAGAATTTTGTGGAGTATGCCGAAATGCCCTTAAGTGAGTAGGCGCAATAAAATACTGACAGTATGAAAAGATTTTTGATGCTTCTTTGCGGTTTGATAATATCGCTGCAACTAGCAAATGCCCAAGCTGTTGTGGTGGGCGGTGAGAATTTTGACGGAAATTCCCACACATTCACATCCACACCCGGCACGGCATGGACAACTTCGTACAATCCATATAATTTGGCCGTAAGCGGCACCAAATCCATATGGAGTGAAGTTCCTTTCGGTACAGGAGATTCGGTGATACTCACCTCTCCGATTTACGATTGTTCAAACTATGCTTATGTATCACTCCGCTTCAGCCACATCTGTAAGGTATCGCCTATGGATGAGGTGAGGGTGGAATACAGACTAAACAATGTAGGTGCCCAGTGGCAAGTACTTCCTGCCAACACTTACAAAGGCGGTGCATCCAATTACGGTGTCACCGGTTTCAATGCAGCAAGCTATTCTGTATGGAATGCTTCCGACAGTTTGGCTGTTCCTGCCAATTCATGGTGGAAGGAAGAAATGTTCGACCTTTCCAATGATGTTTCCTATTCAGAAGTTCAAATCCGTTTCATTATCAAAAAAGGTAATGTAAGCGGCACGCAGATTTCTCACGGATGGGTAATAGACAATTTTGAGTTGTCTGCCTCCATGTATGAAATCAAGCCTCCTGTAGTGGAATTTCAAACCCATTATGGAGACACTGTCGGCGTTACCGGTCCTTACACCATTAGGGCAAAGGTAGCTGCAAGAACTGCTGTTCCGATAGTTCATCCTGTATTTAACTATACTGCTTCTCATGCCGTTGCAGGCACACATTCCGACAGTCTGCTGATGACACGGGTGGAAGGTGACTCCATATGGGAGGCCGTTATTCCCCAACATATTTTCGGTACTACATTTACATATTATATATATGGACATGATACCGTTGGCAATTATGCAACTGCAAGATCGGGATTTTATAGCAAACACATGTCAGCCGGAGCCATTAACGACTCTATTCAAATAGGCTCATCTGTTTCGGGCGGTAACTGCATACATCCTTGGGCTACATTGGGTACAAACAACTGGACAAGAACTTTGTACCATGCAAGTGATGTCGGAAATACTACCATGCCTGTCAGCATCAGCGGTATTGCTTATGTCAATTCCTATACTTATTATCATGTTCGCCACGGGGTAAAATGTTATATCGGCAGCACCACAGACAATGCTATAACCAGCGGTGCTTATGAAGACCCTATTACAGCCGGCGCCACTTTGGTATATAGCGGTGATTTGAACGTTACACCTAACTGGAACAAAGTAACTTTCCAACGTACTGCAACAATACCTGCCGGACAAAATGTGGTGGTTTATTGGATAGATACCGCAGCCTCTTTGAATCCATGCAGTCAAAACAGCGGTACCATTTATTGGTCAAACAACAGTATGGGATATACTAACGTTGCCCGTTACGGCACAGAATGGAGCGGTTGCAACGGCAGCACCACCACCAACAGTACTTTAGACGGACTTCCTACTACAAGAATGTATTTCGGATCTTCTATAGAAGACAGCAACTCTGTAGCATTGGAAACCATATTGATGGACGATTCTGTTGCCACTTCTCCCTCCACCCAAGTGCCGGTAAAAATATCATTCCGCAACAAGGGCTATGCAGACTTGCACTCTGCCGTTGTCAACTGGACAGTCAACGGAGTGGCTCAGGCTGCTTACACTTGGACAGGAAATCTTCCTGACGACTATATGGATACGGCAATCATAGGCAGCTATCATCCGAGAGTAAACATGTTGGATACCATTGTTGTATGGATAAACATGCCTAACAACGTTATTGACACCAACACTTTTGACGATACATTGGTAAAAATAATTTACGGTTCTTCCGATATAGTGTTCACCTGGATAGATGTTCCTGTGGACACTGTATATTCTACAGGTCCGTATTTGATGAAATTGCATGCCCGCACTTTGTCAGGAGCAAATATAGACGCTTTGAATATGACCTATACCTATCCGGATACCAACAACACCCCTGTTAGTGTTACCATACCCATGTCTTATCAAGGCAAGAACATGTGGCATGCCGTAATACCTAACATCCGTTTCAACAACCGTGTAAGCTATTCAGTAACAAAAACCGACAGCTTGGGTAATGTGGTAACCACCTCTCAATGGTATTATATCAAATTTATAAGTTCAGGCGGTCCTCAATATTATTATATAGGTGACACTAACTCTACCTATTCCCAATATGATGCCCCGTTTAATCCTTATTATGATTACAGTTGGTCCCGCACCATTATACCTCCGAGAGCATTACCCCAATCTTCTGCTCTTATCCGCAATGTTGCATTTAAACCGATTTCTTCCTATTTGAACGGTCCGGTTCTTAACCAACAATGCTACATGAAAATGGTTAGCGACACCATATTTAACGATGCAGATTATGTAGATCCCGTTACCGCCGGTGCTACTTTGGTATGGTCCGGCAGTGTTACCGTTGTAGGCGGACAATGGATGGATATCACACTCACCAACCCATTTATGACTACCCCTAACAACAGTTTGGTGATATATTGGATGAATAATGACGGTTCTTACGATGATGAAGTGGAATGGATGTGTGATGTTAACTTTAATCCTTCCATGGCTTGCTACGATGACGGAGCAATGCCCACCTATTCCGGCTGGAAAGTGGAACTCCCCGTTACCCGTTTGTTTACCATGGGAAGGAGCGACACCAACTCCGTAGCATTAGAAGAGATAGTAAGCCCCAGTGAAAACGGTGTTACCCCGGGTATTCATCCCATTCAGGCCATGATACGTAATACGGGTATTGCAGATTTAACATCCTGCAACATTACTTACACCATCAATAACGGAACACCCGTAAGTTATGCATGGACAGGCCTTTTGCCCGCCGACTTTGTGGATACAGTAACTTTGGGTTCCTATACGGCCGTAGCAGGCAAAATAGACAATATCACCATGTGGGTGGATAGTCCTAACCATGTGTATGATTCCGCTTTTTATGACGACACCTTGAGCGTGGATATTGTAACATGTAACGGTCCCCTTGACGGTATATACACTTTGGGTGATACCAATACCGATTTCTCTTCCATGGCTCAATTTGTCAAGACATTGGAAAAATGCGGTATAGACGGTAAAGTAACATTGAACATACTTCCGGGCAAATATACCGAAGCTATCAATCTCACCTCTATTGCTGACTTGCTCACCGTTAACGACACTTTGATTATCACCTCATCCACAGGCGATCCTGATGACGTGGTATTCACATCCGGCGTTACCTTGAATAACACACAAAATATTGTTATCAGCAATATCACTTTCGATTTGGAAGGCGGCAGCGAAAC
>JAFZXM010000050.1 GCA_017616775.1 Bacteroidales bacterium
CGGTTTTCTTGTCAGAGGATGGACTAAAGTGGAAGTGAGTGAAAATTTAGCTGCAAAGCTTGCTTTGCAAGGAAATTTTGCTCGCTTCCATTGTCGTGCAACGAGAAACATCCTCTGACAGTTTTTTTAATTTATTAAAAGAAAACTCGTCAATGGCAGATCTTCCCCCTTCTAAGGGGGCCAGGGGGATTCTCTTTCCCCAACAAGACAGGCAGAAACCTCCCTCCAAAGGGGGAGTTTGGCGTTCCCTTTTGGGATAAGGGGTATATTTTTTTTCTGTTTAGGATATACATTAATATAGAATACAACAAAAAATGCTATCTTTGCAAATTGTATTTACAAGTGACAGAAAGTGAGTATAGCCATTAAGATAGAAAATGTAAGCAAACAATACCGTTTGGGTGTGATTAACACCGGAACGCTCAGCCACGATTTAAACCGTTGGTGGACAGTGAACATACGCCGCAAAGAGGACCCTTATCTGAAAATAGGGGAAACCAACGACCGTTCCACCAAGGGCACAAGCGAATATGTGTGGGCGCTCAAAGACATTAACATGGAAATAGAGCAGGGTGATGTGGTGGGCATCATAGGCAAGAACGGTGCCGGCAAAAGCACCTTGCTGAAGCTGCTCTCCCGCGTTACACAGCCCACCACGGGCACCATATCCTATAGCGGACGCATAGCCTCCCTGTTGGAGGTGGGCACAGGCTTTCACCCCGAGATGACAGGCAGGGAAAACATATATATGAACGGCGCCATTATGGGCATGTCCCGTGCCGAAGTAAGCCGCAAGCTGGACGAGATAGTGGATTTTGCCGGCGTGGAACGCTATTTGGATACTCCCGTGAAACGTTATTCCAGCGGTATGACCGTGCGCCTCGGCTTTGCCATTGCCGCCCACCTGGAACCCGAAATCCTCGTGGTGGACGAAGTCCTTGCAGTCGGCGACGCCGAATTCCAAAAAAAAGCCATAGGAAAAATGAAGGACGTCAGCAAAGGCGAAGGAAGAACAGTGCTATTTGTGAGCCATAATATGACAAGTATAAAACAATTATGTAAATCCGGTATACTATTGGAGAATGGTATGGTGTCTTTTTCGGGTACTGCAGAAGAAACTGTTGCTAAATATTTGGCTATTAATAATGATGAGCAGAATAAACCTCTTTTGGAAAGGTCTGATCGTTATGGAAATGGAAAAATATATTTTAGTAATGTCGTTTTTCGTAATGTTAATGGAGATGCTGTTAATGAAGTGTTTGTTGGACAACCATTAACCATTGAAGTCCATTTTGTAATAAATGATTTAGAAGCTGATTTAAATGAGGCTATCATTGCATGTGGAATAACCGATGAATATAGTAACAGCATTGTAAGTTGGGTGTCGGATGAAATGGAACACGATTTTTCCAAACTGAAGGAAGGTCATTTTTCAATAGCAATTCCATCATTAAACCTTCGCCCACATACATATTATTTGTCGCTTCAGTTTTCTTTAGGTTCTACGGAAGAAAAGAATTTCTGTGATAAAATTTTGGGAGCAGCACAAATTACAGTTCTAAACGATGATATATTTACAAAGGGCATGAATCTTAAGACGGGAAGAACACGTCAAGTATTATTGCCGGCGAGATTTATTTAATTGATTGGTATTTGCATGATGATTAATTTAAACACATTTATTTCTCAATTCATTACAAAACGTTCAACAAGTCTATTTCAAATAGACATTGAATCTAATCGAGCCAAATTGAATAGCGAAATTAGTGGGAAGTCGGTATGTGTGATAGGTGGTGCCGGTAGTATAGGTTCCTCATTTATTAAGGCTTTATTACAATTCTGTCCTAGCAAATTGGTGGTCATTGACCTTAACGAAAACGGTTTGACAGAACTGGTTCGTGACTTGCGAAGTACGCGAGGAATGTATATACCTGATGAATTCCGTTGCTATACACTTAATTTTGCAGACCCTATTTTTACCCGTATTTTTCGTGAGGAAAAAGGGTTTGATATAGTAGCCAATTTTTCTGCACACAAGCATGTTCGTAGTGAGAAAGATAAAAACTCAGTTCAAGCATTAATTGAGAACAATGACATAAAAGCCAAAAAGTTGATGGACTTGCTTTGTGAGTATCCTCCCAAGCATTTCTTTTGTGTATCAACTGACAAAGCTGCCAATCCTGTAAATATTATGGGAGCCAGCAAGCGAATTATGGAAGATTTGGTGATGGCATACAACAAATATTTCAAAGTAACGACTGCTCGTTTTGCCAATGTTGCTTTCAGTAATGGTTCTTTACTTGACGGTTGGCTTCATAGGATACAAAAGAGACAAGCTTTGGTAACTCCTATTGATGTGAAACGTTATTTTGTATCTCCGGAAGAGAGCGGTCAAATATGTATGTTGGCGTGCATTTTGGGTAAGGGTGGAGAAGTTTTTTTCCCAAAATTAGGAGAAGATCAGATGTTAAATTTCTCTAATATTTGTAATGATTTTGTTAAGGCCTTGAATTTGGAGATAAAAGAATGTGTATCCGAATCTGAAGCAAAAGAATTTTCCTCAAAAGTGTGTGGAGACAGCAAAGAATGGCCTGTAATATACACAAAAAGCGATACGACAGGAGAAAAAGCATATGAAGAATTCTATGTGCCAGAAGAGAAGATTGATATGCAACGTTTCAAGGCATTAGGTGTTGTTGAACATGCTGCAAGTCGTTCCTTAGAAGATGTAAATGCATTCTTTAGAAAGTTGGAAGAATTATTTTCCAAGGATTTTACTAAAGAAGATGTGGTGAAACTTATTAAAGAATTTATTCCCAATTTTAATCACGAAGAAAAAGGGAAAAATTTAGATCAAAAAATGTAAAAATAGACAAAGATGGAGTATAAAATTCCATTATTTAACCTTAATTTTGATGAACGAGAAGTTCAGGCAGCTTGCGATACTATCAAGTCAGGCTGGGTTTCTACTGGTCCTAAAAATGCAGAGCTAGAACAGATGTTTATTGATATGTGGGGAGTAAAACATGCCGTTAGCATGTCAAATTGTACTTCTGCTTTGCATATATGTTGTAAAGTATGTGGTATTGGTATTGGAGATGAAGTGTTGGTACCATCTTTGACTTTTGCTGCATCTGTGAATTGTATTCGCTATGTGGGAGCGACCCCCGTTTTCTGTGATATTGTAGGATCTAATCATATTAATATTGATCCAAATGAAATTGAAAAGAAGATAACTTCAAGGACCAAAGCAATTATTGTTGTGCATATGGCTGGATTTCCTGCCAAGATGGATGAAATTATGACCATTGCAAGTAAATATAATCTCAAAGTAATTGAAGATGCTTGTCATGGACCGTTATCAGAGTACAATGGTAAGAAACTTGGAACTATAGGCGATTGTGCAGCTTTCAGTTTCTTCTCAAATAAGAATATCTCAACCGGTGAAGGTGGAATGTTTATTACTAATAATGAAGAAATGGCGAAGAAAGCTCGTTTGTTGCGGTCGCATGGAATGACTACAATGAGTTATCAGCGTGCCAGTGGGCATGCTACTACATACGATATTATAGAGTTGGGTTATAACTATCGTATGGACGACATTCGGGCAGCTATTGCAATTGAGCAACTGAAAAAGTTACCAAATGACCTTAAAAAGCGCCATTTGATACGCATGCATTATTTGGAAAGATTAAATAACATAAAAGGGGTAGTGGTGCCATTCGCTGACAATAAGGAGTTTGTCAGTAATTATATTATGCCTATAATTATAACAAAAGGAGATAAAGTGTATCGCGATGCTGTCAGGGAAAAGATTCATGCAGCAGGTATACAAACTAGTGTGCATTATCCGGCTATTCATCGTTTCTCTATTTATAAGGATTTTCCAGCAGAACTTCCTTATACCGAATATGTTACTGATCATGAAATTACGCTCCCGATGTATGCAGCATTAACGGATGAACAAGTGGATTTTATTTGTAATACACTTGAAACAGTATTAAAGTAAAAATAAAATTTAAAAATGAGTAAACAGATTATTCTTATCGGTGGATTCCATGAAATAATAGAATTAAGTGAAATGTGCGGATATGAAATAGTTGGAATCATTGATAATCAATTGTCAGGAGAGTATTATGGGTATCCGATTTTAGGGAAAGATAAAGATGCAAAAAAAATAATCTCAACTGGCAAAAATATACAGTTGGTAATTTCTCCGGATTCTCCTATAATCAGAATGAAACTTGTAGAATATTATCGTCATTTTGGTTGTGAATTTGCCAAATT
Source organism: Bacteroidales bacterium (assembly GCA_017616775.1). Taxonomy (GTDB): domain Bacteria; phylum Bacteroidota; class Bacteroidia; order Bacteroidales; family WCHB1-69; genus UBA1205. The sequence continues at coordinate 4,288 of JAFZXM010000050.1, forward strand.
AATTAGTCCTGAAGCGAGGGTATCAAAAACCGTAACAATAGAACAAGGAAGTATTGTTCAGTCTGGGGTAAATATTTCTGCTTCAACTCAAATTGGGTGTTTTGTAAAATTGAATACAAATTGCAATGTGATGCATGATAATAGTATTTCTGATTTTGTTACAATAGCACCAAATGCAGTTGCTTTGGGAAGAGTAAAGATATGTAAAGGGGCCTATATTGGTGCAAATTCAACATTATTACCGGATGTTTGTGTAGGAGAAGATGCTATTATTGGAGCAGGTGCGGTTGTTACCAAGTCAGTAGCAGATAAATGTACGGTGATAGGAGTTCCAGCTAGACCTCTGTAAGTTTATGATTATTATGTTTTATGAATAAAAATAATATGAAAAAAGAAATAGAAATACAATTTCGTTCTATCGATTCTACTATCACTTTATTGCAAGCGATGAAAGTTATGGATGAACGAGGTGTTAAGATGCTTCTGGTTTTTAATAAAAACTGTTTTGTAAGTATTCTTACTATCGGAGATATACAACGTGCCATTATTCACAATATTTCTTTGTCAACTAGAGTATCTGATGTACTTGAAAAAAATAAAATATTTGCTCGTGAAGGAGATTCTTTGGATGAAATAAAACAAAAAATCATGATGCTAAGAGCGGAGTGTATGCCTATCCTTGATGATTGCGGTAATTTGGTGGATGTTATTTTTTGGGATGAAATATTTCAAGGAAATGTTACTGCAGATAATCGAAAAAAAATAGATATTCCTATAGTTATTATGGCAGGGGGAGCTGGTACGCGTCTTAAGCCATTAACTAATGTCCTTCCTAAACCTTTGATTCCGGTCGGAGAAAAAACCATCATAGAGGAAATTATGGATCGTTTTGAATCCATTGGTTGTAAAAAGTTTTACATATCAGTAAATTATAAGGTGGAAATGTTGAAGTTCTATCTTTCTCAATTGTCACACCATTATGATATAGAATATTTTCAAGAGAATAAACCTTTAGGAACTATTGGAAGTGTGTCATTGCTGAAAGGGAAAATCAATACACCCTTTATAGTGTCCAATTGTGACATTGTCATAGAACAAGATTATAGTGATGTTTATGATTATCATGTGAAAAATGGAAATGAGATTACCTTGATAGCGGCTGTCAAATCGCAATCTATTCCATACGGAGTGGTGGAGGCGGGAGAAAGCGGTTTGTTGTCGGAATTGAAGGAAAAACCCGAAAACACCTTTATGATTAACACAGGTGTGTATATTTTAAATCCGGAATTGATTGATGAAATACCTGAAGGCGAAATGTTTCATATTACCCAATTGATAGAGAAAGTAAAATTACGTGGTGGTAGAGTAGGTTGTTTTCCTATCAGTGAGAATGCATGGCGTGATATGGGAGAATGGAATGAATATCTTAAATATATTGGAAAATGAGAATATTGTTGCTGCACAAAAATGATTTTATTCAGATGTCCTTAATGGAGAGCGTATGCAGGCATTTGAATGATGTTGGCGTTTATATGGATATGCTTAATATTACCACAAAAGAGTTTATTTCTCCTCAAGGAGGACGATTCCAATTCGGAGTAGTTGACAAATTCTACAAGTTTCTTATGCGTATTCCTAAAGTCAGGGTGTTGATTAAAAAGTATTTTCCATACAATAGTCTATTGTGTTCATGGATTGCAAGAAATTATGATATATTGGATATACAAAGTTTGTTTGTTTTTGATTTTTCCACTATAGCGAAGAAATGTCATCAAAAAGGAATACGGATAAAAACGCATATATGGGGTTCTGATTTATTCCGTGAAACGGTTGATCAAAAGGTATGGCATGATGAAATTTATAAACATTCAGACAAAATTCAGGTTTCTACCGAGAATGCAGTAAGTTATTTTAAGAAAGTATATCCGCAGTATGCTGATAAACTAATAAGAATTCCTTATGGATTAGATCAGTTCGATTTATTGGATAAACTCTTGGAAGATAGTACTTCTGTTGATTTTTCTTTCTTCGATAAGCAGGTGGAAGGTAAAATGCTGGTTACATGCGGTTATAATGGCAGGAAAGAACAACAACACATGTTGATATTGGAAGCAATAGAAAAACTTCCCATAGAACTGAAGCAAAAGATTTTTCTTTTTCTCCCGATGACATATCTGTTGGAAGAAGATTATTATCATCAAATAAATGAGAAATTGAAAACTTTGCAGATTCCATATCAAATTCAAAGAGAACGGCTTTCTTTGCATCAAAATCTTTCCATGAGAATTAAGACCGATATAGTAGTGAACATACAAACAACAGACGGGCTTGCTGCTTCATTGCAAGAACATTTGTATTGTGGGAATGTCTTGTTGGCGGGAGATTGGTTGCCGTATGATATTTATTTGGATAACGGTATTTATTATTGTAAAACAGCAATAGAAAATCTCTCTTCAAATCTACAATCTGTTATTGAAAATTATCCTGTCTATAAACAATGGTGTTTGAATAATAGAAAATCCTTGTACAATTTAACATCATGGACTGCTATTGCTCCTCAATGGAGGAATATGTATGAAGAAATCATATCAGGTAGTGTTAAAAAAATAAAATAATAACCTATTGAAGAGATGGATATACATAAAAAAATGAGATATTTTATATTACCTTATAGGTTTAAAAAGTCGAAAAATAGCATGAAAAAATTCTTATTTTTTATTTTGAATATGTTATTGATAATTAGTAATCTACAAGCCCAATATATTCGTCCCGTATTTCCTAAAGACGGGCAAATGATATATACGGATACAGTACATTTTCAATGGAACCAACACCTTGCAACCTCAACTTATCATTTGCAAATAGCTATGGATACGGCATTTACGCAATTATTGGTCAATGCCGATGTGCATGGACAGGATACGGTAATCGGAGTATTTGCGCCAGACACCACCTATTATTGGCGGATTATGCCGCAAGGAGGTACATACGGCCCTTGTTTGAAATTTATCTATTTCACCCCCCGTATGATACCCGATTTGGTGGGTTGGTATGCCGCAGATAGTACTCATCAGGTAAATGGACATGTGGATACTTTATATGACAAGAGTGGCAATGATTTACATTTGATACAAACGGGTGTTAATAGTAGGCCTACTTTTGTACAAAATGATACATCTTTGAATGATTGTTTATCCTTGTATTTTGATGGTAATGATTATCTATCCTCCTGTAGTGATACTTCATGCAGTCAACCTAATACCTATATTTTGTTAACTAATAAATGTAATCTTTATAGTGATTTTGTTTTTTTTTGCGGACAAAGTGGTAATATTCGGAATGAATTTGGATATAGTTTTCCATCAAGTACATTTTATTATTATGCAGGTATATCAAATGTTATCGATACTACGCTGTTAAAAATAACGCAATTGGAACATGTTTATTTGAATGTTCTTTTCAATAAACAAAATTCTAAACTTATATATAATCATCAAGACATATTTGTCGGTAATGTCGGTACCCAAAATATGTTGGGCTTACGATTAGGGAGAAATGCATCTTCTAATGGACGATATTTACAAGGAAATATCCCGGAATTTATCTATTATCAAGCTGCCTTGGATAGTGTACAAAACAGATGGCTTGCTCAATATATGTCAGAGAAATATCATGGCAGATTAAATTTAAGGGAGAATATTGTTACACATTCAAGGTGTGATACTTTGCAACCCGATAAGGTATATATTTCTTATTTATGGAGCACAGGGGATACGACTCCTAGTATTACTGTTCAACAAAACGGAACCTATTGGCTCACCACCGTTAACCGTTTCGGTTGGCAGGAAACGGATACCATAGATGTATTTTTGAATGTACCGGACATATCGGATACACTCATTTGTTCTGGTGATAGTGTAAAATGGAATATGAATTACCAATACCCTTATACCTATCAATGGAGCAATGGACAAATAGGAGAAAATTTTGTGACAGATAAGGCAGGAGACTATCAGGTAATATTAACAGATAGTTTGCAACGTCAAATAGGTTTAAAATTTCATATTACAACTACTAATCAAACACAAACACTTACATCTATTGTTCCTATAGATTCTTTGTGTAATGGCAATAGTATCGTATTGCAATATCCGCAAGAGATAGAAACATTTCATGTATTTTGGTCCACGGGGGACAGCAATATCCTCCATACTGTTTTCACCCAAACGGGCTGGTACGGGGTGCAGGTGCGGGACAGCATAGGCTGCATCGGCAGAGACAGCCTCTATATCATCAAAAAAGGCAATGCGCCTTTGGCCAGTTTTACTGCGGACAATATCTGCCTGAGAGACAGCACCACCTTTGTCAACACTTCCTCCACCGATGACGGCTCCACCATCATCCTTTCGGAATGGGCACTGGGAGACGGGCAGGATTATACTCCCGCTTTCGCCTTGCAGGGATTCAGGCATCGGTACGATAGCGCCGGCATGTATGTGGTTAATCTGCATTGCGTGAGTTCTTCCGGATGCGAGCAGGATTATCAGAGCACCGTGGCGGTATATGCTTTGCCTCAGCCGGAATTCAGCCCTGTAACAGCTTGCGAGGACGCCCCTGTAAGTTTCCGAAACCTTACCCGCTCGGAATACAGGGTAACGGACTATATATGGTATTTTGCACCGGAGGACAGCACCTCCCGGATTCATCCCGAACATGTGTTTGCCGATACCGGCATGCATCAGGTGCTGCTAGTGGCAAAAACGGTGACGGGATGTGTGGACAGCATCCGCACACCTTTCTACGTAAAGCCCGCCCCTCAAGCCGAATTCAGCCGCACCCGGCCCTGCGTGGGGGATATATTGTATCTGAATGATATTACGGCATTGCCGGTGGAACAAAAAGTGATCAACAGATATTGGACCGTCAACGGCAACAGCTTGGACGGCCACACCAACCATGCACAAATACCCGTACAGCAGCCCGGCAATTATCATATCACCCTGCAGCTGCAATACCTCAACGGATGCCTGTCGGAAACGGAGGCGGAGGTAAAAGTGGCAGCGCTGCCGCATGCCGCTTTCAGCGTCAGCAATCTGTGCCAATACGATACCCTGCACATTCAGGATGCCTCCTCGGCAGGAACGGGCAACCGTCTGACCTATCAGTGGCATTATCTCGGTAAAGTCTATAACGATACCTTGCCTGTGATACCAGCGGACAGCGCCGGCACCTTCACCCTCAGGCTATATGTATATGACACCAATGCCTGTGCCGATTCGGCATGGCAGAATATAACGGTAACACCTTCACCCAAAGCGGATTTCAGCTATGACTATGCCCCCGGGGGCTTATATGCCCTCCGCTTTACCAACCTGAGCCGTAATGCGGACAGCTATCAATGGCAGTTTGACCTGTTGGGCTCTTCCACGGAAGAACATCCCGATTTCGATTTCGGGGCAGAAGGCAGCTATGAGGTGAGCTTGACGGCCGCCAATGCGGGCAATTGCACCAATGAACAAAAAATACACATAGTGTTGCCCGCCTATTATCTGGAAGCCGACCTGGCGGATTTTCAATTGCCTGCCCGCAACGGGGCGCTCACACCGCAAATATTGGTGCTCAACAAAAGCAACAGGGCATTGCCCCTGTTGCAATATGCATTCACCTATGATAATGTCACCCTCTACGAAACCGACAGTCTCCCGCTGCCTGCCGGTGAAATGAGGCTCTATACCTTCCGCACATCCATAGCCAAAAGGAATACCGCCGACTATGCATGCGTGCATCTGTACACCCCCTATGATGATTTGATATCGCCCGCACCCGATGCGGAAAAAAGAGAAAAATGCCTGCTCTTGAATGACGGCAATTTTGTGCAGGCACCGTATCCCAACCCCGCCCGGGAACAGGTGCAGTTGTGCTATGGCATACAAACCCCCGCCACCATAACCTGGCAACTGTATAATATACACGGTCAGCGGATTGCCCATACACAACAAACAGCCGGTATCGGCATCCATTATCAAACCATAGATATCAAACCTTATCCGCAAGGCATGTATATGTTAAGAGTGATAGTAGGGGAGGAAGTGTTTGAATATAAAATTGTAAAAGAATAGCAACATTTCCACAACCTTTCCCCTTCTAAGGGGGTCAGGGGGATTCTCTTTCCTCAGCAAGACAGGCAGAAAACCTTTCCCCCTTCTAAGGGGGTCAGGGGGATTCTCTTTCCTCAGCAAGACAGGCAGAAAACCTTTCCCCCTTCTAAGGGGGCCAGGGGGATGCTCTTTTCCCCAAACAAGAAAGACCGAAAATCCTCCCCCTTTTAAGGGGGCCGGGGGGATTCTCTTTCCCCAACAAGACAGGCAGAAACCTCCCTCCAAAGGGGGAGCTTGGCGTTCCGTTAGTTTTTTAACGCTTTTTCATCGAATGCCTCTGTGGTATGCCGACTTTGTACCATTAAATAATCGTAACAGGTTAGCCAATGCGAATCCGCCGTTTTCTGCCACCGAAGGTTGAAGATCATGTCGATAGAACCAACATAAAACGTCACTATTTTCCCCCTTTTAAGGGGGCCAGGGGGATTTTACCCTTATCCCGCAGATGTTTTCTGTCATCCTCTGACAGTTTTTTTAAAAAATTAATTAAAGAAAACGCTTGTCATCAATGACAATGCTTAAAAAAGGTGATACGTTAAATATGATTTTACCGTTCTGCAAGCAGTTTCGCATATTGTAACGAATATGACAAGACAAAACGGGCATTGCTTCGCTCGCC
>JAFZXM010000051.1 GCA_017616775.1 Bacteroidales bacterium
CACCCCTTTTTCAACGGCATGCACATGGCGTACGCCGAACACCGTCCATTTGTGCTCTCGCCGGATGCCGTCTGGCTGCTTATCTGCCAGGGATTTGTGCAGCATATAGATCATAATGCCGACACGCTGAGACCGCTGCTGGTGGATTTCGAAGGAAAAAAGGAGTTGCAGGTGTGTAGCGAGCATAACCTGAAAAATTGCCACTGGGAAGAATGTTTTTCCGAATTTACACAGCAGATTGCCCAATATACAGGAGAAGAGTTTGTACAGACCCTAACCGCAGATTTCTCCACCACCACGCCGGTGACTCGGGTCGTGTCGCAGGTCACCATCATGTCCGCCATGAAAAGTTTTTTCGATTACACTATCCTGGAAATATGCGGCATCCCCTCCGTCATATTGGAAGGAACGCCGGAAGATTGGCAGAAAATCGCGGACCGCGTGCAGCTGCTCCGCAAATACCAGCTTGACTGGTGGGTGGACGAAATGGAACCCGTTTTGCAGAAAATTGTCAAAGCTTCACAGGGTGAGGTTGATAAAAAGTTTTGGAAGTCAATGTACAAGGAACATGGCAATCCGGAGTATGAAATGTGTGGTGACCCGAATGTGATTTCCGACGGCTGGGTAATCAAATTCTTCCCTTACAACAATTTTAAATCACATTGTACTCCTGAAGAATTAAAGGAGATTCCTCCCATTGCTTTCCGTAATGATTTCAAAGGACTCTACGATATTTCTGAGAGTTTGCCGACAGAGACTGCCTCTGTGCCGCTTCGTTTCATTGACATCAAAGGCAGGGAAACACGGCTTATGCTGAATTCCGGTTTTGTCGGCTTGTCACAGGATACCGTCACCCACGCCCTGCGCCCCGAAATCGGCTGGTTCATCACCCAATAGAAACACAATTATTTGCAAACATTTGCCTTTTGATAATATCAACCGTTATGAACAAGTATTTACACCTACCTGCCATTTTGTTGTATCTGCTGTCAGTGATGCCGCTTTTCGCACAACAGCATCAGGAACGTTGGAATTTTGAGGATTATTTTCCCAAGAATTATTTCTATCCCAAAGACGATAGAAACAATGATGAAATCGGGGAGGCGGTTTTCTATATGCGCCTGGCCGGCATCACACCACTGCGAGACATCACTCCGGACAAGGGAGATACCATTATCCGCCTGAACTACTTTCCGGAATTCGCGCATCCGCTGTTTGTCGAAATCCGAAAAAAGGACGGCTTTACCACCTTGTTTTGGAAAAAGGGGAAAGCCATCAAGGGGTATGTTGTTCATACCACCCACTTAGCTTTGAGCGATACAGGATATGTGGACGCTACTGAAAAAGAATATTACGGCAATGTCTGGGACAAGGGCGTTTTTGACAGCGGCTATCGAAATCTGTCTTTAACTGAGTGGAGGCAGATGACTGAAATCCTGACAGAGATTGATTTCGTGCATTATCGTCATCTCAATGGCGGCAAAGGATTTAGAACCCCGTATATTTTGGAGTATAAGGATGACCAGAACAACGTTTCCTTTTACACGGAATGTCCCGACGACAAGAAAGAAAACCGTCTGACGAACTTGTTGGTTTCTCTTGTTGACCCGGATTATGTGGACATGGTGGTGTCTTCCGACTGGCAAAAAGGGGTTCGTGCCCCCACTTATCCGGGCGGCGAGAAAGCCCTTTCGACTTTTGTCAAAAATGCGGTACGATACCCTACTGACGCTCTGCGGGATTTGGTGGAATATACGGTCAACGTGGAGTTTATTGTCGAGAAGGACGGTTCCATCGGGATGATTCGTGATGTTTCCTGGCCCAAGCTTGAAATGGATTACGGTTTTGCCGACGAAGCCATCCGGGTGGTGAAGAGTATGCCCAAATGGACTCCAGCAACAAAAAACGGGAAAACTGTCCGTTGCTATGCCAACGTGAGTTATAAGTTTGTTCTGCCGAAAAACATCCGTCCGCAATACGGTCATCCCGTTTTGGAGACACAACGCGACAGAAGGCGCTGGGAGGACATTGAAGCGTGCCACCGGAAACTTCTGCAAAATCCTCTTGACGAGAAAGCCACCTTGTGGATGGGAAAATACTACTATTGGGAATATATCTTGGAACACGAACCAGTAAAGACACCCACCGATATGGATTCTCTCTTTAATGAAAACAATTGGGAGAACTTTTATGACCGAAGCCCTGTGGTCTCCCATCCGGGCGACAGCGCCCTGAAGTATTTTTATAAAGTGTTGGAAATGAACCCCGATACAGAGATAATTACTGAAATCTATATGCCTGTGTTGCAATTGGAACAGCAGCTGGACAGGTCGCACAACCCTTTGGCCGAACTGCCGTATGATACCGTTGAGGGCATTCATTTTCCCTGTTCCTACTTCATCAACTGGCCGGAAGACGGTCGACTTGATGCGTCAAAAGACTATTATATGGATGCATGGGATTCTTTCTTCTGGGTTAACTTTTTCTCCAAGTACTTGACGAAAATGCAGGAGCCTGTCATCTATAACAACAAGTTGCAGGAAGACGAAGTCATTTTCCGATTTTCCTTATTCCCCTCTTTTGATCCGCCTGTGGTGTTCCGTGTTATGAAAAACAAGCAAAATGTAACGCTCTATTGGAAAATCATCATTACAGAAATAGACCCCAAAACAGGAAATGTGATTTCTTATTCGGTCAAAGAGGGTCATAAACCAATGACCGCCTCCCAATACGAGCAATTGTTGCGATATATGGAAGAAGTGCGTCTTGACGAACTTCCGCACAGTGATTTTGCAATGATGTTGGACGGAGCGCAGTGGGTAGTAGAGCGGGTGACCGACCATGGATTCAAAGCCTATGCCACCAATGTTCCCAAGGATTCCGTCAGATGGGTTTTCAGTTTTCTCGCCAAACTTAGCGGTCAGAAGATAGAGTATATGGAGAAGTATTAGAAAATGCTTGTTATTGTGCAAAAACAAACTGGATTAAACCATAGAAAACGAAGTTGATACAACATCTCCCTGCAAAAAGTTTTAGTGCCCGAAAAAATGATATTTTGTTTTAACCGGAAAAATTCCGGCAACAAATTGGTTCGGAGAGGCAAGTATCCTTTTTAGGGGTATCAAAAATTTATTCTTCTTTCAAAGGCAATAAGGACAGCGATATTCTTTTTCGGCGGATATCGATATCATCTACTCTGACGCGAATTTTCTGGTTGATTTTCAGTATTTTGGCAGGGTCGTTGACGTGCTTTGTTCCCATCCGGCTTTTGTGTAACAGTCCGTCGGTGTGTATGCCCAAATCCACAAAACAACCGAAAGCGGCTATATTCACCACTACTCCTTGCAGTTCCATACCTATTTTGAGATCTTGGATATCGTGAATGTTTTTGTCGAATTCAAACAGGTCGAATTTTTCCCTGGGGTCACGTCCCGGTTTGGACAATTCTTTCATAATATCGGTAAGTGTAGGCATTCCTATTTTATCGCTTACAAAGTCGGAAAGATGTATTTTTTCCCTTAATTCGGCATGGTTGACAAGGTCAAAAATGGAGCAATGCTGCTGTTGTGCCATTTTTTCCACCACGTGATAACTTTCGGGGTGAACGGCACTGCGGTCCAATGGATTTTGGGCATTGGCTATGCGAATAAATCCTGCTGCTTGTTCAAAAGCTTTTTCTCCGAACCGTTTTACATTTTTAAGTTCGTTTTTGGAATGAAATCCGCCGTGAACTTTTCTGTGTTCCACTATGTTTTTTGCCAAGGCGGGGCCTATTCCTGATACAAAAGACAGCAGCTCTTTGCTTGCGGTATTAAGTTCAACCCCTACTGCATTGACACAGCTGGATACGGTTTCATCAAGGCTTTCCGCCAATAATTTTTGGTTGACATCGTGTTGATATTGTCCGACACCGATGGATTTAGGGTCTATTTTTATCAATTCCGAAAGCGGGTCCATCAGTCGGCGTGCTATGGAAATGGCTCCTCTTACGGTAATATCGTAGTCCGGAAATTCTTCACGGGCCGTTTCCGAGGCGGAATATACCGAAGCGCCGTTTTCATTAACCATTACTATGATAGGTTTTTGTTCAAAGTTGACGTGGTTGATAAAGTTTTGTGTCTCTCTTCCAGCCGTACCGTTTCCTATTGCAATGGCTTCCACCTTATATTTTGCCGCCAAGGAGCGTATGATTTCATTGGCTTGATGAACTTCTATTTGGGGAGGGTGAGGATAGATAGCGGTATGAGTGAGAAGATTACCGTGCCGGTCAAGAACAACAACTTTGCATCCGGTGCGAAATCCGGGGTCTATACCCATCACTACTTTTTCTCCCAGCGGTGGAGCTAAAAGCAATTGGCGTACATTGTTGGAGAATATATTGATAGCATATTTGTCTGCTTTTTCTTTGGCTCTTTGCCTCATTTCTGTTTCCAATTGCGGTTGAAGTAGTCTTTGATAGCTGTCTTCAATGGCATCGGCGACTTCATCGGCGGCATCGTTGTCGGCTTTGAGATGAATGTTGTCCATTATATCTAAGGCCGTATTGATATCGGGAGCGATTTTTAGTTTGAGACAGCCTTCATTTTCTCCCCGCATCATGGCCAATATACGGTGTGATGACGCTTTTTTCAGCAATTCGTTGTTATCAAAATAGAGGCTGTATTTTTCACCGGCATCTTCTTTTCCTTTAATGACGGAGGAATATATTTTTCCTTGGTTGATAAACAGTTTGCGTAATTTTGAGCGGGTGTGTTCGTCCTCGCAAATGTTTTCGGCTATAATATCCCTGGCACCTTCAAGCGCTTCTTCAACAGTATGCACTCCTTTTTCCGGATTGATATATGCTAAGGCGGTTTTCCGGATGTCGATATTGCGTTGTTTGTATATTTCATTGGCCAAAGGTTCCAATCCTTTTTGGCGGGCAATGCTAGCCTTTGTGCGTCGTTTGGGTTTGTAGGGCAAATATAAATCTTCCAATTCAGGAAGTGTTTTGGCTTGGTCTATTTTGAGTTTGAGCTCCGGTGAGAGTTTTCCCTGTTCGTGTATGGAGTTGAGTATTACCGCCCGCCGGTTTTCTACGTCCATCATTTGCTTAAAACGGTCGCGGATAGCGGTAATAAGCACTTCATCCATGCTGCCTGTAGCCTCTTTGCGATACCGGGCTATGAACGGAATGGTGGCGTTTTCTGCCAAAAGGTCAAGAACGTTGCTTACATTTACTTCATTTAATTGAAGTTCATTGGCTATCTCTTTAGCAAAATTCATATTATTGGTTTATATTTTCGGCTATCAGTTCTTTTACGGTGGAAATAATCTTATAATTGTTGAGGTCCATATTTTCAAACACATCTTTGATATCCCGGGAACTGACTTCAAAGGTGTTTTCGTCGGTGATGTATTTGACGATAAAATTGATATTTTGATATTGGCAGATAAAATCACTCAAACATCCCGCCAAGTCACCTTTGGGTTGCATGTCAATATGGGAGCGTTGATAGTCGGCATATATTTCCGTGCCCACACCCAATTCGGATTTAAGATGAAAATGTCCGTTGCATATTTGCGAATGATATTTCAGCAAAGCTATGCCCATGCCTATTTTACGGGTGGTGCGAGTGGTAAAAAAGCTGCTGTTAATGGCATCCAGCATTTCTTTGGGCATGCCGCAACCGTTATCGGTGATGGTAATGGAGAACAAATCTTTTTTCTGACTGTCTTCCATTTCTATTTTTATTTCGTCCGCTTTGGCTCTAATGGAATTTTGTACTATGTCAATTACGTGTAAATCAAATGTTTTCATAATATAATAGGCTCTCCTGTATGTAGGGCGTTTTTAAAATTGTCAAAACTGAAACTATCCATTTCCAAGGTGCTGAACACTTTCCCTATATCGTTAACAAAGTGTGCATCAGAGCTTTGAATATAATTAAAGTCGCTAAACCAAGGAAAATTTTCAAAAAAACGGTTCTTTTGGGCATTGTAACTCAATTCCAATGCTTGAAATTTGAGATGGTCAGGAACAAAAACCAATTGGGAACTGATGCTGGTTCGTTTTTTGTCTACGTGGGCAGGAATGAATATTCCACCCATTTCGTACACTTTTTGTTGAAGTTCCATCATGGGCAAATCAAGGGCGTTAATCAAAAGATGCGGCACTTGGTCAACAATATTGTCTTCTTCGTCCACTACTACTTGGTATCCGAATTTATCGGGGTCGTTCTCAAAAAATATCACCCTTGAATCCAAAAATTGTTGAAATTCAGACAGTTTTTCGCTATTAGGCATAAAACTCAAGCAATGAATTTCTTCTTTGGTAGTTACTTCGGCACCCATCATCACCATTACACCGCATTGAGCTCCCAATTTTCGGGTCACTTCCGCGTTGAGGGTGGAATTATGGTCGGTAAGGCCAATGATATCCAAACCTTTAGCTTTAGCTTGTTGCACTATAGCCGAAGGGCTCATGTCCAAATCACCACAAGGCGACAGCACAGAGTGTATATGCATGTCGGCTTTGAATTTCATGGGTTATTTGATAAGTTCGTACAATTTACCGCATACTTCAAAGCTTGCTTGTTTGCTGGAAAGCACTGCTATATCCTCATCTTTGGCAAATGCCAGCATATCCTCATCGGGGGCATTGTTTTTAACCAGTATAATGGCAGGCACATCTTTTAAAGCGGCGATGGCTGCTACATTTTTATGTGTTTGCATGGTAATCCATAGTTGACCGCTTTTGGCATTGCCCATTACATCGCTGAGCAGGTCGGAGGCGTAGGCACTTGATATTTCGGTGTCGCCATTTACATCGTTATAGACGGTTAAATCCAGTTTTTCAATAATTTCTTTTAATGTCATGTTATTAAATGTTTATAAAGGTTTGATATTTTTTCCCCATATTTTTTTTAGCAATTCGTCATATTTTTCCGGTGGCAGGTGGGAAAACAGGCAGTTGTCTATTGTTGCCTCTTCTTTTATAATATCTTCTGCCAATGCGCTGCATGTGGGGGCTCCGCATGCGGAACAATCTATGCCGGGCAGTTTGCTTTCAATATTTTTGATATTTTCCACCATCTTTAATGCTATTTGCAAATTGTCGTGCAGTTTGAAGCTGGAGCGGGGAGTGATGGTGGGAATGTTCATCATGGGAGCAATTTTTTTGTCAAATTCCTCTTCCGAGAACAATTCTTCTTCCTGATAATCGTTATTTTCTATGTGTTGCTTGATTTCCTGAGCTCTTATTTCCAATTTTTGTTTAGCCAAAAATCTGTTGTTGGGGCAGAGTATACCTCCAACGCAACTTTGGTCGCAAACACGCATTTCTACCAGTCCGTTTACTTCAATATCGCCGTCTTCTATTTTTTCCAAAAATTCTATCACATTTTTCATGCCGTCAATGGCAAAGCTGGAATTGTCAAAATTAACGCTTTCTCCACCGGTAAGTTCCCAAAGAATGTCTTTTCCGCTAAGACTATGATTGGCGATAGGTTCACTTTCCCCTTGTGTTTTTTTGCTAAGCAGATGTTGTACTTTGTTGTATAAAAAATCCATATTGATAACACCGGCTATAGCAGAAGAATCTTCTCCTACAGGACTTTTAACTGCAGCTATTTTGGCTGCACACGGAGATACGTAAAACACTCCGACATCTTCACTGCAAATGCCTTCTTTGGATAAATATTCTCTTATCATCAAAGAGGTGATGTCCAAAGGGACTTTCATGTGTATGATATTTTTTACCAATGAAGGAAACCTTGTTTGAATAAGGCGCACCACGGCAGGGCAATAAGGAGAAATAAAGGTGTTAATGTCTTTATGCTCTGCCATGTATTTTTTGTAAAGGTTGATTAAAAACGACACCCCGTGTTCTATTTCATATATATGCGAAAATCCTATCTGTTTAAGACATGCATATATTTGGGATGTGGATACATCTCCTGCAAATTGACCGATGAAAGTGGCAGGTACCAGAGCTACTTTGTATTTGTACTGGTCCATCAAATCAAAGTCGTCTTGCTTAATATAAATAGCATGATACGAACAGGCTTTAAAGCATTCTCCGCAGTCTATACATTTATTTTTGTCTATAACGGATTTTCCGTTGCGTATTCTTATCGCTTCGGTCGGACACGCTTTCATGCAGTGAGTGCATCCGGTACAAATATCATGGTCAACGGTGAGTGCATGATAGAAAAAATTGTTAGTATCGTCCATTATTTATTGTTGTTAATTAAAAAAATACGGTCATGGTGATAGTGGTGCCCACCCCCAATTGGGTTTGTATATCCAATTGGTCGGTATTGCTTTTGATGTTAGGCAAGCCCATACCGGCACCAAATCCCATTTCCCTTACTTCTTTTGAGGCGGTGGAATAACCTTCTGTCATGGCCAAATCTATATTGGGAATGCCCGGACCCCGGTCTGCAACCACCATCGTTATTTTATCGCTGTCAATATCTACGTCTATTTTCCCGCCATAGGCGTGGGCTACAGCATTGATTTCGGCTTCATACAGTGCTACCACAATGCGTTTGATGCTTGCGGGATTGACATTCAATTGCTTGAGCGTCTTTTTTATATTCCCCGATGCTTGCCCTGCATTGGTGAAATTGCCTTCTTCTATGTCAAATGTATAATGCATGTTTAGTAAATGGGTTGCACCCCGTAATTATAGAGTATTCCGCTAACTTTGAATAAGCTATAACCGGTTTCAATGATGATAATATCGTTGACTGAAGCTTGTTCTATCATTTCTTCGTCTGCAATTTTTCCTCGAGCAAGAATAATTACTTTAATATCTGCCATTTCAGCAGTACGTATGGTTTGCATATTGCACAAACCGGTAATAAGCATGGCACAAGGAGTAGTAAGACGCAACACATCACTCATTAAATCAGAGGCAAAGGCATTGTCACTTTCGGTTTCATAATTGATGTCTCCGATAATTTTTCCGTTCAGCAAATCTGCTATTTCTTTGATTTTCATATTAAAACTATGATTGTATTAATTATATTTGTTTTACTATATTTAAATTAATTATTGTTTTCCTGTATCTATTTCGTCGTCAGTGGGGGTGTAGTTTACCACAAAAGAAAATGTGTTTTTATTGGTGATATCCTCTTTGGTGATGTTTTCAAAACTTACTTTTTCTTCTGACAATCCGGCAGTTTCGTAAAAATATTTTTTCAGGATATTTTCTTTGGCGGCAATATTTTTTTCCATCATGTCTTGTATGCGGCTTTGCGGATGCAAGGCAAAAGCTTTGTCATATATGCTGCCTTCTGCTTGTGTTTGGCTGTTGATATATGTTAGAAAATCTTTATTTTCATTGCGTATGGCATTAATGGCTTTTATGTCGTCGGAACCAAGGCTCATGGCGGTTTTATCGGGACGGGAGTGAAGATAATAATCCCTTTTGCTCAGATATAAAGCCATTGCTTTGGTATTTTCTTCCAAATTATATTGGTGCGTGATTACCAAGGACAAGCCGTCTTTTTCTTTTATTTTTTGAGCCATGGTGTTCATTTGGGTATAGTGTGCCGATTCAAGGTCCATGTCGTAAACATAGTAGGACATGTCTTTAAAATCATCGGCATTTAAGCCGAAGGCATTGGCCAGTAAGTCAATAGGACCGGTAGCCACTTTAACAATCAAATTACATATAGCTTTGAGTATCAATTTTTTCAATGAAAATTCGGGAGAACTCACATTGCCCGATATCGGCAAATCGATTTTTATATTCTCTTGTCTGTCTTCCAATACAAATATGCCGGCGCGCAAAGGTATATTGTATTCGGGTTTTATATCGGCAAGTTTTTTGCCGATATCACATTTATTAATATCCAAAGCATTTTGATTGTCCAATTGGGCATTGGTGATTTTTGCCGAAGAGGTAAGGGCGAAAGTGCCGTGCTCTATAGGATATGCCATATAATATTCACAATAGGGGGATATTTGGGTGAGGTCAAAATTGGAGATATTAAGACGTAAATTGTGAGATGTCCATCCGTCTATAGTTCCTTCCCAAAAAGCCATCAGGGTGCCGCCTTTGGCAATGGTGGCTTTGAGCATTATTTTGGAAATATCGTTTAAATCAAAATTATTGGAAGAGATGTTAATGCCCGTAACAGGGAGGTTAACGGTGCGGTGCAGGCTGGCATCGCTAAAGTTTACCGACCCGTTGTTTACATTGAAAGCATTCACTTTCAATGCCAATTGTTTCTTTGAGGAAGAATCTGTTGCCGTGGTGTTTTCCGTATTGTCCCGATTTTCGGAGGAGCGTGGTTTTACAAAATCGGAAAAGGTGTTGTAATCTTTGTTGAGGGTAAAGTTCATTTTGAGTCCGTCCAGCCGGATGCTGTCAAACAGCATATTATATTCCATTAAATTCAGTTCTTCCGCTTTTATATCCAAATCGGTAAAGGAAAGCATGGATTCTTGACGGGTGTTGACCATTTCAAACTGATGCAAATTCACCGTGCCGTCGGCAATGATTTCGGTGATATGGTCGGTGTTGCCTTCCAAATGTAATTGGGCGGAAAGTTCTCCGTGAATGGATTGGATGTTTAAAAATTCTTGAATATAGGGTTGCAGAGAAGCAATAGCGAATTTGTTAATATTAAAGTTCAAGGTATAAGATTTGTTTTCCAAAGCATATAATAATTTCACACCCAGTTCCCCGCCATTTTCAAATTTCAGGTGCAAGCCCACGTCAGTATTTCCGGGCCCGAAATACACACCGGGAATGTATAATGCCAATTCTTTGAGGGCCAAATTGCTTCCTCTTTGCAAATCCTGATATATTATATTGCCGTTGCGGATGGTGATATTGCGTAAATTTACCGACCATTTGCTGGGAGTGGTGTCTTTTTGTTCTTTGGTAAAATGTTTGATAATATCGGTAAAATTGAATACATTGCCATTTTGTAATATGGGTACGCGATGTGAAATCAAACGGATTTCGTTTAAACAAACTTCTTTGGTTAGCAATTTAAACCAATTCATGCGTACCGAAAGGGTGTCAAAAGTAAGAAATAAATCTTTGTCGTTTTCTTCCCATGATTGGAATTTGGTAATGGAAGCTTTTCCGGTGAAAAGGTTCACTCTGAATTTTTCCATTTTTACCGTTCTGTGGCATATTTGTTTGCTGTGTTTTTCCACATAGTGTTTGGCAATGGGGGGGACAATAATACTGGTAAGACCAAGAAATCCTAATAAGGAAATGATGATTATCAGGGGTATTTTAACGGGTTTTTTCAGTTTCAACATATTCTATAAGGTATAAAGCGGGTAAATAATATTGTATAATTGTACAAAGGTAACATTTTTTTTTATGTTCTTCCCGAAAATGGACAATAATTATTTATACACGGAAAAAAGGATTACCGTCCCAAATGTTCAAATGCGGAAAAAATGGCCCGGATATCATGAAGAACGCTGTAATTTCCTGCGTATAAATTGTTTATTTGGTTGATGATATCCTGATTATGTGTTTCCAATTGGAATAAATCGGTGGTGTATAGCACGCTTTTGGGCAATTTGGGCAGGGCAATATCGTTGTAATGCTCCATAGGATAATAGCCCACCCATGTTTTGGTGCCGATAAAGCACAGGCAGATATTGCGGAAATACATTTTTTTATTGTGAACCCACCACATATTGAAAGGAAAACTTATCAGCAGCAGAACCGAAAGCAGGACATCGGCCAGGCGTTTGTTTCGCATATTTTCTTTTTTGCCTATGGAATTGAGATGCATGGATTGAAAGCCTCCATAGGCATTGATGGAGTTGCTTCCGATAATGAAAGAGCTTTCTTCGGGAGCTATTTTGTATTCCAAACCGAAATCTTTGGTGTTTTCCATCCAGTTGATGATTTCTTTGGCGGTAAAGTTTTTGCTGCAGAAAATAATTTCTCCTATGTGATAGATATTGACAATGTCTTTTAATTGTCCTATATTTCCGATAAAATCTTTGTGGGGTTTGGGCAGGGGCAGATGATAAACATATCCTATAAATTCGTACGGTTGGGATGTCATGCCCAATATTAGGGATATGCGTTTTACTTCTTCGTGATCTCCGGCTATGAGTATGCGTTTGCTGTGATTGATATTGGCTACGGGGCAGGCCGCCAAATTCATTTTACCGGTAATATAGCGGAGAAAATGGGTGCTGATAAAAGTCCAGCATGCCCCCAATATGATGACAGCTCTGGAAAAACGCCAATTTTCACCCAATAAGGCATAGCCGAGAAGTATGATAACGGTGCCGAGAATAACACCTTTGTGTAATTTGTTTGTTGACAAAGGCTTTTTATATCCGCCCGAAAAATAGACGGAACCTATCCACACAAGGGCATACAGGGGCAGTATGACATATAGGAACAAGGAAGAAAAACTGCTGCTTCTATGCCATAATACATGCGTTTGCCAATAAAAGGCTATTCCCAACAGACCTCCGTAAATGAAGATAAAATCGATTAACGGCAATAATATGCGGGTCATAATACGTTGTATAATGGCCAAAGAAGCTCTGAGCCAAATGGCAATATTAATCAGGCAATTGAACAAAGATGCGTTTTTGCGGGAAAAGTGTTTTTTTGCAAATATCTGCATGGCTTTGTAAAACACTATCACATAGTTGATGCTGCTTTTTTTGGTGCATTCTCCTTTGTAATGGATAATGCGGGTAAGGGGAAAATAATAATTTTTGTATCCCGCCTGGGTGATACGGTACGACAGGTCAATATCTTCCCCGTACATAAAATAATCTTCATCCAATAAGCCAATTTTATCCAATACGGTTTTGCGAAGCATCATAAAAGCACCTGAAAGCACTTCCACTTCGTTAATGTCGTTTTCATTGAGATAGGTGAGGTGGTATTTGCCGAATTTTTTAGATTTTTTAAAAATTTTGGACAGACCGAAAATTTTATAAAAAGCCACATCGGGTACAGGAAGGCTGCGCTTGGATTCCGGTAAAAAAGTGCCTTTCCCGTTCACCATTTTCACGCCCAAGCCTCCGGCTTGCGGATGGGTGTCCATAAAATCCAAGGTGAGATGAAATGTTTCGGCTTCCACTACCGTATCGGGGTTGAGTAAAAGTATATATTCTCCTTGTGCCATGCGAATGGCTTGATTGTTCGCTTTGGCAAAACCGAGATTGTCTTTGTTGGCAATCAGTTTTACCCACGGAAATTTTTGTTGCACCATTTCTACCGAGTTGTCAACAGAACTGTTGTCAACCACAAACACTTCCGCATCCAGGCCTTTTAAAGCCGTGCTTACCGATTGCAAACACTGCTCTAAAAAACAGGCAACATTATAATTTACTATAATTACACTCAGCTTCATTGTCGCTATACAAGAATATGCAAAGATACAATCTTTTTTTTTAGTAAGACGGATAGCAAACCGTGCAATGAAAAAAATTAGTGATTTTTATTTATACGAAAACAAAAACATGTTCGTTATATAATTTTATGCAAATGTTGACATGCATCGGAAATTTATAGAAAATTTATTTATCTTGCTCACTTTAAATCTGATAGTGAAGCCGTTTTGGATATTCGGTATAGATTTGACCGTGCAGAATGTGGTGGGAGAGCAGGTGTATGGATTGTATATTGCATTGTTTAATTTTACCGTTATTTTAAATTGCATATTGGATTTCGGCATCAATAATTTTAATAGCAGAAGCATCGCCCAGTCCGAAAGTTTTTTGCAGGAAAGTTTCAGCAAAATGTTCACGTTGAAATTGCTGTTGGGAGTAATTTACGGGGCAATAGTGATGCTGTCGGCAGTGATATGGGGTTATAGAGGCTATGCTTTATGGCTGTTGTCGCTGCTGACATTCAATCAGTTTTTGTCTTGTTTTATACTTTATCTGCGGTCAAACGTATCCGGATTGCTCTTGTTTAAAACGGATAGTTTTTTATCGGTGATAGACCGTGTGATCATGATAGTGATATGCGGTGTGCTGTTGTGGGGGCATGTAACGGACGGGCCGTTTAGAATAGAATGGTTTGTATATAGTCAAACGGCAGCATATATCATCACCATTTTAATAGCCATGCCCATAGTGTTGTCGCATACCAAACTGCATTCACCTTTTGTGGATATTGCATGTTTCAAGCAAATATTAAAACAAAGCATTCCTTTTGCTTTATTGGCTTTGATGACAAATTTGCATAATCGTATAGATGCCGTATTTTTGGAACGTTTGCTCCCGGAAGGTATAGGCAGTGCACAGGCGGGGGTGTATGCCTCTGCATTTCGTTTGTTGGATGCGGCCACCATGGTAGCCTATTTGTTCTCAGTGATACTGTTGCCTTTGTTTTCTAATATGTTAGCAAAAAAACAGGATGTGAGAGTGATAGTTAAAACCGCTTTTTCGCTTATATTTGTATATGGGTTTTTATTGGCCATGGTGTCGTTTAATTATAATAAGGAGCTGATGTCATGGTTATACGACGGGCATGTGGAAGAATCAACCAGGGTGTTCGGGTTGCTTATGTTGTCAATAGTTCCTTTATCGGCAACTTATGTATTCGGTTCCTTGCTTACAGCCAAAGGAGAGATGAAAAAATTGAATCTTATAGCGCTGTCGGCCATGATGGTGAATATAATATTAAACCTGTTGCTGATATTCCGTTTGCAGGCTGTGGGTTCTGCTATAGCCGGCATATGTACGCAATGCTTGATTATTACTGCGGAAGTGGTGGTGGCAATCAAAATTTTCCAATTCCCCATTGCATGGAAAACAATAGGAAGAATGTCGGTTTTTGCTGTCATGTCAGCTTTGGTGATATTTATGTCCAAAAAATATTTACCCTTCCATTGGCTGTGGAATGTGTGCATAGCTGTTGCTATATCATTGTGTATTAGTGGAATAACTAATTTGATTAATATCAAACAGACCATTCGGTTTTATATTTCAAAAAAAAATGAAGTAAATTAAAAATCATAATAAAAAAAAATACTACCTTTGTGGCAATAAATATTTATTAATAATTAAAACAACTTTTAACATGAAAAGATTAATCTTATTAGTTTCAATCGTTGCTTGTATGGCTTTTGCTCAAGCACAAACAATTTCTTTAGCAGTATTTTTCAACACCTCTACCGGTGGCATGTTAGATACTTTATCTTTAACGACAAACAGTGATTTGCCATCTCAAGGAGGCTATACATTGTCCCAAGTGGGTTTGTCTACATTAAAAGTGGGCATTATAATAGAAAACAATACAGGAAGTGACATACTTGCCGGTGATTCCATTAAAATTGAAATGGCATATAACAATCAGGCAATAGTTACAAGAACATTAACTTTGCAAGCCCCCCTGGAAGCAGATTCAGTAACTGCATTAACACTTGATGAATACATTTTAATAGGCGGTCTTACCCAATTGGGATATAATGATATATGCTATTCTGTGATACAACACAATGAATCACCCGTTAACGACCAAGGCTCTTGTGTAGTTTTAGAAATGAAGAGTTCTGTGTCCATAGTTGAAAACGAATTGGCTGCCGCCAATATCTATCCTAATCCCGCTAACAATGTATTGAACATCAGTGATGTTGAAAATGCAGACATTAATATATATGCCATCAACGGACAATTGGTAAAATCCTTGGGCAATGCAAACGGAAATGTTCAAATAGACCTTTCCGATATGGCTGCCGGCATGTATATAGTACGTATGCAAAACGGCAAGAGTGTTCGTACCGAAAAAATTCAAGTGGTAAAATAAGGAGTTGAAGGCTTATAAAAAGTCTCCAAATGAAAATCTGGAGACTTTTTTTATTTTTGCAAAAGATAAATAAAAAGTTGTATTTGAAACTTGAATGTGGCAAATGAAAAAAATTATTTTTTTATTATCAGTATTTGCTTGTATATATGTTTCACAAGCTCAAACAGCGGCAGATGCTTTTTTCGTTTACATCCCTGATAGATCTATGTATGATACTGTAACAGTATCTATAGGGTCGGATATACCTGCGGAAGGAAGGTATAAATTATCTCAAGTAGGTTTGTCATCATTTGTTGTGGTGGTAGAATTGAAGAACAACACAAAAAGCGACATGCTTGCCGGTGATGCTGTTGAAATTTTGATGTCTTATAATGGTAGAAGTTTGCTTAAATATAGCATAGAATTAACAAAAAACATAGAGGTGGATTCTTCTTTGTTTATTACATTGGATGAATATGTTTTGATAGGTGGCCGTACACGGATAGGTTGTAATGATATTTGCTATCAAATAGCAAAGCATAATGAAACTACTGTTCACGATAATGGATCTTGTGTTGTATTTAACTTAAAAAGTGCAGTTTCTATTGAAGAAAATGCTTTGTCAGAGGTAAAAGTTTACCCCAATCCTGTTCGCAATATATTGACTATTGAAAATGTCGCAGATGCAAATATCAGTATTTATAGCATCACCGGTCAATTAGTACAATCCATACCATCGGCAAACGATAATGTTCAAGTGGATATGTCTGCAATGGCGGCCGGCTTGTATATTGTAAAAATGGAAAACGGCAAACAAACCCGTATTGAAAAAATACAAGTAGTAAAATAATTCACTTTGAAACAAATTGACATAAAGAGGCATTCCTAAGGAATGCCTCTTTATTTGTAGAAAAATGCTACTTTTGCTTATTGAAATGATTAACACAAAAAAGGACATGAAACGAATAGGTGTTACGGGCATATTGCTATTAATGACGGCATGCTTGCAAGCCCAAACGGTGGTGTCGGTGCAATATGCCGGTACCAACGGCGTGGATGATACGGTGTTGGTGTATGAAGATACTTTGGATTTGACGGATAAGCAATTTCCTGCGGATTATATCTACATTTCCGGCTACATTTATAAAGGAGCTTATACCATGATACCGGAGTTAAGAATAGTGAATAATACCGGTTCTGTCATACCTCGGGGCAGTTATATCGGAATAAAAGGGCGGCTTAACAACATTGCCATGGATTATTGGGCGGAAGAATATTGGCCCGTAGACAGTGATTGGGCAACAGGCGATACCATCATTTGTTTGTTGGGAGCCTATTCCGAGCCCTTAATACGCGTCGCCGATTTGCAGAGCGGCATCAACAGCATTTGCTTTATGGTATCTTCCCTCAATTACAATATATCGGTAAGTGATGCAGGAAGTTGTGCCAACATAGCCGTTCAGGCGTCTTCGGTGTATGATCAAATGCCCAAAGAGGGCATGCTTGTTTGTCCGAATCCCGTAAAAGACATATTATATATATGTAATGCGGATAACGCGGTGATGGAGATAGAGAATATACACGGTCAAAAAACAATAAGCCGGCGCATTGTCAGCAATAACTGTCAGGTGGATGTGTCAAATTGGCCTTCCGGCATATATATAGTGAGAACAATTGGCGAAACGGGGGTTCATACATATAAAATCAATGTAATGAAATAAAAAAAACACATTCAAAATGTTTTTTTATGGTAAAAAAGTATCAGTGTAAAAAAAAATGTTATTTTTGCATGGTTGAAATAAAGATAGAAAAATACAATATTAACTAAAACATTTTTAAGATGAAAAAACTTATTCTATTAATTTCGGTGTTAGCTTGTTATTGTGCCGCACAAGCTCAAACGGTAACTAAAATTTATTATTACAAATCAGGAAATTATACCGATTTGGAAGAATTTGATTTTAGATACACAGGAGGATGGTATGAAGCCAATATGCGTTTTGGTTTTGATATAGTCAATGGTTCCACCGCATTGCCGGCAGGCGAAAAAATTATCGTAAAGTTGAATCCTTTTAACGATCCGGACGAATACGAATACACTTTAAACGCCGCTTTAGGTCCCGGAGAAACGGTAAGATTTAACGAATTGACAACTTTTGCTTTGGGTAATTATGATAACGCCCTCAGAGTGATTGACGAAAAAACCAAAGAAGGAACGGTATGCGCCACAGTGTTGAGTACTACCACATTGGGTGATTTGAGCAAAGGCAACAATACTGACAAATGCGTTACATTCAAAGTGGTAAATGCTACCGCAATAAATGACGCCTCTCTCAGCAATGTGAATATTTATCCCACCGTGGTAAGCGACAAATTGAATATCAGCAATGTGGAAAATGCCAATGTGAGTGTTTATGCTTTAAACGGCCAATTGATTGATAAAGTGGAGAATGCCAACGGCAATATCAGTATAGATATGAGCAATTGTGCTGCAGGCATGTATATGGTAAAAATACAATCAGACAATAACGTACGTGTAGAAAAAATACAAGTGCGATAGTCAAGTAGTCTATAAAAGAAAAGAATCGGTCGCAGGGCCGATTTTTTTTTGGCATAGAATTTGAATAAAGAAAGGTAAGAGTAACTTAAAAATTTTAGTACAGTGAAAGCAACAGTAAAAATAAAAGGAATGGTCCTGTTGGTATTTAGCATGGGACTGATGGCGGCAAACGCACAGCTGCCGGAAAAAATCACCGTAGCAAGCAAGGGCTTAAAAGGAAAAGTCCGTTCATACGTGGAAAGCAATTACAAGGCTTCGGAAGAAAATGGTGAAATACAAAAAGGGAACAAGACTGCAGAGTGGGTATATAATTTTGACAAAAACGGAAACATAAGCGAATTTCAGGCAATCGGGGGTTCCGGAAAGGTGCTCCGTAAATATGTTTACAGTTACGATAAAGAAGGAAGGGAGATAAAAAAAGTATGGTATAGCGCCTCCTCCACAATATACAGAGAGTATGTAACCATATACGACAATACAATGCCCAAACTGTATCTGGTTAAAGACGGGGCAGGCAAAATAGTGGACAGTTCCTGTTTTGAGGGCAACGGCAAAATAGAAACGGAAACCTTATATTCCAAAGCGGGCGATAGCGCTATGGTGAAAAAATATAATTACACATACACCAACGGCTATCTGACGGAAAAGATAGAGAAAAAAGGAACAGAGGCGAAAGTAAGAGATTGGTATAAATATGATGCTAAAGGCAATCTTTTGCAAGAAAAGAAATACAATGACAAAGGAGAATTATTGTTCCATTATATATATACATACAACAGCAATGGTGAAAAAGCAGAGAGAAGAAGCATGAGCAAATCCGGCAATTTGAGCCGAATTATCGCCTACACGTATAATGCCAACGGTGATATGACGGAAGAAACATGGTACGACAGCGGTAAAAAAATTCTCAGAGTGCAAAAATTCACTTATACTTATGACCATAACGGCAATTGGATATCAAAAATATCGTATGAAGGATTGGAAGAAAAAGTTATAGCTATTACGATACGTTCCATTACGTATTAGCAGATGAATAAATTTTTATTGTTACTGTTGAGAGGGAGTTGGTACAACTTCCTCTTTATTGTTTGTTCATGCTGAGGTAACGGAATGTTTTCTTGCAATGCTTGCCAATGCCGTAAAAACATTTACAGGCATTCCGCATCCTTGTAATGGCCTGTCGGTTTAGTGGTGTTTGTAAGCTGTCCGGTTTTTGCCGGAGAAGAAACAAAAAAAAACCGAACAATGTTCGGTTTTTTAATTTTTGAAAAATCAGCAATGACTATTCAATTTGTTTGCCGCCTCTTAAAGCTGCTCTTTTGTCTGCTGCGGTTTCTGCTTTTTCAGCTGCTTCTATGGTAGCTTCGGTAGCTACTTTTTTAGCTGCTTTTTTTACAGCTGTTTTAGCGTCAGTTTGAGCTTCAGCTTCTGCTTGAGCTGCTGCTTCAGCTTCTGCTGCTGCCAATGCTGCTGCTTCAGCTTCTGCTGCTGCTTCAGCTTCTGCTGCTGCGATAGAATCAGCTATTCTTTGTTCTTCTGCTGCTTGTTCTTCAGCGCTGGGACCGCAGGATACAAATACCAAACCTGCTACTGCTAATAA
Source organism: Bacteroidales bacterium (assembly GCA_017616775.1). Taxonomy (GTDB): domain Bacteria; phylum Bacteroidota; class Bacteroidia; order Bacteroidales; family WCHB1-69; genus UBA1205. The sequence goes on from JAFZXM010000051.1 coordinate 19,891, forward strand.
TGCAAATAATTTTTTCATTTTCTTGTGTGTTAAATTTGTATACTAAATTTTTGGCAAAGGTAACATAAAAAATGCTAAAAAATGCCATTAACATGAAAAAATTTTTTTCTTTTTTTGTTTTGTATTGTTTTTAATTGTACTTTTGCAAAGTTATTATAACGCATATTGCGGAAATAAAAAATTAATATTAATATTAACAAATCAAAAAAAAAGGTAAAATGAAAAAGATTTTATTATCAGTAGCCGCTTTGGCTTTCGTATTGGTTTTTGCAAGTTGTGGCAAAGATAAAAATGCCCCTGTAATCACCCTTCCTACCGATGATGCTACACCGGTATTCGATTTAGGTGATGTAGAATCTGCTTTGGCAGGTGTTACAGCTAATGATGATGTTGACGGTGATGTTACCGCTAATCTTACCGTAACCGGTTTGGATTATGCAGGTGCCGCTACACTTACTTATGCTGTGGTTGACCAAGCTAACAATGAAGGTACCATAGGTAGAGAAGCTATTATTTCTACCGGCAGACTGGGTGGACATTACAATGTTTCCAGCAAAGATTTGGATGATCCTTCAGCAGATCCGTATGCATATAATGTAACTGCTGCAAAAGCAAACAATCCTGCTCAATTAATTATCAGCAATTTCTACGACAGTGATTGGGTACTCACTTTGGATGCAGTTCCCGGAGCAGCTCAAATGACTAATGAAGCCAATCCTGTACGCGTTGCTTACGGTGACGGTCAAGCATTGGTATATGCTACCGCTACTTATGGTCCTACTTCAAATCCTGCACAATATACTTTATTGGTAGTGTCTTATACATTTAAAGATGCTGTTACCAATGAAGTTATAGGCAGTTATGAAGACACCTTTGAATTGCAAGTAAAATAATCAGGAGCAATCACAAGACAAAAAAAAGACCGCCCATGCGGTCTTTTTTTTTGTGTGAACTCCGGTTCAGGTTCAGGGCATTGATAAAAAAATGCTACCTTTGCATCTGTTAAAAAAGATAAAAACAGATATATGTATAGAACGAACACTTGCGGAGAATTAAATATTGCCAATGTGGGACAGGAAGTTACCCTTTGCGGATGGGCACAGCGCATTCGTAAAATGGGTGGTATGACATTTATTGACATCCGGGACCGTTACGGTATCACCCAATTGGTATTCAGTAATGAGATAAACGCCTCATTGTGTGAACAAGCCAACCGTATAGGCAGGGAATATGTGTTACAAGCAACAGGAAAGGTGGCGGAACGCAGTTCCAAAAATGCCAAAAATCCCACAGGGGAAATAGAGATAATAGTGGACACGTTGAAAGTGCTTAATGAGGCGGCTACGCCTCCTTTCACCATAGAAGACGATACCGACGGAGGCGATGATTTGCGCATGCGATACCGTTATTTGGACCTTCGTCGCACATGTGTGCGTGCCAATTTGGAATTGCGTCACAAAATGGCTTTTGAAGTCCGGAAATATTTGGATGAGCATGGTTTTTTGGAGGTGGAAACACCGGTTTTGGTCAATTCCACTCCCGAAGGTGCCCGGGATTTTGTGGTGCCAAGCCGTATGAATGCAGGTCAGTTTTATGCTCTTCCCCAAAGTCCGCAAATATTAAAACAATTGTTGATGGTATCGGGTTTTGACCGGTATTTTCAAATAGTGAAATGTTTCCGCGATGAGGATTTGCGGGCAGACCGCCAGCCGGAATTTACGCAGATAGACTGTGAAATGTCGTTTGTGGAGCAAGAAGATATACTCAATATGTTTGAAGGCATGACCCGTCATTTGTTCAAAGCGATAAAAGGTATGGATATACCGGTATTGCCTCGAATTTCGTGGCATGATGCAATGAAATATTATGGTTCGGACAAGCCTGACACCCGTTTTGAAATGAAATTTGTAGAGCTGACGGATATTCTCAAAGGATATGGTTTTGCCGTGTTTGACAGTGCGGCATACATCGGCGGTATTTGTGCCAAAGGAGCGGCAAGTTATACCCGCAAGCAGCTGGATGCTCTTACCGAATACGTAAAACGTCCGCAAATAGGAGCCAAAGGCATGGTGTATGCAAGGGTGGAAGCCGACGGTAATGTAAAATCCAGTGTGGATAAATTTTACAGTCAGGAGGTGTTGCAACAATTGAAGGCGGCATTTCAAGCGGAAGCCGGGGATTTGATACTTATACTCAGCGGCGACAATGCCGACAAAACGCGCAAGCAATTGTGTGAATTGCGTTTGGAAATGGGTTCACAATTGGGCTTGAGAGATAAAAATAAATATTCTTGTTTATGGGTGGTGGATTTTCCCATGTATGAATGGAGTGAGGAAGAAAATCGTTTGATGGCCATGCATCATCCTTTTACATCTCCCAAACCGGAAGATATTCCTTTGTTGGATACCGATCCCGCATCGGTGAGAGCCAATGCATACGATATGGTTATCAACGGAGTGGAAGTAGGCGGAGGTTCCATACGTATACACGACAGCCAATTGCAGGCCAAGGTATTTGAAGTGTTGGGTTTTACTCCTGAAAAAGCACAGGAAAAGTTCGGATTTTTGATGAATGCTTTCAAATTCGGAGCTCCCCCGCACGGAGGTTTGGCCTACGGATTGGATAGATTTGTGTCATTGTTTGCGGGTTTGGACAGCATACGCGATTGCATTGCTTTCCCCAAAAACAATCAAGGCAGAGATATGATGCTTAATGCTCCGGGAGAATTGGATCCTTCCCAATTGGAAGAATTGAATATCACCACCGTCATAAAAAGCAAATAAGCAGTATATTAAAACAGGGCCGTATATCCGAAGTTGATTTTGCCGGTGGCAAATTTTATCGGATTGTTTCTTTGTTTTCCAAGAGCATAGCTAAGAGAGAATATACCGGCTTTGGTGTTGAAGGCGATACCCAAGCCAAAGCCGAAAGGAAAATCGCTGACATAGGTGCCGGTATATTTTTTTTCATATCCTGCCACATCAAAAAATGCTTGCAGATACGATTGTTTGGCAAAAGAAAAACGAATTTCATTGCTCAATATCACATAGGTGGATGCCAAAATGGAATGATGGTCAAAACCCCGTAAAGTGTTGAGTCCGCCTATGGGCAGCAATTCGTTTTCATACAATGTGTTTGCTTGCAAATGAGCAGCTTTGCACATTAGCACCCATGTCCATCGTTTTCCCATGGGGAAAAAGAAATCGGCGGTGATGCCCGCTTTCAATTGAACGGTTTTGACCTTGATGCCGTCATACAGGGAGGGTTCTATCAAAGCGTTTTTTATTATTTTTTTATTGCCGGCGGCAAGGTTGATATCTATTTGATAACCTTTGTGCGGATTGTAAATGTAATCCAACTGTTGGACATTGAAGGCACATCCGTACCAATGCATATTATAGTCTATCCTATCGGGCAACAGGGTGAGCGTTTTTAAGGCTTCGTTGTGGATGAGTCTGGAATTTTGAAAGGCATAATATGTTTTTACATATCCGTTGGACAATATATAATATCTTAACCCTATTTCTGCGTACAGGTTAAGATATTGAGTGTCTTTTTTTTCCATATTAAAACGGGCATCTATGGAAAGGGCGGTGTAAAAAAGATAAGGAAAGTCCATGGCTATATCCAGCAATTGGGATTGTACCTGAGTGCGTTTCCATGAAAACGAAAGATGTTCTCCAATGCCGAATATATTGGTGAGATTTAAGTTGATATTACCGGTAACAAGTACTTTGCCTGATATTTCATCGCTGGGAACCAATCCCAAATAACCTTCAAATTGATTGATTTTTTTCTTTTCGGCAAAAATATACAATGCCGCTTTGTTTTGTGAAAAAGAAATGCCGGGGTCGCGTGTGAGTTGTATATAATTCAAATTTTGCAGTTTATAGGTTACCTTGCTGATAACGGAGGCATTGTAAGCTTTTTTTCGTTTAATGCCAAGATAGCCGTATAAAAAACCGGGGTGAAGTTTTACATTTCCTTCCTGTATAATGCTGTCAAAGAGAATGTAATTGTTTTTTTTGATTTCAATGTCGGCCTTGCCTCCGTTTTCGTCGGGGAGTATTTGTGCAATTTTTACTTCTGCAAAAGGGTAACCATGGTTTTCGAGGGAAGATAATATTTTTTGGTTAGCGGCAGACAAGTCATATACGGAATGGATATTGTCAAGTCTTTTGTCAAAGTTAAAAAAATGATAATCAATACTATCACAATCCAAGCAATGAATTCCGGCGGTTTGGATTTTCATACAGGGTCCCACATATATAATGGCATGAACAGTATCGTTCCCTATCCACATACTGTCCAAAACGGCGGATATATATTGGGCTTGATGCAAGGAGGAAATTATTTTTTTGATATGTCTTTGGGCTTGGGCTGGGGAGGAATAATTTTGTTTTTCATGAGTTTTTTGTATAATGGATACGGCTTGTGCGGAGCATTGCAAATATTGTATATTCAGTATATATTTGGCTTGTAAAGAATAATTGATAAGCAATGCAAGCAGAATAATGTATATTTTATTACCGTTTTGAGGCATGGCGTGGAGGGTTAAAATTGGTAATACAGATAGAATATAAGGGCATTGTTCCACATATAGGTTTTATAAATACCGGAGGAGCGCAGCACATAGTTCCGTCCGATAGGCGAAAGGGAATAGTTGAATTTTATACCTATTCCGAAATAGTTTTCAAAATAATAATTAAGGTCGGCCACACCTCCGAGTTCAAACAAATGGAATTTATGGTCGGTTTCCAAGTCTTCTCCGTCCAATGTTTCTTTTGCGCCGGCCAAAATATTGCAGGAAAGTCCCGCTTGCAGATAGAATCCTTTCCAAAAGTTCCATCCGAACATAACAGGTATTTCCACCTGATGCAGAGAGATTTTGTATATACCGTTATTTGTGGCGCGGCTTCCTTTTTGTACATAGTTGATTTCCATTTGCAATTTGCAACGGATGTTTTCAAAGGGATAGTTGGCGAAAGTGCCTACAAACACACCTGCTTTGTGATAGCCTCCGTAGTCATCACCGTCCACTTGGGTTATAGCTGCTCCTGCTTGTAATCCTCCTCTTATTTTTTGTGCCGGAGCCGATAGGGCCAAAAGCAGGCACAAGAAGAGGATATATATTGTTTTCATGCTTATTTGCATACGTCTAAACCTATATCTTTCCGATAATATTTTTTGTCGAATTGAACTGTTTCAGCGTTTTTATTTGATATGGCAAGAGCTTTTTCAAGGGTATCGGCCATAGTGGTGATGGTCATCACCCTGCCGCCTGCGGTAAGCAGTTCTCCTTGCTCGTTGCGGCGGGTGCCTGCATGAAAAATCTGACTGTCCACCACTTCTTCACAACGGGTGATGATTTTGCCTTTTTCGTATTTTTCAGGATAACCTCCTGAAACCAGCATGATGCTGGCTACGCATTGATTGGAGATATTGATGGTATCTTGATGCAGAGAACCGTGTGCCGTATGGAGGAACAGCTCTACCAAATCGTTATTAATGCGGGGCATCACCGATTCTGTTTCAGGGTCTCCCATGCGGACATTGTATTCTATTACATAAGGGTCTCCGTTTACATTCATCAATCCGATGAACAAAAAGCCGTGGTAAATAATATCTCTGTGTTGAAGGCCCTGTATGGTGGGTTTGATAATTCTTTCTTCCACTTTTTGCATAAATTCCTCATCGGCAAAAGGGACAGGAGAAACGGAGCCCATTCCGCCCGTATTGAGGCCGGTGTCGCCTTCGCCGATGCGTTTATAGTCTTTAGCGGAAGGCAGAATAAGGTAGGAATTTCCGTCGGTGAGCACAAATACGGAGAGTTCTATGCCTTTGAGGTATTGTTCTATAACGACTTTATGTCCGGAGGTGCCGAATTTGTTTTCCATGAACATGGCATGGAGTTCTGTTTCGGCTTGATGTATGTTATCGGTGATGATAACACCTTTTCCTGCAGCCAAACCGTCAGCCTTGAGCACATAGGGGGCTTGCATGGTATGCAAAAAAGCAACGGCTTGCTCGTATTCGTCGGCTGTAAAAGTGCGGTAGGCGGCGGTGGGTATATGGTATTCCTGCATGAATTCCTTGGCATAGTCTTTACTGCCTTCCAATTGGGCTCCCGCTTTGGAAGGACCTATCACCAGCACATGTTGCGTGCCGGTATCTGTTTTGACGGCATCGTAAATGCCGTCCACCAAAGCTTGTTCCGGCCCCACTACCAGCATATCTATGTTTTTTTCAAGTATAAATTGTTTGATACTTGCAATATCATTGTCGGCAATGGCTATGTTTTGTCCGCACATGGCGGTGCCGGCATTACCGGGAGCTATATATAATTGTGAACATAATAAACTTTTGGATATTTTCCATGCTAATGCGTGTTCTCTTCCTCCTGACCCTAAAAGCAATATTTTCATGATATGTCGTATTGGTTATCTATTGGGCAAAGATAGCATTTTTTTTAATATCGCCGCAGGCTCAGGGTATATCTCATAAAAAAATGTTACCTTTGCTTATTTAGGTATTGCTGAAATATTTTGTAAGCAATTGAAGTATAATAAATTTGTATTTATATCAGGTCAAACGGTAACATAAATGATGAAAACACTTTTGATTGCAGCCGATCATGCCGGCTATGAAACGAAAGAATTTATTAAACAGGCTTTGGAAAAAGAAGGTTATACATTGCGTGACTATGGCACTTTTTCCAGTGAAAGTATGGATTATCCCGATGTGGTGCATCCATTGGCCAAAGCCATAAACAATGGAGAAGAGGAACAGGGCATCATCATTTGCGGTTCGGGCAACGGAGTGAATATGGTGGCCAACAAATATCCCAATGTGCGCTCTGCATTGTGCTGGCAAGAAGAATTGGCAGCATTGGCACGTCAGCATAACAATGCCAATGTGGTAGCTATTCCCGCCCGCTTTATCAGTAAAGAATCGGCGTTAAAAATAGTAAAAACTTTTCTTGCTTCTTCGTTTGAAGGCGGGCGGCACGAAAGGCGCGTAGCCAAAATAAAGCCGCAGTGATAAACGGCCGGCATCCGCAAGCACAAAAAGCAGGATTATCGGGTATATGGAAGTGATAAATAATGAATATGCAGGATAACAATACATTATCTGACCAACTTCAAAAGTTTATACGGGCCTATTACAATAATCAAATCCGCAACGGAATATTGATATTGATCATAGTGCTGTCGTGTAGTTTTGCATTGTTTACCCTTACGGAATATTTTTCTTATTTTCCTTCCTGGATAAGAGCTGTCTATTTATATACTTTTGTGCTGTTGATGCTGTTTATATTCGTGTGGAGAATACTATTGCCTGTTTTACGCAAGCACGGACGGATTGCCCGGATGAGCAATAGCGAAGCGGCGGTAATGATAGGCAGGCATTTTCCTGAAATAGATGATAAATTGCTCAATTCCGTGCAGTTGCAAGAACAAACAGCATATTGCAGCAAAGAAAATATGGAATTGTTGTTGGCAAGTATAGAGCAGCGTACGCAAGAGATGCGGCGTTTCCATTTTCCGTTGGCGATAAATATGCGCATTACCCGGAAATATGCCAAATATGCTTTGTTGATATTATTGGTGTTAGGTACGATTATGTTGTTCAACAATACTATTTTCACCGCTCCCACCCATAGAATTATCCATTATAACCGGCAATTTGAAAAACCGGCTCCCTATCGGTTGGTAATACAAAATAAAAAATTACAAACATTTGAAAACGACAATTTTGTGCTAAAAGTAAAAGTGCAGGGAGATGAAGTGCCGGAAGAGGTGTTTATCAATATAGACGGGGTGGAATATAATATGCAGCAGAACAAAGGGCATGAGTTTTGGTATGAATTCCGCAATCTGCAGCAGGCTGTCAGTTTTTATTTGTTTACCCGTGAGGTCAAAACCGCGGATTATACTTTAGATGTGTTGTCAAAGCCTTTGTTGCTGAATTTTTCCATAGAATTGAATTATCCGCCGTATATAGGCAAGCCGAATGAAACAGTGGATAACGGGGGCGATATTTCAGTGCCTGAGGGTACTAAAATAACATGGAAAATGCATTCCCGGAACACCGACATGATTTATTTCCGGCACAATGAACGCACAGACACCTTATACCCGAGTAAGGACCAGAGTCAAATTTCCATAAGGGCAACGGCCCCCATGGATTATACCATATGCAATGTGAATGCGCATGTGTTTAATAAGGATACGCTTAATTATCATGTAGGTGTGATTCCTGACCAATATCCTGTGATAGACATCACTATGATTAACGATACCGCATTTATTGACAGATTTTATTTTAAAGGAACAATAGAGGATGATTACGGGTTCACCCAATTGCAATTTATATATACCATACAGCAGCAGGGAGAGGATATAAAAACCGAAAAGGTGAATATTCCTTTGCAAGAGCATGCCTGTTTACAGGATTTTTATTATTATTTTGATGCCAAAACATTACAGCTTGCCGCAGGGCAAACCGTCCGCTTTTATTTTGAAATATTTGACAATGATGCAGTGAACGGAGCCAAGAGTACACGTTCAAAAATGACGGACTTTCATTTGCCGGATGTGGATGAAATCAACTCCCGAATGGCGGCAGGCAAAGAGCAGACGCAAAAAGATGTGGAAAAAATAATGCGTGAGGGTGAAAAAATATTAAAAGAAATAGAAGCCCTTGAAAAGAAAATGGCGGAAAAGAAGAATCCGTCGTGGCAAGAGCAAAAACAGATGGAGGATTTGATAAAACGCTTGCAGGATATTAAAAAAGAAGGGATGAAAGTGGTGGAAGAGCAAAAGCGTCAGCAGCATATCAATGAACAATATCAGAGCATGAGCGGGGAATTGATGCAAAAGCAGCAGGAATTGCAACGCCGGTTTGATGAATTGTTTAACGATGAAATGAAAAGCACACTGGAAGAATTGCAGCAATTGATGAATCGCAATATAGATAAAGACCGGATGAATCAATTGATGGATAATATAAAAATCAATACGGAGGAGTTGAATAAACAGTTGGATCAAAATTTGGAACTGTTTAAGCAATTGGAAATGGATGCTAAGTTGGAAAATGCTGTTTCCAAGGCGGAAGCTTTGGCCAAAGAGGAATCCCGGTTGTCGGAAAAAACCCGGGAAAAAACCCAAAGTATGGAAGCTGTTGCCGAGGAGCAAAAGGCTATAAACAAACAATTTGAACAGTTGCAACAGGATTTTTCTTCCCTTCAAAAACTCAATGAACAATTGGAAGATCCTTATCAATTGCAAGCCGTCAGCCAGGCTTTGCAGGATGTTGACCGTGCCTTGCAACAGGCTCAGGAAGCCGCCGACAACGGAAATCGTGAAAAGGCGTCCCAAATGCAGCAAAAAGCGGCGGAAAAAATGAAATCGTTGGCCCAAGCCATGCAAGAGATGATGGAGGAAGAAGAAAATGAAGATTTGGGTGAAGATATCAATACCATACGGCAAATATTGGATAATATAGTAAAAACATCCTTTGCTCAAGAGCAGATTATGCGGCAAATGGACCAACTCTCCCCGCAAGACCCCGCCATGAGGGGCTTGATACAGGAGCAATACAGATTGAAAAATCAACTTCAACTGATATCCGATTCCGTGTCGGCGGTGGCAAAGCGGCAAATTATGGTTGAACCGTTTATTACCAAGCAGGTGGGGATAATCAATCAGGCGCAAAAGGATGTGTTGGATATGCTTTCACTTACGCAAGAACCGTCCATGCGTTATTATTATAGCAATAATATGCGTTTTATAGTGTCTAAAGAACAATATGTGATGACTTCTTTGAACGATTTGGGGCTTATGCTTGCCGAATCAATGAAAAAAATGGAAGAAAAGCAGACACAAGGTTCAGGAAAAGGCAAGGGTTCGTGCAATAGCGAAAGTTGTGAAGGAGGCAAAAAAAGCAAGTCGGGGAAATCGGCGAAAAGTATGCGGCAGATGCAGGAAAAACTCAACGAGCAGCTTCAGGAAATGCGCAAGCAATTGCAGCAGGGGCAGCAACCCGGCGACAAGCTCTCCAATCAGGGACAATCCGAAATGAGCGAGCAGTTTGCCCGCATGGCGGCACAGCAGGAAGCCATACGCCGCATGATGCAGCAATATCAATCGGAAATGAAAAAGAACGGAATGGGATACGATAGGGAGATGAATCGTTTGTTGCAAGATATGGAGCAGACGGAACGGGAGTTGGTGAATAAAACCATTACCGACCAAACCATTAACAGGCAACATAGAATACTCACCCGTTTGTTGGAAAGCGAGCGGGCGGAAATGCAGCGGGAGAAAGAAGAACAACGGCAATCAAGGCAAGCCGTGAATCCGCCTGTGTCCACACCGCCGGCTTATATTGAACAGCAATTGAATAAAAAGAAAGAAACGGAATTATATCGTACCGTTCCTCCTGCTTTGAACAATTATTATAGGGAAAAAGTCAATATTTATTTCTATCAAATCAATGCCCGATAGCACCGACAAGCGTATTTTGGAATTGGCTTTACCGAATATTATTACCAATATCACGGTACCTTTATTGGGTGTGGTGGATTTGATGATAGTGGGTCATATCGGAGATCAACTGTTTATAGGAGCTATTGCAATAGGCACCATGATATTCAATTTTATATATTGGAATTTCGGTTTTTTACGCATGGGCACCAGCGGGTTGACGGCACAGGCTTATGGCGCCAGACAATTGCATGAGGCGGTATCGGTGTTGGTAAGGGGTGTTGTGCTGGCATTGTTGATATCGCTAACGCTTATTGTATTTCAATATCCCATAGGAAAATTCGCCCTGTGGTTGATAGACGGAAATAGTCAAATGGAATATCTGGCATATCAATATTTTAAAATCAGAATATGGGCGGCTCCCGCAACATTGGGAATGTATGTTATTAAAGGATGGTTCATCGGCATGCAGAATGCAAAAACACCGATGACGGTGGCTATAGTGATTAATGTGTTGAATATACTGTTCAGTTTATTGTTTGTAATGGTGTTTGACATGCAAATAGAAGGAGTAGCCTTAGGCACATTGTTGGCACAATGGAGCGGCTTGCTGATATCGGTGCTGTTGTGGATGAAATATTACAAAAAATTGGCAAAACACATACACATAGCCCAAAGTATGAACTGGCAGGAGATGAAATTGTTTTTCCGTATTAATTCCGATATTTTTCTCCGCAGTTTGTGTTTGGTGGCGGTATTTTCATTTTTGCCCGTAGCGGGAGCTAAAATGGGAGATGAAATTTTGGCGGTTAATACTTTGTTGTTGCAATATTTTACCATATTTTCATATATCATGGACGGTTTTGCCTATGCCGGCGAATCGCTTACGGGAAAATATATAGGTTCGGGAGAATATAAGGTGCTGAAACGTACTGTCCGGCATTTGTTTTATTGGGGTGTTGCTTTAAGTGCTTTGTTTACAATAGTATATGCTTTCGGCGGAGATGTGCTGTTGAGGGCTTTTACCGATAAACAGAATATAATAGCTGCATCACATCCTTATTATTTTTGGGTGTTGATGGTTCCATTTGCCGGTTTTGCAGCCTTTTTGTGGGACGGCATATATATAGGGGCAACAGCATCCAAAGAAATGCGCGATTGCATGTTTATAGCCACCATTCTGTTTTTCGGCATATATTACGGTTTGATTAATTTTATGGGAAACAATGCGTTATGGTTGGCGTTGATTGTGTTTTTGCTGTTAAGGGGGGTGTTGCAATATATATATGCACGCAAGGCGGTGTATGCAAAAGCATTGTTAAAGGGCAATTATTGAGTCATTTTCCCCAATGCGCGGGTGTAATCATGAAGTGAGGGCTGTGAAAAAAATATTCTGTCATATTTGGCGGCTATAATTGAAAAAAATGCTATCTTTGCTCTTTTATATAGAATGTTGAAAGTGATATAACATGCATGAGATATTTGTTCTATTGGCATTTTTAGCCTTTATATGTATAGCATTGGCTATGGATTTGGGGTTGTTTAATAAAACAGCCCATAAGATATCGCTTAAAGAATCTTTGGTTTTTACCTGTGTATGGATAGGTATTGCCGTATTGTTTTTTGTATTATTGCGTTTTTTCGGCGATGTGCTTCATGGTGTTACCGATATGGAAAGTTTGAAGGCCATCAATATCCGTAACGGTCATAATATAGACTTTAAAGACGGAGCTGATTTTGCCGCTAATTTACAGTTGTACAGAAATCAATTGTCTTTGGAATTCATCACGGGTTATCTTATAGAATATGCCATGTCGATAGATAATGTATTTGTGATATTGTTGATATTTACGGGTTTCGGGGTGGATGAAAAATATTATCACAGGGTATTGTTTTGGGGCATATTGGGAGCAATAGTCATGCGGTTTATTTTTATATTTGCTTTGTCGGAATTGGTGCACAAGTTTGCATGGATACTGGCTGTTTTCGGGGCCATACTGATAGTTACCGCTGTCAGAATGTTTCTCAACCGAAACAAGCAGGAAAAGGTGGATGTGGAAAATCATAAGGTGGTAAAATTGGTGAGTAAATATTTTGCGGTATCGCCAAGGTTCCATGAGGAGCGGTTTTTTATCAAAGAAAACGGCAAACATCTGATCACACCTTTGTTTTTGGTATTGTTGGTAATAGAATTTTCGGATGTGATATTTGCGGTGGATTCCGTTCCCGCTATTTTTTCGGTTACCAAAGACCAATATATTGTCTTTATCTCCAATATATTTGCTATCATAGGCTTACGTTCTTTGTTCTTTTTGTTAAGCAGTATAGTTAATTTGTTTTATTATTTGCGCCATGGTTTGAGTATATTATTAGGATTCATAGGTGTAAAAATGATGTTGGAGGTGTTTGATATAGTGCATATCAATACTATAGTGTCGTTATCGGTGATTTTAGTGATATTGGTGGGATGCATATTGTTGTCGGTATTGTTCCCTCCAGAATCGAACCGTCAAAAAACGGAAAATGAGAGCATAATCAAATAAATATTAATTAAATAATAAATACAAAAATGAAAAAGATAGTTTTATTGTTAAGCGGACTTTTTCTCTTGAACAGCATGACTGTCAAAGCCGATGAAGGCATGTGGATATTGTCGTTGTTAGGGAAAAATTACGAGCAAATGAAAAAGCAAGGCTTAAAACTCACCGCCGAAGACATTTACAATGTGAATAAAGGGTGTCTGAAAGATGCGATAGTCGGATTGGGAGAAGACGGCAATCCTTTTTGGCATTTTTGCACCGGTGAGATTATTTCCAACCAAGGTTTGATGACTACCAACCATCACTGCGGATATGGCAAATTGCAGGAACATTCCACGGTGGAGCACGATTATTTGCGCGATGGTTTTTGGGCTTATTCAAAAGATCAGGAATTGCCCAATCCCGGTCTTACCGTTTCCATATTGGTAAGAATAGAAGATGTTACTGCAGAAGTTACCCAAGGGGTAAAAGATGATATGACCGAAGCCGAAAGAAACAAATTGATAAGCAAACAAGGCAAGGAGTTGGCAAAAAAAGCTACGGAAGGCACGGACTATGATGCATATGTTGCCACCATGTTCAACAACAATCAATATTTCTTGTTTGTGTATATTATCTACAAAGATGTCCGTTTGGTAGGAGCACCCCCTTCGTCCATGGGCAAATTCGGCGGTGATACCGATAACTGGATGTGGCCTCGTCACACTTGTGATTTTTCCATGTTCCGTATTTATACCGGTCCTGACGGCAAGCCGGCAAAATATGCCAAAGAAAACATACCGTTAACACCTAAACACTATTTGCCTGTAAGCATAAAAGGGGTGGAAGACGGAGATTATGCCATGATTATGGGTTTCCCCGGCACCACCGACAGATTCCTCACATCTTACGGATTAGACGAAACCATGAATATCACCAATAAATTGCGTTATGAAATACGTACGGTAAAAATCAATGTGTTGCGTGAAGAAATGGCTTCAAGTCAAAAAATCAACATTCAATATGCTTCCAAATATGCAAGCTGTTCCAATTATTGGAAATATAGCAATGAGCAAAACAAAGCGTTGAAGAATTTGAACACCATGGCTATCAAGAAAAATATAGAAAACAACTATATGCAATGGGCCAATAAACAAAGTAATCCTCAATATGCAGAAGCGTTGAAATATATCAAGGAAGGTTATGAAGGTAGAAAACCTTATATGGCTGCACGTACTTATATATTGGAAGGTATTATCTCAGGGCCGGAACTTTTGTGGCAAGCAGTACAAAATATGGCTTATGTACAAGCACTCAAATCGGGTGATGAAGGCAGAATAAAAGCCGCTGTTGATACCATGAAAGCAGAGGCGGAAACATTCTATAAAGATTATACTCCCGCAACAGAGAAAAAAGTGATGACAGCCCTGTTGCGATATACTTACGACAATATGGACAAAACTTACTATCCTGATTTCTTCACGACTATAGAAAAGAAATATAAAGGAAACGTAGAAAAATTCGTCAATGACGTATTTGCCAAGTCCGTATTCGCCACAGCCGAAAAATTCAATGCTTTTTTGGAAAAACCGAATGCAAAAGTATTGGAAAACGATATGGCTTTGCAAGCCGGATTGAGCGCGTATAAAAAATATGTGGAAATAAGTGAATCAATGAATGCAGCGGCTCCTAATTTGAATAAAGGAAAACGTTTGTTTGTCAACGGATTGTTGCAAATAAACGGGGATAAAGCCATTGCTCCCGATGCCAATTCCACCATTCGTCTGACTTATGGTAACGTGGGGTCTTACGAACCGAGAGACGGTGTGAACTATAGTTACTATACCACCTTGAAAGGGGTAATGCAAAAAGAAGATCCCAATGATATGGAATTTGTAGTGCCTCAAAGATTGAAAGATTTGTATGCTGCTAAAGATTATGGTCAATATGCCAATAAAGACGGTGAATTGGTAACCTGCTTTATCACCAATAATGATATTACCGGCGGTAATTCAGGTTCACCCGTTATTAACGCCAAAGGAGAATTGATAGGTTTGGCATTCGACGGCAACAGCGAGGCTATGTCAGGGGATATCGATTTTGAGGAAAATTTGCAACGTTGTATTAATTTGGATGTCCGTTATATGTTGTTTGTAATAGACAAATATGCCGGAGCCACTAATTTGATACAGGAAATGGATATCAGAAAATAAGCGCTTGTTGCGGTTTGGGCTAAAGGAAGTTCCGGTAACGGAACTTCCTTTTTTTTGTTGTAAAAATGAGTGCTTTGCGGTAAAGACACCGGCATTTTTTCGGGGTCCTACCATAAAAATATTGCATATCAATTTTTGATATGCAATAGGGTGTTATTTTATCGTGCCTTGCGGGCAATGTCAATAGGGTTGAAAAGCGTTAAGGTGTTCTCTTGCAATCTGTTAAAACAATCTGTTTCCGCTAAAACGCGTACCTTACGCTTAAATTCAAGCCCCAATCGAAATAGTCGGCATTGGTATAAACGTCTCCGGACCACCAATATTGGTGTCTTTCACAAAATAGCAGTCCAAAGCCCGGGCGGAAATCAAATTGAAGGGTAAGGGGAATATTGAATTTATATTCCAAACCGGCTATGGCGTTGATACCGAATTTGCCGCAGTCTTCCGTTCTCAAACCTGCATAGTCAAAAGCATAGCCCAAACTGAAACCGCCGCCTACAAACCAATACAAACCGCCTGTAGCGTTGGCTTGATACATAAAATTGGGGTTGGCTTCCAAATCAAAAACTCTAGCCGAAACATTTCTGAAAGCTCCTTCTGTCAACTTTACGCCCAAATCCACACTTATTGCGAAATGACCGGTGACCAATACCTTGTATGAAAATCCGTTCATACTGCCTGCAACTCCTCCTATGCTGTGTTTGTATTGTGCATTGGATACTTGAAACAATCCCACGAATAATGTGAGTGCTAAAACATATTTTATCGTCCTTTTCATTTTATATATGATTTTAATGATTATCATTTTTTATTATGCCATATTCAATTCACAAATGCAAATTTGTCAGACAAATATTTTTTTGCAAAATTAAACAAAAATTTTCATATGATACGGCAGCTTTTTTGCAAAATGGGAAAAAAATAATTACAGCCATAGTTTTAAAATATTAAAGTGTTCCGAAAAAAACGACAAAAAAGACAAAAGGTATGGATTTATTGATTACCTTTGCAAGGTATAAATCAAGATATGAAATACTATGTAAATTGCGGTAAGTGCGGAGAGCATATCCCTGTCAAAGGCCGTTATGAGACAGTGGATGAGATTAAGGAGAAAGAAGGGGAGGTGTTTGTGCGTACTTGTCCTCACTGCGGTGCAAAGAGGCATTATGCTTATTGTGCAGTTTCAACCGGTTTTATAGGATGGATGGATCGTTTTGGTTATTGGTTTTTTATTCCGTTTGTGTTGTTTTTATTGATTCCATTGATATGTATTCTAACTATTATAATATGTTCATCAGAATTTTTGATTGAGCACAATGCTTATGACATTTTTCAGAAAGCCCTGCTTTTCGGTGCCATTCCTTGTATATTGCTTGCCATATATCTTGATCATAGAACACGTATTTGGGCGCAGTTTGAAAAGACTGCCGAACTTGCCAAATTTCCCCGTATGACTCGCGAGTTGTTTGACAGCCTTTGTGATCAGGAACTTATAGATTGGTGCTGCAATCCACTTTATGATAAACATTTATCTGATGGGCATAACCACGTGCAAGATGTATGTTATTACCTTTATTATATTGAGATTTACTATGATATTTGTGATGGGATAGGTTGGGAGAAGTCTTCTGACGGAGAGTACCTTCTTATTCTCGCCTATAGGGAAATCGGTGCCGTGAAACATGCGGAGGCACTGCAAACGATTATGACGGAGGAAAACGAACGTTTCTGTCGTACCGAATGGACGGAGGAGAAGGAATCGGATCCGATGTTTAATAAAATGTCTCAGCTGGTTGATAAATTTTCCCGTTTCGATAAAGAAGAGAATATAGATGCGTTGCTGGTTAGCTATCTCCGCAAAAACGCCGGCAGTATCTGCGAAGCCTCTCAGGGATGAAAAAATCGGAAAAAGCTTGTATTTTTACCGGATAGAAAATGTGACGGACCTGAGGTGAAGGAAACCTTTCTCCAGCGGCATCAGCCGTGGTGATTTCTTTCGCCAACCATTTCATACAGTCAGCAGGCCATTTCATACAATAGCAACTTCGGTGCGGGATTCCGTATGGCGGAAAAGGCTACATTTGCAGCCGGATTAAAAAAACACGCACATGAGCACATTTTTCAAAGGAACCAAGAGATGGGCGGTCATTGCCCTCTTCGCTGTCATTGCTGTCACCGTCTCCGCTGGGGTGATACGGCACCGCCAGCAGAAGCGGTGCGTGGACATTCCCAACAGTGTCTATTACTGGAAAACACGTTTTTACCAGCTAGACAGCAGTGAGAAGGTGTTCCTAACTGGCAACAATATCCGACGGATCTATGTCCGTTTTTTCGATGTGGAGCTGAACCGTGACGGAAATTTCCACGATACCTGCGCCCCCGTGGGTTGCATTGATTTTTCTCCGAAAGCGCTGGAACATCCGGACAACCTGCAGATGGAAATCGTACCAGTGATTTTCATCACACCGGAGGCGGTCAAGGCCTGGCGTTCGTTCATCGACAACTTGGCGCACCGGCTTTATGCGATGTGCCGCTACCATCGCATTTCCATCCGCGAGGTGCAGTTCGACTGCGACTGGACCGACGGCAGCCG
The DNA here is from genome assembly GCA_017616775.1 of Bacteroidales bacterium. Classification (GTDB taxonomy): domain Bacteria; phylum Bacteroidota; class Bacteroidia; order Bacteroidales; family WCHB1-69; genus UBA1205. The sequence continues at coordinate 37,703 of JAFZXM010000051.1, forward strand.
CGAAGCCTATTTCCAGTTTCTGAAGGCGGCTAGGCCGGTTTTGGAGGGTTACTTCCAAAAGAAGCTCATCCTTTCCACCACCATCCGGCTGCACCAGCTGGCCCAAACCCCGCCCGAAGCGGATTACGGCGTGCTGATGTGCTACAACACCGGCGATTTCAAAAAATATGACACCCAAAACTCTATTTTGGACGTCAAGGATGTGAAGCCCTATACGAAATGGCTGAAAAAATACAGTCTGCCCTTAGCCTTGGCGCTACCCGCCTACAGCTGGTGCGTGGAATTTGACGGCCGCAAACAATTTGTGAACCTGAACCGGCACAGTTGGGATATCAAAGACACCCTCGAATTCAAGCCGGTAGGGGACAACCTGTATGAACGGCGGGATGCGGAGGAATGGCCGGAGGATGCGGTGAGATACATCCGCCATGAGCACGTACCGGCCGAAACCATCCTGGAGGCCAAGCGGCTCATACAGAAAAAGATGGGGAACACAGCGGTCATCCTCTTCCATTTGGACGGTCATGAACTTTCAAAATATACCGAAAATGAGATCAAGGCATTTTATCATTAGCGTTTTGTTGGCAGGATGGCTTCCGGTGATGGCTTGCGGCCCTTGGGAACCGATTGCGCCGGAAAAACATTGGATATTTTACTTGGGATACCCTGACGCCGGGGAATGGCAGCAGGCGTTGGACAAACGGTTCCGCGAGGAAAACATCACCTTCTGGTACAACTATGTGGGGCAAGCCGTGCCGCGCAAAGCGGTGGAAGATGCCCTGTATGAGGTGGTCTTGTTAGATTGGCAGACCAAGAATCCTTTTTTCAAATTATTGATCAGCAAAGCGGACTTTAATGCTCTGCTATATTGGGCGCACTTGAAAACATGTGACCCCAAGTACGAAAAGGAGATGCGCTGGAAACAGTCGGCCTGGTGGTATCCCGCCTCCAAGGAGGAAAAAGAGGCGCGGTACGATTCCGATCCGGCCAAACCGCAGATGGATCTGAGCATTATAAAAATCATGGATTTGAATGAGGAATGCCTTCAAAAATGCAGCAACCGCGACATCCGGAATCGCTTTCTCCTGCAGCTGATGCGCAAATATTTCCACACCGCCCGGTATGATAAATGCGAAGTGCTATGGAAAAAGTACGGGAAACAACTGCCACAGAGTGTATTGCGCACGCAATGCCTGAACTATTACGGAGGCGCGCTGCTGCGGCTCGGACGAAAAACGGAAGCCGCCATGGTGTATGCCCAAATCGGCTATTTCAGCCTTTACCTCCACTATGACCCGGAAGTGCTGCGAGAAGTAACACGTCATCAGCCAAACAACAGCGGCTTGGAGTTCATGGTGCAGCAGTTTGTCAACTGCTATTTCGACCGTCCCTACCCGGCCAAGGCGGAAGCCTTCAACGCCCTGGCGGAGGAGATGGTTCGGAACCGAGAAAGCCGCAACCCGGCTCTGTGGAGATCGGCACAGGCTGCCATCGCCTACATCAACCGCAACACAGATAAGGCGTTGCAGCTGATAGCGGAATCGGAAAAGCTGCGCGGCAGCGCCATGGTGAAGGAGAATATCCGGATGATGCGCCTGCTCTTCAACGCCAGCCGCACCGACAATGACAGCCTTTATGAGGCCACCATCCTCCCCGACCTTGAATGGCTGACCGGGAACATCAACGCCGACCTCCGAAAAATGGACACCTCCAACCGCACTTTCTTCTTTGATTTGGCCGGAGAGATCATTGAACCCTCTTCCTACCTTGAAGTGCATCGGGTGAAGGTGCTCCGCCGCGTGATTTTTCTCGGTGCGGTTCCCCATTTCGAAAGACTCGGCCAACCCTATAAAAGCATTGCCTACCTGAACCTGTACCATGAGGTTTATGCTGGAGAGAAAAGGGAGCGAGAATTGGCAAGAAGGGGACTGTTCAAATCCGAACAAGGAAAATGGGGCTGGACCGAATACCGGCACCCGCCGCTTTACTGCGGAAACACCCAACCCTATAACTATTACGGCAACTATTGGGCGGGCTGGAGCAGGCAGTTTTGGCCACAGCCCGAAAAACAATATGAGTGCCGCGCCTGGCGGCTGAATTACGACTACGACTGCGAACTGTTCCGGTACATGGACACCACCAAGCTGGAAAATGTGCTGCAATATGCCGCATTCCTGCGTTCGGGCGGTACCACCCCAGCGGAAAAATACCTCATCCGCAACAGCTATTGCGACACGAATTACTACAATGAGCTGATTGGTACAAAATACATGCGCAAAGGGCAATATGCCACCGCCATCCGCTATCTGCAGCAGGTCTCCGACGCCTTTAGGAAGACCCAGAATATCGCTCCCTGGATCAACAGCAACAGGAACCCCTTTGCCGAACATTGGATCACCAACAAGGAGAAGGGTGTGTACAAAACCTCCTTTGATCCTGTAAAGGTCTATGCCCAAAATCCCTGCAAACTGAACTTCTGCCGCATCATGCTCCGGCTTCGCCGAGAGAGCGAAAAGGGCCGGACCGAAACGGAACGCGCCTACGCCGCCTATGCCTATGCGGTAGGGCTGTTCCAGAGTAACAACTCCCATGCGTGGGCATTGAACCACTATGCCAACACCGGCATCAGTTTTTCGGATGGTTTGCTACATCCCTATTATGACTCCTATTATGAGAACGACACCTACGAAGCTTGGCGGAAAGCGGAAGAAAAGCGGTTGCAGCAACAGGTGGACCGCTGGGCGGACAAAGCCTTGGACTATCAAAAGGAAAAACTGTTCACCCTGAAATGCCGTATTCTCCATAGCCGGCAGCGGAAACAGCTGACAGAAACGGTAGCGAAAAAAAATTCTTGGGGCAACTATACGAAAGAAAGATTTAACAGGGAAGTGCGGATGTCTTTTTGCGACCGTTGGGAGGATTATGAGTAAAGTAGTCGCTGACAAGATGAAATTTTTGTCCGGAAGAATGGAAAATATATTGGAATTTCAGTTATTTTTGCACTTTTAAAACCAACATGATGTCCGATTATCTGGTACTCTCCAACAGCAACGAACTCATCCGCATTGCGGCGGAGCGGTTGGTCTATGTCTCCTCGGATGGAAACTATTCAGATGTCTGTACCTGCGACGGGGAGAAGCGTACCATAACTTTACAGCTTTGGGTCGTTGAAGAGAATATCCAACAACAGCTTCACCAGGGCGACCTATTTGTGCGTATCGGCAAAAGCCTTATCATCAACACCCGCTACCTGAATTACATCAACCCTTCCAAACGGCAAATCATCCTGTCGGACAACCATACCTTCAAATTTAACCTCAACGCGTCGAAGGAGGCGCTGAAACAACTGAAAGATTATTTGGAACAAAACATGAAAAGCAAATGAATCATTTGAAAGAGATAAATGAGGATGAGATTCGCATCATCAACCGGGGCGGAGAAACCAAAACCCCGTTATGGAGGCAACGGCGGTTCCGCCTGATATGCGCAGCTGTGCTGCTATTGCTGTTGCTGGAGTTGCTATTGCTGCTTCGGTTGCGTAAAACTCCTGCCTCCGATACACCGGAAACAGCCACCGAAGCGCTTTCCGGATATGCTGAATCGGATGCGCTCTCTCCCACCATGATGCAATCTGCCGCCGCTACTGTGCTTGTACACGACACTACGGTCAACGATGTGCCGTTGCGGCTCCAGACTCCTGTGAACGCCGTCCCAAGCCTGCATATCGGTATCCCTGACAGCAACGATGCCTCAATGCTTCTGGTCTTTCAAGCCGCTGATATCCGCGCCGACAACCGGCAGATAGTGGGAGCCTATGTGTTGGATGGGGAACTGCTGTCCCGCGGGCTTTCCAAAAAAGGTTTTTGCGCCATTATCGGAGGCATCATCCACATCGGCATGGCGGAAAGCACGCCGCTGTTGGAAGAGGCCATTGAAAAGGAAGGATGCTTTTTCCGGCAGTATCCCCTGGTGAGCGATGGTCGGATGGTGGAGAACAAGCCCAAAGGAAAAGCGCTGCGGCATGCGCTCTGTGAACTGGATGGACGGATTACGGTGGTGAGCAGCCTTTCCCGCGAATCCTTCCACGACTTTGCGCAGGCATTGGCGGATTTGGGTGTCCGACAGGCCATCAGCCTGAGCGGAGGAGAATCGTTCGGCTTCCGTCATCTGCAGGGGCAGCCCGCCATCCCTTGGGGCAGGAACCCTCAAATCGCCACCCCCCGCAAATACAACAATTTCATCGTCTGGAAGAGAATGGAATGACCGCGTTGTCACAGAGGGAACCCCGACAATATGTGTCGCATGAAATGCCGGAGAAGACCCTATTCCTCTATGCTGACCCCCTGCAGCACCCCTTTGCCACCATAGTGGAAATCCATGTCAAGAAACCAGCACCGGCCGCCGCTGGTGCGCAGGTATAAATCGCACGGACGAGAGTTTACTCTTTCAGTAAGGCAGAATGATTCCACACTGTTTATTATCCGGACACTATGGAAGAACACCTGCCCCTTGCCGGTTCGTTTTATATTGCGGCGAAAGAATTGAGAAGATGATATGTCGGCAACAAAGCAGACATGCCCGTTTATCAGGAGGTAGCCGTCAATATCGCTGAACATGTCCGGATAGGCATAAGGCTTCAAAACGTCAAATGTTTGTAAAACGCTGTTAAAACGTATGCGGAAAACGGTGTCCTCCCTGTATGTGAAATCCTTGGAAAAATGGCTGTATGCCGTATCATAATTATGGAAAAATGTCAGCAGGAGCTGCTGTCCGGCATCGTTTCGGTTATTTATAAGTGTTTCCAGCAGTTTCCGTATGGTGTTATCATGATCCGCTATTTCATATTCGTGCAGATAGACGGAAGCAACATCCTGTCCTTCATAAAATACGGGCAATTTTTGACCGGAATAGTCATCATAGTCGTATTCAACCATCCGCCACCGTCCTTCGGACGAGAGATATTGTTCCCTGCCGCCATACCAATCCTCGTCTCCAAGATAGAAGGAGGTGTCGTTCAGCCGGATATACTCAAAGTTGTTATGATAGACGGAGTAGGAAGTCGGAAAGAGGAAGATGTTATCTTGGTATGTTTTGTGAAGGCCGATGCTTTCAAGGCTTTCAGGAAAAACACCACAACTGTCGCGGTAGGCGTTGAGCCGTTCTATTACCACGTTGCCATTCTGTATTTGTTTGGCCAAAATGCGATGAGGATCGTGATCCATCGCACAACGCATAATCAGTATCCGTAATATGCAGAAGGCTATCAGCGTCACCATCGTGCCACAGACGGTGGCGGCATGCCCGAAGACCACGTGCCGCAATCTTTCCGTCGTGCGCCGGTGCTCGCGGAAACCAAAGATGTCTCTGATATTCATAGCACTGAACCTGTTTTATGCATGGATGTGTCCAAATGTTATTTTTATATAACGGAAAGATGTACGGAATATTGCCTCCCGCAACTGAAAAAACAGTTCTTGTGAGACGAACCAATCGGAATATATCCCACTGCGGATATAAAGCAACAAAGGAAAATTTTCACAGGAAAAGTTATTAAGAATTAAAATTTTGATTACCTTTGCAAAACAGAAAAAGAAGACATGCAAGTAATAGAAAAATATTTTCCGCATTTAAAGCCTGAGCAAAAAGAAAAATTTGCGGCATTGCAGGATATTTACACTTATTGGAATGCACAAATCAATGTGATATCCCGTAAGGATATGGAAAATTTGTATCTCAATCATGTATTGCATTCTTTGAGCATAGCCAAATTGTTGCAATTCAAAAATCAAACTGCGGTATTGGATGTCGGCACGGGGGGCGGTTTCCCTGGAATACCGTTGGCTGTCATGTTTCCTTATGTGCAATTTCATCTGGTGGATTCGGTAGGCAAAAAAATCAAGGTGGCACGGGCTGTGGCGGAGGCTTTGCAGTTGGATAACGTGGAATGTACACAAATAAGAGCCGAAGCGTTAAAATCCGAATACGATTTTATTGTCAGCAGGGCAGTCACTGCTTTGCCGGAATTTTACAAATGGGTATGTCAAAGGGTGGAAAAAGATTCTTTCAATAGCATTGCCAACGGCATATTGTATCTCAAAGGCGGAGACATACAGGAGGAATTGCAAAAAGTGCCTCGCAAAACGATAAAATATCCTATTTCAAAATGGTTTGAAGAAGCCTATTTCGCAGAAAAATATATTATCCATATTCCCATGGGGGGCAAACCGAAAGAAAGTAAATTTTAAAAAGATAAATCATGGAAACCAAATTTTTGACAAGCTGTTCCACCATACAACAAGCATATATGCTGAGAGATATCCTGATGGGTGAAGGTATCGGATGCATACTTACCAATGAAGCCCAATCAACCCTGTATCCGGGTTTGAATTTTACCGAGCCTGAGATATGGGTGGATGAAAAAGACTACGACAAAGCGTATGCCATATATCAGGATGTGATAAACGGTCAGGCAAGCATAAGTGAAGAATAGTCTTGTTTTGGCATCGGGATGTAAAAATGGCGGCAGGGCGTATTATAATCCCGTAAGCATGTTGATGGCGTGCGGCAATGTTTGTATGTGATAGTGATTGGTAACGGGAAGGGGTTCCCCTTCTGTTTCTCCCAAGATAGGCGTATCTGCAAAAATATGCAGGTCGGGTGATGTGAGATAAGAAACTTCGTTCAAATGGCTGAGGCTTCCGTTGTAAAGACGGTTGATATTTCTTATAATTTTCCAAGGAGATATTTTATTGACAAGCATAGTGTTGAACAGTCCGTCGGTAGGATCGGCCATGGGGACTTGTTGCATCCCGTTGCCGTTATATTGGCATATTCCCACCGCTATGGAAAAGATATTTTTTTCTGTAGAAACATTATCGGCTTTTATGGTTATTTTTTGTGCTTTATGAGAAAACAGCACTTTCAGAAGATTGGTAATATACACATGAGAGGAATGTTTTTTTGAGCGTGCCGTATGATGAATCACGTTGGCATCAAAGCCGAAGCCCGCAATATTGATAAAATAGCGGGTGGCTATGGATTTGTTGTCAGCAATACAGTCGATTTGCCCTATATCGTGGCGGACAAATTGTCCGCGAAGAAATATGTTAATGGTATCCATATAAGAGTGCGGATAATTGTGTGTATGGCTCCAATCGTTGCCGGTGCCCAAAGGCAGCACTCCCAGATAGATGTCTTGAGTGTCAACGCCTGAGGCAAAAATAGCATTGATAACATTGTTGATGGTGCCGTCTCCGCCTATTACTATAAAATGTTTGTGCCCTTCCTGACACAATTCTTTAATGAGCACATGGGAGGTGTCTTTGTCATCGGAAATAAAAAAACGATAGTCTAATTGCAACTTATTGAGTTGATTGGCTATTCTGTTCCAATATTTGTAACCCGTGTTGGACATGGCTGTGGGATTGGCAATAATTTGCCACGTGTGGGTAAAAATAAATATATTTTCTTTTGTTACATTTAAATTCATCATATTATTGTTTTAAACCATTATTTCAAATTACCGTTTTCATCAAAAAACAGTTCACAGGCAATGGCATCGGCGAATAAAGCTCCTTGTTCGGTAAGATGTAAAACGGAAGATTGCAAAATATATTGTGAAGCGGGCAGATGAGCTGTTTTTTTTAATAATTGTTCTGCATAAAGCGGAGAAAACTGTTGTGCTATATAGTCTAAATCGCATCCCCACATGGTGCGCAGCGAAGTCATGATATATTCATTTACGCGGGTGGTGACGGATAAATTTTCTTTTTCAAAAATAAGGTTTTCAAGGGATAAAAATTGTTCGGGGGTGCGGGTGTTTTGCATATGTTGTATATATAGAGGAATATTGCCGATATTCCATTGCCGGGAATGTCCGTTAAAGGAGTGGGCTCCGCAACCGATGCCGAGGTATGGTTGATTTTGCCAATAGGCGGTATTGTGTACCGAATAATGTCCGGGCAGGCAGAAATTGGAAGTTTCATAATGTTCCATATTTTGAGACCGTGCATAGTCAATGAGCATTTGGTATTGTGCCATTGTCTCATCTTCGGAAGGCAGGGTGTATATGTTTTTTTGTATTTGCCGGCTTAAAGCGGAGGAGGGTTCCAAAGTAAGGGCATAGCATGAAAGGTGAGGGATGCCCTTGGTGTATTCTAAATTTTTTTTCCATTGTTCTAATGTCAACAAAGGATAGGCGTACATTAAATCCACCGACAGATTGCTGTAGCCGTATTGTAAAGCGTATTGTATGCTGAGGTGGGCTTGTTTGTCGGAATGTATTCGCCCCAACACTTGCAAATCGGCATTGGAAAAAGATTGTATGCCTATGCTCAACCGGTTGATGGCGGTGGAGGTAAGACTTTTGACATATTCTTGAGTAAGAGAATTCGGGTTGGCCTCCAAAGTGATTTCGGCATGAGGAGGTATAGTAAAAAAATGACAAACGGTGTCAAAAATTTGATTGATTTCATCGCTTGTTAACAGCGAAGGGGTGCCTCCTCCGAAATAGACGCTGTTTAAAGATGCGGATGGCAAATATCGGCATCTCAGCTCTATTTCTTTTTGCAATGCTTTGATATATTGTTGTTTAAGTTCAATCAAGGTAGAAGAAAAGAAGTTGCAATAATTACATCTTTGTTGACAGAAGGGGATATGTAAATAGAGGGCTCCCATGTTATTCTTCTTCTTTGGTTTTATTATATTGGTTTTTTCCTTGTACTATAATCACTATTTCGCCTTTTACTTCTTTGGATTGAAAATGTTGTAAGGCTTGGGTAAAGGTACCTCTGAAGTTTTCTTCGTGTATTTTGGTAAGTTCACGGCATACGCACAACATACGGTCGGGAATGACAAGAGAAAACTGTTCCAGTGTTTTTACCAGGCGGAAAGGGGATTCGTACAGAACAAAGGTCTCGCTTAATTCACACAGCTGTTCTATGGTGCTTTTTCTTCCTTTTTTATGGGGTAAGAATCCATAGAAATAAAAACGGTCGCAAGGCAATCCCGAATTGACCAATGCCGGCACGAAGGCGGTGGCTCCGGGTAAAGTTTCCACCTCTATGTGGTTTTGAATGCAGGCTCTTACCAGCAGAAAGCCGGGATCGGAAATGCCGGGAGTTCCGGCATCGGTAATCAGAGCCACCTGATTGTAGTCAAGTATCAGTTGTATAAATTTGTTTAACTGTTGATGCTCATTGTATTGGTGATAAGACAGTAAAGGTGTGGTTATGTTATAATGAAGCAACAGTGTTTTGCTTTTACGTGTATCTTCTGCCAATATGATATCACATTCTTGTAAAATACGCAACGCCCTTAGCGTAATATCTTCCATATTCCCTACAGGAGTGGGAACTAATATAAGTTTAGCCATAATTATAGAGTGCTGATATATTCCACTAATAGCCGGAACAGGCCGTTATAGCCGGCAAGGTTTAAATATTGGGGAAGGTCGTCGGGATGATGGTATGGTCCTGAAACTCCCCGTGTGTAAATAAACAGGGCTGTGCATCCTTGTTTGTGAAACGAATAGTGGTCGCTATTGGGTGTGATATTTCGTTTTTGGATGTCGGGCAAATAATTTTTTGAGCGGTTAATGGCTGATATTTTTTCAAAAATTTCAGGATAATTTTCTCCTCCGCATATACATATGCCTTCTTCTCCGTTGCCAACAAGGTCCAGATTAATCATTAATTTAACGGATTTAATATCAACAGGACAATTTTGTACAAAATAGGAAGAGCCCAAAAGTCCGGATTCTTCACCGTCAAAGAATACAAAAAGCATGTTATAAGCCGGTTGGTGAGAGTCCATGGAGTAATAACGGGCCAAATCAAGCAGCATAGCGGTGCCGGAGGCATTGTCTTGAGCACCGTGATAGATGGCGTTTTTACCCATCATGCCCACATGGTCATAGTGGGCGCCTATCACTATCCATTCATTGGTATCCGCATTCTTACCGCGTACATAACCCGCTACATTCTGGCAGGTGAAATAGTCATCCCATCGGGCGTCTAAATTGATTTTTACCATATCCAAGGGTGCTTTGATGCTGTCTTTTATCAAATATACTATACAGCAATTTGCATGTAACAAAGCTGTGGCCGGTGTGGCGGTACGGGGGTTTTCTTCAAGAATAACATAACCTTTGGCATGATATTTATTGGAATAAGCGGCGCGATAGCAGGAGCGCAATGCTGCAGTATCGTTTTTATATCGGGTAACGTCTATGCATATCATATTTTTGCTATAGTCGCAGCCGGGCTTCAGTTCTTCGAACCGCACTATATGAAATTTTCCTTTTGTCCGGGCACTGCAAGGGTCTATTTTAAGCATGTCGCTTTGGTATTTTGCGGGATAGCCGTTCCCGAAATCAAAAACGGCATTTTTGCCTATGGCATTTATTCCCAAGGTATATTTTTGCTGATAATGTTTAAACCATGTTTGTAATCCCATTTGTTGCAGTTGCCGGCTGATATATCGGGCGGCAATGCTGTCGCCACGGAAGGCATAACCTCTTCCTTTAAATTGGTCGGAGCATAAAATGTTGAGGTTTTTACGCGCATAGTTGGTATCTTGTGCATATAAGGAAGCGGAAAGCAGGAATAACAGACCAAAGAGTTTTAAAAATTTCATCATCATGTAATGTTATTATCGGTTGATTTTATTTTTACCCCATTGGCATCCGAACAGGGCAAATGCCAATATGATTACATAGCACCAAATGGCTATTTGATATGCATCTTGAGTGCCTATTAAGTCGGAGCATTTTCCGTAGAGCAGAGGGATAACGGCACCTCCGGCGATAGACATGATAAGCAGTGCCGATGCTGTTTCGGTGTGATTGCCGATACCATCCAGGCTTAAGGGCCAAATGGCCGGCCATATCAAGGAATTGGATAATCCTAACAGGGCCACAAAGAGTACGGTATAAGGAATGGTCATGGTAATGGGTTTGAATGTGGTAATATCTATGAAAGGAAAACTGATACAATGCCTTGCGGATGTAAAAATGATTAATATGGAAAAGATGATGCCCGAGAGAGAGCAAAATACCAACGCGGTGCGTTGGGATATGATGCGGGGAATAAGTATTACCCCTATAAAATAGCCTATCAACATGGCCAGGAGGGTGATGCTGGTATAATATTTTGCCGATTCCATGGCTATGCCTAACGATTCCCCGTATCGTATAATGGTGTCGCCTGCTATCACTTCCACGCCCACATAGAAAAAAAGCGCTATTACACCAAACCACAGATGGGGATATCGGAAAATACTTTTTTTATGTGAGTTGTCGGCAGAAGACTCTTCTGTTTGTACATCGGGAAGATGGATGAATGTCATGATAATGCCTAATGCCAAAAGCAGGATAGTCATTACCACATAGGGTTTGATAAGTCGCATGGCTAATGCATCAAGCAACGCGTCCGCATCGGGGGCGTTTGCATGTATGGATGCGTAAATGTCGTTAGATCCTGCTATCAAAAAAGCCGATAACACCAAAGGAGCAATAATACCCGCTAATTTATTGCAGATACCCATAATGCTGATACGTCGTGCTGCGCTTTCCATGGGCCCCAATATGGTAACATACGGGTTGACGGCTGTTTGCATAACAGACAAGCCCGTCCCCATAATGAATAAGCCTGTCAAAAACAGGATATACGACCTGTTGGTGGCTGCAGGAATGAACAATGCGGAGCCTATGGTCATGGTAAACAATCCTATTGAAATACCGTGTTTAAAGCCCGTTTTCTTTAGCAAAGCGGCAGAAGGCAAGGCGGTTACAAAATAGGCGATATAAAAGGCAAAAGTAACAAAATAAGCCAAAAAATCATTTAA
>JAFZXM010000052.1 GCA_017616775.1 Bacteroidales bacterium
CGTGCAACGAAAAGCATCCTCTGACAGTTTTTTTAAATTTTTATTAAAAGAAAACCCTTGTCATCAAAGAGAATGCTTAAAAAAGGTGATATGTTAAAAATGGTTTTACCGTTCTGCAAGCAGTTTCAGATAATGTAACGAATATGACAAGACAAAACGGGCATTGCTTCGCTCGCCCAAAAAACAAGGCTGGCGCCTTAGAAAACACTTGGAATGACGAATCCTCCTCTTCTAAGGGGGCCGGGGGGATTCTATTGTATCGAACAAACAAACACCCTGTACGCACAGGTTCCGTTGTTCGTGGTTATGCCGAATCATATTCATTTGATTGTGATAATTGACGGAAATATTGGTGGGACGCGCCATGGCGCGTCCCACCAAAACGGAATGATTACAATTCCGCATGCATTATATATAATATACCATCCTGATGTCAATGCGGCATTTTCCCGCCAACGCGGCGGCTGAATCTGTCAATACACCAACGAAAAACGTCTCAATTTTCCCCCTTCTAAGGGGGCTAGGGGGATTCTCTTTCCTCAACACGACAGGCAGAAAACCTCCCCCTTGCGTGGGAGCTTGGCGTTCCGTTATTTCTTCGCTTTTTCATCGAATGCCCCTGTGGAATTCCAACGTTGTACCATGAAATATTCATGGTAGCATAAGCTGACAGAAACGTAAAATGTTTTTAAACGAAACGCGCAGGCAGCAAAAAAAAATGATATTCCATTAAGGGAATATCATTAATCCGAGGTGATTTAAGCCACGTTTTATGAACGTTGGCTTTGTAAGTCTTCAATATATTTTTCTATATCGTTTATTTTTTCCAAATATTGAGGAAGCATTCTTAATGCAGCCAATTCTTTCCATTTTTTGTTTACTTCCACAGCAGGGGAGCCGAACATCACCTTGCCTGCAGGAACGGATTTGTCCACACCCGATGTGGCTAATATCACACTTCCTTTTCCTATTACAAGGTCTTTGTTAATCGATACGCGGCCCCATATCAAACAATCGTCTTCTATGGTGGTAACGCCTGCTATGGCACAATGTGAACCTATCAGGCAATGTTTGCCTATGGTGGTGTCGTGACCTACTTGTACGTGATTGTCGAATTTACAACCCTCACCTATATGGGTATCTCCCGAAACGCCTTTATCTATGGCGCATAATGCGCCTATTTCCACATTATCGTCAATGGTGGTGCTGCCGCATGATTCCAATTTATCCCAGTGGGTGGGACGGCGTTTGAAATAAAAAGCTTCACCGCCTATCACACTGTTGGATTGAATAATCACATTATCACCTATGGTAGTGTGGTCATAAATGCTTACGTTGGAGTGGATAATGCAATTTTTGCCTATTTTGACATTTTCACCTACAAATACACCGGGTTGCAATATGGTGCCTTCGCCTATTTGAGCGCCGGGATGAACGAATACATCTTGTGCATGAAATTGGCGGAAGTGTTTTACCAGTTTAACATAGTCTCTGAAAGGATCATCTGAAATAATGATGGTTTTGCCATAGCTGTTTTCAGGATGAATGTCCAAAATAATAAAACTTGCTTGACTTTTTAATACTTTTTCGTAATATTTGGGATGGTCCACAAAAGTGATTTCTCCCGGCTGAACCATGTGTATTTCGTTAATGCCGCTTACCATGGCATTACTGTCGCCTTGAACCTCCACATGATGACCGATAATGTCTAGGAGTTCTTTTAGCGCAATGGGTTGGTTAAAAATCATGACAAATTAAAACTTAATTATTTTACTCTTTCAGCGTATTTATTGGTACGGGTATCCACTTTGATGATTTCACCCTCGTTGATAAATAAGGGAACCATAACTTCCGCACCTGTTTCCACTATTGCTTTCTTTTGTGCATTGGTGGCGGTATCGCCTTTTACGCCGGGTTCGGTATAAGTGACCTTTAATTCTACAAAAGGAGGCATTTCACAAGTGAGCGGGGTATCAGATTCCGTATGATACATCACTTCTACCGTTTGTCCTTCTTTAAGTAAACTGGGATTGGTAATCAGGGATTCTTCTATGGAAATCTGCTCATAGGTTTCTCCATGCATAAACCAGTACATGTCACCGTCTTTGTACAAATATTGGTAGGGACGGCGCTCTACGCGGGCCAAATCAATTTTAACACCTGCGGTAAAGGTGTTCTCCAGCACTCTTCCTGTACGTAAATTTCTAAGTTTGGTGCGGACAAAGGCAGGACCTTTTCCCGGTTTTACATGTTGGAATTCCACTATTGACCACAAATCTCCGTTGTGTTCTATACATAATCCGTTTTTAAAATCTGCTGTTGTTGCCATAATATCTCGCTTTAACAGTTTGTTTTGATACTAAAGAAGCCCTCGGAAGGGCTTGCTTATTTTAAGATCTCTTTTCTTTAATACGTGCTTTTTTGCCGGTTAGATTTCTCAAGTAGAATATTCTTGCTCTTCTGACAACACCACGTTTATTCAATACTATACTTTGGATAAAAGGTGAGTTAATGGGAAAAATACGTTCTACACCTATTCCGCTGGATATTTTTCTGATGGTGAATGTTTCAGTGGCTCCTGAGCCTACTCTCTGAAGAACAACACCTTGATAGGATTGTAAACGTTCTTTACTGCCTTCTACTATTTTGTAAGTAACGGTGATGGTATCACCGGCTGAAAATTGAGGATACTCTTTTTTTTCAATCATTTGATCCTCGGTGAACTTAATCAATGCTGATTTCATCGCTTTTTTGTTTTTTTATTAATGCACTTCCATACGATTCACGTGACCCGCAATGGACACTACGTTTGCTGAAAGCTGCATTTACGTTTATCCATATGTTATTTTAAAGTGTGCAAAGGTACAAAAAAAAACAACACGAAAGTGTTTTTTTGCAAAAAAAAAATCTATACATTGCAATTGTTGCACATGGGAATGCTTTTTCTGTTTTTTAACAGGGTGCTTAGCATGTTTTTGTAGTCGGGATTGCGGTTTATTTTGTCCCAAAAATCATCATTCCATGTGCCATAGGCGTATTTTGCGTCTTTGTCAAAGCAGCAGGGGACCACCTTCCCGTCCCAGGTTATCACTATGGAGTTCCATGCGCGGAAGCAGGCTTTTTTGCGGGATGTTTTGTGTATGACTTCTCCTTGTGAAGTATGGATATAACGATTGTTACGATGTTTTTTTTGCGGCATTAAGCCGGATTGTAAATGATAAAACTGGGCGGACTTGAAAGTGACACTGTCAGCGCCTGCCGACATGGCCAAAGTGCGGATGTCTTTTAAATGGTTTTCGGTGGTGGAAAGAATAAGGCATTGCACTTCTATATGCGGGAACGGGCTGTGTTGTTCTTTTTTTGCTTTCCGCAGCAGGGCAATGGCCTCAAGGGTGAGCCGGAGGGACCCTCCTGTTCTGTACCGCTCGTAGTCGGCTTGATTCAGCCCGTCCATGGAGATAATGATGCGGTGCAGCCGGGATTGGACTATACTTCCGGCTAATGCGGGTGTGATGCATTGGGCGTTGGTGGAGGTGTTGACATAGATGTGTTTCTTTACGGCATAGCTGATCATATCTATGCTTGACGGGTGTAAAAACGGTTCCCCTTGAAAATAAAAAGTGAGATTGGTAAGGTAAGGGGATGCGGTGTCGATGATATGATAAAACAAGTCAGGGGAAATCATGCCTTTTGCCCTTTGTAAGGAGCCGTTGCCCGAAGGACATTCCGGACAATGCAGTTGGCACAGATTGCAGGGCTCTATGGCAATGGAGTGTATTCGGGCTGTGCGAATATATCGTCCGCTAAAAACGGATAGAATGTATTGTAACCGCAAGAGCAGTATGTTGGTCAGCTTTTTCCATGTAAGAATACGCCAAAGCGTAAAACATCGGTCAAAAAAAATACGCATGAACGCTTAATAGTTGAGTATGGTGTTGCGCTCTTTTGCCATTTTGCGAAGATTGATAATCGCGTAACGCATTCTGCCCAGCGCAGTGTTGATGCTGACATTGGTCTTTTCGGCTATCTCTTTAAAAGAAAGCTCTTTGTATATGCGCAAATCCAATACCTCTTTTTGCTCTTCGGGCAAAAACGATATCAATTCATGTAATGAATCGTATATCTGTTGCATAATCATGGTTTGCTCTATGGACATGGACGGCTCGGAAAAACTGTCAAAAATATCTCCTGTTTCATTGTTATCCACATAAGACATTTTTTGACAACGTCTGAAATGGTCTATCACCAAATTGCGTGTAATACGCATCAGCCATTGGTTGAATTTTCCCTCTTCCCTATATAAGCCTAATTTGAGTGTGTTGATGACTTTAATAAAAGTGTCTTGAAATAAATCTTCCGCCAAATCTTTATCATGAACGACCATGAGAATATAGGCGAATACCTTTTGTTGGTAACGGTTAATGAGCTCTTCTAATGCGGACTCATCACCTTGAGTATATAATTCTACCAATTTCTCATCATTGTATTGCGATAATAATTTATTCAAAATAATCCTCCTTTTCAAATATTTGAATATGTATTACAATAAAAAACTGATAAAATTTTATCTCAATTGTATTTTAGTTTAGTTCTAAATTTTTTTTTTGCAAATGTAGCATTTTTTTTTAGAATATACATAATAAATTTATTTTTTTTCGTTATACATAGTTTTATACATGTGTTTGTGAATCGTAAAATATTGAAAACGGGGAAGATATTGTCTTTCCCGTCTTGTTTTATGCTGCAGAATGGCTGCTTTTATCGGGTGGATTCGTCCATTGTTTCCAGCAAAAAACTTACAGGGCGGAAGCCGTCGTTGCAACTGATGAGTGCAGAATGCGGATTTTTCATCCAGCCGTCATAAAAATTGCCGCCTCCGGCAGCCAATTCTTTAACAAACCATTCCATGGATTCCCATGCGCTTTGGCAAAAATCTCCGGGTTTTTCACCATTGACGCATATCCATGATTGCCCTTCACGTATATCGCAGGCGTGTTCTATAGGATTTTCGTATTCTGCCTGTAAATCGGTGTAGTTCGCTTTGCGTATGGCGGTTATTTTTACATTCATATTATAAGCAGGAATGGTGAAACATGCGTTCTTGTGCCATGCGCTCGTAGTCGGTGCCGGGTTTACCGTAATTGATATAGGGATAAATGCTGATTCCTCCCCTGGGCACGAACAGACCGGTAACTTCAATGTACCGGGGATGCATTAGCCCGATTAAATCGTTGATGATAATGTTGATACAGTCTTCATGAAAGTTTCCTTCGTTACGAAAAGAAAAAAGATATAGTTTTAAACTTTTGCTCTCCACCATATATTTGTCAGGAATATATAGTATTTTGATTTTTGCAAAGTCGGGTTGCCCCGTAATGGGACAAAGGGTGGTGAATTCATCGCAGTTGAATTGCACCCAATAGTCTCTTTCCGGATGTTTGTTTTCAAATGTTTCAAGTATTTCGGGCGTATATTTCAAAGGAATGGGGGCGGAATGTCCGAGTGCTTGCAGATGTTGTTCTTCGTTGCTCATAACTATTTTATATTTAGTATTTTATGTGTTTGCAAAGAGAGTCTCCATTCTGGATTCGCTTTGCAAAATTCTATTGTTTTTTTTATTATTTCTGCGTTTTTGGCAGCATTGCCGGTGTCGCAAGGCTGTATAAAACGGTGTTTTACAAGTATATTCTGGTATTTTGAGATATAGTTTTGTATTATCGGGCCGGTAGTGCCGTCGAAAACAATTTTTATTTCATCAGCTTCTTTCAAAACGGGGCAGGCTTTTTTGCCGAGGTACATGTCTTTGGGGGATAGCGTGACCCAATCTGCATTTTTCGGCAGGGCTAAGGTGCCGTTGGTTTCTACGGCCACGGTTTTTCCTATGGAGTGAAGAAGATTCACCAGCGATTCCGTCAGCTGTAAGGCGGGCTCTCCTCCTGTTATCACCACCAGAGGAGCCCTGTATTTTGCCACTTCCTTCTTGATGTCTTCTTCCGACACGGGGGTTCCGCTGGAGAAGTCGGTATCGCAAAACGGGCAGTGAAGGTTGCAACCGCTGAAGCGCACAAAAACGGCGGGCATGCCGGTGTTATATCCTTCTCCTTGCAGCGAATAGAATATTTCATTGACCGATATGTCTTTTGCAGAGGTTGGCGCTTTTGCCGGATGAGATGTATGCTTGTCCGTCATTATTCGTCTTGTTCGTAGGTGGCGGTGTTGCCGTTGGTTTCCTGCACGTCAACGCGATAGCAGTTGGTGATTTGCCGGTAGCACCAGTATGCTATGTTTTCTGCAGTAGGATTACATTGCAACACCTCGTTGACTACTTTATGGTCCAAGGCATCGACAATGCGGCGTTTGATTTCCGAAAAATCCACAACCATGCCGTTTTCGTCCAGCTTTTCCGATTTGCAATAGATGGTGATTATCCAATTATGTCCGTGCAGGGAGCAGCATTTGCTCGGATAGTTGAGTGTCAGTTGGTGCGCTCCGGCTACTTCTATTGTTTTTTTGATGTAATACATATTTTAGTCCTCATAATTTGTAGGGTCAATAATTCCGGCCTGAATAAAAGCCTCTTTACGTTCGCGGCAGGTGCCGCAGCGTCCGCAGTGGCGTTCTCCGCCACGGTAGCACGAATAGGTTTTGCCATAGTTGATGCCGAGTGCGGCGGCTTTTTTTATGATGTCGCCTTTTGTGATGCCGGTATAGGGTGCATAAAGATGCACGCCTTCGTAGGTGCCGGCGGTCATGGCTTTATCCATGGCTTTTACAAATTCAGCACGGCAGTCGGGATAGATGGCATGGTCACCGCTGTGGTTGGCTATCAGCACACGCGTTAAACCACGGCTTTCCGCCAATCCGCATGCTACCGACAGCATAATACCGTTGCGGAAAGGCACCACGGTGCTCCGCATATTGACGCTGTTGTAGCTGCCTTCAGGAATGGCGTCGGCACCCGATGTAAGGGATGAGTTGAAATATTTGCCTATAAAGCCGAGATTGATGACCAGATGTTCTATGTTCAAATGCCCGCAATGCCATCGTGCACAAGCAATCTCTTGTGCCGCATGGTTGCTCCCGTAGTCAAAAGTAACGGCTAAAGCTATGCGTTCACGTTCTTCGTATAGCAGGGTGGTGGAGTCTATACCTCCCGAATAGATGATAACTGAATCCATTGTCTTGTTTTGTTAAAGGGGGTTGTCAAGCACCCCTGTGAATGTTTGTTTAATCCAAAATGCAAAGGTAGCAGTTATTTTTGTAATATATTGTTTTTTTGTCGATTATTTTTTATCGTTTTATGCAATCATAAGGCTGTCATGTCGGAATACGTGCATTTGGCACACATTGGCAGGAGTGCGGGGGGGCATACTATACCACTTCCGCTACCGTGAAAGTGCTTCCGCCGACAAATATCACATCCTGTGCCGATGCCTGCCGCTTGGCGGCGCGCAGTGCGGATTTTACGCTCACATAGTGCTTGCCGTAGAGTTGATAGCGGGCGGCTTCAAGTTGGAGCTCTTTGGCGTTTTTGCCGCGGGGAATATCGGCTTTGCAGAAATAATAGCGTGCATCTTTGGGCAGATAAGGCAGCATGTGCGACAGGTCTTTGTCGTTCACCACCCCCAATACTATGTGCAAACGCTGATAGTCTAATTGTGCCAATTGTCTGCATATCAGTTGTATTCCGGCTTCATTGTGTCCGGTATCGGTAATGACTAAAGGGCAGGTTTGCAATATTTGCCATCGTCCTGTAAGGCCGGTGTTGTCAATGCACTTGGTGATACCGGCTTGCACCGCTTTTTTGGGGAACATGTCGGTTCCTATTATTTTACAAGCGGCAAGTAAGGTTTTTATATTTTTTTCTTGGCACAGTCCTGCCAAAGGTGAATTGATATGCCGGTATAAGGTTTTATTGTTTTCCAGCACATCGCAATGCAGATGAAAGGCATTGTCTTGCAGAACTATCTCCGTATTTTGCAATTGAAAAGTCCGGTCGGCAAAACATAAGGGGGCGTGTTTCTCTTTTGCGATTTGTTCGAATACGGGTTGGGTTTGCGGGTGCGTTTCGCCTATCACCACAGGGACAAAAGGCTTGATGATGCCGGCTTTTTCTTTGGCTATATCAGGTAAAGTGTTTCCTAAAAATTGTGTGTGGTCAAAACTGATATTGGTAATAACACTCAGCAGGGGCGTGATTACGTTGGTGGAGTCCAAGCGTCCGCCCATCCCGACTTCTATCACGGCGATATCTGTATTTTGTTGTGCAAAATAGGAGAAAGCCAAAGCTACGGTCATTTCAAAAAACGACGGTTGTATGTCGGCAAACAGTTTTTTATATTGTTCAACGAATGATACTATATATTTTCGGGGTATTTTATTGCCGTTGATGCGTATTCGTTCTCTGAAATCTTTTAGGTGGGGAGAGGTATAGAGTCCTGTTTTGTATCCGGATTCCTGTGCTATGGATGCCAAGGTGTGCGAAACAGACCCTTTTCCGTTGGTGCCGGCCACATGTATGGATTTAAAAGCCTTTTCGGGGTGTCCCAAAGCTTCCATAAGGGCAAGAGTGTTGTTGAGGTCCGATTTGTAGGCGGCAGCCCCGATTCTTTGATATACAGGTAAACTGTTGAATAGAAAGTGCAGTGTTTCTTTATATGTCATCGGCATTATTGCAGAACAAAACGATAGGTGATGGTGCCCCGTTCTTCGGCATTGGCGTTGGCTTTGCTTTGGAACAGTGAATTGCGGGCGGCTTCTTCGCAGGCTTCCCATACGTGAGGGTCGGTAATGGTGGTGCCTCTTACGCCGGCCTTGGCATATACCACTTTTCCTTCGGGGTTGGCTCTGAATTCAACTATTACTATTCCGTTGAGGTTGTTCTTGGATTTGGGAAAGGCTTTTTTGATAACAGGGCGTCCGTTGAGGAAAAATCCGTCACCGTCGCTGTTTCCTACGCCGCTGCCGTTTCCGGAGCCTATTCCGCTACCCGAGCCGCTGCCTGTACCGCTGCCGTTTCCGCTGCCTGTGCCTGTACCCGAATTGTTGGTGTTGCGTTTAAACAACGCGTTTTGGTTAATGGTGGGAGCAGGCTCTTCCGTGGGCGCGGGGTCGGTAACGTTGGTGGTGCGGGCAGGCTTTACAGGTGTGGCGGTGTTCCTTCTGGAGGAAGGAAGAGCTGTTGTTTCTTCCTGATCTTGCGTAAGCAGTTTCTCCTGCGGAGCAGCTTGTGTGGAAGAGCTGGCAACGTGATGCGAACCGCCGCCGCCACCGCCCATGTCTATTTCTATACCGTATTCAGGAGGAGGGGGCACTTGATGCTTTAGCCCTAAAAATATAAAACACACCAATACTATTGCATGCAACAATATGGAAATGCCCAATGCAAATATTTTATATTTTTTATTCTCTCCTTCTTCGTCTTTGTAGCCGTAAACTGTCATACTTAATCTTTCTTGGGAGCTGTAGCCAAAATTACTTTGTGCTGCTTGTTCTGCGTTTCGTTTACCGTGTTAACGGCATCTATTACATATACCAGGTTTTGTACGGGAACGCTTTTGTCGGCTCTGATTACCACCGATGCATCGTTTGCCTCAGCCTGCAGGCGTTCGTCCATGGCATTGGCCAATTCCCCTTCCGTAACGGGGATAATGGTTTTGCCTTGGCTGATGGTGTATTCTAAATTTTCATTGATATACACTTCAAAACTTTGTTTGGATGCCGTTTTGCTGGAACTGTTGGGTAACAGTAGTTTTATGGCATTAGGACTTACCAATGTGGATGTTATCATAAAGAATATCAACAATAGGAAAACAAGGTCAGCTTGTGTTGACATGTTGAATTCCACCCCTGATTTGAATCTGGATTTGATAGCCATAATATCGTCTTATTTTACGGGTTCGTGCAATAAATCCATAAATTCTGTGGCACGGGCTTCCAACAAAAATACCACGTGGTTGATTTTTGCCACCAAAGTATTGTAGCAGATATAACCGATGATACCTACCACCAAACCGCTGGCAGTGGTGATAAGGGCGGTGTAAATACCGCTGGCCAAATCTGCAATTTCCAAATTATTGCCGGCAGTAGACATATCATGGAAAGCAACGATCATACCGGTAACCGTACCCAAAAAACCCAACATGGGGGCGATACTGGCCAAGGTGGAAATAGTGCTCATGCCTTTTTCCAGGCGCGAAACTTCCAATTGGCCTACATTGGATATGGTTTCATTAATATCCGATAAAGGCCGGCCTAAACGGGACAACCCTTTTTCTATCATGCGGGCGATGGGAGTGTTGGTGGCTTTGCATAAAGCCAAAGCGGAATCCAACCGGTTGTTGTGTATATTGTCACGAATATTGTTCATCAGATTAGTGTCGTCTTTTGACACTTTGTTAATGGCCAAATATCTGTCTATAAAGATATAGACTATGATACACGATATGATGATAAGGGGAATGGTGATCCAAATACTGCCCTTGTCAAACAATAAACTGATAATACTCAACTTTTCTTCATGCGGTTCTATCATTTCACTTACCGCATTTGCCTGTAATAAAATAGTATGCAACATTTTTTTTTATTTTTTTTGTCTATTTGTGCAAAAGTAGTACTCTATATTTGATTTTAATCTTAATTCAATGCACTTTTTTCAACATTTTTTTGTGAATAGCACAAAGATGTTCGGGAGAGGAAAAACGGCGGAATGATTGCCGGTTTTTTTGTTTATAAACATGTTAATAACTATGCTTGTTTTTTTCGCTGTGTTTCCTAAAAAAATTTTATCTTTGTTTATTATAGTAATAAATAGTAAACGCTTAATTATGAGTGAAAATGAAAATGTAGACATGGTATCGCGGACCAATTACGATGCTAGTAATATACAAGTGTTGGAAGGCTTGGAAGCGGTACGCAAGCGTCCTGCCATGTATATCGGTGATATAGGCGAAAGAGGTTTGCATCATTTGGTATATGAAGTGGTGGATAATTCTATTGATGAAGCTTTGGCAGGTTATTGCCACAATATAGAAGTGTGTATACATCCCGATAATTCCATCAGTGTTTTGGATGACGGAAGGGGTATTCCCACCGACATGCACGCTAAAGAAAAACGCTCAGCCCTGGAAGTGGTGCTTACCGTATTGCATGCAGGCGGTAAATTCGACAAGGGCTCATATAAAGTATCCGGCGGTTTGCACGGCGTGGGCGTTTCGTGTGTGAACGCCTTGTCAAAATATCTGCGCGCGGAAGTATATAGAGACGGCAAACATTATGTGCAGGAATATAGTTACGGTAAGCCGAGTTATCCCGTAAAAGTGGTGGGAGATTCCGACAAACATGGTACTTATATCTATTTTACACCGGATGACTCCATATTTTCCACCACCATATACAAATACGACACTTTGGCTGCCCGTATGCGTGAATTGGCCTATTTGAATAAAGGCATACGTCTCCATATTAAGGATATGCGTGAAGTGGCAGAAGATGAAAAACAGCCCGAAAATGTGTTCTATTCGGAAAACGGATTGAAAGATTTTATCAATTATCTGGATAGCACGGGTAAAGAAAAACTGATGAAGGAACCCATTTGCATAGAAGGGGAAGAAAATGGGGTGCCCGTGGAAATAGCCATGCAATATAATGTGTCGTATTCCGAAAATCTGCATTCGTATGTAAACAATATCAATACTATAGAAGGCGGTACGCATTTAACCGGTTTTCGCCGCGGGCTTACCAAAACCTTAAAAGAATATGCAGAACAAAAAGGCTTGTTGGCTAAATTGAAATTCGACATAGACCCTGCCGATTTCCGCGAGGGACTCACCGCGGTGGTATCGGTAAAAGTATCCGAACCGCAATTTGAAGGACAAACCAAAACCAAGCTCGGCAACGGGGAAGTGGATCCGATAGTGGCCAAAATAGTCAACCGCATGCTCTCTCTTTATTTGGAAGAACATCCGCAGGAAGCCCGCACTATTGTCGATAAAGTGATATTGGCGGCACAGGCCCGTCATGCCGCACGCAAGGCAAGAGAGCTGGTGCAGCGTAAAGGTGTCTTGTCGGGTTCGGGCTTGCCGGGCAAATTGTCCGATTGCTCCGATAAAAATCCTGAAAATTGCGAACTCTTTATAGTGGAGGGTGATTCCGCAGGAGGTACCGCCAAACAAGGAAGAGACAGTAAAATTCAAGCCATATTGCCTTTAAGAGGTAAAATATTAAATGTGGAAAAAGCTCCCCGTCATCATGTTTTGGACAATGAGGAAATCAGAAATATCTATACCGCTTTGGGCGTAAGCATAGGCACGGCTGAAGACAGTTCCGCTTTGAATATGGAAAAAATCCGTTATCATAAAGTCATCATCATGACCGATGCCGATGTGGACGGCAGTCATATCGCCACATTGCTGTTGACATTCTTCTATCGCTATATGCGGGAAATGATAGAAGCCGGATATATCTATATAGCCACACCGCCTTTGTATCAAATTAAAAAAGGCAAAGAAGAATTTTATTGTTGGACGGAAGAAGAACGCATAGCCCAAATCAATAAAATGCAGGAAGAAGGCAAATTAAAAGGTGTTCACGTGCAGCGTTACAAAGGTTTGGGCGAAATGAACGATACCCAGTTGTGGGAAACCACCATGGATCCGGCCCGCAGAACCCTGCGTCAAGTGAGCATGCAAAGTGCTATGCAGGCAGACTATATATTCTCCATGCTTATGGGCGATGACGTTCCCCCGCGCAGGGAATTTATAGAACAAAATGCCCGCTATGCCAATATAGACGCGTAATAATAATATTTTGTTGTGATGCATGTGTGACTTTTGTTGCACATGCATTTTTTTATGAGTATAAGAATATGAAGATTATATGTATAGGCATGAATTATGGAACCCATATCCGGGAAATGGGGCATGAATTTCCGGAAAAACCGGTGTTTTTTCTCAAACCGGATACATCCATCATACAACGTAACAGACCCTTTTTTTTACCCGAGTTCAGTCAAAATGTACAATATGAATTGGAATTGGTGGTGAGAATATGCAAAGTGGGCAAATGTATTCAAAAAAAATTCGCTCCCACCTATTATTCCGAAATAGCATTGGGTATAGATTTTACCGCTAGGGATATACAAAAAGAATGTATTGCAAACGGGCATCCGTGGACTATAGCCAAAGGCTTTGACGGCTCTGCACCTGTAAGCGCTTTTGTTCCCAAAAGCAATTACAAAGATATCCGTAATATTAATTTTTCTCTGTTACTCAACGGCAAAGAAGTGCAGCACGGAAATACTTCACAAATGATATTCAGTGTGGATGACATTATTTGTCATATATCGGAATATTGTACGCTCAAAATGGGAGACCTTCTCTTTACCGGCACTCCGCAGGGAGTAGGGCAGGTGAAAATAGGAGACCATCTGCAAGCCTATTTGGAAAACAGGTGCATGATGGATTTTTATGTGAGATAATTTCATGACCGCCGTATTCGGCAATCACCATTGCTGATTAATACATCATATCGTCATTGCTTTCGTCATCTATGGTTTGACGTCTGCGCTGTTTCATCTTATAGTTGGAGAAAGTGTAGGTGAGTGTGAGCGACACTTGCCGCGAATCTCTCCAGCTGTCCATCACACTTTCGTAATAGGATGTGCTTGAACTTCCATAGGATACCACATGTGTTTGTTGGCTATTGAAGACGTCGCGCACTTGCAACGATAACGACAATGTTTTATTGAGGAAAGATTTTTTTATACCGAAATCCACACTCCACCGCGGATTCATGATTCCTTGTCCGGCACCGCCGCTTTCAAAGCCCATGCTGTTGAGGGTGATGGTTCTTGACCTGTAGTTGGCCGACAGCTGTATGGTAAAATCCAAAGGCAGAATAAAGGTGTTGTTCCAACGGATGTTCCATGAAAAATTGTTGCGTAATGAAGCATCGTACAGGGTGTCGTTGACGATGGTTTGGAAAAAGCTTGCGTTGGTGTTCATATTCCAAAATTTCCATAATCCTTGTTGGTAGGAGAGCTCTATACCATAGGAGTGGCTGCTGTGCAGGTTTTGAAAGGAGGTGTATGTGGTGGAGTCGTTAATAAGGGTGGTGTATTGGGTGATAATATCATAGCGATAGCGATAGAATACGCTGGCAGACACCGTGGATTTTTTGTATTGCATCAAATAGCCCAAATCAAGGGAATGTGTGAATTCGGGGCGAAGCTTGCGGTTACCCTGCCGTAAATTCAATTTGTCCATGTCGTTTAAAAACGGATTAAGCTGCATGCCTCTGGGACGTCCTACACGCATGCTGTAGCTGAGTTGTAAGGAATGGATGTCGTTGAAAT
Source organism: Bacteroidales bacterium (assembly GCA_017616775.1). Taxonomy (GTDB): domain Bacteria; phylum Bacteroidota; class Bacteroidia; order Bacteroidales; family WCHB1-69; genus UBA1205. The sequence goes on from JAFZXM010000052.1 coordinate 14,354, forward strand.
CGTAACGGAGGTGAACGGTGGGGAATACATTAAAATAGGTAGCGGTGTATTTGCTGCTGTCGGATATGATATTGGCTTTTTCCAATGCGGAAATATTATTGGCCAATTCAAAGCGCACGCCGAGCTGATATTTGAATTTTTTGCGTATGCTGTTGGAATATATTAAATAAGCTGCGTTGATGATATCGGTATATAATGCCGATTCCCTGCGGGAAGTGTCTTCGGTGCGGCTTTCTTTTTGATCGCCTGTATAATAAGCGTAATTGTTTTTATCGTGTTTGTATCGTATTTTGTATCCGCTTTCCAAACGGCCGCCATTGCCGATAGGGGTGACAAAATCTAATTGCGCATTGGTCATTAACATGTTTGTTACAGAAAGATTGCCTTCGTAATAGTTTATTTCGTGGGGATAATAATAGGTTTTGTCGATATTGTTTTCATTGTTGTTGCCGTGGCTGGAAAAAAAGATATCCACCGTAAGTTCCCTGCCTTTTACCTTGGGTGAGGTGTGGGTGTAGTTGAAAGAGGCATTGTATCCGTTGGAAGGTTTTGCCGGTGAATTGGATATTTGGTGATAATAGGATGTGGTGTCGTTCAGGATATTGCGGGTGAGGGAGGTGATTTCATTGTCATGGGCATGGGAACGGCGGTGATAACCGAATTCAAAAGAGATGGAATTATAATCGTTGATAAAATAATCCAATCCGGCTCTTACGTTATGCGGACCGCCGCCACCGCTGCCGATGGATTGTTGTTGCAATATGGTGGTGTCTTGATTGAAGACATTGGTTCTGGTCATTTCGCTGGTATTGTGCATGCCCCAGTGAAAATAATTGTAGCTGGCAAACAAATTGACTTTGTTCATGCGGAAGTTAAGGTTAATGCCCCCGTTGTATTTGTTGAAATATACATGTTTGTTGTCATCGCTGATACCACCGCTGATGTTGGCGGAGATATTAAATCCCAATGTTTTTTTCTTTTTCAGCACCACATTGATAATACCCGAAATGCCGTCGGGTTCATAGCGGGCCGACGGATTGGTGACCACCTCCACGCTTTCTATCATGTCGGCAGGAATTTCATCCATGGTGAGATTGGTGGGCCTGCCGTCTATGAGTATGGTCACGCTTGTGCTGCCCCTAAGGCTTACATTGCCGTCAAGGTCTATCGATACAGAGGGAATGTTTTCCAATATGTCCGCCCCTGTGGAACCTTCGGTAACAATGCTTTTGTCCACATTGAACACACGTTTGTCCAAATTGGTTTGTATCATCTCCCGTTCGGCAGTCACTTTCACTTCTTTTAACTGACGGGTGTTGGTGTTGATTTTTTGACTGCCTATATTGACAACGGGCTGTTCGGGACCTACGGTTACATTGTTGACAAATATGGATTTGTAGCCTATAAAACCTATTCTCACTATATATGTTCCGAAAGGCACGTCGGTAATGGTGGTTTGTCCTTTTTCATTGGAAATGCCTCCTGCCACCATGGCGGAGTCAACAGGATTGAGCACCGTGACGGTGGCATATTCCAAGGCGGAGTTATTGTCATCCACTATGGTGCATACTATGCTTCCCTTAGGCTGGTCTGGAAAGGGCTGTGCAAAAGAGCGCACAGCGCAAAAGAGGATGATACATATAAGGGTGAGTGCTTTATTGTGATGTTTATTGTATGTTTGCATAAAAATAAGTTTACTATTAATTATACCAAGACAATATTATATGTTAAAAGTAAAAAAAAACAATTACATGTTTACATTATTCAGCATAGGTACAAAACGACAGCTTCCATGTTGTGTAATGGAGTACTCCGTATCGCTTGTACGGATGATTTTGGTCATGGTTTGCTCTTCTTTGCCTATGGGAATGACCATTATTCCGTTTATTTTCAATTGTCGCAACAGGGCTTGTGGAATTTGGGCAGCTCCGCATGTTACCAATATGCGGTCAAAGGGAGCAAATTCCGTCCAACCGGCATAGCCGTCACCGAATTTGCCGGCGATGTGTAAGGACAATTGGTTAAATACCGTTTGCGATTGTTCGTATAGCTGCCTTTGTCGTTCTATGGTATATACATGCATTTGCATGGCTTTGAGTATGGCCGCTTGATAACCGCTGCCTGTGCCTATTTCCAACACCTTCATGTGGGGAGTCCCTTCTAAGAGGGAACTTTGTTTTGCCACGGTATAGGGCTGGGAGATGGTTTGTTGGCAATGAATGGGCAAAGCCATGTCTTCATATGCTTTTGCTCCGTAACTTTCGGGAATAAAACAATGCCGTGGAACGGCAAGCATGGCATATAACACATGTTCATCGGTGATGCCTTTGCTTCGCAAATCGTTCACCATATTTTGTCTTAATCCTTTGTGCAAGGCGGTATCTGTCATATAAAAATAATAAAGGGGAATACGGATATTCCCCCCCTTAACGATTAAAAACGTAATTTATGTAAGCATTACAGGCATCAACAGCATGAGAATTTCTTCATCGCTATTGTCGTCTGTTTTGGGGAATATTAAACCGGCAGCTTGCGGGCTTGCCAATTGAATGATTACTTCATCACTGTCCAAATTGCTTAATATCTCTTGTAAAAATTTGGCACTGAACCCGATTTCGTAATTTTCATCACCGTCCATATTCTCAAAAGTGCATGCCAGCATAGAAGTGGCTTTGTTGGATAAATCCAAGTCTTCCGCTTTCATGCTTAATTTGTCGGCACCTAATTTCAAGCGAATTTGGTGGGTGGATTGGTTGGCATAAGGAGCAATGCTGCGCATACGTTGCAAAAACGGCAAACGTTCTATTTGCAATATGTTGTGATTGTTTTTGGGAATCACATTCTCGTAAGACGGATATTTGCCTTCTACCAAACGGGAGGTGATGGTGACGCTGTCTATGGTGAAACATGCCCTTGTTTCATCGTATTCCACATTCACATTGCCCATGAGTGAATCCAATAAGTTTTTCAATACCATAATAGGCTTTTTGGGCAATATCATGGAATGCGATACATTGGGTTTTACACTCAAATTCCTGTAACGAACCAATCTGTGGGCATCTGTGGCTACAAAGGAAATGTGTTCCGGCTGTAATTCACACAGAATACCTGCCATAACAGCACGGATTCCGGCCGTATCGGTGGCAAAAGCTGTTTTGGAAATGGCATTGAGCAATATTTTGGAATCTATTTCAAAAGAGCCCATACCATTCATATTCGGCATCTGAGGAAATTCATCAGTGCTGAAACCTACAGTGTTATAGGTGGTTTCGTCTGCATTTATGGTGATTGTGTAATTTTCGTCTATATTGAATTCCACCATTACTTCCGGTAAATTCTTGAGAGTGTCCACTATCAATTTGGGCGGTGCCAAAAATGAACCGGAACCATCGCAATCAGATAAATTCACTTTGGTAATGATGGTGGTTTCCAAATCTGTACCCGTGATTTTAAGGGTGCCGTCTTCTATTTCGAATTTTACATTGGCAGTAGCAGGAACAGCATTGTTTTGCGAAGGTATGATACTGCTGACTGTTTGTAAGTTTTTAAGTAATAACTGACTTGGTGCGATAAATTTCATATTGTTATTTTATTTGTTAAGATGCAAAAATACTAAAAAAAATGATATCAAACAATATTAAGGAACAGTTTTTTTTATCAACGGTGAAAAATCATTTTATATTTCACCGGAGGCAGGTTGCATCAAAAAATTGCGTTAAAAGCGGGTTGCTGTGAAAGGGACTGTATTTAAACGGAATTCGGCATTTTTATTTGCCGTTTCGTTTGAACATGCAAAGAATGGTGTGAATGATAATTTTGATATCCAATGAAATAGACATGTTTTCAATATACATCAAATCGTATCGTAAGCGTTCTATCATTTCATCTACATTTTCGGCATATCCGTAACAAACCTGCCCCCAGGAGGTAATTCCCGGTTTTTCCATGAGCAGCAGTTTGTAATAGGGCGCTTTTTGTATGATCTGGTCTATGTAATATTGTCGTTCGGGACGATGTCCCACCAAAGACATATTTCCTTTGAGTACATTGAAAAATTGGGGAATTTCGTCCAAATGGGTTTTGCGTAAAAAAAGACCGAATTTGGTAATACGGGCATCATCTTTTTTGGATAATTGGGGACCGTTTATTTCAGCATTTTCATACATGGAGCGGAACTTGATGATATAGAACGGTTTGCCGCCTTTGCCTATACGTTCCTGCAAATAGAACACACTTCCGGGAGAGGAGCGTTTTACCCCTATGGCCAAAATTAAATATATGGGTGAGCAGATAATGAGAAATGCGGCAGAAAACAATATGTCCGTTATACGTTTTGTTACCGTTTGCCATTGCGGGCGAAAACCCATGTTGATTTGAATAAACGGCTCGTCCAATATGGAGGTGTCTTTTACGGTGCGCAACAGGTGGTCTTCTATGCTGGGAATTATTTTGAGCAGCACATGGGAGGATATTAATTGGGGAAATACTTTGTCAAACACCTCCAATTTATTGTTTTTTACCGCCACTATCACTTCTTCTATGTTTTCATCGTGTATGATTTGGGATAAAGAAGTGTAGTCCCCGAGCAGAGGCAGCATGTCTTGGTTTTCGTTTTCGGGTATATCATTCATACACACATATCCCACAAAGCGGGCACCGGTGAATTTGGCCTTCTTTTGTAAGGTTTTCAATAAATCCAAACACAGGTCGTAATTGCCTATCATAATGGTATTGTAGGTGATATATCCTTTATACACTTGTTTTTTCAGTATGGATATAAAAGTGAGACGGGTAATGGCTGTCAATCCGAATTGCAAGCAGAAGAGTAATAAATACAGTTTGATATAATCGGTGTAATTGATGATATAATCATCCAAAATAACCGCAAAAAACAGAATTAATGACCCGAAGAGTATGGTGGTGAAAGTGTTGGTCAATTCTTTGATTCTGGATTTTTTCCACACATGGTTATAGGTGCCGCAAAAAGCGTATAAAATAATCCAGCATAAAGGTATAAGCGTGATGCCTATATAAAATTTATAGTCTCCGAGTATGCTGTTCCATACTTGGGGTAAATGAAAATAGGAGGCCTCCTTCCATTTGCGCAATGAAAAAAAACAACACCATGCCAAGGCCGCCGTGGCAAAGTCCAAAAGTATATATATGAGGGTGAAAGTGTTCTTTTTTAAATGTTTTTTGGTGCTCATTATATATATACAAGTTTTATATTGTCCAATAAAAAGGTATCGGTTTGATTGATGCCGCCCGAATAACCTTTAATATATATGTCGAAATTGGTGACGTTGAAATCGGCTTCGTTGATGGCTTCGGTCAGATTGATGTATAGCTTGCGCCATTCTTTCAGTTGGCTGGTGGCATTAACAATGGCGATAGCCTCTTGGGTGGATTGGTTGGTGGAAGGATTGTTAAAATATGCGCCCACTTCTATTTTTTGTGTGCCGGAATAATTTAATTCCAAAAAGCATATCGACATGGTGGTGCTGGTAAGATAAACGGGGGATATGGTTTTGAGTTCAAACAGGGCGTTGGAATCATTTTTTTCGAAACATATCATACCGGCAGTGTGGTTGATACTGTTGTCGTTGGCAATGTGGAGCAATAAATTTTCGTCCATTGTTTTGGTAATGGGAGCCCCTTTGGATGAAAATTTAATGCCCGCGTCTTCAAAATTTTCTATAAAATAGAATTGGGTGAGTTCCGAATAGGTGAATTGCGGACGTATGGTATCTACTTGTCCTTTGGTCAGGTGATGATAATTTTCGTAGATACTGTAGGTGTAATTGACCATACGTTGTTGGGATAGTCCGTTTTTAAACACCACAGGCTGAATTTGTATTTTGGCCTTTCCGTTGGCTAATACCGGAATCAGGGCGGGGATATCGTAAGAGCCACGGTCATCACCGTTGACGGTAAGACGCACGTCGGTGATTTTGGATGCAATGCTCCCTTGGCTGTTGAGGCAGGAAAAAGACACCGAATCCACATAGATATATGACGGGATATCTATCCGGGGGTTGCATGAGTAAAGGCATAAGATGCCGGCTGCCAGTAGGAAAAATATTTTTTTCATGTGTCAAATTATATAATATTCATATTGTGTTGTGCCAATTCCGCTTGTTTTTTCATGCAATCCATAATGCGATAGGCCACCTGTAACGCCTTGTATCCGTCTTCTGCAGATACGGCACACGGCTCATCGTTCCGGATACTTTGCGCAAAAAGAGAAAGCTCGGTGGCAATGGCATTCACTTGAATGTTGTCAGGCGATTCGATAAAAATGCGTTTTTTGCCTTTGCCTTCTCCTAAATCCAATATTAAAGGTAAAAAATCCTGTTCATCTTCGGGCTGATAGTCCCGTAAATGCATGATGTCGGTCTTTTTCTGCAGAAAATCCATGGTGATGTATGCATTGGGCTGGAACAACCGCATTTTACGCATTTTCTTTAAAGCTATGCGGCTGGCGGTGAGATTGGCTACAGCACCATTGGAAAAATTGATGCGGGCATTGGCAATGTCAGGTTGCTCGCTGATAACCGATACCCCGCTGGCATTAATGCTGTCGATGGGATATGGAATGATGCTGAGCAAAATGTCTATATCGTGTATCATCAAATCCAATACCACCGATACATCCGTTCCCCTCGGGTTGAATTCCGCCAAACGGTGAGATTCTACAAACAATGGGGTGCCGACATGTTTTTTCGCGTTCAGGTAAGCATCGTTAAAACGTTCCACATGCCCCACTTGCACTTTTAAATGATGCTGCTGGCTGTATTGTACTATCTCTTGTGCCTCCTCCAGGCGGGCGGTAATGGGCTTCTCCAAAAATATGTGCTTGCCCTGCCGTAATGCCTGCATGCCCAATTGGTGGTGATAGATGGTGGGGGATACTATGTCAAGGGCATCGCACCGCGCAATCAGTTGGTTTAAATCATCAAAATGCGGAACGGCATATTCCGATTCTATGTCTGCCGCTATGGCGGGATTGGTGTCGTAAAACCCTGTCAGCTCTATGTCTGCTATCTGCTTGAGACACTTTAAATGTATTTTTCCCAAGTGACCTACCCCGACAATTCCTATTTTTACCATAAAATATATACCCTGTAAAAATGCAAATATAGCATTTTTTTATCAGATGACAGTTTAAAAATGTATAATTTTTATATCTATAGCGTAAAAGCTTTATGGTTTGACAATAGCGCCTGCTTCTCCGCAGGGAATGAGAATGCGTGTTATGGAAGAAGAATCTTGGCCGGGCAATCGGCGTACAAAGGTAAAAACAATACCTTGCGAATGGATGTTGAGAGCGTGCGGCGTGTGCAGGCGGAATGTGTCCGGCTGTTGAATGCCGGGGGGCAGGTGTTTTTGAATCAAACGGTCAATCTCCGCCCTTTGGTTGAAATCCAAAATATCGCTGTCGTGAAGCAGCCGTTTTGACCGGCAGTTGTAATTAAAACTTTGACAGTCATATTCCCTGTGCTGTCCCATATCATGCATGCAGGTCAATTGTATGCTGACAATACGATTGGTGGAGGCATACACGCTGTCTTTTATTGTCAGTTCGGGAACCTGCAGCGCGGGGGTGGAAATAAAGGCGGTATCGCGCAGGTGCGCTATAAATCGGTTTTTATATCTGTTGGCGTAGGTGTTGATGTGCATATTGAAGGCCGGCGCCTGCATAAAAACGGGCAAAGAACACCGGTAACAATAAACGGTGTCGGCATAGGCCTGTATGGTGTGCTCAAAAGGAACGGCTCTGCCGTGAACAATCCATGCGGAATCACGGTGGCATGCGGTGAAAACCATTGTTAATAGAATCAATATGCAAATTCGTTTCATCAATAAAGCATTTTTTTGCAGATGTGCAAAGATAGCATAAAAAATGATATTGCAGCCTAACGGCATATTCCGCTTTTTGAAAGTGAAAAGAATGCGGAGCGCAACAAACGCTTTGCTTTTCTTCCGGTATTTCGTCCCTTTTGCGGCGATAATGAACTTATCGGGCTCAATTTGCAGACAACAAGAAAAAAAATGCTATCTTTGCAAGTTTTAATGAATAATACGATTTTTTTACATTTTATATAGAAATATGGGTAAACATTATACAGAGTATACCAAATTGGATCTCACACAGTTGGCAGCGCAGGTGTTGCAAGAATGGGAAAGTGCGGATACCTTTAAGCAGAGTATGCAACTCAGGGAAGGGCAACCGAATTTTGTGTTTTTCGAAGGGCCTCCTTCAGCCAACGGCCAGCCCGGTATACACCATGTAATGGCACGTACTATCAAAGATATTTTTTGTCGTTATAAAACACAAAAAGGTTTTTGTGTCAAGCGCAAGGCCGGTTGGGATACCCACGGTTTGCCTGTGGAATTGGGCGTGGAGAAAAAATTGGGTATCACCAAAGAAGATATAGGCAAAAAAATATCGGTAGACGAATACAACAAAGCTTGCCGTAATGAAGTGATGAAATACAAGGACATGTGGGATAACCTTACCCGCCAGATGGGTTATTGGGTGGATTTGGAGCATCCTTATATCACTTTTAAAAATGAATATATAGAAACACTTTGGTATTTGTTATCCCGAATATACCAAAAAGGCTGGTTGTACAAAGGTTATACCATACAGCCGTATTCACCGGCAGCGGGCACGGGTTTGAGTTCGCACGAATTGAATATGCCCGGATGTTACCGTGATGTAAAAGATACCACCTGTGTGGCTCAATTTAAAGTGAAAATTAATGAGGTGTGGGCTCGCTCCGCTTTTGGAAAAGTGTTGCCGCAAGCCGATAATTTGTATTTCCTGGCATGGACTACCACCCCGTGGACCTTGCCTTCCAATACAGCGCTGGCCGTGGGTCCGGGAATAGACTATGTATTGGTACACACTTACAATGCTTATTCCGGAAAACCCATATATGTGGTAGTAGCCAAGCCTTTGTTGAATGCCCATTTCCCTAAACAAAACGAAGACTTGCCCATGGAAGACTACCGCCAGGGAGATAAAAATATACCTTACAGGGTGTTGGCGGAATGTAAAGGCAAGGATATGTCGGGTATGGCCTATGAGCAATTGATACCTTGGGTGTATCCCGGAGAAGGTGCCTTTAGAGTGATATTGGGTGATTATGTAACCACCGAAGACGGTACAGGCATTGTCCATATAGCCCCCACCTTCGGTGCCGATGACGACAGAGTGGCCAAACAGGCAGGCGTGCCTCCTTTGTTTTTGACAGATAAAGAAGGAAAACGCCAACCTATGGTGGATAAAACCGGTAAATTCTTTGTTTTAAGCGATTTGGATGAAGATTTTGTAAAAAACAATGTCAATACCGCATTGTATGGAGAATACGCCGGCAGATATGTAAAGAATGCTTATGACAGCACACTTACCGATAAAGATGTTACTTTGGACGTGGATTTGTGTGTGATGCTAAAAATGCAGGACAAAGTTTTTAAAATAGAAAAACACACCCACAACTATCCGCATTGCTGGCGTACGGATAAACCTATATTGTATTATCCTCTGGACAGTTGGTTTATTCGCACAACAGCAGTAAAAGACAAAATGATAGCATTGAATAAAACCATCAAATGGAAACCTGAAGCAACAGGAAGCGGACGCTTCGGCAATTGGTTGGAGAATTTGGTGGACTGGAATCTTTCCCGTTCCCGCTATTGGGGTACCCCATTGCCTATATGGCGTACCGAAGACGGAACGGAAGAGATATGTATAGGTTCGGTAGCGGAATTGCGCAAAGAAATAGACAAATCCGTTCAAGCCGGATTGATGAAAGAGAATCCGTATAAATCTGCCGACTATAACGATTTCGACTTGCACAGACCCTACATCGACCAAGTGTTTTTGGTATCTCCTTCCGGTAAAAAAATGGTTCGCGAAAGCGATTTGATAGACGTATGGTTCGATAGCGGAGCTATGCCTTATGCACAACACCACTATCCGTTTAATAGCATTAAAGATTCTTTTCCCGCCGATTTTATCGCCGAAGGTGTGGACCAAACAAGAGGCTGGTTCTTCACTTTGCATGCCATAGCAGCCATGATAGACGATAGTGTGGCCTATAAAGCCGTGGTGTCTAATGGATTGGTGTTGGATAAAAACGGAAATAAAATGTCCAAACGTTTGGGCAATGCGGTGGATCCGTTCGACACCCTGAGCAAATACGGTCCCGATGCCACCCGTTGGTATATGATCACCAATGCCCAACCCTGGGATAATTTGAAATTCGATTTGGACGGAATAGATGAAGTGAGACGTAAATTTTTCGGTACCCTGTACAATACTTACGGATTCTTTGCTTTGTATGCCAATATTGACGGCTTTGCCTATCAGGAACCTGATATAGCCGTTGAAAAGCGGCCGGAGATAGACCGTTGGATTTTATCCGAATTGAATACCTTGGTAAAAACAGTGGATGCCGCATACGGCGATTATGAACCCACCAAAGCAGGAAGAGCGATACAAACATTTGTGGATGAATGTTTGAGCAACTGGTATGTGCGCTTGTGCCGCCGCCGTTTTTGGAAAGGGGAATACAGTGAAGATAAAATCTCCGCTTATCAGACATTATATACTTGTTTGGAAACATTGTCTCAATTGATAGCGCCTGTGTCTCCGTTCTTTGCAGACAGAATGTTTTGTGATTTGAATGCGGTAACCAACCGTTATCAGGCAACATCGGTGCATCTTACCGATTTTCCGAAAGTAAAAGAAGAACTGATAAACAAAGATTTGGAAGAAAGAATGCAGTTGGCACGCCAAATATCCTCCATGGTGCTTTCTTTGCGCAAACGTCATAACCTAAGGGTGCGCCAGCCTTTGGCAAAGATAATGATACCGGCTCAAAGTGAACATTTTAAACAGCAGGTAAATGCAGTGAAAAATTTGATTTTGAGCGAAGTGAACGTCAAAGAAATAGATTTTCTTTCGCCCGATAACAATATATTGGTAAAAAATATCAAACCTAATTTCAAAACATTGGGTCCCAAATACGGAAAAATAATGAAATCCATAGCCGCCGTGATATCCAAGTTCTCGCAAGCCGAAATAGCCCTGTTGGAATCGCAGCAGAGCTGCAATTTGATGGTGGAAGGCGTTAATGTGGAATTGCAATTGTCCGATGTGGAAATATTTACCCGGGATATTCCGGGATGGGTGGTGGCCAATGAAGGCAATATCACCGTTGCATTGGATGTTACCGTAACCACAGAATTGCAGGAAGAAGGCTTGGCTCGTGAATTGGTGAACCGTATTCAAAATTACCGTAAAGACTGCAATTTTGATGTGATGGATAAAATATGGGTGAAAATTTCGCATCACGATGCTTTGGTAGAGGTGTTGAATCGTTTTGGCACTTATATTTGTTCCGAAACACTCGCCGACAAATTGGAAATGCTTCCGGCATTGGAAGGCGAAGATACCGTAAAAGTGGAACTGATAGAAGGCATATCGGTGGATATGATTATCAGGAAAGCATAATGTATGATAACAACAGAGCATAGTTTGTGGTTTATTCCGCTGTGCCTGCTTTTGGGAATAGCGTGTGCCGCCTTGGTATATTGGCATGTGGATAAGCCGGAAATGCCCCGAAAAATGAAAATCACACTTGCCATCATCAGGGCGCTGGTGGTGAGTGTGATTGCTTTTTTGTTATTGCATCCTGTTGTCAACAGCACGCGGAAAAATTTGGAAAAACCCGTTATCGCTATAGGTATAGACAATACGCAGTCTATACTTATTGCCGATAAGAATCAGTATTATAACACGGATTTTCAAAAGCAACTGCAGTCCTTCCTGCAAAAAATGCGCAAGCATTACCAAGTGGACACCTATTTGATAGCCGATAATTGTCAACAGGGAGATAGTGTTGATTACCAAGGTAAAAAAACCGACTTGTCGTCTTTCTTCTCTGCATTGGAAGCCGGTTATTATCGTCGCAATTTGGGAGCGGTGATATTGTTGAGTGACGGTATTGCCAATGCGGGCGGTTCCCCTTTGTATGCGGCCAAAAAAATTACGGCGCCAGTATATACCGTCACCATGGGAGACACCTCACAAGCCAAGGATGCCCTTATTGCCAAAGTGAATTATAACAGGAAGGTGTATCTCAACAATATTTTTCCGTTGGAAATATTGTTGAAAGCAGACGGGCTCTCCGGCAACACCGCAACATTCACCCTTTACGAAGACGGGCAAAAAGTGATGGAGCAGCCTGTACATTATAATAAAAACAATTTTACGCAATGGGTGAAATTATCTTTTGAGGCCAAAAAACCGGGCTTGCATGTGTATAAAATGGTGCTTTCGGAAACGGAAGGGGAACTTACCGCTATCAACAACAAAAAGGAAGTGGCTGTAGAGGTGCTGGACAAACGTAAAAAAGTGGCTGTATTGTATTCTTCTCCCCATCCTGATGTGGCTGCCGTTCAGCGCAGTTTGGCAAGCAGCGACGCCTATGAAACGGAATCGTTTCTGATAGACGATTTTTCCAATCGGGTGTCCGATTACGATATCATGGTAATGCATCAGTTGCCCATGAGTGCCAAATCAAAAACCATTGTTAATGAAATCAGTCATTTGGGTATTCCTTGCCTGTATATGACGGGCTATATGAATATCTACAATGCTTTTAACGCTTCGGCGCTGGGAATGCAGATATTGGACAACCGTAATATCGAAAACGATGCTTATCCTATTGTCAACCCGAATTTTTCTGGTATATCTTTATCTTCCGAAGTGGTGGATTTTTTGGATAAAGTGTCCCCCTTGTCCGTTCCTATGGCCAATTACCAATTGTCTTCGCAGTCGCAAGTGGTGTTGTATCAAAAAATCGGCAAGGTGAATACGCGTTATCCTTTGTTGGTATTACAACAAAACACATCGTCACGCAATGCCTTTATGACAGGCAATGGTTGGTGGCGGTGGCGCCTGTATGACTATATGCAGTATGGCACACATTCGCATTTTGATGATTTGATATTGAAAATATTTCAATATATAGGGGTGAAAGAAGACAAAAGTTTTTTCCGCGTGAGCGGCAAGCAAATCTATGCCGAAAATGAGGACGTGGTGTTTGATGCGGAATTGTATAATGCTAATTATGAATTGGTGAATACACCGGAGGTGATGATGGAAATACAAGGCGAAGGTCAAAAACACCAATTTGCATTTTCGCGTTATGGAAAAATGTACAGGCTGCAGGCGGGAGAACTGCCCGTAGGCAACTATCAGTGGCGTGCTTATACCCGGTTCAATAACGGGCAATATAGCCAAACAGGGCATTTCACGGTGCAGGAAATCAATATGGAAAGTCTTAATCTCACTGCGGATTTCCAATTGATGAACAATTTGGCGCAGATGAATGGCGGCCAATGTTTTTCTCACACACAGCTGGATGAATTATATCAAGCCATACGGGCGAGGGATGATATTAAATCCGTGGCACATTATCATATTACCGCCCATCCTTTGTCCCAAAGTTTATTGTTGCCCGTATTGCTTTTGTTGTTGATGGCAACGGAATATTTTATGCGTAAATGGTATGGAGGCTATTAATGTGTGTTCATGGCCTCTTCCAAAAAATAAGTGCATAAGTCGGTAAAACACAAATTTTTCATTTTCACCTGTTTGGGTACCAAACTTTCGTTGGTTTGTCCCGGAATGGTGTTGACTTCTATGAAATAAAGTCCGTTTTGATTGAAAATATAGTCTATGCGTACTATGCCTTTACAATCCAATACCCGGTAGATGTGTTTGGAGGTGGTTTCGCATGCCGTTTGCACGTCTTCCGGAATCCGGGCGGGAGTGATTTCATTGGCTAAAGCGGGATTGTATTTGGCTTCAAAGTCAAAATATTCTTTTTTGCTGACTATTTCCGTGATGCCCACCACTTGTATTTCTCCCTGATATTCCATGATTCCGCAAGTGATTTCCCTGCCTTTGACAAATGTTTCTATCAGCACTTGGTCATCGTGCTGGAAGGCGGTGTTGAGAGCAGGCAGCAAGTCCTCCTGTTTGTTTACTTTCGACATGCCCACGCTGGAACCCGAATTACATGGTTTGACAAAACACGGAAGGCCGGTTTTGGCTATTATTTCTTCTGCGGTATAATGGTCTTTTTTAAACAGGTGCACCGAAGGCGCTGTTTGCACACCATAGGATGCGACCACACGGTTACAATAGCTTTTGTTGAAAGTGAGCGATGATATCAGTGCACTGCAACCTGTATAAGGGATGTTGAGCATGTCAAAATATCCTTGCAGGCGTCCGTCTTCACCGGGATTGCCGTGTATGGCAATGAATACGCAGTCAAAAAGGATATGCTGGCCGTTGATGTGTAAAGAAAAATCATTTTTATCAATAGGAAATACCTCATTGTGATTGTCGGTATAAGTCCACGACGCGCCCTTTAGCACAATGGGATATACATTGTACAGGTCATGATTGAGTTGTTGAGCGATATTGGCTCCGCTTTTAAGCGATATGGCATGCTCTCCTGAGTTGCCACCCATAATTACGGCTATATTCTTTTTCATGGTGAGTGCTTGTGCTGGTTTATAAATGCAAAAATAGTAGATTGAAGACATAAAAACAAATGGATGATAAAAAAAAATGAACAATAAAAAGTTTATGACTATAAATAAAATATTGTATCAAATATTGCGTTATTCAAGGGAGTATTTAATATCGGCATGGTATGAAAAAATGGATGTTTGTCTTTTTGTTGTGCGTAGTGACAGTGAATTTGAAAGCACAGAATGTGTCCACCTTTCTTTTTGCAGAGCGTGATACGCAAAAATTATATCTGGATGTATATACGCCCGCTACTTCTTCCAAGGCGTGCATAGTGTATGTGTTTGGCGGGGGATTCATGGTGGGAACCCGGAATGCGGGCAGTCTGCAGGAATATTACCGGCATTTGCAGGAACAAGGCTTTATGGTGGTGGCGTTTGACTATAGGTTGGGCTTGAAGGGCAAGAAGATAAACACTCTGAGTGTTCAGCCGATAGAGCAGGCCATCATGATGGCAGTGGAAGATTTATACGCAGCGGTACAATATCTGATAGAACACAGCAGGGAGTTGAAGGTGGATACCTCCAAAATAGTGTTGATAGGTTCATCAGCGGGAGCCATCACCGCTTTGCAGGCGGATTATATGTTAGCCCGTCGCATGCCGGTGTCGCAGGTGCTGCCCGAAAATTTCCGGTTTGCCGGAGTAATCTCGTTTGCAGGAGCCATATTCTCCCGCGAAGGGCGGGTGAATTATCTTCGTCAGCCGGCACCTACTTTCTTTTTGCATGGCATGGATGATAAATTGGTGCCGTATAACAAAGTGCAGGTGTTCAATTTAGGCATGTTCGGCTCAAAAGCCTTGGTCAAACGGTTTAAAAAATTCAATTATCCTTTTTATGCATATCGCTATCAAAATTACGGTCATGAAATAGCCGCTGTTATAGAGATTGAATTGGCCGCCACCGTGGATTTTATCGACAATATGGTATTGTCGCGCCAATTCAGGCAAAAGGATGCCGTTATTAACAATCCTTCCATTCCCAAATGGAATGTGGGCAGGATAGTGCCCTCCCGGTTGCATAAGTTGCAGGAATAATGATTTTGAAATTATATTGAAGCCTTTGCGGGCATTTGGTAAAAGGAAAAATGTTACCTTTGCAAAAAAGGTGTTGAAATGAACGGAGATCCTCGATTGTACCGGTTATTGTCCAGTTTGGATATTGCCTATGAATATATAGAGCATCCGCCCGCACCCACAATAGAAATAGCAAAACAATATTGGGCAGGGCATGATGCCACTCATTGCAAAAATTTGTTTTTTCGCAATCACAAAGGCAATCAGCATTATTTGGTGTTGTTGGATTGCAACAGAAATATGGATATTCATGGCATAGAAAAAATATTGAAGCAAGGCAAGCTCAGTTTTGCCTCTGCGGAGCGTATGGATAAATATTTGGGGGTGCAGCCCGGTTCGGTAACGCCGTTTGGGCTTATCAATGATACCAATCATCATGTGATAGTGTTTATAGATAGTAATTTACAACATTCCGTGCGTTTGAGTTTTCATCCGTGTATCAATACGGCTTCGTTAATAATTAAAAGAGACGATTTAATCAAATTTTTACAATACACCGGCAATGAATATCAGTGGGTGGATTTGTACTGACGGTAAAAAAATAGAATATTGGCATACAATTATTTTCAATTAAATAACGGCATAAGGGTTATACACAAGCAAGTGGACACTTCTATATCGCATGTGGGTATAGTGGTCAATACGGGAACCCGTGATGAATTGCAAGGAGAAAGCGGTATTGCTCATTTCATAGAGCATGCCATCTTTAAAGGCACAGCCAAAAGAAACACCTATCAAGTGCTGTCGTATCTGGAAAATGTGGGTGGAGAACTGAACGCATACACCACCAAAGAAGAAACGTTTTTTTATGCCTCTGTGCTCAACGCCTATTTGCAGCGTGCGGTGGATTTGTTGTCGGATATAGTGTTCAATTCCACATTTTGCGAAAAAGAGCTGGAAAAAGAGAAAGAAGTGGTAAAAGAAGAAATCAAATTGTGTAAAGACACTCCGTCGGAGTGGATATTTGATGAATTTGAGGATATCGTGTTCAACGGGCACAGCTTGGGAACCAATATATTAGGAAGTATAGCTTCGCTTAAAAAGATTAATCGCAAAGGCATATTGCAATTTGTCAACCGAACCTATACCACCGATCAAATAGTGGTAGCCGTGGTGGGAAATGTAGCAATGCCGGAGTTGAAAAAAATATTGAATAAATATTTGGCATATTTGCCGGAACAGCACAGAACATTTCAACGCCAAGCCTTTACGGGATATCATCCTTCCGTCAAAACCATCAAATTACATAGCAATCAGTCGCATATAGTGATAGGATGTGCTTTGCCTGCCTATAATGACAGACAATGTCAGGTGGCGGCCTTGTTAAGCAATATTTTAGGCGGGCAAGGTTTGAATTCCCGTTTGAATATGGCCATAAGAGAGAAAAAAGGCTATGTGTATAATATAGAAGCCAACTATACGGCATTGAGTGATGCGGGTTTGTTTAACGTGTATATAGGTTGTGACCATAAGAATCAGGATAAATGTATAGAGCTCACGCTTAAAGAGATACGCAAGATACAAAAAAGCAAGCTGGGCACTTTGCAATTGAGAAGAGCGCATTTGCAAATGATAGGGCAAATGTGCATCACCTACGATTCCAATCTTAACGAGATGCTGTCCATAGGGAAAAACCATTTGTTGTTTCACGAAGTGGATACGGTGGAAGATATGGTGAAAACCATACAATCCATAACGGCGGATGAGTTGTCGGATATGGCCGATACGATGTTGAATATTGATAATTTTACATATTTGATAATGGGGAAATAGGATATGAAACACAGCATGGCAAAAGGTTTCAGATTAGGGCTGGTATTCTTGCTGATAGGGAATATATGCGCGCAAGCTGCGGAAGGGGATGGTTCCCGCAGTAAAGAGCAACGCAGGGAAGCATGGCGGAATTTTTTTACGCTGGTCTCCGCCGATACCGTCAAAGAGTTTAAACATATTACCACCTCCGATGATTATGGCCGCAAGGAAGATGAATCGGCGTGGAAGGTGAGGTGGGGAGGTTATATCAGTCAGGATTTTATTTTCGACACCCGTCAGGCGGCGGTGGCGCGGGAGGGAATAATTGCCTTATATCCGCTCAATGCCGTGTATGATAAAAACGGTAAAGACATCAATGCCCGCCCTTCGTGGAATTTGTTGGCGATGAACACGCGCTTGACCGCCCGTATTCATGCTCCAAAAGCATTGGGTGCCAATATATCGGGCATGATAGAAGGGTGGTTCGTGGGCGTGTCAAACAGCGATGCCAACGGCTTTTGTTTGCGTCATGCCATCATAGACATTCAGTGGAAAAGCACACAATTGCTGATGGGGCAAACGTGGCATCCCTTGTTTACCCAAAATTGTTTTCCATATACCGTAAGCGGCAGTGCGGGAGCTCCTTTCCAAGCTTTTGCCCGTTCTCCTCAAATTCGTGTCAAGCAAGCGATTAAAGATAATAACCTTTTGTTTTATATCAATTCCCAACGCGATTATGCGAGCATAGGCTTTGGCGGGGTGAGTTCGGAATATCTGCGGAATTCGGCCATACCCGAAGTCGGCATGCAGTATTATTGGGATCATGCCTATTGCCGCGATTCTGTGAGAAAAAAATCCATATTATTGGGTGTGGGCGCCGATTATAAATATCTGATACCCCGCATTCGTACAGAAGATAATCTATATACCCGTCAGGGGGTGCATAGTTGGGCTGCCATAGCGTTTGTGCATTATAGCGCCGAATATGGCAGGCAGATAAAAACAGGCGTTAAAATAAAGGCTATGTATGCCCAGGGAATGAACGATTTTTTGTCTATGGGAGGATATGCCGTAAGATATTACAATACTCAAGCTTTGTCCCATACGGTGGATTATTCCTATGTGGGCATTCATAATGTGAGTGCATGGCTGGATTGGCAGGTCAATATAAAATCGTGGGAAGTGGCATTGTTTCTCGGCTATTCTCAAAATTTCGGAGCATGGAAAAACATTCAGGATTGGAACAATGCGGCCTCTTATTATATGAAAGATTATAATGTAAAATATCTGTATCGTATATGTGCCCGGATGAAATATACGGCCAATCACATACAATTTGCGGTAGAACCGGAATATACGGCTGCCGCATACGGCAATGTGCGCAATAGTTTGGGGGTGGTGCAGGCCAAGCCGAATAAGGAATACCCCAATGCGGTTCTGCACACCGTAGGTGATTTCAGACTATTGTTCACCACCACTTTGTTTTTTTAACATATACCTCGCCGATAGGTTAAAAAATGGTATATTTGCGATTTGAAATTTATGCATATGAGCCGAATCATTACACTTACCACCGATTGGGGAATCAAAGATGCTTATGCCGCTATTTTCAAAGCATCGGTATGGCAATGCAATCCTCAAGTGAACATAGTGGATGTTACTCATCAAATAGTTCCTTTTAATTTATCCATGGCTGCTTTTCAAGTGCGGCAGTGCATTCCGTTTTTTCCTGATAATACCATTCATATAGTGGGTGTGGAATATATTTCGGAAAATCAAAATATCCAATACAACCGTTGGTTGCGGACAAAGAATGCGGAAAAAGATTTCCATTTCACCGATTATGTGGCATTCAGAATTTACAATCAATATTTTATGTGTCAAAACAACGGGTTGATAAGGTTGCTGGTGCCGGATGATGACATAGAGGAAATAGTCCTTCTGGAAAGCTCTTGTGATAAAACAATGCGGCATAGCACATTTTCCGCCTTGGATTATTATGCTTCGGCGGCAGCCCGATTGGCATGCGACGGTGCGAATTTGCAAGATATAGGCAAGCCGTATGATATAAATCATATTCAAACCCTTCTCAATACCCAGGCCATGGCAACACCCGACAGGAATACCATAGTGGCACAGGTGAAACATATAGATGCTTATGGTAATGTGGTGGTTAATCTGCACAAATCTTATTTTGAAAAAATAGCCAACGGCAGAAGTAAATTCGAATTTCGCTATGCCAACAGTGATGAAGTGGTAAAATCGCAAATCAGCAGGGGATATCAGAAAAAAGTGTCCAAAATCAACCAAATCAACAGCAATATATTTTTTGTTTTCGGCGTGAGCGGATATTTGGAAATAGGTTACCGCAATAGTAATCTGGCACAGCATTACGGTTTGGAGAATGCGGATATTATGAGCGGTAATTTTTATTTTACTTTTATAGACGAATAGCCTATGAAAATTTTGATGGTGTGTTTGGGAAATATATGCCGTTCGTCCATGGCCGAGGGGGTGATGCGGCATTTGTTGGAGCAGGCCGGTATCAGTCATTTGCACAGTGTGGATTCTTGCGGATTCGAGCCCTGTCATCTCGGACAGTCTCCGCATAGTATGGCAATAGCTACGGCACAAAGGCACGGGGTGGATATTGCTCATCAGCGTCAGCGCTTGTTTGTAAAAGAAGATTTCCGACGTTTTGACCGCATATATGTAATGGATAGCGGCAATTATTATGATGTCAACCGCAAGGCTGTGCAAGCGGATGATATGAAAAAGGTGGATTATTTGTACAATATGGTGGCAAAAGGGCAAAACATACCCATTCCGGACCCCTGGGGAGGCACCATGGATGATTTCGAGCACTCCTACAATATGATACTTCAATCATGCCAGGCCTTGACAGAGGATTTGAAAAAGACAGACAGGTAGATGGCAATTTATTTTCTTTTGGCGGAAAAAAATTGTGTCAGCAAATCTTTACATTCTTCAGCCAACACACCTCCGGAATATTCCGTTTTAGGATGCAGCAGCAGTTTTTTGTCTATATGTGTGTGTATGGTGTCGGAAGCTCCGTATACTATACGCGATATTTGTGTCCATGCAGCGGCAGCTGCACACATATTGCAAGGTTCTAAAGTAACATATAGGGTGCAATTGTGCAAATATTTGGCGCCAAGGTAATTGCTGGCAGCCGTGAAAGCTTGCATTTCCGCGTGTGATGTGGTGTCATTGAGCGTTTGGGTTAAATTGTGAGCTTTGGCGATGATAATATTATTGCAAGTGATCACGCAACCTATGGGAATTTCCCCTTGCTCCAACGCTATTTGTGCCTCATTGATGGCAATACGCATGAAATAGTTGTCGTCCAGCATATTATTTACGCATTCTGGCTACGGGGTATCCCAATTGTTCTCTGTATTTGGCTATGGTGCGGCGTGCCACTTTGTAGCCTTTTTCATTGAGCATGGCGCACAAATCTTGGTCGTTAAGCGGATTGTTTTTGTCTTCGTTGCTGATGGCGTCAATGATAATGGAGCGTATCTCGTGCGATGACACTTCTTCTCCCGTGGTGGTGGTAAGCGATTCGGAGAAAAAGAATTTAAGCGGAATAAGACCATAAGGGGTGAGCACATATTTTTGTTTGACCACACGCGATATGGTGGATATATCAGCCTCTACCACCGAAGCTATATCTTTTAATATCATGGGCTTGATTCGCATTTCGTCTCCTGTGAAAAAATATTCTTCCTGTTTGTTCATAATGGCGGACATGGTGCGGTATAAAGTTTGCTCTCGTTGGGAAAGAGCCTCTATGAACCATTGAGCCGCATTCAATTTTTGTTTGACAAAATCCATGGCGGCACGACGGTCGGTTTCGGACATGGAATTTTTGTTTTTTATTTCGTCATACATTTGTTGGTAGCGGTGACTCACCTTTAATTCCGGCAAATCCGATTTGGGCATGGTGAGTTCCAATTTGTGCTTGCGTTCATCTATGGTAACAATAAAATCAGGCGTAACCATCGACACTTCGTCTGCATAGGCGGCGCTTTCACCCGGCTTGGGATTGAGCGAAGTGGTAATATAATTGATGGTGCGTTCAAATTCTTCGTCATTGCATTTTAAGGCCGCTTTTATTTTGTTGAAATGCTTTTTGGTAAAGTCGTTAAAGTGTTTGCTGATAATACGCTGGGCCAATGTGCTTTCAGGAGTGGGGGGTTGTATGTGGCGCAATTGTAACAAAAGGCATTCCTGCAGATTGCGGGCACCTGTGCCTATCGGTTCCAAGCGTTGGATAACGGTAGTGATAATATGTTCTATATGTTCGGCTGTGGTGCTGATGTTCATGCTAAAGAGCATATCGTTTACCAAATCTTCACTGGAACGGGTGATATAGCCTCCGGCATCTATGCAGCCTACAATGAAAGTGGCTATTTTTTTGTCTTCTTCTTGCATCGGCATCATGTTCAATTGTGCTGTCAAATCTTCCTGATAGCTGTCACCCGAAACATAAGAAGCTTCTTTATAATTGATTTTTTCATTTTGTTCGTCAGCATTTTGATTGTTGGAAGACGGAATATAGTCTTCATCATAATCGTCGCGAAGATATTCCTCCCAATCGTCCATGTCGTTAGCATTGTCGTTGTCTTCGCCGGAGATGTTGTCGTCCTGTTTGTCGCTGAGGATATCGTTGGTGTTGTCTTCTGATTTATCTTCTTTTGTATCGTTTTTATCGTCAATTTCCAAAGCAGGGTTGGACTCCAACTCTTCATTGATACGCTGTTCCATCATAATGGTGGGTATTTGAAGCAGCTTCATCAGTAGAATTTGTCTCGGACTGAGTCTCTGAATCATTATTTGTTCCTGTCTTTGACTTATTTCCTGCATAATGTTTTTATTTTAATGAATATTCCAATGTAGTTGAATTTGTTATTATACATTCCCGATAGGTGAATATGGTTGATATTCCGTTATCCCTATTTTTGCAAAGACAAAGATAGCAAAAAATATTGTAACGGCAAAGAATAAAGGCAAATATATCTAAAATTTGTTAAATGACAGAATATTAGTTGTTTAAAATATTTCAACAATGTCTTGCATGGCATAATTATTGTTGTATGGATAATCGGACCAGGTGTGAAAAGCCTGATAAAAGGCATCAAAACCGGATAAAGATGAGCATATATCAATATATGAATTTGAAGGCGAACTTTCGAATTCCTGAAGTGAAGGAAGGCGATATGTTGTTTGCCATGCCTTTTGTTCCGGATTTGTATTTTAACAAATCGGTTGTGCTTGTCACCCGTTGCGCCGAGGGGGCGTGTATAGGTTTGATGTTGAACCGCAGGGTGAACGGCAGGGCGGAGATACAATTTGAAAACAGATTGTGGCTGATGCCGTCCGAGGTGTTTTCGGGAGGTCCTGTAGTTGACGATATGATACATGTGTTATATCGTTATTCCAAAGATATAGGCGATTCTGTCAGGTTGCGCAAGGATGTTTATTTCAGCATGGGGAATATGGAATTGTTCCGGCAGATACACGATCACACTTTGGATGTGCAGAATGCGTATTTGTATGTAGGGGTGTGTGTTTGGTCACTTGACCAATTGCAGCGGGAGCTGAAGGAAGGATATTGGACCGTAATAGCCAACCGTGCGGATATGGTATTTAAAGTGGAGCCTGAATTGTTGTGGGAGAAGTTGGCAAATTATATCTCACTTTCAGACGATTGCAAGAGTTTGTTGCCTGCTGATCCTCAAGACAATTAAGGATGTAGCAGAAATTGAATATATTGGATGCGGTATCCTTGTTCCAGCCACATTTTTTCATAGTAGGTTTGTATTTTCAATATGTCGGGAACGGAAGATAAAGCATAAATATCGGAGATATTTTGTATAAGTGTATATTGTGATGTCTGAATGGTTTCCAAGGTGAAATCATAAAGCATCCGGCTGTCGGTTTTTAGATTGACGGTGCCGTTTTTTTTCAAAAACAGGCTGTATAAGTTCAAATATTTTTGGCAGGTCATTCTTTTGTTGACCTTTTTGGGCTGGGGATCAGGAAAGGTGATCCATATTTCGTCTATTTCTCCGGCATCGAAATAATGGTTGAGCATATCTATTTGTGCCCGTAAAAAAGCCACATTGTCCATTTTCTTTTCTATGGCTTCTTTGCTTCCTTTCCACATGCGGGCGCCTTTGCGGTCTATGCCTATAAAATTTTTGTCGGCAAACATGTTGGCCATGCCTATGGTATATTCACCTCTTCCGCATCCGAGTTCCAATACAATGGGGTGTTTGTTTTTAAAAAAAGTGTGCCAACGGCCTTTCAGGTTAAAACCGCTGGAGAGCACTTCCTCTCTTGCAGGCTGTACAAAATTGGGGAAAGTGTAGGTTTCGGCGAATTTGGTCAGTTTGTTTTTGCCCATATTATTCTTCGGGGGTATTGATGGTGTTGGGGTCTTTTCCTACCACAAGGGTGATGGAAGATGCGTACGGAACTGTGGCGCCGGCGCTGATTATGCGACCTTTGTAGCGTTGTTCCAATACGGCATTGTTGAATTTACTTTCTTTGTATATTACCTGCCCGAGTTTCAAATTGTTGCTTTGCAGCATATTTTCGGCTTGCCGCAGGGATAAGTCCAGCAAATTGGGCATTTCTACTTTGGGAGCCGTATAGGCGACTATGGTAAGGTATATTTTTCTGTTCTTCTTTATTTTGCTATCGGGAAGAGGGTCTTGATTGAGTATGGTGCCCGGTATTTGATTGGGCAAAAACATGGAATCAATGATTTCCAAACGAAAATGATGTTTGTTGTCATGTTTTTCAAAATCTTCCAGTTCACTTAAGGTTTTCCCTATAAAGTCGGGCGTGGCATATTCTTGTCCGTGCATGGAGATAACTTTGGTGAAAACAGATACTGATATCAATATGGCTATGCTTATAAGCGCCATCAGTACCAATGTGCTTATATATGGATGCTGTTTATAAAATTGTCGTACATTCATAATGTGTTATATCTTGGCGTTTTGTTGTCTGTTTTGTATCCATCGGGCAAAATTTTCGTTTTTTTCGGCTGAAGGGTAGCGTTTGCGGAAATAGGAAACGTCTTCTTGTCCGGCATAAAATCTTTCATCTATCAGATAGAGTATATCTGTAAGTTTGTCATATTGGTGAAGGGTGTAATAAATATCCATTTTATCTATATACAGGTCAAACATGCCCGGAAGATAGTTGATGGCGCTATCCAAAGATTGGAGAGCGTAATCGTAGGCATCCGCATTTTGATAAGCCCAAGCGGAATATACATAATATATAGGGTCATCGCCCAATAGGCTGATGAGTGTTGCTATATGTGTGTTCGTTTCGTCAACAAGTCCGTTGCGAAGGGCGCTTTGCATTAAATAGAAGGCAGCCGTGCTTTTGTATTGCGGAAAATCTTTCAGGAACGATGTCGCCAATGTCTGCACATGGTCGTATTCATATTGCAAGCAGGCCAAATTCAACTCCATAATGCGGGCATAGGCATAGTTTTGCATAGAGGGCAAAAGATAAAACAATAGGCTGTCGGCTTGTTCCAATTGTTCTTCATAGATGGCGCGGTTGACCAGGATCAGTTTGTTAATATGGTTGACATCTTCATTGATAATGTTCAGATGATTGCATATTTGTTGGCGAAAGTCGTCACTCCATTTGATGCCGGATATAACGGCGAAAGCGTCTTTTATTTTTATATTGTCTTTGGTATGAAAAAGTTCAAAGTCTTCAATGGCGATACTTCCGTTAAAATAAGTGCGGAATACGGCGCGGGGTTCGCCTTGGTCCGTGCGGTAGAATTTGATAAAGCGAAAGTCTGCGCCGGAGTTGACATTGTCTATTTTTAACTGTGCAGGGTTCCAATAGTTTTGGATATATTCCCTTGCCGTATTCAGTTGTGCTTCGTCAAGCTCCAATCCGGAGGTGACGGCGGTTAAAAACGCTTCCGTGTCAAAAGCCGTCAGTATTTCATTGATATTGCCGGTGATAATAGCTTGTTCCAATTGTTTTGCAAAGTTGATATATGCATCATCGGACAAATCTTTTTTGTTGCAACTCCATAGGCATGCAACACATGTGAGCAGCAGGAATATCGATTTTAATTTCATGATATTGGTATTATTGTTGTTTGACAGCATTAATTATTTCATCCATGGCTTGAGTGATGCCATCGGCATTTTTTCCTCCGGCAGTTGCCAAATAAGCTTGTCCGCCGCCGCCTCCGTCAATTTTTTTTGCAGCGGCACGCACTATATTGCCCGCATTCAAGCCCATATCCACCATGGCTTGGCTGAGGAAAAGGGTAAGAGAAGGTTTGCCTTCGTGTACGCTGCCGCCCACAAAAGCGAATTTGCTATCCGTAAAATGGGGTTTGAGCAAAAGCGTTAAATTTTTTATTGTTTCAGCCGATTCCCCGCTTTGGTAGCGTATAATTTGTATATCGCCGCAATGCTCTGTCTGCGTGAGCAGTTGGTCTTTGATCATGAGCATTTTTTCATTAAGATAATGTTCCACCTGCTTTTTGAGCCGGGCATTTTCTTCTATATAATGTTTAACGGATAAGGTTAAGTCTCCTTTGCTATTGCAAAGGGCTTGAATGGTTTCCAGGGTGTCTTGTTGGCTGTGCATCCATTTTTCCGCAGTTTCAGCCGTAATGGCTTCTATACGGCGTATGCCTGCAGCAATAGCCGATTCCGATACGATATGCAACATGCCTATATTGCCTGTAGCCGAAGTGTGAGTGCCTCCGCAAAATTCTATGGATGGTCCGAATTGCACCACTCGTACTTTGTCGCCGTATTTTTCTCCGAACAAAGCCATGGCACCCATGTTCTTCGCTTGCTCTATCGGCACTTCCCTGTGGTCGGTAAGAGGAATGTTTTCCCGTATCATGCCGTTTACTATATTTTCCACCTTGCGTAAATCTTCTTTGCTGATTTTGGCAAAATGCGAAAAATCGAAACGCAAACGCTCCGCATTGACAAAAGAGCCTTTTTGTTCCACATGGTTTCCCAGCACTTGGCGCAAGGCAAAATGCAAAAGATGGGTTGCACTGTGATTGTTGGCGGTGAGTTGTCTGCGTTTCACGTCCACTTCCGCGGTGAATTCGGCTGTCAAATCCTCCGGCAGACGGTTGCAGATATGAATATGAAGATTATTTTCTTTTTTAGTATTGGTAATAGCTATGCTTTCCCGAGTGTTTTTCAATATGCCGGCATCTCCCACCTGACCGCCTCCTTCTGCATAAAAGGGAGTGTTGTCCAACACCAATTGGTAGAATGTTTGGTCTTTGGTGTTCATTTTACGGTATCTCAATATATGTGCTTTAACGGATAGCGTATCGTATCCTGAAAAAACGGTGGAGGTATTGTCCGGATGGACAATCTGCCAGTCGTCGGCTTCTATATTGGTGGCTGTGCGGGAACGTTCTTGTTGTTCTTTGAGGCATACTTCAAACATTTTCATATCTACAGTCATGCCTTTTTCTTGCGCCATTAATTGTGTGAGGTCTATGGGAAAACCGTAGGTGTCGAACAATTCAAAGGCAAATTTACCGTTTATTACGGGATTGTCTTGATGCGAAGAGGTGTATTGTTCAAATTTTTGTATGCCATAAGACAAAGTGCGTAAAAATGACACTTCTTCTTCTTTGATAACCGTATATACCAATTGTTGTTGCCGGGCTATTTCAGGAAATTGTTCACCCATTTGTTTGACCAATATAGGCAACAGTTCGCAAAGGAAGGGCTGTTTGAAATCCAAAAAGGTATAACCGTAGCGTACTGCCCGGCGCAATATACGGCGTATCACATATCCGGCTCCGGTGTTGGAAGGCAGTTGCCCGTCGGTGATGGCAAACGATACGGCTCTGAGATGGTCGGCAATCACACGCATGGCTATGTCTTGTTGTTCATTGATGCCGTATTGGTGTCGGGCTTGCAATGCTATGGCCTGTATGATGGGTTGAAACACATCGGTGTCGTAGTTGGATTGTTTGCCTTGCAATACCATGCAAAGGCGTTCAAATCCCATGCCCGTATCCACGAATTTATGGGGTAATAATTCCAATTGGCCCGATGCGGTGCGGTTGTATTGTATAAATACCAAATTCCATATTTCTATTACCAGGGGATGGTCGGCGTTGACCAAAAGTTTTCCTGGCGTTTTTTGTTTCTCTTCTTCGCTGCGGAGGTCTATGTGTATTTCCGAACATGGCCCGCAGGGACCGCTATCTCCCATTTCCCAAAAGTTGTCTTTTTTGCTGCCGAAAAGAATGCGGTTTTCGTCTATAATGCTTTTCCAAATATCGTAAGCTTCCGTATCTTTGGCAGTGCCGTCTTGGGCATCACCGCCGAAAACGGTAACATATAGGTCGGAAGGGTTGATTTTCATCACCTCAGTTAAAAATTCCCAAGCCCAGGTAATGGCTTCTTTTTTGAAATAGTCGGCGAACGACCAATTGCCGAGCATCTCAAAAAAGGTATGATGATAGGTGTCGTGCCCCACCTCTTCCAAATCGTTGTGCTTGCCTGAAACACGCAGGCACTTTTGGCTATTGGCCACCCTTGGAAATTTGGCCGGCTGATTGCCTAAAAAAATATCTTTAAATTGGTTCATGCCGGCATTGATGAACATCAGGCTGGGGTCGTTTTTTACCACTATGGGTGCCGAAGCCACTATATGATGCGATTTCGATGTAAAAAAATCCAAAAACGCTTTGCGTATTTCTGTACTTGTCATTGTGTGTATATTGTTCTGTTTTAAATGTTTATGTATTGCATTGCATGCAATGCAAATTGCATGCACAATAAATGCAAAGATAGCATTTTTTTAATTAAAAACATATTAAAAATACACCTCAAATGAATATGAATTCAATAGGCAAGGTGATGAAAAAATTGTCAGTCCGGCATCGTTGTCAGTGATTGTTCTTGCATATTTCAGCCGATGGTGGCCGCCTGTAACGGAAAATATAAATGGAATGAAGAACAATAAAAATCCACCTTGGTATCATTGTTGCAGTTTCAAAAAAAAATGTTATCTTTGCAAGTTCTGAATAAAGTAAATTAAGAGTATTATATACTGATGAATAGGAATTTTATAGTAGCGATATCGGTTTCTATTATATGCTTGGGATTGTTCTGTAATGTGGATGCTCAAAATAAAAAGAACAATGCCAATAAAAGCAAAAAAATAGAAAAAGTGACCAAACGGTTTAAAACCAAGGAGGAAAAATACGCTGCTGCGCTGATGTATTACCAAAAAGGTGCATATCTTGCATCCGCACAATTGCTGGAAGAGATATATCCTTTGTATATGTCGGTGCCCGAAGGGGATACCATATTGTTCCTGTTTGCCGACAGTTATATGAAAAATAATGATTTTCTCATGGCGGCTTTCCATTTTAACGATTATATCCGTCGGTATCCGCAAAGCAACAGGGTGGAGTTGGCAGCTTTTTTGGCGGCAAAGTGTTATTATTTGAATTCACCCGCCTATAATCTGGACCAGTCCGATTCCAAAACGGCCATAGAAGGTTTGCAAAGTTTTATCAGTGCATATCCTTCCAGCCGGTATGTGGAAGAAAGCAATGCAATGATAGATACCTTGCGTAATAAGTTGGCTCATAAAGACTTCAGTATCGCAAAAATGTATTACAACACCGAAAATTACAAGGCGGCGCAAATATGTTTTCAAAATTTGCTTAAAGACTATCCTTCATCGGATTATACCGAAGAAGCTTTGTATTATATGGTGAAAAATAGTTATGCCTATGCCCAAAACAGCATAGAAAGCAAAAAAGCGGAACGTTATCAGGCGGTATTGGATGATGCCGCCAAATTAAAAGTGTTCAATGCCGATTCAAAATATATGGCAGAGGTGGAAAAGTTGACGTCCGACGCCAAAAAGAAAAGAGATAAAATATTGAATAACAATTAAATTATATATATATAATGGATTACAAAAAAATTAAGACCGATACGAATGCAATTACCCGTAACTTGAATGATTTTGATAAAGAAACGGGCAATATTTACGAAACCGTCAATATATTGGCAAAACGTTCGAATCAGATAGCCGTGGATATCAAAGAGGAATTGAACGAAAAAATCAAAGATTTCTCCGCTCACGATACTTCGGAAGACGGAATGGAGAATAAGGAGCAAATAGAATTGGTGCGTTTTTACGAACAAATGCCCAAGCCTACGTTATTGGCTATTCAGGAGTTCAAAGATCACCAAATATATTACAAAGAACCGGAAGAAGAAAAATAGTATATGAAAAAACATGTTTTGATAGGTATCACAGGCGGAATAGCCGCCTATAAGTCTTTATATCTTATCCGTATGTTTGTCAAAAACGGATATGAGGTAAAGGTGATGGCTACCGAACATGCTATGCAATTTGTAACCAGATTATCGGTAGAGACCTTAAGTTGCAATGATTTGTATGTGGATATGTTTTCTCCGGCCATGCACAGAACCACCGGGCATATATCGTTGGCACAATGGGCCGATGTGTGTGTGATAGCACCGGCAACAGCCAATATGATAGGTAAAATGGCTCACGGCATAGCCGATGATGCGGTATCCACTACATGCATGGCTTTGTCTTGTCCTTTATTTGTAGCGCCTGCTATGAACGAGCAGATGTTGCACAATAAGGCGGTGGAAGAAAACATATCATTGTTAAAACAACGGGGTGTGCATATAGTTGCATCCCGGTCCGGATTTTTAGCATGCAATGCCTACGGAGACGGCCGTATGGCAGAGCCGGAAGATATTTTCAAAGAAATACATGCCTTCCTGCAGCCGGCCAATGCCCAATGTAAGGGTTTGAAAGCCATGGTGAGTGCCGGAGGCACCCAAGAAGCCATAGATGCTGTACGGTACATAGGCAACAGATCGTCAGGCTTAATGGGGTTTGCTTTAGCCGAAGCTTTGGCTTGCCAAGGTGTGGAAGTGGATTTGGTAACAGCACCCACTCATCTTATCGCCCAGCATCCTTTGATACATCGTATTGACGTGGAAAGTGCGGAACAAATGTTGCAGGCCTGCACCCGCAGCGCTCAACAAGCCGATATAGTGATTATGGCGGCCGCCGTGGCCGATTATACTCCGGCAACAAAATATGGACACAAACTAAAAAAACAAAGTCAAAATTTGACCATAGAATTAAAGCCGACCGTGGATATACTCAAAACTTTGTCGTTGAACAGAACAAAAAAACAATGGGTGACGGGTTTTGCGCTGGAAACGGATGATGAAATTGAAAATGCGCGCAAAAAATTGACAGCCAAGAAGTTGGATATGGTAGTGCTGAACTCTTTGAAAGACAAAGGTGCAGGATTTTCCACCCCTACCAACAAAGTGCTGATATTGGATGCAGACGGCTCTGTGCTGGATATACCTTTGCAATCCAAACCGGCAGTGGCCGCGGAAATAGTGAAACATATATTTGAAAAACTAAACTTGACCTATCATGAGTAAACTACTGCCGTTATTGGTATTTGTATTTTGGACGGTGATGTTGCAAGCACAGGAATTCAATTGCAGGGTGAGTGTGAATGCCGACAAGATGACAGGGGAATTTGCATCTCAGGTAAATAAGGATATATTCAAATCGCTGGAGCAGGGGATAGCCGGTTTTATTAATGAACGAAAATGGACGGACTATAATTTCACCACTCAGGAAAAAATAGAATGCAGCATACAGTTGATAATAGAACAAGCTGTTAATACCGAGCAATTTGTGGGCAAAATGTTCGTACAATTAAGCAGGCCTGTGTTTAATTCCACCTATACCACCTCCATTTTTGCTTTTCAGGATAATGACATATCATTCAAATATACCGCCAGCCAAACATTTGATTATGATGAAAGTTCTTATTTGTGGACCATCACTTCCTTAACGGCATTTTATGCAAATCTTATGCTGGCCATCACTTTTGATACCTTTGGCAATCAGGGAGGCACCCCCTTTTATATAAAATGTATGAATATAGCCACCTCGGCACCTGCCGGAGAAGCAGGATGGTCAACGTCGTCAAAAGATTCCCGTAACAGATATTGGCTTTTGGACAGCTATTATAATAATCCCTCTTCCGGCACCTTCCGTTCATTTTTGTATCAATATCACCGTTTGGGTTTGGATGTTATGTATCAGGATTTGGATGGAGGATATCAGGCGGTGTTAAACGCTTTGCAGACTTTGAGCGATATGGCCCGCAAAAGTACCAACATGTATTGCATGAATATTTTGGGCATGTATAAGTCAAATGAATTTGTGAACATGTTCTCTTCCGCTTCTCAGGAGCAGAAACAAAAGGCAGTGGAGTTGTTGTCGGTGATAGATCCGAGTAATTCCGCCAAATATGAAAAATTACGGTAGATACCTTTAAGGGATGATACAGCATATTCGTATTGAAAATTATACTCTTATAGAACATCTTTCTGTAGATTTGCCGGAAGGTTTTACAAGCATTACCGGTGAAACCGGTGCGGGAAAATCCATGTTTATAGGCGCCTTGTCTTTGTTGATGGGGCAAAGATGCGATACCTCGGTATTGAAAGATAAAAATAAAAAGACCATCGTGGAAGCTGTTTTTGATATAGAGGCATATCATTTGGAATCATGGTTTGAAGAGTCGGATTTGGATTATTCCCCCCAGTGTATTGTCCGCCGGGAAATCACTCCTCAGGGAAAATCCAGGGCGTTTATCAACGATACACCCGTAAATGTGAATGAATTGAAACAATTGACAACCCGATTGGTGGATATACATTCCCAACATAGCAATTGGCTGTTGCAAGACAAAGATTTTCAATTGACGATAGTGGATCAGTATGCCCGTTTGGATGAAGTGTTGGTGCAATACCGGCGGTTATATGCCCAATGGAAACAATTGCAGGCAGAATATAATGCCCTGCAGGAGGCTTCCAAAAGTTCCGACCGCTCTTATATAGAATTTTTGATAACGGAATTGGATAACGCCCGTTTGCAACAAGGGGAACAGGCAGAATTGGAAGAGCAGCTTTCCGTTATGCAGCATGCACAACAAATAGAACAAGAATTAAACAAAAGCATCAATTTGATAGAATCCTTGTCTCCGGTAAATATATTGTCGTTGATGCGGGAGGTGAAGCAGAGTATGGCCGGGGTCAGTCGTTTTCAAGATCAATATGCGGAAATGGACAGGCGCATGCATTCCCAATTGGTGGATATGGAAGATATGGTATATGAACTCAAACGCATGGTTTCCGATATCCAAAACAATCCTCAGGAAATAGAGCGTATGACAGCCCGCTTGGATGAGTTGAATCGTTTGGAGCAAAAACACCATGTTTCCACCGAGGCGGAATTGTTGGAAGTGCAGAAAAAGTTGAATGCACAAATGGAAACCATAGTGGATGGCGAATTGACCGAAAACAAGCTGAAGAAGGCGATTGCCGCCAAACAGGCCGAATTGGAAACCATGGCCGGTGCCATTTCAGAACAAAGAAAAAAAGTATTGCCGGATATAGAACACATGTTGGTGCAACGCCTAAAAGCCTTGAATATGCCCGATGCGAAGGTGCATATACAAATGCAGTCCTTGGAGGTGTTGTCGCCTTCGGGTTATGATAGTCCCTTATTTTTGTTCAATGTGAATAAAGGCATGGAATTGCAAGCCGTAGCCAAAATAGCATCGGGAGGTGAGCTTTCCAGATTAATGTTGGCTATCAAATCGCTGATTATCAGCAAAAATGTGCTCCCTACTATTATTTTTGACGAAATAGATACCGGAGTGTCAGGAGAGGTGTCGGCAAAAATGGGTGCCATGATGAAGCAGATAGCATCTTATTGTCAGGTAATAAGTATTACACATCTTCCGCAGGTGGCCGCCAAGGCGGAACAACAAATGTTGATATACAAATACAGCACGGGCACCGATACCGTTACCCAAATAAAACCGCTTACTTATCAGGAAAGAGTGGAAGAACTGGCCAAAATGATAAGTAATGAAAATGTGAGTCAGGCTGCTATACAAACAGCAAAAAACTTATTGGAAAACTGATATGAAATCCACACATCCCTCACAAGCTTTGCAATTTTGCCCTTTTTGCGGCAGTAAAAATTTTATATGGGATAACGTCAAGTCCCACACTTGTTTGCAATGCGGCAACAAATTGTACGTCAATGCAGCCGGTGCTACCATAGCCCTTATATACAATGCTGAACAGGAATTGTTGTTCACCACACGCAAACATCAACCGGCCAAAGGCACTTTGGATTTGCCCGGCGGATTCATAGATATAGGGGAAACGGCGGAGCAATGCGTAAAGCGTGAGGTAAAAGAAGAATTGAATCTGGAAGTGCGGGAGTGCAGCTATTACACATCGTTGCCGAATACCTATGAGTATAAAGGCTTGACTTATTTTACCATTGATATGGTGTTTGTATGCAAGGTGGACGATTTTTCATCGTTGAAAGCCGGCGATGATGCCGCCGATTGTCGTTTTTTGCCGGTAGCAAAGGTGCCATTAAGCGATTTGGGCTTGAATTCGGTGCGGACATTGGTGCACCGGTTGCAAATATCCTCCCCTGATCAGCTGGACAATAAGTTATAAACTCATTTTGAGCATATTAATTTCCGCTTTTGTCAAAAAGCGATATTGACCTCTGGGCAAGTCTTTTTTTGTGAGCCCTGCATAATATACTCTGTCCAATTTCTCGACTTCATATCCCAAATGTCCGAACATACGGCGAACGATGCGGTTTTTGCCCGAATGCAGGGTGATGCCCAATACATTGCGCTGGTTGTCTACAAATTCCAATTCATCAGGTTGGATAAAACCGTCGTATAATTCTATGCCGTTGCGTAATGTTTCAAAATCGGCCAAGGTCATGTCTTTGTCCAATTCCACTTGATATATTTTTTTGATTTCAAATTTGGGATGGGTTAACTTTTTGGTCATCTCCCCGTCATTGGTGAATAGCAGAAGCCCTGTGGTATTTCTGTCTAAACGGCCGACAGGATAAATTCTTTCCTTGCATACGCCTTCTATCAGCGACATAACGCTGTTGCGGTCACGCTCATCTTCGGTGGTGGTGATAAAATCTTTGGGCTTGTTCAATAGCAGATACACGGGCTTTTCCCTTTGCAGTATTTTGTCTTCGTAACGCACTTCGTCGGTAGGCATCACCTTGGTGCCCAATTCGGTTACCACCACGCCGTTCACTTTGATGGCACCGGCCACTATCAGGTCGTCAGCTTCCCTGCGGGAGCAGATACCGCTGTTGGAAATATATTTGTTCAAGCGGATAGGACCTCTTTCTTCATTCCATTCCAAAGATAAAATTTTGGGTTTGCGGGCGCTTTCACGGCCTTCTCTGCGACGGTGATTGATGATTTCTTCCAAAATGTCCGAACGCTGTCCGGGTGTTTTGCCCATGCTTTTGTCGTAGTGTCCTTTTTTATGCGTTTGGCCGGCAAAATTGTCGTTTTCATGTTGACGGTTGTGCGACGGACTGTATTCACGATGTTGGTCATCCTGTTTTTTGCGTCTTTTGTAACCTTCGCGTTTGGCGTATTTGTCGTTTTTGCCATAATGGTCTTCCCTGTAGGCATTGCGGTTTTCCCGAGCATAGGCAAAATCTTGTTCATCAGCGTCCCATCCGCCTTTTTTGCGAGTGTTGCGGGTATCGGTGCGCTGTGATGATTTTTTTAGAAAACCTAATTTTTCGGTGAAAAATGATTTAAAACTGTCTTTTCTTTTATTGTCAGTATCCTGTTGGGTTTGTGGAACGCGTTTTTTTTCTCTTTGAGGATAACTGTTTTTTGCTCTGGCACTTCTCGTGTCTTTACTTTTGAATGCTTCACTTCGGCGGTTTTTGCCGTAATTTTTGTTTGATTCCATTATTATTGTTTGTTTGTCTCAACGACAACAGTTTGAAAATGATTATTTTAATAAAAAAATGATAGAACTGATTCAAGTTTGCAAATGTAGCATTTTTTTTCATATAATCAACGAATGCGGATATTCTTTTGTTTTTTATGCAAATTGTGTAAGCTGATGTTGAAAGCCTGCAAAGGGTAAGGGGTAAAAAAAAAGAGGACGGTGAACGTCCTCTTTATATTAGAGCTGTTGATTATTTTAGCCTTCTGAATTGGCAGGTGAAATGTCTCATCAGTTCAGCTTCCCAAGTAATTTCCAATCCACGGGTGATGGTGTGTCTGCGGTCGTAAACATTTTTCAAGGCAGCGGCTATCACATCCATGTGGTTGTTGGTATAAACACGACGGGGTATGCACAAGCGGACAAAGTCCAAGCCGTTGAAACGGTTTTGTCTGGTTACAGGGTCACGGTCTGCTAACACATAGCCTATTTCACAAGCGCGAATGCCGGCTTCCAAATACAATTCGCATGTTAATGTTTGTGCCGGAAATTCTTCTTTGGGAATATTGGACAATATTTTGTCGGCATCCACGAATATGGCGTGACCGCCGGCAGGGCGTTGGTAAGGAATACCGTATTCATCCAGTTTGGATGCCAGATATTGTACTTGTCTGATACGCGTTTCCACCATTTCGAATTCACAATTTTCTTGCAAACCTACAGCCAATGCGTCCATATCGCGGCCATTCATGCCACCGTATGTAAGAAAACCTTCAAAAGGTATGCAGAACAATTTGGCGCCTTCATACCAATCTTGTTTATTGGTGGCGATAAAGCCGCCCATATTTACCAAGCCGTCTTTTTTGGCACTCATAGTCATGCAGTCCACATAGCTGAACATTTCTTTCACTATTTCGCGTATGCTCTTGTCGGCGTAGCCTTCTTCACGTGTTTTGATAAAGTAGGCATTTTCAACAAAGCGGGCGCTGTCCATATTTACGGGAACACCGTATTTGTGGCATAGTTCGCAGGTTTCGCGTATGTTTTTCATGCTTACGGGTTGGCCTCCGACGGTGTTGTTGGTAACGGTAAGCACCATAAACGGAACTTTTCCTTGGTTTTCTATGAGCACTTTTTCAAGTAGTTCAAGGCTTACATTGCCTTTGAAGGGGATTTCCAATTGGGTGTCTTTGGCTTCAGGGATGGTAACGTCAACGGCAAAGGCCTTGCGGCTTTCGATGTGTCCTTTGGTGGTGTCAAAGTGGGCATTGCCGGGGACAACCATACCCGGTTTAACCAAGTAGGAAAATAAGACGTTTTCTGCGGCACGTCCCTGGTGGGTGGGGATTACATAGTTAAAACCGGTAAGTTCGGTGATAGTGTCTTTCATGTGAAAAAAACTACGGGCACCGCCATAACTTTCATCACCCATCATCATGGCACTCCATTGACGGTCACTCATTGCTCCGGTACCGGAATCGGTGAGAAGGTCAATATATACATGCTCCGATTTTAACATGAAAATGTTGTTGTGGGCTTCGTTAAGCCATTTTTCTCTTTCTTCTCTGGTGGATTTTTTTATGGGCTCTACCATTTTTATTTTCCACGCTTCAGCAAAGGGTAATTCCATAATTGTTGTTTTTTTTGGTTTATGATATGTTATTTTTTTGTCAAAAAGGTGTGTTTAAATCAAATTTTACGGGTAAAAAAAGATGAATTTGTATATAAATATAGGGTATAGCGCTTTTTACGAAATAAAAAATCAAGGTATCTTTATTTAGCCCAAAGTGCTAAATATAAGGGTCTCTCTCCTTAATGTTCGCAAATTTTCTCATTCGTTAATTCTTGTTTTAATACTTGTTTCAAAATTACCACTTTTTTTTAAAACAAAAAGGATTTTGAGTAAAAAAGATAAAAATATCGCATAAATATTTTATTGTCAGGTATAAAAAAATTATTATTGAAAGAATATACGAATTTTTTATTCCTTAATACTTCGTTGAAATATAATGAAATAAGTGGTTCTTAATTCGGTAATGGTGTTTGAAAACCGTAATTTTTTTGTGCAGGGAAAAAATAAGTGGTGAAAAATAATGGGCTTGGCGGGTATTTTGCATATAATTCTTTAAAAGGTATTGATATTTTTTGTACCTTTGTCAATCGGAATCATATCCGATATGAATAAAGAATAACAGTAGAAAGTAAAATAAATAAATACAAAGGGAACAAATTATGAAACAGTTATTAATCATATTTTTGGCGGCTTGTTTGGGAATGAGTGCCATGGGTCAGGAAAATTTGTCCAAAAGAGTGATACCATTACCGTCGGTAGAAGTTAAAACATTGGATGGAAGTGTGTTTAACACAAAAGATATAAAAAATGACGGCAAGCCTGTCATCATCTGTTTTTTTGCCACTTGGTGTAAGCCTTGCATGGCGGAATTAAAGAATATTTCGGATGAATATGAAGATTGGCAGGAAGAAACGGGGGTTAAAATATATGCCGTGTCAATAGATGATACCCGTTCTAGCTCCAGAGTGGCTCCTTTGGTAAAGGGTCAAGGTTGGGAATACGAATTTTTGTTGGATGAAAATTCGGATTTCAAACGTGCCATGAATGTGGGAGATATACCTCACACCTTTGTATTGGACGGTGAGGGCAATATAGTGTGGCAGCATGCATCCTATGCTCCCGGTGTGGAACAAGAGTATATAGAGGCGGTAAGGCAAATTTTATCTACCAAATAGCATTATTGTATGTTGAATAAAAATATATTGGCAGTGCTGTTTTTTGTGCTGGTATCATCATTATGGGCACAGAACCGGTTTTTGAAAAATAGCGTGATTACAGGCAATTTTCAATTGGACGGTCAATATTATATACCCGATACCACCATAGGCGCCGATACCATAGACAATAAAGTAAGAGCCAATGCTTTTTTGAATGTCAATTATAGTAACGGCGGATTTTCTGCGGGTTTCCGATACGAATTTTATCAATATCCTTTGATAGATTTTGAAAAAATCAACTATAAAGGGCATGGCATTCCTCATTATTATGCAGGATATAACCACGATTATTTTGAAGTGGTGGCAGGAAGTTTTTACGAACAATTCGGAAACGGGTTGATATATCGCTCGTACGAAAACCGGAATTTGGGTTTTGATAATGCCACCAACGGCATTAAAGTGGTGGGCAAACCGTATAAAGGCATCAGGCTGGTGGGTATATGGGGCACCCAACGGAATTTGTTTGTCAAAGAAGGTGAAATACGCGGGGGAGACATTGATATCTCCTTTACCGAAATGATAGATAAAATCAAAAACAGCGGATTCCGATTCGGAGTCGGCGGCAGTTTTGTTTCCAAATTTGAAAAGGATAACGATTTGGATTATAATTTGCCGCAAAATGTAGCCGCATGGGCAACGCGTATGAATTTCGGCTATAAAGATTTTAATATCAATGCGGAATTTGCTCAAAAATTCAACGATCCGGGTTCCCTTAACAATATGATATACAAAAACGGCCACGCCCTGTTTATCACGGCTTCGTATGCCATGAAGGGTTTGGGCGTGTATGTTACAGGTTTGCGTACCGACAATATGGATTTTCGTGCCAAACGTAATGTGGTGCTTAACAATAATATGATTAATTATGTGCCCACTATCACCCGTGAGCACACTTATGCATTGCCGTCCATGTTTCCTTACGCCTCGCAGCCTCTCGGGCAAATAGGCATTCAGGCGCAAGTGAATTATCAAATACCCAAAAAGACAAAAATAGGCGGAAAATACGGCACCGATATTATGATTAATTATTCCCGTATGCACGGCATACAACAACAATGGGTGGAAGAAGCTGTTGAAAGCGGTGACATGGCCGGAACCGACGGCTACACTTCCCGCTTTTTTGCTTTTGGAGACTTGTATTATCAGGATTTGAACATAGAAATCAGCCGTAAATTCACCAAGTCGTGGAAATTGGCGTTGTCGTATGTGTACCTTATTTATAATCAGGAGGTAATAGAAGGGCATGCGGGTGAGCCGAATGTTAACTCTCATACCGTGATAGCGGATTTGACATATAAAATCAACAATAAACACGCTTTGCGTTTGGAATTGCAGCATATGTATGCCAAGGAACATAACGGAAGCTGGGCTTATGCACAATTGGAATATACCGTAGCCCCCCATTGGTTTGTATCCGTTCTTGACCGTTGGAATTACGGCAACCCTAATCCGGCCAAGCGGGTGCATTATTATATGGTATCGGGTTCGTTTGTGTATAAAACGACCAAAGTTACCCTTAATTTCGGCAAACAATATGAAGGCATATTATGTGTGGGAGGTGTTTGCCGTGCCGTGCCGGCATCGTATGGAGCCGGTTTGTCGGTGGTGACATCGTTTTAATAGGATAACAGATAATTAAAAATAAATGAAAAAAATAGCGTTATGGATAGCTGCCGTTTTTGTGTTGGCGGCTTGCGATAAAATAGAAAAACCCTATAAGGTGGAGCATCCTAAGGTGCTTATCAGCGTGGATACCCCCCAATTTGAAGTAATAGACCGTGCCCTGCAAAAAATATTGGTAGAAGAATACACAGGGCATAAGTGTTCCAATTGTCCGGCAGGACGAGTGACTATTGAAGAATTGACGGCAGCAATGAAAGATACATTGGTGGTTTTGGCATTGCATGCAGGGGTGGATGGCCAAGTGAAACCGGACCTTGAATTGGATTTGTGTGATAAAGGATTTGGAAATGATTATCGTACAACTGCAGGAAATCAATATGCAAAAGATTTTGGAATTAGCAAATTACCCGTCGCTGTATTCAATCGCACCCGCTGGAATGATAAATATGAACAAGAAAGGCCCAATTGGAAGGAAGTTGCGGGCATGTTGCCGAGAACACAGGCCGGGCAAGGTTTACAAATAATTCCCGTATGGAATGAGGCGGCCGACACTTTGTTCGTATTTGTAAATGCAACGTTGTTTAATGACGCCTCCCGCTCAATGCGTTTAACCGTGCTGATGTCGGAAGATAGTATAGTGTCACCGCAAATGAATACAACACCTTATGGAGCGAATCCTGTAATATGTGATTATGTGCACAGTCACATGTTGCGGGCCAATATTTCACCTATAGACGGAACAGCCCTTAAAATAGCTTCGGCAGGAGAAAGCGTAATATGTGCTTATGCCCTTAAGTGGTCATCATTATGGAAAAAGAACGATAGTCATATTATCGCCTTTATAAGCGATGCCGATACACACGAGGTGTTGCAAGCGGAAGAATGTAAATTGAAAGAATAGTGGCACAATTAAAAAGGTTGGCAGGGCAAACGGCCATATATGGGCTCAGCAGTATAGTGGGGCGTTTTCTCAACTATTTGTTGGTGCCGTTGTATACTTATAAAATAGCCGCGGAAACGGGCGGATACGGAATCGTGACCAATATTTATGCCTATACGGGTTTGTTGTTGGTATTGCTCACTTTTGGAATGGAGACCACCTATTTTCGTTTTGCCAATAAAGAAGGTGTGAATCCCGACAGGGCGTTTTCCACTGCTCAATGGGCTGTGGGTTTGGTAGCCCTGTGTTTTGTATTCTTATTGGCAGCATTTTTTAAGCCCGTAGCGGCGCTGCTCAATTATTCCTCCCATCCGGAATATGTGCTCATGATGGGAATAGTGGTTGCTTTTGATGCCTTTCAGGCGATATTGTTTTCACATTTGCGTTATGAAAACAAGGCAGTCAAATTTGCCGCCCTCAAATTGATATTCATTATCTGTAATATATTGCTCAATTTGTTTGTTTTCTTGTTGGCACCGGTATTGCACACCCGCTATCCGCATTTGATGGCATGGTATCATCCGAATTATCAGGTGGGGTATATATTTGTGGTGAATATGATATGTACCGTCAGCATCACTTTGGGCTTTGTGCCCGAACTGAAAAAAATGCGCTACGGCATGGATGTGTCCATGCTTAAGCAAATGCTGAAATATACCTGGCCTTTGTTGTTGCTGGGCTTGGCCGGAATATTGAACCAGGTGGCCGATAAAATATGTTATCGTTTTATTGTGCCCGGACAAGAAGGGGAGGTGCAGTTGGGAATATATGGAGCTTGTGTGAAAATAGC
The DNA here is from genome assembly GCA_017616775.1 of Bacteroidales bacterium. GTDB lineage: Bacteria > Bacteroidota > Bacteroidia > Bacteroidales > WCHB1-69 > UBA1205. Next base: position 55,862 of record JAFZXM010000052.1, read on the forward strand.
CATGATAATGGCCATGATAACACAGGCGTTCCGATATGCTTACGAGCCTTTTGTGTTCGGCGGCAGCCGCAGTAAAGAAAATAAAGAAGTGCAGGCAGTGGTGATGAAATATTTTGTCATGTTCACTTTGTTCGCCTTTTTGGCTGTGGTGATGTATATGGATATATTGCGCTATATTATCAGGCAGGATTATTGGGAGGGCTTGGCTGCTGTTCCCATTGTGATGATGGCGGAAATATTCATGGGCATATATTTTAATTTGTCGTTTTGGTACAAACTCACCGACCGAACCTGGTGGGGAGCCGTGTTCTCCTTTATAGGATGTGCCGTATTGTTGGCCGTTAATTTTATTTTTGTGCCCCGTTACGGTTATATGGCATGCGCATGGGGCGGTTTTGCAGGATACGGCACTTGTATGGTGCTGTCGTATTGGGTGGGACAAAAGCAAGCACCCGTTGCTTACCCTCTCAAATCCATATTCGCTTATTTTATGCTTGCCACAGCATTGTTTTTTATCAGCAAGGCCATACATATTGAACACATGTGGCTTTCCCTGACGGTGAATACTTTGTTGCTGTCGGTATATGTGGCCGCAGTCGCATATCAGGAAAGAACATTGGTGAGCAATGTGATGAATATGGTAAAACAAAAAATATTCAAACGTTAGCACTATGGGTAAAGGCAAAGTATTGGTGTTGGATTCCGTTCATCCTGACATGATTGCCCGCTTGTCGGATTTGGGATATGAATGCGAAGTGATAGCAATGGATTATCCTGAATTGCTGGCAGGTATATCTGCTTATACAGGCCTTGTTATCCGAAGCCGGTGCGCCGTGGATAAGCCTGTGATAGATGCGGCCGTCCGTTTGAAATTCATAGCCCGGGTGGGAGCAGGCATGGAAAATATAGATACTTTGTATGCCCGGCAAAAAGGAATAGCATGTTTAAATTCTCCGGAAGGCAATGCCGATGCGGTAGGAGAATATGTTATAGGAAGCCTTCTGGCTTTGTTCCGGCATACGGTGCAAGCCGATATTCAGGTGCGTAGGGGTGAATGGCAGAGAAAAAGCAATACGGGATTGGAGTTGAACAGTAAGACAGTGGGCATTATCGGTTATGGCAATATGGGACACAGCGTGGCTAAAAAATTGAGCGGATTCGGATGCAAGGTGTTGGTCTATGATAAATACAAGCAAAATTACGGAGATGCTTATGCCGAGCAGGTATCGTTGGAAACATTGCGTCAGCAAGCGGATATAGTAAGTGTGCATATAAACTATATGCCTGAAAATCATTATTATATCAACGGTTCGTTTATACATGATTTTAAAAAACAAATATATATAGTCAATACTTCAAGAGGCAAGGTGTTGAACACATCCGATTTGGCAGAGGCATTGTCGGAAGGGAAAGTGTCAGGTGCTGTATTGGATGTGTTGGAATATGAAGATATACGTTTGCAAAATGCCCCTAAGGAACAATGGGATGAGGCCATGCAAAAGTTGGCGCAAAACGCCAATGTGATATTGTCCCCGCACATAGCGGGACAAACGTATGAATCGCAAATAAAACATGTGAAAGTATTGGCGGAAAAAATCAAACAATTGTCATTGGAGTAATATTTAAGAATGGAAGTAATATTAACATTATTCTATACGGTTGTTTTTATGGTATTGATATACAAGCTGCCGTATTTTCAGTCAAAAAATATTTCTTCACGTTTGTTGTGCCTGTTATTCGGATTAAAGGTATTGGCCGGAGTGAGCATGTATTTGGTATATACTTATTATTACCCCGACAGGTCGCAAGCGGATATTTTCCGTTATTTCGATGATGCCAAAGTGATATACAATGCTTTGCCTGAGCGGCCTGCGGATTATTTGCGTATTTTAGCGGGAATAGGCAACGATACACCTTATTTTAACGACCATTATTATGTATATCTCAATCATTGGGAAAGAGAAATAGTGACCAATATTTTTAGCGATTCGCATACCATTATCAGGTTTAATGCTTTGGTGATGCTGTTTTCTTTCGGCTATTTCAATGTGCATAATGTGTTTGCCGCATTCATGGCGTTTTGCGGATTGTTTTCTATTTACAAATGGCTGGAACGTTATCTTAAGCATTTGAACATTTATCATGTCATTGCCGTGTTTTTGCTTCCTTCGGTGTTGTTCTGGACATCGGGGGTGCTCAAAGAAAGCATTATCATATTCGGTGTCGGCATGTTTATATATGGCACAGACAGCGCGTGTGACCATAACATGCCGTGGCAACGGCGTGTTGCGTATGCCGTTTGTGCTCTTTTGGGGGCAGTGCTTCTGGTTTACACCAAATTGTATTATCTGTTGATATCGCTATTGCTGACGGCTGTATTTATTTTTAACAGATGCAGGCGGATATCACATCCTTTGTGGTCTTATGTCATAGCGTTGGCGGTAGTGGTCCCGGCCATCTATTTGCCGGCATGTCATGCCGGTTATGATGCATTGGAACTGATAGCCTACAAGCATAACGATATGCTGAATTTGGGATTAAGCGATCATGCCCAAATGACGGATTTTACCCGTCTGCAGGCGGATATTACATCATTTTTGGCATATCTGCCGCAAGCGGTGTTCAATGTGTTATTCAAACCGTTGCCTTTTTCAAGCTTTTCACCTATGGTGATGGCGGCATGGGCGGAAAATATGCTGTTGTGGATATTTGCTTTGTTGATGTTATGTATGGGAGGCAAGTGGCAGGCAAAAAACAAGAATGTTTTTTATATGTGTTTGTTGCTTTTTCTGGCCAATACCGTGGTGATAGGATTGAGCGTGCCCATAGTGGGGGCTATAGCAAGATACAGATGTGTTACTTTGCCTTTCTGTATGTTGGCTGTGTGCCTTTGTGTGGATGAATACACTTTGAACAAACGGTGGAAAGCGATACAAAAAAAATGTAGAAGGCGGTAGATGAAATATTATATCATATCAGGAGAGGCTTCGGGCGATTTGCATGCTGCAAATTTGGTGAAGCATATTTTTTTGCGGGATACCCGGGCACAAGTGCGGGCGTGGGGCGGCAATTTGCTTCGGCAAGCAGGCGCCTGTGTGGTAAAGGATTATAGTGAAACAGCCTATATGGGTTTTGTGGAAGTGCTGACACATTTAAGAAGCATAGTTCGCAATTTCGCCTTTTGCAAGAAAGATATTTTGACCTATCAGCCGGATGTGGTGATATTGGTGGATTATCCGGGCTTTAATTTGCGTATCGCCCGATATTTGCACAAGCATAAAATCCCTGTGTATTATTATATCTCTCCGCAAGTGTGGGCATGGAAAAAAAACAGGGTGCATACCATACGTCAAAATGTGGATGAAATGTTTGTGATTTTACCGTTTGAACAGGAATTTTATGCTCAATACGGGGTGAAGGTACATTATTTCGGTCATCCGTTGTTGGATGTGGTGCAACAATTTAAAGCTGATGCGGACTTTGCAGGCAAATACGTTGCCGGCGAACGTCCTGTTGTGGCTGTTTTACCGGGCAGCCGACATCAGGAAATAAAGCGGATGTTGCCGGTAATGCTGGCTGTTGCAGGCAAATATAAAGATTATCAATTTATCATTGCCGGAGTGGAACAACATAAAAAACTGTATGGGCAATATGTGCACGGCGATAATATAAAAATAATGTATAACAATACTTATAATTTGCTCTCTCACGCCTGTGCGGCCATGGTGACTTCGGGAACGGCCACTTTGGAAACGGCTCTTTTCAATGTGCCTCAGGTAGTGTGCTATAAGGCTACTTATTTGTCGTATTATATAGCTAAACACTTAGTCAAAGGCATTAAGTATATATCCTTGGTGAATTTGATTGCCGACGACGATTTGGTGAAAGAATTGATACAATCGGATATGAATGTAAATTCATTGCAACAGGAGTTGGATAAAATATTGCAAGGAGCAGCCAGAAATAATATGCTGCAAAAATATGACCGCCTGCATCAAAAATTAGGAGACGGTAAGGCAACGGAAAAAATAGTCGCTAATATGATAGAATTGTTGCACCGGAAAAATGCACGTGAAAGCACTGAATGAAATCCATCCTGTTGCAAAGGAACTGTTATGCCGATAAAAGATGATTCGCGGGGCAAAAGAAAAAAATCAAACGGCGGCCAGCAAAAAAAAAAGAGGGCTGAAAAAATTTTTATAGTGAAATATTTGCTACCTTTGCATAATCAATAAACAAATATGAAATAACATTAAAAATTTTAATATGAATATTGAAAAAATAACATCAAGCCAGCAGGCTATGGAAATGGAAGCCCGTTACGGAGCTCATAATTACCATCCGCTTCCGGTGGTATTGGCAAAAGGTAAAGGTCCCTTTGTGTGGGATGTGGAAGGTAAAAAGTATTTTGATTTTCTTTCAGCATATTCGGCTGTAAATCAAGGTCATTGTCACCCTAAAATTATCAAAGCATTATGTGACCAAGCTCAAATGCTTACTTTGAGTTCACGTGCATTTTACAATGATTGTTTGGGTGTGTGGGAAAAATATGTCACCGAATATTTCGGATACGATAAAGTATTGCCCATGAACAGCGGAGCCGAAGCAGACGAAACGGCTTTGAAATTGGCCCGCCGTTGGGGTGTGGTTAAAAAAGGTATTCCTAATGACGAAGTGATGATAGTATGTTGCGAAGGCAACTTCCACGGACGTACCATTACCATTATCACCATGAGTAATGACCCTGAAAGTTACGCTAATTACGGTCCTATGACACCCGGTTTTATTCGTATTCCTTACAATGATCCCGATGCATTGGAGAAAGTGTTGGCGGAAAAAGCCGATAAAATTGCAGGATTTTTATTGGAACCCATTCAAGGAGAGGCCGGTGTGTATGTGCCCGATGACGGATATCTGAAAAAATGTTACGATATATGTCATAAATATAATGTATTGTTTATGGCCGACGAGGTTCAATGCGGTATAGCAAGAACAGGAAAAATGTTGGCATGTGACCACGAAGGTGTTCGTCCCGATATACTTATATTGGGTAAAGCTTTGGGCGGCGGCGTGGTGCCTGTATCGGCAGTGTTGGCAGATGATGACATTATGCTTAACATTAAACCGGGAGAACACGGCTCCACTTTCGGAGGCAATCCTATTGCTGCAAAAGTCAGTATAGCTGCTTTGGAAGTGATAAGAGAAGAAAATTTAATGGAAAAAGCCGATCGTTTGGGTAAAATTTTCCGTGAAGAAGTAGGAAAGATACAATCTCCCATGATAGAAAAAGTTCGCGGTAAAGGTTTGCTCAATGCAGTGATTATCCGTCCTAAAGACGGTAAAGAAGCATGGGATGTGTGTCTGAAAATGAGAGATTTGGGTTTGTTGGCAAAGCCTACACACCAGCACATCATTCGTTTTGCTCCTCCATTGGTTATCACGGAAGAAGAGTTGCGTGAAGCTATAGAAATTATCAAAAAAGCAATAAAGTCGTTTGAATAGCAGATTGATAATATAAGAAAAGCAGCCTTGCGGCTGCTTTTCTTTTTTATAAAACAGGCAAACGGCTTTTAGGCTGTCTGCTTGGAGTTTTCATCGTTTCGGTGCATATTCTTCCAGTTGAAATAGCCCATGATGGATATTACCGAATAAGCGGTGTATAAAACGGCTGTGGGATACATTTTTTGAGACAAGGCAAGCCATATCATAATGGGATTAACTATTATCCAGCATATCCATTCCTGATAATATTTTTTTGTCAGCATCCACAAGCCTGTGATGCTGACGGCTGCAGTGAGACCGTCTAATATAAAAATATCGCTTTCATGAAACAAATATAATAGGTAAGAAATGCCTGCAGTGAGTATTAATGTTAACACTATAGCGGGTATCCGGTAAGATTTCGGCATGGAGCTTATCTTTTTTTCCTGATGTTTGCCGGCGGAAATCACCTGTTTCCATACCAGCAAGCCGTAAATATTGGCTCCTACATAATATATGTTCAGCAGCATATTGGCATAGATGCCTTGTTGGAAAAATATAAAGACATAGCATAAAGGCATCAGTATGCCAAACACCCATAACCATGATGAGGCTTTGTATTCCAAAAGCAGATAAACAAGGCCTATACAGGCACCGGTGATTTCTATTACAATATCTGTGTTAATCATGAATTATAATTTAAATATCAGCCTGCCGACAAAATTGGTTCCGGGTTGTGCGTACATGCCGTCGGTATAATAACTTTCACTGCCGTCGGCAAATCGTGCAGAATATCCCCAGCCGTTGTTGACATATTTTGTGTTAAATATATTGTTGACTTGGAATTGAAATTCTATACTGTAATCTTTCTTAATGGGCAGCGTATAGGCAACTTTTGCATTCATGATATAATAATCTTTTATTAAAGAAGTAATGCGTGAGGTGTTGTCTATATATTGTTTGCCGACATATTTGCCGGTAATGTCCAATTGTAAACCTTTGCAAGGTTCAAAAGTGAATATGGCCGCACCTATGATATTGGGAGAAAATGCCAAATCGGTGTTGCCCATTTCAATGCGGGTTTGAGGCAGCGCGTTCCAGTCTGTAGGATTGTCGTAAGTATCTTCATAATATACATAGTCCAGCACTTTATTCTGACTCAAACTTAAATTGGCATCAATTTTAAACCAATGGCAAACTCTTACTCCTCCCGAAATTTCTATTCCCAACCGATAACTTAAGTCCACATTTTCCTTGATGGGATAACCCAAATCGTTGAGACGGCCGCTGGATGTCAATTGGTCTTTATATCCCATGAAATAAATGTTGGCTCCTATTTTCCAGCGGGAAGGATTATAGTCGTATCCTATTTCCACATCCAACATGTGTTCGGCGGTGGGCACTTCTTGCGCACCGTATTTGGTGGCGTCTTTTATATCGGAGCGCGTGGGTTCCCTATTGGCGATTCCGGCAACAAAATATACTTTATGAGGATTGTTGGGATGATAAGTGAAGCCTATTTTCGGATTGAAAAAATGATAGATGTTCTTTTGATACATGTCCGCCATGTCGTTGTCTTGTCCGTCAATGACATAATGGATGAATCTATATTGCAAATCGGTGTATAGCGACCATGACGCATGAAGGTTGACGGTCATTTTGGCAAAAGTGGTAGCATCCAATTTATGGCTGGTGTTTTCGTACCATGTTACGTTGCCGTTGATATTTTCATTGTATTTACTCCATATCATTCTTCCGTAATAAAAACCATGATAGTAAGTGAATGTTTCTCCGAACGACAAATCTATTTTCTTTTGGGTATAGTTGACGGAAACCACCCCCACGCCATAGTGGTTTTTCATGCATTCCCTGCGTATGACATCAGAATAATAATAGGTGGAATCGTTGACGGTTTGTGCAGACACGCCCATGGATCCCAATTCCGCATCGGCAATATAGTTTTCATAGTATCCGTATCCGTGCGTATAGTCTCCGGTGAGGTTGAGCTGCCATGCCTTGTTGAATGCGTAAGAATAGTATAATTGATATATCTGTTGCCAATAGTTGTCTGATTCGTTGTCATAATATCTTACGTTGCCGGCCTCGTCATAATATTCTCCCGCATTGTTGTAAGTGCGGTCTATCTTTAACATATCCGAAGGTGTTCCGTTCCATGTGATGCCGGTGTGCTCTTGACCGATAATGGAGATAAATTTGAGCAAGCTTTTTTTTCCGTATTTGCCCAGACTTAAAAACAAGGATTGATGGTCACAATAACCGTTGCGGATATATCCGTCGGAATTGAGGTGGGTAAAACTTCCGTCCACGGAAAATCCGTGTTTGGTAATGCCGCTGCCGATATTGACGGTAGCTTGGAAAGTGTTGAAAGAGCCCAAAGACAGGTCGGCCATAGCCGAAAAATTTTCTTTGGGAGAAAGTGTTTGCAAACTTACCGCACCGCCAAATGTCCCCGTTCCACCCGTGTTGGCTCCTATTCCTCTTTGTATTTGTACGGTTTGAGCCATATTGGTGAGGTTGGGAATGTTTACCCAAAACACTTGTTGCGATTCGGGGTCGTTGAGAGGCACTCCGTTGATGTTGATATTGATGCGGGACGCATCACTGCCACGAAGCCGGAAAGATGTATTTCCCACCTGAGTGCCGTTTTCGGAAGATGCTACCATAGAGGGTTCCAATTCTATTACATAGGGAAGAGCCGCTTCTATGTTTTTATTTTGCAATTGGGATCTGTCAAGATTACTTACACTGATGGGGTCGTCTTGTTTGGCATAAGAAGAGGATACGATAATGCCTTCACACAGAATGGATTTGGAGGAAAGCTGTATCACTATCATGCTGTCGGGTTGAGCGTTGAGGGTGCGGGTTTGACTTTCATATCCTATGCAGGATATCGTCAGTTCGTTAGTGCCCACGGGCAAAAATAAGGTGAATATCCCTTCTTGATTGGAAACAGTCCCCTTTAAAGCATTGGAAGACCATATGTTGGCATTTTCTATGGGTTGCTGTTGTTCGTCAACAACCATGCCTTTGAGCAGGTAATGTTTTTTTTCAGGTTCATCAGCATAGCTGGTGCCTGTGCATAACCAAAAAATCACACTTATAATCAACAAGTGCTGGAGAGGAAATGTAAAATGTTTGTTTTGCATAATACTTATTTTTTAAATTTAACATAGGTCTTCTCTTGCAGACCGTCAACTAAATAAAAAACAAGGTGGAATAAACTCTGTTCCCTACGCCGGCATTATCCGTACAGGTTCCAAGGGTATAATCTCAGCCTGAAAGTAAGGCACCCCGTTTTTTGTGTTTACAATGGCAAACAACGGTGCAAAGGTATCATTTTTTTTTAAATTCTACTTATAAATGCAAATTAACACGGGCGGGAACAGGATTTTTACCAATCACAGGAAAAGAGAAATCTATTTCAATATTTGAAAAGAAAAACGGAAGTGTCTCCAAAAAGCGGATGAAAGTCAAAAAGCGGAAATTCTTTTCCGGAAAACTTTTTTTTTGAAGAATAGCACACTGCATCCGAAAAAAAACAGGGATATTAATCCCGTATGCGTTTTTTTGCTACATTTGCAAAAAATATTAGTTTAACAAATTTGCATTTGTGACTTGAATGTGGCGCAATAAATATCCGATTATGGCAGACAATTATTTGGAAAACAGATATGATGCAGTATTTGGAAAGCCTTCCAAAAAGGTGATTTTAAAACCCGCAGGTAAAAGTATCGATGTTTTATTGCGTCGTAATAGAAGTTACCGCGGATATAAAAAAGAACAAATTATAACTGAAAGTCAGTTAAAAAAAATAGTGGAAGTCAACACCTGTGTGCCGTCGGCACGAAATCAGCAGGTGTTGAGGTTTAAATTGGTAACGCGTGATACAGGTGCGGAGCACGTGTTGAAGCATATTGTTTTGGGAGGAGCCTTGCCCGAGTTGCATTTGCCTTTGGAGGGTACGGAACCGGAAGCTTTTATAGTGGTGTGCTCCATTGTGCCCGAAACCCGTATGGTGAGCATAGATATGGGTATATCGGTGCAGAGTATGTTGCTAAAAGCCACAGAAATGGGGCTTAATGGCATTATCATAGGCGCTTTTGATAAAGAAGCTGTCAAGCAGGCTTTGCATTTGCCTTATGACCCCTCTTTGATAGTGGCAATAGGCAAAGGGAATGAAACCATACAGTGTGTTCCCATCCATTGGCAGGAAAGCCATAATTATTATAGGCAGAATAATGTACATTATGTGCCTAAAGTGATAATAGATGATTTAATACTTTAAACCGGCATGAATACACAATATCAAGCAGTGATAGTTGCTAACGGAAAATTCCCCGAGCATGCTGTGCCATTGTCGTTGCTGCAACAGGCATCGCATGTGATTTGTTGCGATGGGGCAGTGGAAAGAGTGCATGATATGGGTTTGGATATCGAGGCGATAATCGGTGACGGAGATTCCATTTCCGCCGAAATGAAAGAAAGGTATCGCTCTATTCTTCATGTGTATGACGAGCAGGAAAACAATGATTTGACCAAAGCCGTAAATTGGGCACTGGCACATTCTTATACATCCATAGCCATAGTGGGTGCAACGGGAAAAAGGGAAGACCATTGTTTGGGCAATATCAGCCTGTTGTTGAATTACGCCAGAAAATGCAAAGTGAATATCTTTACTGATTACGGTTGGTTTTCAGCTATATACACCTCCCACACTTTTACTTCTTTTGTTCGGCAGCAAGTATCGGTGTTTAATCTCACCCCCCAAACACCGCTTACGGTGTACGGCTTGAAATATCCCATACACAACAGGTGCTTGCGTCAGTGGTGGGAAGGCTCCCTCAATGAGAGCGAAGGAGACAGTTTCCGATTGGAGTTTCAGGAGGGAGAAATGTTGGTATTTCAGACCTATGATCCTAAATAGGGAATGTTACTTGTTGAAATTTACCGTACGTTCTTCGGCGTGGAATAAAATTGCGCAATAGCGGGCCAAAACAAACAGGAAATCGGACAGCCTGTTGATATAAACGAGTATGTTATGGTCCACAAAGGCTTGTTTGCCAAGAGATACTATTCGTCGTTCACATCTGCGGCATACGGTGCGGGCTATATGGCACCGGGCACATACATGATGGGCATCTAACATTACAAATGAATGGAATGCAGGTACTTTTTGTTGCAGTGTGTCTATATATTGTTCCAATGCGGCAATATGCTTTTCGGTGATATCCGGTAATGGATAGGGATAGTCCTTACGGTTGCCTATGGCCAAATGAGTTTGTATTAAAAACAGCATGTTTTCTATATCTTCCAGATATTGTTTGCATTCCTTTTGTTCAACAAGTGTGTATATTAAAGCTATATGAGCATTGAGTTCGTCCACGGTACCGTAGGCTTCCACTCTGACATCGTCTTTGCTCACTCTTTTATTGTCCAAAAGACCGGTTTCTCCTTTGTCACCTGTTTTTGTATATACTTTCATAATGTTATCTTTTGATTTTTTGTTGATTAAGCGCTGCGTGATAGAGCGCGGCATATTTGTTGTGCTGTGCCAGGGTGGTGGAAAAATTATGCTGACCGGAAAAATCATCTTTGGCACACATATATATATAATTGTGTTTTTGGTAATGCAGAACCGCTTCAATGGCTTGCAGAGAAGGCAAGCGGATGGGTCCGGGGGGAAGCCCTGTATGTGTATATGTGTTGTAAGGGGAATTGATTTGTTTGTCTTGGTTGAGCAGGCGTTGGATAGAAAAATCGCCTAAGGCATATTTAAGGGTGGGGTCGGATTGGAGCGGCATGTTCAGATGTAAACGGTTAATATATAGCCCGGCTATTACAGGCTGTTCTGCCGCCAAATGATTTTCTTCTTCAACTATGGATGCCAATATGCTTACCTGTTCGGGTGAAAGCGGTATGGCATTTGCTAAAGCCACACGCGATGAATTCCAATAGCGGGAGTATTCCCTGTACATGCGGCGTATAAAAGCGTCAGCGGAGGTGTTCCACCAAAATTCATAAGTATTGGGCAAAAATATGACCATACAATTGTCTGTGTTCAGGCTGTATTGTTCCCAATATCCGGCGTTGTCCAACAGAGACAATATATCTTCGGCGGAGCATTCAAGCTGTTGGGATATGCGTTGTGCCAATTGTTGCTTGGTGCGTATGTTGTTAAAGGTGAGTTGTATCGGCTCTTGTTTTCCGGAGCGTAACATGTTGATAATGTCATTATTACTCATTCCGGCGGAAATTTTGAATTTGCCTGCGTGTATGTGAGACGGATAGTGCTTTTTTTGTGCCAATTGTTTAAATCCGCAGGTATCTTTGAGTATGTTTTTGGAGAAAATGGAGTCCAACACCTGCGAAAAAGAGGCACCGGAGGGAATATATACATAGCGGTCGGCCGCAACATTGTTCCCAAATATCATGCGGTAAGAACGCAGCCCCAGCAAAGTGGCGGCAAGAGCAATTATGATTGCAAGGATAATGATGCTTTTTAAGTTGAAACGTTTCATGATTGCAAAGATAGCATTTTTTTATCACTATCCATATCGTTTTGAAATATGAAGATGAATGCAAATGTAAGCACAAAGATAAAAAACATGCCATATCATACACCGTTCAATGCGGTATGACGGATAAAATATGCCGAAAAGGGTGGGAAAATAGCGGAAAAAAATATTTTTTCAAAAATAATCATGCTGTAAATCATGCATTTATTATTTTTTTTAAGGGAGAACAATAATTTTTATCCAAAATAAGGCAGGCAACAAATAAAAATGTTACCTTTGTCGCACAAAAAAACATTAATTAATAATAACATTAAATAGTACTAGTATGAAAAAGTTATTTGCATTATTAGTTGTTGCAGGTTTAGTATTTGTTGCTTGCAATAATGCACCTGAAGAAGAAACCGTAGCTGAAGAACCCATGATTGAAGAACAAGAAGCAGTTGTGGAAGACGCTCAAGAACAAGAAGCTGTTGACATGCCTGCAGAAGAAGCTACAGAAGAAACAACAGAAGCAGTTGCAGAATAATTTCAGTTTTAACAAGCAAAGTTAAAAAGAGTCACTTGTGACTCTTTTTTTTGTTTATTTTATAATCCTGTCGGGGTTTTTGTTGAGAAAGGCTTCCCAGCCGGAATAGGAGGGTGCTTGTTGTATTTGGGTGCGTTGCAGATAGTGACAATAGGCAATGGCAAGAGCATCGGATGCATCGTAAGTGTCTATGTCGTTGAGCCGGAAATTTTGTAATAAATATTGCAACATACTTGCTACCTGTTCTTTTGATGCGCTTCCTTTTCCTACTATTGCCATTTTTATTTTTTTTGGAGCATATTCATGCACGGGAATACCATAATGCAAGCCGGCGGCAATGGCAACTCCCTGCGCACGCCCCAATTTTAGCATGGATTGCACATTTTTTCCGAAAAACGGTGCTTCAATAGCCATTTCCTGCGGTTGATATTCTTTGATGAGCGTTTCTACGAATTCAAAAATGTCTTGTAATTTGGACAATGTCTCTTTTTTTGCGTTAAGTTTAAGTATTCCCGTTTTGGTAACGGAAATTTTTGTACCTTTGGCGGTGATAATACCATAGCCCATAATATTGGTGACGTGGTCTATGCCTAAAATAGTTGTATGATTATTCACTAAAAGTAATTTTATTATATGAATTATAATTCTGCAAAAATACTAAAAAGTATAAATATATTGACGGGTATGCTTATTTTTGTTTTGAGTTATATATTCGTTTTTGTAAAATTGAGTACACCTTCGTTGTGGCAAGATATTCGTCAGTGGTGGAATACGCTGTCGTGGAGTCAGATTTGCCCTTTGTTGGTGTTGATGGTGATGTTGATGTTGCTCAATTGGGGCATGGAAAATGCAAAATGGCGTTTTTTGATGCACAAGGTATATCCTTTATCGTTTTTTGCATCGTTAAAATCGGTGTTGGCAGGAGTGTGTGTGAGTGTTATTTTCCCCAACCGTTCCTGCGATTTTATCGGCAGAGCTTTTATTTTGCCGCAGGGCTATGCCCTTAAAGGGACTTTGGTTACATGGGTGGGGAATGTGGCACAATTGATAATCACGTTGTTTTTCGGTGTGTTGGGGCTGATGTATGTTATGTTCAGAGGGCACGGTATTGCGCCTTACACCACGGCATATATAGTGGGCACGCTTATGCTGTTAATATTGCTGGCGTTGATATTATGGGCCTATTTCAACATTGCTGCTTTTGTGAAGTTTATACATAAAATCAATGGCAAATGGGCTGTTAAAATAGCGGATAAACTGAATTTTTTGGAGTATTACACCTTTAGGGAGTTGTGTATAGCATTGGGATGGTCCATGGGGCGATATTTGGTGTTTGTATTTCAATTGTATCTGGCTTTGCGTTTGTGTTCGGATAGCGTTCCCTTATGTTCCGCACTGGGCATATCCTGCGTATATTTTCTGTTTACAACCATTATCCCCACATGGGTGTTGAGTGAAATAGGGGTAAGAGCATCGGTTGCAATAGTATTGTTCGGTCCTGCGGTGTCCTATTTTCCGTCTTTGGGGCTTAGTACCGCGGTGGTGATTTTTCCCACCATATTGTTATGGTGTGTCAATGTGGTGTTGCCTGCCATAGCGGGCTCGTTTTTTGTGCTTAAATTAAAATTGTTGCGATAATATGATAGTATTGGGTATCATTGTATCGGCAGTGTGTTTGAGTTATGTGTCCGTAGTGATATATTGGCTGGCAGGATGGTATAAAACACGTGAACATACATATGATGGTTGGGCAGGTAAAAATACTTTCAGCATCATCGTCGCTTTTTATAACGAGCAGGCATATATAGAGCGGTGTCTGGAATCATTGGTGAAGGTGGATTATGACAAGCATAAATACGAGATTATAATGGTAGATGATGGTTCCACCGACGGTTCCGCAGATATTGTGCAACGTATAATACAGGCATATCCTCAGGCGGATATCACTTTATTGAGCAGGGAGCATGCCGGCAAAAAACCGGCTGTAAAAGCAGGCGTGCAAGCCGCCAAATACGAACTGATACTCACCACGGATGCCGATTGTGCGGTACAGCCTTCATGGGTGAAGGTATATGATTCATATTATGAGCGGTATCATAAGCCCATGATGTTCGGAAGTGTATTGTTTTTTACTCAGCCACGTTTGTTTAACTATTTGCAGCAGCTGGAAATAGGCTCGTTGATGATAGCGGCGGCCGGTTGTGCAGGGCAAGGAAAAGTGTTGATGTGCAGTGCAGCCAATATGTGTTATACTAAGAATATGTATATGAGTTTGCAAGCTCATATGGAAAAAAGCAACAAGTGTGCATCGGGAGATGATGTGTTTTTAATGCATGCCCTGGCACAGCAATATGGTGCGGAAGCGGCGGGCTATGTGCGTTCAAGGCAGTCGTTGGTGTTCACACAAGCCCGGAATACATATAAAAGTTTTATACGCCAGCGTATCCGGTGGGCGGGAAAAACGCCTTATTATGACAATACCTATGTCAAAAATATGGCCGTAATAGTAGGGGCTATGTCTGTATTGCCGGTGGTGCTGTTGCTGTCGGCATGTTTTCAAACAGTGCCGTTTGCGTTGGCGGGGATGGCGTTTTTTGTCAAATTTGCTGTTGACATGCCGGTGTTGTCGGCATGGTGCCGATATATTGCCCAACCTTCGTTAATGTGGTGGTATCCGTTGGCAGCCTTGTGTTATCCATGGTATGTCATATCGGTGTTGGCAGGCATGTGCTGCAAAAAAAAGCGTATGGAAACGGATTGGTAAAAAAAGTAGTATATTTGCAATTTGATATATAGTAACAAAATGATGATGCATTTGAGAATATTATTGTGTGTAAGCCTGCTGGTGTTATGTTGTGTGCAGAGTGTGGGCGCACAGGATGCCGCTGACGATATAGTGGGCTATTATTATTCCGAGGATCCTTTCACGGGAGAAGGCTCGCAAACATACATATACAAAGCTGCCGACGGCACTTACGAAGGTAAAGTGTGCTGGGTGGAAAATGTGGAAAAAAAAGGTTTTTTGGGTCTGGTGTTTTTAAAAGGTCTGGTATATGATGCCGATAACAAAGAATGGAAAAACGGGGAAATAAAATACCCCGGCAAAAAGGGCACCTATAAAATGTATATGAAATTCGCCGGCGAAAAAAAATTGAAAGTAAGGGGTTATTGGGGAATATCCATGCTGGGTAAAACCATGTATTGGAATAAGGAGTCGTCTAAACGGAAACAATTGTAATATGCTTGCCCTTTCGGAAATACAAAAATGCATAGATGAAGCCGTAAAAGCGAATTTTTCCTTTTTTTCGTCAGCAAAAGAGGTTGCACAATTTGCATTGCAATGCGTGGATCTTACCACTTTGGAAGGGTCTGATACGGAGCGTAAGGTGCGTCAGTTATGCGGCAAGGCTGTCAATTTTCAGCCGCACACGGCGGCAGTGTGTGTGTATCCGTTGTTTGCCGGCATTGCCAAGCAATGTTTGTCGGGCACGGATGTGAAGGTGGCTTGTGTGGCGGGTGCGTTTCCGTCGGGGCAAAGCCCGTTGGAACTGAAATTGGCAGAGGTGGATTATGCTGTAACCCAAGGAGCTGATGAGATAGATATGGTAATATCGAGGGGAAAATTTTTGGAAGGACGCTCGCAGGAGGTGGCGGACGAAATAGCAGCCATACGTTCGCATTGCTCTTCGCAGCGTTTGAAAGTGATATTGGAAACAGGAGAATTACAGAGTATAGAAAATATATACCGCGCTTCCATGATAGCCATGCAGGCAGGTGCCGATTATATCAAAACATCCACGGGCAAGATAGCGGTCAATGCTACTCCGCAGGCATTTGTGGTGATGCTTTATGCAATTAAAGAATATTATTCCCTTACAGGCCGAATGGTAGGTGTAAAGCCTGCAGGCGGCATTGCCGATACGGATAGCGCTTTGTTATATGTTAAATTGCTTGAGCGCATTTTGGGAGCCCCATGGCTTGATAAGCGGTATTTCAGAATAGGCACAAGCCGGTTGGCAGATCAACTTTACACATATATTCGGGAACACTGATATTTTTCTTCGTCAATATCCGTTGTTTCGGTTTGACAGTCAGACGGGTGGATGATACATGTGCCTAAAGCAATAGAAATTATTATTCTTTCAGAAATATTTTTGACTGCATTGTGGCGCCAAGCCAATTAAAAATGTAATTTTGCACCTTTGGAATAATAATTTATTTATTTGCCATTATGGAAAATATCGGATATGACAATGTGATAAAAAGCATTCAGGCTATTACCAAATATTATACTTATTTGGTCAGTATTACCAAAAACAAGCAGTTGGTGGGTAGCACGAATGAATGGGTGTTGGATAATTTTTTTGTCATCAGCGAGCAGGAAAAGGTGCTGAAAGTGGATTTGCGCAGTCCTGTATTAAAGACCATTAAGGCAAAACGCAAAGGCTATTTGCAACAGCTATTATACCAATATTTGCAATCCACTTATTTTTTAATAGACAAACATCACTTATTTAATTATTTATATCAATATCAAAAGGACAAGAACGATTATTTTTCTTATTTGGAAATATGTCTTATTCCCTTGTATTTAAAAGTGTTGCTTATACGGGAATTAAGTAATTTGTGTGTATCGTTGCAACAAAAAACGCAGTTGCCGGAATCGGGAGTGGATTTAACCAAAGACTTGGATCAGGCCACAAAAGAGAATTTACTGATGATGAATTTGTTTAATTCCCTTAAAAAAATGACCAAGTTGGAAATGGAGGATGTGTATACCCATATCAGCTATTCTGAAAAATATCTCATGCAGGAGCAGGCGGATATGTATAGCCGCATGTGTGACCAAACCAAGACCGATTATCGCAACCGTATCATACGGATGGCTAAGAAAAAGCGCATGTCGGAATATGCTTTTGTGCAGCAGCTGGTGCAAACGGCGGACAAGGAGCACAAGCATGTGGGTTGGTATTTGTTTCCTCCCAAAGCGTGGAATGCAAGGGCACATGCATACGCAATCATAGTGTCGGCGGTAACCGTTTTGTCGGCATTTGTGTTGGCCTGTATTTCACATTCGGCATGGGCATTTTTGTTGTTGCTTGTTCCCATGAGCCAATGGGTGATAGATGTGAGTAATCACATATTGTATTTATTGCACCGTCCTATTTCCACCTTCAAACTCAAGTTTGATAAGGGAATACCGCAGGAATATGCTACCATGGTGATAGTGCCTACTATAGTTAAAACACCAGAAAAGGTTAGGCAAATGTTAGATCAATTGGAGGTGTATTATCTTTCCAATCGTTCAGACAATTTGTATTTTACCTTGGTAGGGGATGCTTCGGCGGAGCAAGCGCCCGACATGCCTTGGGATGCGGAGATAGTGGAGGCGGGAGCCGAAAAAGTGCAAGCCCTCAACGAAAAATATGAGAAAAACATATTCAATTTTGTATATCGCAATCGTGCTTTCAGCAAAGGAGAAAATTGTTATTTGGGCTGGGAGCGCAAGCGCGGTGCGATATTGCATTTTAACGATTTATTGTCAGGCAATTTGTCGCAGGAGGAAAAACAGCGCTATTTCCGCTATCAGTCATTGGATGGTTTTACGCCCGAAATCACCTTTATCATTACTTTGGATACCGATACGGAATTGGTGTTGTATTCGGCCCATAAGCTGATAGGGGCAATGGCGCATCCGTTGAACAGAGCTATACTTTCCGCAGACGGCAGGAAGGTGATATCGGGTTATGGAATCATGCAGCCGAGGGTGAATGTGGATGTGGAAGTTACCAATAAATCGCGTTATGCCCAACTTTTCGCCGGCTTGGGCGGCTTGGATGTATATACCACAGCTTCTTTTGAATTGTATCAGGATATTTTTAACGAAGGAAGTTTTTGCGGAAAAGGAATTTATGATATAAAAATATTCCAGCAAGTGCTGAAAGGGGCGTTCCCGCAAAATTTAATACTCAGTCACGATTTGTTGGAAGGTTGTCACATACGTTGCGGTTTGATTAACGACGTGGAATTGTTTGATGATAATCCGTCGAATTATATCGATGATGCCAAACGGCATCACCGTTGGGCAAGAGGCGATTGGCAAATAATAGGATGGTTGGGCTCCCGTGTGAAAAACGAAGCCGGGCAAAAGGTAAAAAACCAGGTAAATACAATAGGAAAATGGAAGATATTTGACAATTTGCGCCGGAGCATGTTGAGTTTATTCCTGCTTTTGACCTTATTTTACGGTTTTACCTGTAGCCATATCAATCCTATATTCTATTTGGTATTGGTGTTGGTGGTAGTAGGCACTCCCATATTCTTCTTTCTTTTGTCGCAGTTGTTGCATTTGCAAATGTTCAGCAAACGATTCAAATATTATATGACCCTCCTGCATGGTATAGCAGTGGTGTTGTATAAGTCGTTCATAACTTTTGCTCTTATTCCGAGAGAAGCCTGGATGTATACCGATGCGACAATACGTTCGCTGTACCGTATGCGGATAAGTCATAAAAATTTACTCAATTGGGTGCCTTCCGACGAGGCGGCCAAGTCCACAAAAAATACACTGGGTGCTTATGTGAGGTATTTTATGGTCAATATAGCGGTGGCCTTGGTATTTGCCGCATTGGTGTGGTATTTTCAGGTGTATAGTGCCGCCGTGGTGGCTGTGCCTGTGCTGATAGCAGCGGTTTTTGTGATATTATCATGGTGCACCGCACCATTGCTGATGTATTTTTTGGGAAGAAAATTTTCCACCGATGAAAAACATTTGAAAGCTGCTGAATTGGAAGAGGTAAAAGAATGGGCAAAGCGCACATGGCATTTTTTCGATATGCTTATGACCGAAGACACCAATTATCTTATTCCTGACAACTATCAATTCAACAGGGCAGAGAAAAACGATTATAAAACATCGCCCACCAATATAGGCTATTCGCTTACGGCTATCATCTCTGCCGTGGAACTGCAATATATAGGGGTGAGGGAAGCCGTAGAACGCATGGAACATGTGATAGACACGGTGGTGAAATTGAAAAAATGGAACGGTCATTTGTTCAATTGGTATCACATTCATACCATGGAAGCTTTGAACCCTTATTTTGTATCCACCGCCGATAGCGGCAATTTTGTGGCTTGTTTGTATGTGGTGCAGGGATTTTTGGAAAAACAGCTGTCATTGATAGAACAGCACAAGCTTTCGTCCATGCAAATGAGTTCAATACAGGGTTTGTTGAGCAAAGTGTGCCGTTTGATAGACCATACCGATTTTTCCAAATTATACAATCCTTCATTGGATGTTTTCAGCATAGGTTATGATTATAGAGAAGAGCATTTGTTGCCCTATCACTATAATAATTTTGCCTCGGAGGCGCGCTTGACAAGTTTTCTTACTATCGCCAAAGGCGATGCCCCCTATAAACATTGGTTTTGTTTGGACAAAACATTGGTGCAATACAAGCGGTATAAAGGGGTGGCATCGTGGTATGGCACTCTGTTTGAATATTTTATGCCTTTGATTTTTCTTAAAACCTATAAGCACACGCTTATGGATGAAACATATTCTTTCGCCTTGTTGGCACAAAGGGCTTTCATTCAAAATGTAAATCAAGCCCGACTGAAAGAATACAGACAAAAAACAGGCGGCGTAACTTTGTTTAAAAAATTGCCGTGGGGTATTTCCGAAACAGCATATCACGAATTGGATGACGCACAAAATTATAAATACCGGGCTTTTGGCGTGCCGTATCTTAAATTTCAAAACACCACACCGGATAGAATAGTCATATCCCCTTACAGTTCGCTGCTGACTATATGTGTGCAAGATAAGGAGGTGTATGATAATATGCAAAAATTCAAGGAGTTGGGAATGTATAACGATTTCGGATTCTTTGAATCTTATGATGAAGAAGATGAGGTGAGGGTGGAAGCCCATTATGCGCATCATCAGGGAATGATTTTAGCCAGTTTGACCAATTATTTGTGCAATCATTGTATTCAGGAATATTTCCAAAGCGAAAAATCCATGCAAGCAATGGAAACATTGCTTAAAGAAAAGGTGCAGATCAAACCATATATCGATTTGAAGGTGACCAAATACAAGCGGTACCAATATTCCAAGGTTCGTCAGGAAAGCGATGTAAGAGAATATGACCATATTGCCAATGTACCCGAAATAGGCATGTT
Source organism: Bacteroidales bacterium (assembly GCA_017616775.1). Classification (GTDB taxonomy): domain Bacteria; phylum Bacteroidota; class Bacteroidia; order Bacteroidales; family WCHB1-69; genus UBA1205. The sequence continues at coordinate 76,592 of JAFZXM010000052.1, forward strand.
GTCCAATGGTGATTATACCGTGTTGCTCAACGATAGGGGAGCAGGGTTTAGCAGATATAAAAATGTGTATATCAATAGATATAGAAAAATTTCTGCGGAATCGTACGGGCAGTTTATGTATATCCGGAATATGCAAACCGATGATTTGTGGTGCAATACTTATGCTCCCTTATACAAAAAGCCGGATAAATACAGGGTGATATTTGCTTCGGACAGAGTGAAATATTTAAGGGAGGACAAGGGCATAGTGACCAATACGGAGATCACGGTGGTAAAAGACAGCAATGCGGAAATCAGAAAATACACTTTTGAAAATCACACCTCCCAAGGTGTTACATTGGAGCTCACCACCTATGCTGAAGTGTTGTTGTGCCGCAGAGATGCCGATGAGGCTCATCGCGTGTTTAACGGCATGACAGTATATAGCGAGTTCGACCGGAACACGGAATCGTTGATTTTTTCACGGCCTGCCCGTGAAAATCGTGATGCACAGCATTTTATAGTTCAAAAGATGTTTCTTGAGAAAGAAACACCCCGGAATATTAAAGAAGCGCTCAGCGCTTCCAACGATTATCAATACGAAACTTCCCGCTTGAATTTTTTAGGAAGAAATCGCAGCGCCAGGAATGCTGTAGTGATAGAAACGCGGCAAAATTTAAGCAATACCGTCGGCACCACTTTAGACCCTATAATGAGTATGCGGCGTTGGGTGCATCTTAATCCCGAAGCAACGGCTACGGTATATGTGGTGACGGGTTTCGGCAAATCCCGTCAGCAAGTGTTGCAGATAGTGCAATTGTATAATAATAAAATGTCCATTAACAATGCTTTTGAATTGGCAACGGTTTATAGCAATATGCGTACCGCTTATTCTTTGTTGAAAGGAGAGCAGATGTATTTGTACAACAGTATTGCCAAATATATGATGCAAACGGCCACCTGCGGTGTGTTTCACCAGAAAGCATTGGCAGACAACACTTTATCCCAATCGGCATTGTGGAAATACGGCATATCGGGCGATTTGGCCATATTGTTGCTCGAAATAGACAGTGCCGATAAGTCATCTTATGCCAAAGAAATGTTGCAGGCCTTTGAATATTATAAAAACAGGGGTATGCATTTGGATGTGGTTATTATCAACGATGCCCCTGAAGGTCAGCAGGAACAGTTGACCAAATATATATATGATATGGCCAATATAGAACATTTGAGTTATGTGCATAATCCTATAGGAAAGGTTTATGTGATAGACGGTCATCATATCAGCGGTGAAGAAAGAACACTTTTCCGGACGGTGGCAAGAGTAAGTTTTACAACAGCCAACAGTTTGTCCATTACTGAGCAGATAGCCAAAATGGAATCGGAATACCAATATTATCAGGATAAAGAGCACTATGGTATCTTGAGGGCGGAAAAGAATATAGTCACAGATGCCCAAAGTATGCAATTGGCGTTTTACAATCGTTACGGCGGCTTTTCACACAATGGAAAGCAATATGTTATACATGACACCAATACTCCGATGCCATGGGTGAATGTGTTGGCCAATCCGTATTTCGGATGCATAGTGAGTGCCACCATGAGCGGATTTACTTATGCTTACAATGCACAACAGTTCAAGCTTACGGCATGGTCCAATGATATGGCGTATGACCCTGCTTCAGAAATGCTTTTGGTGCAGAAAAAACAGTTCATCCCGGCAAATGCTATCCATGGTTTGGGCTGGTCCGGGTTTGAATCTTGTTATAAGGATTATAAAGTGCAGGTGCAATTGTTTGTGGCAAAAGACAGCCCTGCAAAATTCTATCATATCAGTCTTACCAGTTTGTCGTCCCAAGAGCAGACATTGCAATTGAGCATGGTGTATAAATTGGTGTTGGGTACCAATGAGGAGGAAACCGCCCGCTATTTGTTTTCGGAGTGGAAGCCGCAGGATAACACCTTGTATGTCCGTAATATGTATCATGAAGTGTATCGGCAGAAACAAGTGTGTTTGAGTGCAACCGAAAAGATAGAGGATGCCCAAATTGATTATCCGAACAGGAAAATGCTTACGGTAAGTGTAAATCTTCCTGCCAATGCCACTAAAGATTTGGCTTTCGTGATAGCCTGCAGGGAGGAGTCCCAAGAGCCTTATCGGCAATGGACCATGGACGAAATAGAGGGGCAGTACAAGCAGGTACAGGATTTTTGGCAAAATAATCTGTCGGTATTGCAGGTGGAAACCGATGACGATAAGTTTAATTATATGGTCAATTATTGGTATTTATACCAAGTGTATTCCGCCCGATTGTTTGCAAGAGCGGGTTTTTATCAGGTAGGCGGCGCTATAGGTTTTAGAGACCAGCTGCAAGATGTGATGAGCGTGCTGTACAGCAACAGTGATTTTGCCCGCAAGCAAATATTGATGCATGCCTCACATCAGTTTAAGCAGGGCGATGTATTGCATTGGTGGCACGATGATTTGCGCATAGGAGCGCGTACTACCTTTTCCGATGATTATTTATGGTTGATATATGTATGTTATCAGTATATCACGGTGACGGGAGATGACAGCATATTGGAAGAGCAGGTGCCTTATGCCGAAGCGGAAATGCTTCGCGACGGTGAAGCGGAACGGGGCATGCCGTTCAGGATAGGAGAGCAAAAAGACACCCTATATCAGCATTTGAAATTGTGTATAGAAAAAGCTTTGCGTCAAATGGGGCCGCATCATTTGCCGCTTATGGGATGCGGGGACTGGAATGACGGCATGAGCAAAGTGGGCGTGGAAGGAAAAGGCGAAAGTGTATGGGTGGCGTTCTTTTTAATAGATTTATTACCTAAAATGGCAGCATTGTCGCGTAAGCAAGAGGATGGAGCATTTGCCGGAAAATGTGAAAACGCCGTTCCCGCATTGCGTCAGGCATTACAAGACAATGCTTGGGATGGAGCATGGTTCCTGCGTGCTTATTTCGATAACGGAGATTCCATGGGCTCCCGAAATAATGCGGAATGTCAAATAGATTTGATATCACAGGCTTGGAGTATACTTACCAATGTGGCAGGTGAGGAGCAAAAGAAATCTATATTCAAAGAAGTGGAAACACGATTGGTGAACAAAGAGCACGAAATTATCCAATTGCTGACACCGGCATTTAAATTGTCCAAAAACAATCCGGGATATATTATGGATTATCCCAAAGGAGTGAGAGAAAACGGCGGTCAGTACACACATGGTGCAATGTGGTATATTATGGCATTGTTGCAAGAAGGAAAGGTGGATCAGGCTTATTTCTATTATTCCATTATCAATCCTATCCACCGCACCTCCACTTTGGCCGATGTGCTTAAATATAAAGTAGAACCCTATTGTATAGCTGCCGATATATATTCTAACAAACAGCATGCGGGTCGTGGCGGATGGACATGGTATACCGGTTCGGCATCGTGGGCGTATAAAGTGGGAGTGGAAAATATATTGGGATTGCAATTAAGAGGAACAGAATTGTCGTTCGATCCCCATGTGCCCACCTCTTGGAGACAGTTTACCGTTCATTACCGATACGGCAATACGACCTATCATTGTCGTTGCCATTTTGCCGAATGCGAATTCCCCAAAGGTCAATGGCATTTGACACGGTTGACGGAAAACGGCAATCCATCCGGCAGACAGGTTGTTGTTTTGCAGGATGACGGTTTGCAGCATGATTTGGATTGGTATTTTGAATAATCAACAAAAAAAATGACAAACCATAAAAAAAAATGTTACCTTTGCATAATTAATAAAACAAGCATAATAATTTAAATATAAATATCAAGTATGAAAAACACACCGTTTACACAAAAGCACATTGATTTGGGTGCCAAGATGGCAGAATTTGCAGGTTATAATATGCCCATATCGTATGAAGGATTGATAATAGAACATAATAATGTAAGAAATGCCGTGGGCGTATTTGACGTATCGCACATGGGCGAATTCAGGGCTAAAGGTCCAAAAGCATTTGAGTTTGTTCAATATTGTACTTCTAACGATATAGCCTCATTATACGATGGCAAGGTATTATATACGGTATTGCCTAACGGTAAAGGCGGAATAGTGGACGATATGCTGGTATATCGTATTTCGGAACAAGAATATTTTATGGTTCCCAATGCCGCCAATATAGAAAAAGATTGGAATTGGATGAGTAAGATAGCCGAAGAAAAAGGTTTGGTGTTGGGTAAAGATTTCACCAATGAAAGCGATTGCTACGGACAATTGGCAGTGCAGGGTCCTTTGGCACTCAAAGCCATGCAAAAACTCACCTCCACCCCTATAGAAGATATGGAATATTACACATTCAAATTTTTGACATTTGCCGGCATAGACAACGTATTGTTATCCACCACAGGCTATACCGGAGCAGGTGGCTGTGAAATATATTTCGATAAAAAATATGCCGATAAAATATGGGATGCCGTATTCGAAGCCGGCAAAGAATTCGGTATCAAGCCTGCAGGCTTGGGCTGCCGCGATACTTTGCGTTTGGAAATGGGCTTTTGCCTTTACGGACATGAAATCAACGATGAAACATCACCTATAGAAGCCGGTTTGAACTGGTTGACCAAATTTGTTGACGGTAACAATTTTATCGACAGAGAACGCCTGGAACAACAAAAAGCCAATGGCGTAAGCAAAAAACTGGTGGGATTGGAAATGATAGACCGTGGTATTCCCCGTCAAGGATATGAGGTGTGCGATGCCCAGGGCAATGTGATAGGTCATATCTGTTCGGGTACACAATCTCCGTCGTGCGGCAAAGCTATAGCCACAGCTCATGTAGCCACAGCTTTCAGTAAAAAAGATACTGAAATATATGTAAAGATAAGAGAAAAACTTTTGAAAGCGGTAGTAGTTAAAATGCCTTTCTACAAAGGCTGATTGCAATAGCTTGGATTAAACGGGGCAACAGATGTTGCCCCGTTGTTTTTTATGCAGGTGAAAATGAATTGTTTATACAGGAGTGTAAAAAAATATAGGAGATTGGCTCTTATTTGAAAAAAAAATTGTACCTTTGCATTCCGTTATAAAAATGCATAGTAGGGTTAATAAAATATAAGAGAGATGAAAAGAACATTCCAACCTTCATTAAAGAAGAGAACCAACAAGCATGGTTTTAGAAAAAGAATGTCTACCGCGAATGGTAGAAGAGTTTTGGCTGCAAGAAGAGCAAAAGGAAGAAGAAAATTAACTGTTTCTGACGAAAAATTAAGTGGCAGAAAATTCTAATTTAGCAAATTTTCTAAAAAAACATAGAGTGGGTAATGAATGAAGTTGCTCACTTTTTTTTGTATTGGTATTTATGCTATCTTTGCAATAATAAATTATTGGTGATATGACAAAAGAGAACAAAATCAAAATTTTAAAACATGTATTGGCTGTAGTTGTGATGGCCGTCATTACTTTGGTGTATTTCAAACCCTTGCTCGACGGGGAAGATGTGCGTCAATCGGATATGATGTTCTTTGAGGGCATGAGTAAGGAATTGAAAGACTATCATGCCGCTACCGGAGATTATTCTTATTGGACCAATGCCATGTTTTCGGGCATGCCTGCAGCTTATTTGTATGCCAAACCCGATGCCAATGTATATTGGTGGATGGGGCTTCCCATTCAAAAAGGAACCCCTATGATGAGTTATGGCATTATATTGATGATGCTATTGTGTTTTTATATAGCCATGTGCCAATTGGATGTGCATCCTTTGGTGGCGTTTGCCGCCTCGCTGGCATATGCTTTTTGCTCATATAATCTTATTATCATAGAGGCGGGACACGTAACCAAAGCATATACTATCGCTTCCATACCGTTGGTGGTGACGGGTGTTATTTTGGCTTATCGCAACAAGTATTTGGCAGGAGGTTTGTTGTTTATGTTCGGCTTTGGTTTCAGCCTGGCACAATCGCATCCTCAAATCACCTATTACACGGGAATAGCCGTTGCCATATACGTGTTGGTGATATTGGTATATGCCATTGTCAATAAATCCCTGCTGAATTTTGCAAAAGCCAGCGCCGTGTTGGCGGTAGCGGCCTTATTGGCTGTATTGCCCAATGTGGGCAATCTTTACACTTCTTACGATTATTCCAAAGAAAGCATGCGGGGTCAGAGTGAATTGACAGCCAAGTCAACAGCATCGGGTCTGGATTATGATTATGCCTATGCGTGGAGCTATGGAAAAGGTGAAACCTTTACATTGTTAATTCCCAATGCAAGAGGCGGAGCGTCTCATCCTGACAGTTGGGAAGCCTATCAAAAAGATTTGCCCCAAACCATCTCCACCTTGCAATCCACCTCTTTAGGGCAAGATCCTAATCAACTTCTGCAACAATGTTCAGCCTATTGGGGTGCCCAGCCGTTCACTTCGGGGCCGGTGTATGCGGGAGCGGCGGTGTGCTTGTTGTTTGTGCTGAGTATGTTCTGGATAAAGGGAGAAATGAGAATATGGGCTATTGCGGTGTTTGTATGCTCCATAGTGTTTGCATGGGGAAAATTTTGTCCCGCTGTCAATGATTTCATGTTCTATCATTTCCCGCTGTTTAATAAGTTCAGAACACCTTCCATGATATTGGTGCTGACGACTTTTGTGATGGCGTTTTTCGGTTTTTACGGGCTTAAAGCCTTGTATAACAATGAGCTTAAACAGGATTATTTGAAAAAAAGTTTGTATATATCCATGGCAATAGTGGGTGGCTCGTGTTTTCTGATAGCCATAATGCCCAATTTGTTTTTCAATTTTTCCGTAGAACGGGATGCCGCCTTGCCCGAAGTGTTGCAATCATCCCTGATAGCAGACAGGAAAGCTTTGTGTGTGGCTGATGCGTGGAGGTCTTTGATATTTATAGCCCTGGCCTTTGCGGTATTATATTTGGGCGTAAATAAAAAGTTGAAAACCAATTATGTTGTCATGGCTTTGGCCGCAATTGTTTTGATAGACTTATGGGGTGTGGATAAGCGGTATTTGAATGACGGGGATTTTGAAAAACACGATCAGGCTGTATCGCAGCAATATGCAATGACACCATGTGACAATGCGATTTTGGCGGATAAAACACCGGGTTATAGAGTGCTTAATTTGGCGGCTAATCCTTTTACCGATACACATGCCTCTTATTTTCACCATTCCATAGGTGGGTATCACGGTGCCAAATTGAGAAGGTATCAGGAATTTGTGGATTCGGTGATGGTGAATGATTTACAAACGTTCAGCACTCAAATCGGCAATGTGCGTTCCGATTCCGAAGTAGTGGCGCTCACCTCATCACTTAAGAGTTTGAATATGCTTAATGCAAAATATTTTATATTCCAATATCAGGCGCAGCCGTTTGTGAATCCTTCTGTGTATGGTCCGGCTTGGATAGTGAATGATGTGCAATGGGTGAATGATGCCAATGAAGAGTTGGCTATGACCAAAAATGCGGATACGCGTCATGTGGCCGTTGTCGATAAAAAATTCAAAGAAAAATTGAGCGGTTTTGCAGCAAATGACGACAATCAATCGGAGATTATGCTTTTGAAGCAGACGTCCAATACCTGCGAATACAAAGTAAATGCGCAAAGTGATGTTTTGGCTGTGTTTTCCGAAATATATTATCCTAAATATTGGAAAGTGAGCATAGACGGAAAAGAAACAGACGGACTGATACGTGCGGATTATATTTTAAGGGCGCTTAAAATTCCTCAAGGCGAACATACGGTTAAATTTGAATTTTATCCTTCCTCATGGTTTGCGGCACGCAATTTATCCATGATAAGTTCTGTTATCATCATATTGCTGGTGTTGGGAACAGCAGTATATAAATATGGGTATGAGCCTCGTAAAAAAACATGCTGAAGCCTAAAAGCACGGATATAAAAAAAACGCACATATGCTTATGTGCGTTTTTTATTTTTTAGTATTAACAAAATTATGCTTCAACTTCATTTTTGGGTGCAATAGCTTGTTCGCCACGATAGTAACCGCATTCAGGACATACGTGGTGATACATAACTGCGGTGCCGCAGTTGGAGCATTCCATTAATTGAGGAGCCACCGCTTTATCGTGGGTTCTTCTTTTGTCTCTTCTTGTTGCAGAATGTCTTCTTTTCGGATTTGGCATGACTAATATTATTTTAAAAATTATATACTCTTATTATTTTATTCCTCTAATTTTATTTTTTTCAAAGCATCCCAACGGCTGTCGTAATGAGGCTCTTGAGATTGCTCCTGATTTTTTTGTATCAATTCAAGCATCAGCGGATTGCACCTGTCGTTGTCATTCTTGTTAGAATGTTCTTTACGAATGGGAATCGCTACCATCAGATATTCGTAGATGTATTGTTCCACATTGAATTTATAATCTTTTTCTGTAATGAATACAATATCTTCATCATCACTTGTGCGGGGAGTGTCCACTTTTTTCAGTATCAGTTTGTCATGTTTTGATACAGAAATGTGCATTTCTTCCAAACATATGTCACATGTGGAAACCAAATAACCCTGCATGTCAAAATCCATATTGACGATATTGTCTTCACAAGATACCATCAGTTTTATCAATACGTTTGCATCTGTAATATCTTCATTTACATGCTTTTCAAAGAACGTTTTGTCCACCTGCATATCAAAATCGTGTTTCCCGTTTTTCAAGGAAGCGATATTGATATCAAATTGTTTAAAATACGTTTTATCTTCCATGAAACATATTCCAATAAGACTTGCAAAGGTAGCATTTTTTATTGAATTAAAAGGCAAACAACATGGATTTTTTTTTCAATGGCTTGTAAAAAGATAAGGCACAATTGTATTTGTTCCGGGCCGCTGGCAAGTTAAAATATAGTTGATCAATAAAAAAAAGTCGGCAACATGTTTTTATACAATAAATGAAATTGCAATGCGATACTCAAAAAACAGATGAAAATGTTATTACCAAAAATTTGTAAAAGAATAGCAAGGAAGAAAACATCCACTGCTATTTTATTGGTATTGTTCCATGTAATAGTTGTTTCGCAAGAGCAATACATGAATAGTTTTGATAATCATGTTTGCAATCATAAATTGAGAGTACCCCAATATATTTTAATTCTAAATTCAAAAAACGAAGGTTTATTGTATCATTTCCAGAAAATCTTTTTCCGAAATAATGGGGATACCCAAATCCTGTGCTTTTGCTAATTTGGAAGGTCCCATATTTTCTCCGGCGACTATATAGTTTACTTTTTTGCTTACCGCATCCACTTTTTTACCTCCGTTTAATTCTATAGTTTCTTCTATTTCTTTTCTGCGTTCGGGGGAGGCAAAACTGCCGCTTACTACAAAAGTGAGGCCCTGTAATTTTTGTGTCAGGGGCTCTTGCGTTTGCCGGCAAGACATTTGGACTCCGAAAGAACGGAGGTCTTGTATGATTTGCCAATTATGGTCATCCGACAAGTGGTTGACAATACTTTGTGCGACCTTTTCCCCTACATCCTCCACGTCCATGAGCTGTTCAAGGGTGGCTTGTTTTAACCGGTCCATATTGCCGAAGTGCCGGGCTATCTTTTTTGCCGAAGTTTCTCCTACAAAACGGATACCTATGGCGAACAATACTTTTTCAAAAGGTATTTGTTTGGATTTTTCTATTGCCGATAATATGTTTTCCACCGTTTTTTCTCTAAAGGCAATGGAGCGTGTTTGATTATTTTGAGTGTATGTTTTAGTGAGTCCTATCAGTTTTTCATAATCTAACCGGTAGAAATCGGCTATATTTCTGATGAGTCCATGATCGAACAGGAGTTCTATTTTTTCTTCTCCCAAATCTTCTATGTTCATGGCTTTTCTTCCTATAAAGTGGATAAGTTTTCCTTTGATTTGGGGGGGGCAATACATGCTGTTGGGACAATAATAGGCAGCTTCTCCTTCGTTACGCACCAATAAAGTGCCGCAATGCGGGCATCGGTTGATGAATTGCAGGGGCTGGCTGTCGGAAGAGCGGTGTTCGGTGTCAACAGCAACAATTTTGGGTATGATTTCCCCTCCTTTTTCTATATACACTTTGTCTCCGGTGCGTATGTCCATATCCCGTATAAAATCGGCGTTGTGCATGGTGGCCCTTTTGACGACGGTGCCTGCCAGCAGTACGGGTTCCATATTGGCTACCGGTGTTACCACACCGGTGCGGCCGACTTGATAATCTATGGATAACAGGGTAGTGCAGGCTCTTTCCGCTTGAAATTTATAGGCTATAGCCCAGCGGGGATTTTTGGCAGTAAAACCTAACTGTTGTTGATAAGATAAGTCGTTGACTTTTATGACTATGCCGTCTATGTCAAAAGGCAGGTTCTTGCGTTCTTTGTCCCAATAGTTGATAAAATCAAACACCTCCTGTTTGTTATGGCATATTTTGTAATAGGGTTCCACTTTAAACCCGTATCCGCCTATGCTTTTGATGCTTTCATAATGCGTTGCATAGGTGTGAAAGTCATCATATACAAAATAAAGGAAACAATCCAAGCCCCGTTTGGCTACCAAGGACGATTGTTGTAATTTGAGGCTGCCGGAAGCGGCATTGCGCGGGTTGGCAAAAGGTGTTTCCCCTATATCTTCACGTTCTTGGTTGAGTTTGAGAAAACTGTCATGAGGCATAATCACTTCGCCCCTCACTTCCAATTCGGGAGGATAGTTGCCGTGCAACCGTAAAGGAACGGATTTTATGGTTTTGATATTAGCGGTAACATCATCACCTTGTATGCCGTCACCTCTTGTCACGGCTTGGGATATCACCCCGTTGACATATTTGATGCTAATGGCCACGCCATCGTATTTGAGCTCGCAAACATAGTCCACCCTGTCATGCCCCAGCATGTTTTTTACACGTGAAAAAAAGTCTTCCAATTCACTTTCAGAATAGGTGTTGCTGAGTGATAGCATAGGCCTGCTGTGTTTTACCTGTACAAATTGTTTGGTGATGCCTCCCCCTACTTTTTGGGTGGGACTGTCGGGTTGAACCAAAGAAGGAAATTCCTTTTCCAGTGCTATCAGTTCATTGAGGAGCATGTCAAAATCATAATCACTGATATCGGGATTGTCCAATATGTAATATTGATAATTATGATGGTGTATGGTTTTGCTGAGTTCTTCTATGCGTTGTCGGGCTTGGTCTATAGTCATGGTATTAGAATTCAAAGCGGAGTTTCACATTATACATTCTTGGGGATAAATAATTGGGAATGGCGTAATATTGATTGTATATATCCGATACCCATGTATAAGAAAGTATGTTGGAATAGTTAAACAAATTGGTGATTTCAAAAGTAAGGTACGCCGCTTTGATAAAGTGGATGGCTTTCTTTTTGCCCAAGCGGGTGGCTTCGTCAATAAATTGCCAGGACAGACCTATATCTGTACGGAAATAGGCTTTTGAACGATAAGTGTAGGCTCTTTTGTTAGGAAAACTGTAGGGCAGGGCGGTTGCAAACACCATGTTGATATGGGCTTTGAGCATGGGTAATTTGGGAACCCTGTCTTGAAAATATATATTCATGCTCACCCTTTGGTCCGTAGGGCGTGGTGTGTATTCTCCGTGGTTAATGCTTTCTTTGCTTTGCATTATGGAAAAAGATATCCACGATTCCAAATCGTGCACTATCTCTCCGCTGAGTTTGGCATCCATGCCTACGGTATAGCCCGTGGCATCGTTCAAGGCCGAGTAGATAACCCTTACATTGTCAAGCGAGTAGGTGATTAGGTTGTCAAGATATTTGTAATATACTTCCGTAGAAAATTTAAAAGGACGGCGGCATATGGTAAACAATACATCACTGCCTAATATAACATGGTAAGAGCGTTGCGAGCGGATATCGGTGTTCAAGCTGCCGTCAGCCCTTCGCATCTCTTTGTAAAAAGGAGGTTGGAAATACATGCCCGCAGCCAAATAAAATTGTGTTTTGATTTTCCATTGCGGTTGATATACCAATCGCATGCGGGGTGTGACAAAAAATTCGCGGTTAAAGCTCCAATAAGAAAACCGGAGTCCGCCAATGAGGGAAAAATGATGGTTTTCGTTGCCGAAATTCCATTTGTCCTGTATGTAGGCGGAAAAACGGCAGGATGCCAGTTGGTGGGCAACTTTAATATATTCCGATGGGGATAGAATACGGGAAGGGTCGTCAAGGGAAATGGAATCGCCCGGAATGGTGGGTATCATGGGTAAAGAGTAATCGGAAGAATCAAACAAACGCCATTCGGTAAGATTGTCATGGATGATTTCTCCTTGCATTTTTACACTCCACGACAGCGTGTTTTTGTATTTCAGCAGGTGAGAGCCTTGTATTTCACCGTTGAAAAGGTGGGATACCAAAAAATTGCGGCCGTGATGCATGTCTGAGCCTACGGCGCGGGAAGATATATCATCTCCGTAATCGTCCGAACCGAAAGAAGTGTTGATTTCCGAAAGGAAATATTGGCTTAAAATATCAAATGTTTCTTTTTCTATGGAGTTGAAATAGGAGGATATGAATCGCAGTTGGTGATTTTTGTTGATCTGATAGTTGGCGGTAAAGGCGGAATAAACGGTTTGATAGGCATCTACTTCGTTACCTTCGAAATATATTTTTAATTTTTTTGCAAAATTAACGGTGCCTATGTTCGTTTCGCGGGAAACGGGCATAAAACGATATACATTGCGGGTGTAATTGCCGAAAAGGGAGAATGTCCATTTGGCGTTGGGCTGATAGTTGAGCAGCACTTGCACATCGGTAAAAGTGGGTTTGTACGAACCCGAATCTTGCAAATGCCGGAACAAGTAGGCGTTGGATTGATATCGGGCTCCAGCTATGATGGAAAATTTTTTGTCTTTGCTGCATCCTTCCACATGTCCCGTGGCTCCCAACAGGCTGGCGGATATGCTTCCGCCCCAGTCCACGGGGATTTTATAGTTGACATCCAATACCGAAGACATTTTGTCTCCGTAGCATGCGTCAAAGCCGCCGGAAGAAAAATTGATGGATGCCACCATATCGGGATTGATAAAGCTCAAGCCTTCTTGATTGCCGGAGCGGATAAGAAGCGGCCGGTAGACTTCCATACCGTTAAGATATATTAAATTTTCATCGTAATTGCCGCCGCGGACATTGTATTGTGAAGTGAGTTCGTTGGAAGAAAACACCCCTAATCCGCTCGCTTTTATAAGCGATTCCACACTTTGGCTTACCCCCGGCAAATGGGAGAGTACTTTGGGATTGATGGGCTTGAGGTCCTCATCGGAAAGGGTGTACCGCTCACTCAAATTAAATGCCGGCATGGTGATGACAGTCTCTTTAAGAATATAATCCAATTGTTTGCGCTTGCCTTTATTGACCATTATGGTGTCCGAAACAGGGGCATATCCCATGCAGGATATTTCTATGGTCAAATAGGTGTCGTGAGGAATGAGTAATTCGTATTTTCCCGCTTCGGTGGTGGCGGTGCCTATAGTGGGTTCGTTTTGAACCACTATGTTCACACCCTCAATGGGAATACCTTCCGTATCGGTTATTTTGCCGTATATCTTAGCCATATTTTGCCCCAGACCATATTCCGTCAAAAGAATAAAACAGGAAAACAGGATGAATATACGGCGTTTCACTTTCATGCAGAGATTATATTTTTTATAAATACGCAAAATTATCATTTTTATTATTACTATACGCTAAAAAAAACTGCATAATTTAGCGGAGGCATTGACTTTTCCCGTTTTATGCGTATAAGGGAATAGGTTTTAAAAAAAAAATACCAGTGCCAAACTGCAGCCGGTAGGCTGCACGGGGAAGAAAAAACAGTGTGTGCAAAACGGATTTTGCGGTCCGGCAAAGGGCGGAGAAGGGGATGATGTATAAAAAAAGGTTGCCTTGATGGCAACCTTTTTATGTGATTGTGATTTTTTTATTGCAATTTAGCCAAGGCTTCTTTAATGCGGCGGATAGCTTCTTTGAGTAAATCTTCCGAGGTGGCATACGACAAGCGGATGCATTTGTCGTCACCGAAAGCCACACCCATAACGGTGGCTACATTGGCTTCGTGCAAGAGGTACATGGACAAATCGGTGCTGTTGTTGATTTTGAAATCCTTGTACGATGTTCCGTAATAGGCGCTTACTTCAGGGAAGAAATAGAATGCACCTTGGGGCAGACATACCTTGATGTCGGGTATTTCTTGTAAAAGGCTGTAAACCAAATCCCTTCTTTGTAAGAATTTGTTGCGCATATTGATAATGTCTTCGCTTTCGGCAGGATTAATCAACATGGCTGCCACTGTCGCTTTTTGAGCTATGGAGCAGGTGGCGGAGGTAACCTGACCTTGCAGTTTGTTGCAGGCCTTGACTATTGCCGTCGGGGCGCCAATAAATCCTATACGCCAGCCTGTCATGGCAAAGCCCTTGGCAACACCGTTGACGGTGATAACCCTGTCTTTTATATTCTCAAATTGCGCTATGCTTTCGTGTTTGCCCACAAAATTGATGTGTTCGTATATCTCATCAGCCATAACGAGTATGTGTTCGTATTTGGCCAATACGTCAGCCAATGCTTTGAGCTCGGCTTTGGTGTATAGCATGCCCGTGGGGTTGGAAGGACTGCTGAACATGATGAGTTTGGTTTTCGGCGTGATGGCCGCTTCCAATTGTTGCGGTGTGATTTTGAAATCGTTTTCAATTTTGGTTTGTACATAAACACATTTGCCGCCGGCCACTTGTACAATCGCTTTGTACGACACCCAGAACGGAGTGGGGATAATCACTTCGTCTCCGGGGTTGACGGTAGCCATTACCAATTGGTAAATCGATTGTTTGGCACCTGTGGAGACGATGATTTGTTCGGGCTTGTAGTCCAAATTGTTGTCTCTTTTGAATTTAAGACTGATGGCTTCCCTTAAATCCGCATAACCGGGCACGGGAGGATAATGAGTGAAATTGTCGTCTATTGCTTTCTTGGCGGCTTCTTTGACTATTTCCGGAGTGTTAAAATCCGGTTCGCCTATGCTTAAACTTATCACATCTTTACCTTGAGCTTTCAACTCGCGTGCCGCTTGCGTCATGGCTAAAGTCTCCGACTCTGCCATTTGCATAATTCTGTCTGATATGTAATTCATTATTATATTGTTTTGTTTTTATTCTTAATAGAGTATAAAATACAAAGATACCACTTTTTGTTGAAATACACTTTTTATGCTTCCATATCGTAATCAGAACATATCCATACTATGATGTATAATAATCCGCCACCGCCGCCGGCTAATAATAAAACGCACATCAATATACGGATCAAAGTGGGGTCAACTTCAAAATAGTGGGCAATGCCACTGCATACACCTGCTATTTTGGCTTCTGACCGGTTTCTGTAAAATTTTTTGTATGACATAATAGGTGTTTTAATGATTATATGTTTGTATCTTCTGTTTCAAGTTGTAAACCGTCGTATCCCAAACGGCAATAACAGGGTAGGGTAGCAAAGTGGCTGTCTTCTTGTGCGTGCAGCCCCATATCGTGACTGATATGCGTAAAATAGGTGCGTTTGGGTTTGATTTCATTTACCAGTTGCAAAGCTTCCTCCACATTGAAATGGGAATAATGCTTTTTTTTGCGTAAAGCATCCAATATCAGGATATCCAATCCGTGAAGTTTGGCCGTTTCTTCAGGGGCTATATAGTTGGCATCGGTAATATAGGCAAAGTTATCAATGCGATATCCCAATATAGGCATGTGCATGTGCATTAGTTGTATGGGAATAATGTGTATGCCTTGCACATCAAAAGCATCCTTGCCGATGGTGTGCAATTTTATTTCAGGCACGCCAGGATAAGGATTGTCGCAAAAGGCATAGGGAAATTCATCGCGTATGCTTTGGCAGGTGGCACTGTTGGCATATACGTCCATGACCTGTTTTTGCAGATGATTGAAAGCACGGATGTCGTCAAGCCCGCCTAAATGATCTTTATGCTGATGGGTAAAAAGCAGAAAATCCAAATGCGTAATGTGCTCGCGTAACATTTGAGCCCTGAAATCCGGACCCGTATCTATCACAAAAGATTTGCCTTTGTGCTCTATATATACCGACGAACGCAAACGGTGATCTTTACTGTCGGCAGAACGGCATACCTTGCATTGGCATCCTATAATGGGAACGCCTTGAGATGTGCCGGTGCCAAGTAATATTATTTTCAAAGAATATCCGCTTTTTATTTCTGTTGCAAAAGTATCATTTTTTTTTATTAGTGTCCGCCAAACCGGCAGGAATATTGTAATGATAAAAATGTATCCGGAAAGGTATCCCTTTCCTAATAATGCACATATCACATTGAGAAAGGGAAAATTTGCAAAAAAAATGTATCTTTGCAAAATAAATCAAATTCTTTGTCATGGCAAAAACAAAAGAGATCATTGAAGAACCTTTGGAAAAGCCGCCGACAAGCTGATTTTGGAGAATTTTTGGAGAAGATAAAATTGTAAAGGTTGTGAAAAATAACAAAGATAATACTTCTTATATCAACTTTGACGAATATATCCGTCAGGGAGAGCCGGAAAAGAAGAAACGTGCCGATGCATGGCGCGTAGCCATCGGTTTGCAAGCCGTGGACGGGCTGAAAACATCGGCGTATCTTCAAGAATTGGCTCGTCGAAATATTGAGGGCGAGATTACGATTGACGAGGTTAAGACGCTTATTGACCAATACTATGCCGAGAAAAAGGTGGGGAGGGTACTACCTGATTTAAGCATCCCAACAAATGCCAAACCAGCACCCGACAAGCCCCGCCATCCCGGACAAAAATATCTGCTCACCGCCAAAGGAATCAGGTTGTACAACAATATGTT
Organism: Bacteroidales bacterium; assembly: GCA_017616775.1. Lineage (GTDB taxonomy): Bacteria > Bacteroidota > Bacteroidia > Bacteroidales > WCHB1-69 > UBA1205. The sequence continues at coordinate 93,420 of JAFZXM010000052.1, forward strand.
GACATAGGTGCGGTGCCTTCGGCAGGCACTGAAGGGAAGGTGCCTTCGACAGGCTCAGGCACCGGTATAAAATTGCGGAGAAAAAGGGTTGATAGGGCAAATTAAATCATTTACTCTTTTTTCTTTTCAAGCATTCCACGTATCTGTTTGTCAAAATCGGAGTCAATACGCTGTGTTTTGTTGAAAATATCGTACTCGCTCTCTGCCTTGGCTTTGGCATCGGCTGCGGAGATACGCCCTTTGTCGGGCAAAATTCTGTAATCGTTGAATGCGAGAAACTTCTCCACACTGGCAGCAAACTGCTCCATAGTGAAGGCATTGTGCAACTCTATCTGATTTTCAATATAGTCAAAATAAGAAGTAACAGCACGCTCCAGCCGCTTAATTTCATTTTCCGGCAGATAGTTCTTAGCTATTGACACATCACTTTTCAAAATTCGGCCATCAGGAGCATTTTTCCAAGTGGTCAGTCCCATATTGGCCTTTTGGTGGTCGGCATTGGTATAAATGATTTCTGCAGCTGTTTGCCCTGTGATAGCATAATGGAAACGGTTCTGTATCATTGCGTAAAAATCGTGGGTAGAGGGGGCGTTCTTGTCGTAGTCAATGCTGCATTCCGCATAGATATCGGTAATCTGCTGCCAGATACGTCGCTCACTGGCACGGATGGAACGCACACGCTCCAACAATTCGCGAAAATAATCTTTTCCAAAAACCGCAGTACCCTGTTTCAAACGTTCGTCATTGAGTACGAATCCCTTCCGTATATACTCGTTGAGAATCTTTGTAGCCCATATACGGAATTTGGTTGCCCGTGCCGATGACACGCGGTAGCCCACGGCAATGACCGCATCAAGAGAATAGAACGTTGTCAAATACTTTTTGCCGTCTGAAGCAGTTGCCGAGATTTTCTCGGTAACTGAATTTTTATCTAATTCATTAGCTGCAAATATGTTTTTAAGATGTAGTCCCACGTTGTCTGTTGAACAGCCAAACAATTGTGCCATCGCTTTCTGCGTTGCCCAAATGGTCTCATCTTTGATAACCACCTGCACCTTGCCCTCCTCCTCGGGCAATTGGTATAATATGAATTGTATTTCGTTCATTGTGCTATCCACTATATTTGTTTTTACGTTTTTTTTGTTTCTATTCCTTCTTTCCTGCCTTCGAACTTCTTATTACATGCTGCTTTATTACTTCTATAAGCGGAGAAAAATGATTGTCGGGGCAAGTGTAATCTTATCTATTGATACAGTTTATCACAATATGTCAATCCAAGGATTCAGGTTCGTCATTTTTGTCTGTGTTTTCACGTATTGTTGGATTCGATGCTAAAATATAATTACTATTGCATATATAACCTTCTTGCTCATAGCCTCGATGAAAACGGTGAATAGTTGAAATGAGATTTAAGACTCTTTCGTCTTCTACAGTCATATTCCTATAATGAGATAGTTGTGAGTTGTATAAATCAATGTTCCCATTGGAAATACGTTCTTCGTAATCTTTTGGTATAAATAACGAAGCTCGCTCTCCTAAATGTCGATAAAACTCATTCTGGTAGATGGCGACTCCTGCCAAATCCAAATCACCGAAATGAACATATCTGTTGGGAATAGACAAGAGCCATTTTAATAGATCTTTGCTCTGGTTTTGCGGATAGCGGGTTACGAACAGGACCTTTCTATATTCATTAAAAAGATATTTTTGACGAGCAATATGGCGAAAGTTCTCAGCATTTTCTACGCCAATAACCACGACATCTTCGGATATGTGGAAATGCTGATAGTCAGCAATGAACATGAAAGTGCCATCTGGAGGAAGTATTGTCAGTTGTTTCCCGTCTAAAACAGCATAAATGGGCTGATAACTGTTCACTAAGAATCCTGCAAACGAGCGGTGTAACAGAAACTTACTGTCACCTGTAACTTCCACCTGTGAGGCTCTGTCAACACTCCCATCAGTAAGTAGTTCATGTGTTTGTTCCAAATTGCGGATGTCGTATTGGCCAGCCAGATAGTTGCGGAAGGTTGAGGTGTCTGACACACGAAGGCTCTTATGACTGCCGCGTGTAATACCTAACAAGATGCCGTCTGTCTGCATCTGCTCAAACCAATCTCCCTTCAGGCTGCTGGCAGGCAAAGTCTCGCCATTAGCTAAACGAATCAGTTTTTCTATGAGTGCAGCAGTTTTTTTCATCTTATAGTCAGTAAAGTTTTAACAATGGTATTACTTTTCTCGTCTTTGCTGAGAGAGTAGGTGTATTTGTATGCCAACGCATTATAGGTCGTCGGAGATGAGTTGATTAGGAAAATGTTACGTTTGCTCGCGAAATCAAGAATTCCTTCCACGTTCTTGGGATGCAATTTACCAATCTCATCCATCATACAATGGAGTTTGAAGTCGCCGAACTTACGGGATATTTTGGATTTGAATACATTGATGAGCATAATATTCACCATTGCCTTCACCAAAATATCAGTGCCGTCAGAGCCTACATTTGAGAGTTTCTCTACCCAACTGGTGTCGTTATCGTTCTCCTTCACCTTAAACTCCAGTTTGAAGGTGTCTGCCAAAGTGATATTCTCTCGCTTTTGCTCAGCATCCATCATATCTATGAGTGTCATCAACAAATTTACGGCTTGTTCATTAGTGCGATTCAAGTCTTTTTCTGTCGTGAAGAGGTTCAGGTTTCCGATATCATATCCGTGTTCATCATCAAAGTGCTTGATGTTTAACAGTTGCTGCATCAGCCTGTCGTTGCTCTCCACGGCACGTAGTTCTATCTCCTTGATAACTCCGACAAAATTGTTCTCTCTGAAGTCACGATTAATGTCAAGAATTGTCTTTTCGATGTCAGATTTATGCTGGCTTAGATCACTAACATCCTTTGCAATCCGTTTAATGATGGTAGCATACTGACGACTGGTACGAACACGATACTGCTCAATCTTGTTGTTGCTTATAAATTCATTAAGTTCTGCGGCAAAATCCGTATAGTCCGCATCAGTGTTGAATTCTGTACGGAAATGGAAGGTGTTTTGTGCTGAGAAATTGCCCTTGAATCGGACGACTGCCTGTTTGAAATCCTCAAATTTTTGTTGCTGGGTGCTAATTCGGTCACGAAGTTCTTCCAGAATGTCAGCAAGCGGTTTAACAGTTTCTATGTCCTTTGCTGAAAGCAACTCTGGCGGACAAGTGGGGTTGCCCATAAAAGCATGAACCTTGCTGATGGCATCATTCAGCTTCTTTTGTTCGTCTTGCAGTTTGCGTAATTCAGTTGAAAGCACACCGATTTTCTCGTCATATTGCTGCTTTCGTTTTTGGAATTTATCTTGTAGTTCATCTATCTTTTGGCGAATGAGTTTACGTTCATCCTTTTTCTTCTGTTCCAGATTGAAATACTCGCGTGTGTCGTTCTGCCATGAAATAAAGTTGGGACGATGTTCTTCTATGTATTTCAGTTCATCAGTTACTTTTTGTAGTTGTTGGCGGATGATAGCCAATTGATTGACATCTACGCCAAGTCCTTTTAGTTCAGCATCCATCTGTGCCTGCAATTCACCTTTTTGTTGTGCAACATCTTGTTCTTTACTTTTCAGCTCAGCATTAATATCCGATTTTTGTTGGTCACATGTATCCTTTAACTCTTTCTTCTGTTTTTCAAAAGATTTACGATTGTTCTCCAACTCTTTGTCTCGCTGGTCTGTAAAGAGTTTTCCCTGATTGCTAATGGCCTCGATTTCTTTATCTGTCTCTCCAATCCTCTTTTGAAGCTTCTCGAGTTCCTCATTACGCCATTTCTTCAAACTTTCCATAGAATCAAATTGCTTCTTCTGAAGCAGTTCTATTCGACGAGGTATTTGATTGTATTCTGCATCGACAGTCATCTTCTCCATGCGGAGTTGTTTTAGGCTCGCACCCGGCTTCCGCTCCAACCCTGCAATGTCGGCTTCCAACTGCTGTTTCCTGAGAGTATTTTTTTTGTTCAGTTCGTCAATTTTCCGTTCCATCGAAACTTTCTGAGCTTTCAGTTCATCAGGTGTCTTGATGATCTTCTCAATGTTGTCGGTCTCAATCTTAACACCATAAATGCTGTTGGATGGACCAACAAACTGAGGATTCAATGAAGTATTATAGAGTACGGCATCTTCATCAAGCACACGTCCAATATTCTCTTCCCAGCCATTCACATTCTCGCCCAACCATTCTATGAGAGAGCCCTTTTGGCGACTGAGCATATCTGTAACCTTTTCTATTTCGGTATTGATTTGCTTTATTTCATTCTCAATGGCTGCGACATCTTTCTCACATGCCACTTCCAATTCTTTACGCTGCATACCAACTTCATTGACAATATGGTCAATCTCCTGCTGCTTGCTAGAAGACTCCTGAAATAGCTTCAACTTTTTGTCATTCAACTCCTTCAACTTCCGCTCTTGTTCATCCATCTCATCTTGGTAAGGATTTGACTGCTTCACCCTCTGCTGCTGAAGTTTAAGGTCACTCTTTGTCTGACGAGCATCGTCTAATTGGGTCTGATTTTCTTTTAGCTTCTGATCATATTGTCCACGAACAACTTCTGTTAGTTCTGTCATTTCTGTTTGCAGACGATTTTGCGCCTGCAAAAGTTGGCTATCCAATTCGTTGATACGTTGTTGGCATTGTAACTTGTATGCCTGTAGTTGATTCTCAACATCCTGTATTAATGTGTCATATTTAGACTTGACACTCTGGTTCTTGTCCGTCAGCGTATCTTCCTGATGCAACAGAGTTTGCTGTTGTATTTTAAGTTCACCTTCTCTACCAATACGCTCTGCAATTCTTTCTATTCCGATTTCTGCATAGTGCTGACGCTTATCTTTGACCTTCTTCAAGAAGTCATCTATGATAGCTTCATTACCCTTCAATCCGTCACGCTCTTTTGTAAACTTGTCGTTTTCTTCTTCCAATAGTCTATTCTGTCGGGATAAATCCTGACTACAGTCTGTTTCTTGCTCTGCTAACTGTGGCAAAAGGTTTGTATCTCGTTCCAATGCGTAATTCAACTGACCACAAAGTTCTGAGATTAGTTTACGGACATACTCATAATCAGTGTATTTCTCAATAACAGCTTCCGCATCAGTCTTTACTTTTACTTTGCCGTTCTTCTCTACCTTGTACCATTTCCAAATATCTTCATACTGCTGACGGAAATTCTTTACCTCTTCACGGTAACGATTCAGGTCAATGTCGTCGCTCGCGAAGTCCATTGAGTCAATGATAGTGTCTTTGATTACGCGAGACTCCAAGCTTTGGTTCAGGAAGATATTCTGAATAGTCAATGGCACCTGGCGGTATTTTGTACTCTCCATCAATGAGAAACGGCGAAATTCTTTTGCCACCTGTTGACTGTTGCCATAGATAATATCACGAAACTCCTCATAGCCACGAATGATATTGCTTTTGAACACGCGAGTGCCTATCTGCTCGCTAATGCGTCCCCATTCATATCGTACACTTCTGTCTTCCTCGACAAAGAACTTTTTGTCGTACGCACAGTCAACAATACGGAAGGCTGTACGCCCATGTGAGAGGAAGGTCATCACAAAAAACTTGCCAGTCTCACGGCATACTTCGTAAATGATGTAAGAGTTCTGGTGAGGCAGATAGAACTCATCGTAACTCTTCTGTCCAGCTTGAGTCTTAATGCCAAGTTTGTTCTTATCGACATTATAGAAGAATAAAATTGAACGGAGCAGAGTTGATTTACCAACGCCCTGCGTTCCAATAAAATGCACATTGCCATCAAGTTTTATCTCTGCGTATGGAACGTGTGCACTATTGATGAATATGATTTTATTGAGGTATCTCATCTTTCACGTCTTCGTCTATGTTAATACAAAGTATAATCTGCTCGATGTAATGAAAAGCATTGGTAACCTGATACGTGCTGTCAACCTCATTCACCATCTCCGCAAACCCCATATTTTCTAACGCATCTGCCAACGCCTCCAGCTTTTGGCGATTCGACGGTTTGTCTGGAAACATCTGGGACAGTTTCTCTTTTAAACCTGGTATTGTGGAAAGCTTCACTTCCATCTGAACCAAACTAAACTGAGTTCCTGCATCAAAAGCCGTGTCGTATGTCTTCAGGAAGTCAAGATAGTCAATCCAAGAAAACAACGATTGCAACTTGTTTTCTGTTGTCACCTTCGCTTCCTTGCGGCTGAAGTAGTAGAATCCGTCGCCACTACATAGTTGGAAGTCTATCTGACTGAAATAGTCTTCATACTCCTGTTGGTTCTCTTCTATATCATTATAAATGGCACGCGTATCCGCATCAATGCTGTTACTCGATATAAATTGTCCCCGACTGAGGCGTTGGAATATTTCGCTTGTATATTTCATAGTGGGTATATAATAGGATATTCTATGTTGTTCATTGTCTTCATCTCGTCTGTATAGTGCAATTGGTCTGGATATTGTGATGCCATTTGTAGAAAGAGCACCAGACGCAATTCTTTGTCAAGCAAGTCAGTAAACGAATAGTTCCATACGTAGTAGAACAAATCGCGACTTTGAGCCAAGAAACCATTCAGCAATTCTTGATGGTTGAAAGCTCGAGCCGTTTCTGTTTGTTCCTCTAGGTAGTTGGAATCTATCCTCTCGGCCAGTCTCGACTTGATGTTGGCTTTCTTTGACAGACGCCGTCTGATGTTGTCAAGAATATCAAGCGCAGTGTCCTCATTACGAAGGAAATCAAGAGAGACACGTGTGATGTACTTTGGCTGACGTTCCATCCAGACATCGTTTGTTTGTGTAACGATTTCCTTAATATTGGTTGTTTGCTCAATCATGTACTGATCGTGCAAATATTTCAACTGGCGAACACGTTTCACTAAACGACTTTGGTATTCAATACGGTTTAAATAATCAATAATTTGGGCTGATACAGCAATAAGGCCGTGTGCCGAATCTTTCAAACTGTCACGTACTTCGCTTACGGTTTGTTTAAGACTATAATTCGCTGCACTCGCAAAGAAGATATGTTGTTCGTCTATAACACGTTCAGTCTGCCTTATTAGTTCTGCTATCAGTTGCCCTTTTTCATCAAAATCTTTAAGACGAAGTTCCTTAATCTTGAAATTAGGTTCCTGCTTATAGGTGTCATCAACATTCCTTTTCAAATCCATCACATTTCTGCGAGTGGTATTCTCAATGCTCTTGAATGTGTGACGTATTTCTCTGAGAAATCCTTCTCTGCGAATATTGTTCTCAGCCGCCAGATAAGAATCAATACCAAGTTTCAGTTTATCAATATATGTCTTGACAGAAGAAATATTGATATCTTCGTTTACGGCCAGAACTTCCTCAAAGAATCGTTGATATGCATCGTCCAGTTCCAATGCTTCCCCAGATTGCACAATCACTCCGAAAGTTATCAAATGCTTTAGTTTGTTCTCGTCTCCCTCCAATGTTTCGAGAGCATCATCATACTTTACGGCAACTGTCTTGCGTTTCATAAACATATCGTTCAGCAGTTTTGTGCCCTGCTGAAGTCCACGAATCAGTTCTTTTATTGAATGATATGTCGCCATGTTTAATTTATTTAGTACTTATACGTCGCCGTGGTGTTGCTTAAAATTCCTGAAAGTGCGGAAATCGGAAGTTTGCTATTCTAAGAAAGTGATATGTCTTTTCTTTATTATTCCATTTAAATTCAATAATTTTTATTCTATTAGAAAAATCATGGTATTTATAATTTGCAAAAATAATAAAATTATCCTACATTTCTATCGTTTTTGCAAATTATTTTTTTAGATGCAGAATGAATATGTGTATAAAAAGTTATCGGTGCATTTGGCTTGTTCTGATTATTCAGATGTTTATGAGATTTTTGCTTATTTTGTTTGTCTTGGTTCATAAGATGTTTTATTTTGCATAAGATACTAAAACCCATTGAAATATCAATGGATTAAGGCAATATTTTTTTAACAAAAAAGATGTGAAAGAATAAAAAATGCAGGAAGAGGATATAAAGTTTGTATTTACTTAATTCCAAGTGCTATTCTTGGTTTAGTTTTGTCTCAATCTCTTCAATGGTAGGAATAGTGCCTTCCACTTTTGCGGGATAGAATTTTTCCAACTCATACTCAGATATGCCAATAGGCTGGCTGCTTGACTCCAAAGCATATTGAGCCTGTGTGTTGTCTTTGCTTCGGCAAATGAGCAGTCCTATGGTGGGGTTGTCCTTGCCTTCTTCACGCAGTTGATGGTTGACAGCGACCACATATGAACCAATCTGTCCTATGTCAGCAGGAGTAAACTTGCCGATTTTTACTTCAATGACGACATAACAGCGGAGACGCAAATTATAGAATAGCAGGTCGATGAAGTTTTCGGTATGCCCAATCTGTAGTCGGTACTCTCTGCCTACGTATGCAAATCCGGTACCCAATTCAACCAAGAAGTCGGTGATGTTTTTGAGCAGTGCCATTTTCAACTCTGCCTCGTTATGCTGTTTGGCAACACCGGCAAATGCAAAGTTGTAGGGGTCTTTGGTCAGTTCTTGCGCCAAGTCGCTTGAGGTGTTGGGTATGGTGGTGGCAAAGTTGGTAATAGACTTCCCGGAACGTTCATACATTCCTATATCAATCCAGTTAAGCAAAAGTGCGCGGCTCCAGCCGTTTTCTATGGTTTGACCTACATAGAACAACGCCTTGTTCACATCGCCTTTCACCTTGTCGAGGATAAGTTTATGATGGCCCCAAGGTACCATGAATATAGGCGACTGGTTTTGCTTCGGCAGGTCGGGCAATAATTTGCCCCCAGCTTGGGGGCAAAATTCAACCGCCTCGGAATAAAGGAGGTAGAACCGACGGCAATATCTTAAATTGGTTGACGAGAGGCCTTCTGCAGTGGGCATCGCTTTTTTCAAATCTTTACTGAGTTGGTTAATGACACTTTCTCCCCAGCGGTCTTCCACATGCATTTCTACGATGTCACGCCCAAGTAGGAAGTTATAGATCAATTGCTCGGTGTTGACTTTAACTGCGGCTCTGACTTGGCACAGCCGATAACGGTCAATCAAGGTTTCCACCCACTGCTGGTATTCTTTATCCATGATGGTTATTGCCTTACTCATAATCTCTGTTTCTTTGTGTTAATTACTCAATCCCATGCCAATGCCCAAAATGCTTTCTTACGCATCCATTGCGATTCTTTCTCTCTTCGTATAAGGGCTTTCGTCACACTTTGGATTGAAATCCGATTTTCCATAACGTTCAAATTTGTGGCAAAAATAGTAAAATTATCCTGCATTTCTATCATTTTTTGCCAATTATTTTTTTAGATGCAGAATGAATATATGTATAAAAAGTTATCGGTGCGTTTGGCTTGTTCTGATTATTCAGATGTTTATGAGATTTTTGCTTATTTTGTTTGTCTTGGTTCATAAGATGTTTTATTTTGCAAAGATACTAAAACCCATTGAAATATCAATGGATTAAGGTAATATTTTTTTTCAACAAAGCGGGTGGGGAGAAAAAATGCAGGGAGGGGGCGGTGGGTGGTCGCTCCGATATGTTCGATAAAGGGTGGTATTAATTATTCCTCTTGCTTTTTAATATATCCACGAGTTACCTTGTTGATGGCAATCTCTGTCAAATAACCTTGTTGCACCAAATCGGAGAGGTCTTTCCTTGCCGTCATGGAAGAAACAGAGAACTGCTCCTGTACATCTTTTACGGTTAAAATAGTGTCTGGTTCTTCTGTCAATCTTTGCAATACCAATGCCTGCCGCTGGTTGATGTTTCCTGTCATCATAAAGACGGCGGCAGCTTTTTTCTCCCGTTGCTTCCGCTGGATATAGTCGCGGAGTTGCTGGAAAGAAATTTCCAACGCTCTCAAATTGTATGCCACAAAATATCCCATGTCGTTGCCGTCATTTTCTGTATAGCGGAACGATTTCTCATAACTGATTTTTGATTTCGCAATTACCCTTGATATGGACATGTATTCCATGAGTTTGTAGTTCTCTTTCAGCATATACCAATAGAAAAGAGCACGGGCCGTCCGACCATTGCCATCCGCAAAGGGGTGCATATAAGCCACCATAAAATGAATGATGATGCCTTTGATAATGGGATGAATAAAGGTACGTGGGTTATCATTATTGAAAAAGTCACATAAAGTTGTTACAAATTCCGGAATCTCCTCAAAGGCAGGCGGAGTATGAACAATATCCCCTTCAATCATATTGGCTACAACCACGTTGTTGTTTGTCCTGAAACAACCGGCGTCTTCAGGATTGTCCAATGTCTTTTCTGTCATCAGTCTGTGAATATACAGCAACCCTTCCTCCGTCAAGGGGACATTCTTATGTTCTACAATATATTGGATAGTCGTATAGTTGTTTACAATCATCTGCTGTGCCTTGTTTTGAGGTGTTTTTTTTTTCCTCAGCATTTCTTTAGCAACAATGCGGGTGGTGGAAGCACCCTCCATTTTGCTGGAATAGATAGCCTCTTCCATCAAGGAACTTGACAGATAATATTTTTTTTCGGAACTTTGTGAATTGTTACCGGCTTCCCAGAAACTTCCGAACTTCATATCAAAGTCATGGCAAAGACGTTGCATTTTGTTGGTGACAAATAGTTTAATTCCATATTTGTTCCAAACATTCAGTCTGTCTTGCTGACGAGAGGCTTTAACGTATGTCCACAATATCTTAGGACTGACGCCTTTGGGAAGATGATTCTTGTATTTAACCTTATCCCAATATTCATAATCATCGTTTATTTGATTAATAATCGGATAAATGCGTTCATCTACACTACCCATGATGTACTTCAAATAAGCGTCATCATTTATTTTTGGCGGATATTCTATCATTGTTTTATCTTTTATTTTTCAAACGGCAAAGGTACAATAAAAAAATTAAATTCTTGCAAATTCTTGCAAATTTTTGCAAAAGTTGCAAGAATTTTTCTCAAAAAAAGCAGGGTGAGGGCGGAGGTGCCGCTTTGAAATGTTCGCTTAAAGGGTGGTAATGTCCATGCTGAGAAAGAAAAGTTATCGGTTCGTTTGCTTCTCGTTAATTAGTTAGCATTTTCTGGACTTTTTGTTTATTTTGATTAGTTTGGTTCAAAAGATGGTTTTATTTTGCAAAAATACTAAAAACCATTAAAATATCAATGGATTAAGGCAATATTTTTTTACAAAAAAGATGTGAAAGAATAAAAAATGCAGGAGGGGGGGGAGGAATTCTCAGATATGTTCGCCTGAATGTTTATCGTCTTTCACCGATCAATCCTCTTGTTCATAATAGTATGAATAGTCGATGCCTTTCATAAAGATTGCACGGTCGTCAGTGCGGTCGGTAAGGGCACCGAGAAGCAGTTCCCGTATTTTAGTACTGTCCGTATGACTTGCTATCATGGCATCAAGGTATTCTTTCTTGTCAATTTTGCTCCAATCCACACATTTCTTCAGCCGTTTTTTGAAAATGAGGTCAAGCCAGATACGCGTAGAGCGTCCGTTGCCTTCCATAAAGGGATGCGCCGCGTTCATCTCCACATATTTGTCCACAATCTCATCAAACGTGGTTTCCGGCATCTTTTCAATTGTCCTGAGGTTTTGGGGCAGATATTCGGCCATGCAAAACAGGGTGTTGCCCTTGGCTATGGTCTTTGTGCGAATTTTTCCCGCGAAATCATACAAACCGCCAAAGAGATATGCGTGAATTTGTTGCAAGGCTTTCACCTTGCCCACATCCTTGTCAGCTACAAGTTTGCTTTCCCAAAGGGTATAAGCCTTCTTGCGGCTTTGTCCGTCAATGGTGTTCTCGCTGTATTTAAACCAGTCAAGAAAAGCCATAGCCTGGCTGTTGGGAATGGCTTTTGCCAATTGTTCCACACCTGCCAGACTGATGACATCGGTGTTGTACTTCTTTCCGTCTGCAGCCGTGAGTTTCAGTTGGGTAGTGGCACTAACCAACTCGTTTTGTTCTTTCTTCAGTTTGGCCTTGAGATACTTCCAGTAGTTACGGTTCTTCACATGGTTGTCCTGCTCATTGACGGCTCCTATAACATCAAGTACGGAAAACCACCATTGGTTGAGGTCCTCATCCCATACGGCACGCACTACATGATTTTTATAAAAACGAATGGATATCTTGCTCATAATTTGTACCCGACTTTTCATTTTTTTACAATCCGTTCCCCAATTTCTCAAACTATTCTTTCAGCTTCTGCCAGCTATACTCCAAACGGACACCACTGAATTATAAATGCAAAAATACTAAAAACCATTGAAATATCAATGGATTAAGGCAATATTTTTTTAATAAAAAAGGCGTAACCTCATGGTTACGCCTTATTACTTATGGATAAATTGTTATTTATCCGGTTTATTTCGGTATTTGCTTTGCCAATTCCGCAATAAATCCTCACCTCGGCAGTGCTCAAACCTTTCGGTTTGGAATGCGCTCGGTTCGTCGTTATTTCACCTCTTCAAAGTCCACGTCGGTGACTTCTTGGTCTTTGCCGTTGTTGGTGTTGGAGGATTGTTGTTGCTGTTGGCCGGCATTGTTGCCTTGTTGGGCTTGTGCGTTGTACATTTCTTGGGATGCACTCTGCCAAATATTGTTCAATTCAGCCATAGCGGCATCGATAGCGGCCATATTTTTGTTTTTGTGAGCTTCACGCAACTTTTCATTGGCGGCTTCTATTTGGCTCTTTTTGTCAGCGGGCAATTTGTCTCCGAACTCTTTCAACTGCTTGTCGGTTTGGAATATCATCGCATCGGCTTGGTTGAGCTTGTCTATTTCTTCTTTTACCTTTTTATCGTTTTCTGCGTTGGCGGCAGCTTCGGCTTTCATCTTCTTGATTTCTTCTTCGCTCAAACCGGAAGATGCGGTAATGGTGATATGTTGTTCCTTGCCTGTTGCCTTGTCTTTAGCCGTTACGTTTAATATACCGTTGGAGTCGATATCAAACGATACTTCTATTTGAGGCACGCCACGCGGAGCAGGCATAATGCCGTCCAAGTCGAACCGTCCTACTTGTTTGTTGTCTTTTGCCATGGGACGTTCCCCTTGCAATACATTGATGGTTACCGAAGGCTGGTTGTCGGCAGCGGTGGAGAACACTTCCGTCTTCTTGGTAGGAATGGTGGTATTGGCGTCTATCAGTTTGGTCATCACGCCGCCGAGGGTTTCTATACCCAAAGAAAGCGGAGTTACATCCAACAAAAGCACGTCTTTTACTTCACCTGTCAGCACACCGCCTTGTATAGCGGCACCCACTGCAACCACTTCATCAGGGTTAACGCCTTTGGAAGGTGTTTTGCCGAAGAAATCTTCCACCACTTTTTGTATGGCGGGGATACGGGTAGAGCCACCGACCAATATCACGGTGTTGATATCGGAAGCTTTCAAGCCGGCGTCGGCCAAGGCTTTACGGCAGGGTTCTATGGTGGCATTGATCAAATGGTCGGCCAATTGTTCGAATTTGGTTCTTGTCAAAGTGGTTACCAAGTGTTTGGGCATACCGTCAACAGGCATGATGTAAGGCAGGTTGATTTCGGTGGAAGCCGAAGAAGAAAGTTCTATTTTTGCTTTTTCTGCAGCTTCTTTCAAACGTTGGTGAGCCATGGCATCTTTACGAAGGTCTATGCCGTTTTCTTTCTGGAATTCTTCTGCCAGCCAGTCTATAATCACGTGGTCAAAGTCATCACCGCCGAGGTGGGTGTCACCGTTGGTGGATTTCACTTCAAACACACCGTCTCCCAATTCCAAAATGGAGATATCAAAAGTACCTCCGCCAAGGTCGAAAACAGCCACTTTGCTGTCGGAGGCCTTTTTGTCCAATCCGTATGCCAATGCGGCGGCAGTAGGTTCGTTGATAATACGTTTAACAGTCAAACCTGCAATTTCTCCGGCTTCTTTGGTAGCCTGACGTTGAGAGTCACTAAAATAGGCCGGTACGGTGATAACAGCTTCCGTCACTTCTTGTCCCAGATAGTCTTCTGCTGTCTTCTTCATTTTTTGCAACACTATTGCCGATATTTCTTGAGGAGTGTATAGTCTGTCACCTATTTTCACTCTCGGGGTGTTGTTGTCGCCTTTTACCACATCGTAGCTGACACGACCGACTTCTTTGGCTACTTGGTCAAAATTTTCACCCATAAAACGTTTGATGGAATAAATGGTTTTGGTAGGGTTGGTTACAGCCTGACGTTTGGCAGGATCGCCTATCTTTCTGTCACCATTATCCAAAAACGCCACTATGGACGGAGTAGTTCTGTTTCCTTCACTGTTGGGTATTACTACCGGTTCGTTGCCTTCCATTACGGCAACGCATGAGTTGGTGGTTCCAAGGTCTATACCTATAATTTTTCCCATATTTGTTTCCTTTCTATTTTTGCTTGTTTAATTTTGTGATTTCAATTTTTTTTGTCATTTCTTTTATTTCAATCATTGTGCCAATTAGCATCTCCGGACAAGGCTTTTACAGCTTGTTTTAATTGCAAACACTTGAAAATAAGTGCAGTATGAAATATTTTTAATGTCGGACAAAAAAACGCGAAGCGAAAAAATGTCATTGTAGCGACCGGAATATACTGACAGAATGTCAGTGAAATGTCCGGAAGGGAGCGTTTTACCGGGTGATGATATGTATGATTTTGCGGGAATATTCATCCACCCATTGTTTAAAGTGCAGGGGTGGGGAGTAGCTGAGTTTTTTTTCCAGAAATGCCGTTATGTTAAAATGCCGGCTATGCCATCCTGCACCGCATTGCTGTGCTTCATGAGCGTTGCATTGTTGTTCAAAATTAGCGGGAACCATCCATACGGGTTTGTGCAGATACATGGCTTCGGCTATGGTTTCGAATCCGGCGGTGCTCATAAGGCCGTCGGCATGAGCCATATGTGCGGCAAAATTGCTGTTGTCAATAGGGTGGGTGTGTATATGAGGGTGTTTGCTTTCCGTCACGGTGTCGGAGAAGACGTGCAGGCTGACGGGGCAATTTTGTGATTCTAATTCTTGCAGATATCCGGCATTGAGCAGATAGCAGAGCAGGTAAGCCCGGTTGTCTTGTCGTGGGGGAGGTGGGGTAATATTCAAAAAAGGGGGGGCTGTGCAGAGATGTTTTTCGGGTATATCCGGCAAAGGTTTCAAAGACAGCCCTATGACAGTGTCCGCATGGGCACAGGTGATGCGGGTGAGCGTTTTGAGCATGAATTTGCGCAGGGCAAAGCGGGCGGGAAAGCTATATTGCGGATGTAAGAACATATATTGATGGGCAATACAGATTAAAGGCTTGCTGATATTGTGCCAACAATATGCCGGTCCGCACAGGGGCTCGTAAAAATTGACAATTTTATCGGCAGAGGATTGCTGCAGTGTGCGGGCAATAAAGTTGATGGATTTAAAATAGCGGCCGCATACGGCCATGTTATAAACAATGCTGGCACACAGGCGGGTGCGGGTGGGGGAGGTGATGAAATTGGGACTTGCGAACAAGGTGACCTCACAAGGAAAGGCCTCCTTTACATATTCCGGAATCTGCCTGAACGGGCTTACGCCTATGAGCACTTTTTCCAAAGCATGACCTTCCTGTTGCAGTTGCTTCCATAAGGTAATGGCTTGTGTAAAATGCCCTCTCCCTTCACCTTGTATGATAAACAGGAATGTCATTATACTATTTGGGATACTATTTTGACGGCATCAAGTGCCGGTTTGACATCATGCACGCGGAGTATGTCGGCACCTTGCATTAGCGCAATGGTGTCGGCGGCAACGGTGGCATATAGCGTTTCTTCAGGAGTGGTGTTCAAGAGCTTGTATAACATGCTCTTGCGGGAAATCCCCGCCAACACCGGACATTTTAATTGCTTGAATACCGATAAATGTTTCAGCAGGGTGTAATTCTGTTGTACCGTTTTGCCGAAACCGAAACCGGGATCTATAATCACATCGTTGACACCCATGGACCTGAGGGTGTGTAATTTTTCACTTAAAAAACAGAGTATATCTCCAATCACATCGTTATAGTCGGTATGTTGTTGCATCTCCTGCGGCAAACCTGTGGTGTGGGTGAGTATATATGGCACATGAAGTTGTGCCACGGTGGAGAACATATCGGGGTCAAAAGTGCCTCCGGAGATATCATTGATAATACCTACCCCTTGTTCCACAGCCGTTTGAGCAACCTTTGAACGGTAGGTGTCTATCGAAAACAAAGCTTTTGACATGTAAGGACGGAGGATGTTTAAAGTATATTGCAATGCATTTAGTTCTTCATCTTCACTAATGGGAGTAGCCATAGGATTGGTAGCCATACAACCGATATCAATGATATCGGCTCCTTCCCGGAGTAATTTTTCCGTTTGGGTTTTTATGGCTGCTTCACAGGTATAGCGGCCTCCGTCGTAAAATGAATGCCGGGTTACATTAAGTATGCCCATAATGCACGGACGGGTAAATTGTACGATATTCCCTTTATGGTTGATAGTCATCATAACGCTATGAATAAAATGCAAAGGTATTATTTTTTTATTGATTGTTTAAAGAATGCGGTTTCTTTGGAAATAAAAAAAATTTTTTTTAAATTCACTGCTTGTATGCCGGGCACCGATGAGGTTTTCAGGGCGGGCGGAGCCCGCCCTGAAAATGAATAGACAAACCGATATCGGGTTCAGGCAGGAAAGTGATAAAAAAATGCTATCTTTGCAAGCAAGAAAATGATAATGTATTTTGTGGAGCCGGAATAGCTGAAACAGCGGAAACAAGTCCGGAACACAGGCACGGATTTTTTATTGAATTAAAATAAAAGGTATGGAACCGGTCAAAAAAGAGGCGTATAATTATTACCTGAATAGCAATCTGAAATCGGATACCGATAACATGTCCGTGCCGGTGGCAAATACTACAGCGAATACCCGTACTCTGCAGGAAGAAACACCGGATGAAGCACAGCACAAGCCACTCACCACGGGGCAAGTGGTGGTGGGCGGCATGATAGGAGTGTGCCTGTTTATGTTGCTTTTGGTGCTGTTTACCAAATTGATAGGTGGTTTAAAAGAGAAATTTCAACGAAAAAATACCAAAAACGATAATGATGATAAAAACGATAGAGGCGAAAGCAGCCTATGAAGCCATACAGCAGGGTGCGGTATTGGTGGATGTAAGAGAAAAGGAAGAAACAGAAGAAAAATGGGTGGACCTGCCGGGAGTGGTAAAATTACCTTATTCCGGTTTGGAGGGGAATATAGCTGTGCTCCCGTCGGATAAACCGCTTATTGTATGTTGTGCGGTAGGCATAGTAAGCGAAATGGCGGTGCCTGTGTTGCACAATCACGGATATACAAACGTACAAGTGTTGGAGAACGGTTTGGTATCGTGGCAGGAGGCACATCTGCCCATCAAATCATCGCAGGATATGCATTGCCATTGTAATTGCGGTAAGGCCCATCATGAAAAATAATTAATTATGAAACCATCATTAAACGGGATATTTGAAGCCTTTAACGGTAAAAATATTTTGGTGATAGGGGATGTCATGCTTGACGAATATATAGAAGGCAAGGTGAACCGTCTTTCACCCGAAGCCCCTGTTCCCATAGTGGATATCACCTCACGTTATACCCGTATGGGCGGAGCCGCCAATGTGGCATTGAATATAAAAGCTTTGGGCGGTAATCCTATATTGTGCTCAGTAATAGGGTATGACGAAAAAAGTGACAGCTTGGTGCACCTGTTGGAGGAGCGGCAAATGTCGGTGCAGGGTATTGTCAGAAGCAAACACCGTTGCGCAACGGTAAAATACAGGGTGTTGGGCAATAACACACAGTTGCTTCGCTTGGATGAAGAAATGAAGAGCCCCTTGACGGACGAAGACCATGCTCTGCTGGTCCGGCAAATGGAGGCTATGATGGACAGCGGCATTGTTGACGGGATAGTGTTTGAAGATTATGACAAAGGGATAATTTCGCCCCCGCTGATAGACAAGGTGATGGAATCGGCTGTAAGGAAGCATATTCCGGTATCGGTGGATCCCAAAAAGAATAATTTTTTGTCTTATCATCATGCAGATGTGTTCAAGCCGAATTGGAAAGAGATGAAAGAAGGCTTGAATCTTATTGCCGATAAACCCGATGAAGCCTCTTTGGACAAGATAAGGCAGCTGATGCGGGAAAAACATTTTTCCATGGTGGTGCTCACCCTTTCCGAAGACGGAGTGTTGTTGTTGTATCACCGTAACAATGACATAGAGGATATACACATACCCACACGGGTCAGACAGGTGGCCGATGTGTCGGGGGCGGGAGATACCATGATAGCGGTGGCTTCGCTTGCATTGATAGCGGGTGTGGCTCCCGAAGAAATGGTGCAGTTGGCAAATTTGGCCGGAGGCATGGTGTGCGAGCAAGTGGGGGTGGTTCCCATAGACAAGCAACTTTTTTTTGAAGAAGCCGTAAAAAGTTGGTAAGAACAATTTTTTGAACAAGCTTGCGTTATCATTGATATGAAAATAAGAAAAACGCTCATAACGGTATTGCTGGCAAGTGTCACTACCTTGCTTCATGCGCAGCTGAAGCCGCATAACATGCCGGAATATGATCTTAAAATATTCCATTTCGGTTATGCTATCGGCTATAATTTCGCCAATTTTGCAGTCCAGCCGCAATCCAACTTGAATGAATACGATTCGCTGATGCGTGTGGAAACAGCCGGTATGAGCGGCTTTGATATAGGAATAGTGGTGAATTTGCGTTTGGCAGAGTATCTGGATTTGCGTTTTATCCCCAATATCTCCCTTATAGACCGCAAGGTGGATTATAAATTGCAATATGGAGCCGGCAATACGGTGAAGTGGGTGTCGAAGAGTATAGAATCGGTGGATTTGAATTTGCCTTTGCTGCTCAAGCTGAAGTCTTCACGCATGGGCAATTTCCGCTTTTATGCCATTGGCGGTCTGCAATATAGCTTTGATATGGCCACGCGCTCCAAAAAACGGAATCCCACCAATGAGGTGGTGCTGAAATTAAAAGCGCATGATGTGGATGTGCAGGCCGGAGTGGGGGTGGATTTTTATCTTCCCAGTTTTAAATTGAGCTTGGAGGGCAAAATGTCGTATGGCATTGTCAATATCCTCAAGCCGGAGGACAACACTATCACCAATAGCATTAAAAGGCTTAGCACCAAAACATTTCACTTTTCCATTCTTTTTGAATAAGCATTGTTTGTCAGGTAAGGCGTACATAAAAACGCACCACACGTGTTGAGGTGAATATTTCTTCCCATTTATCGGTTTCAAAGTCTATGCAAAAGCAAGCCCCTGTTTGCATATAATGGGAAAAATCGGGAATAAAAAATTGTGCGAGAGTGCTTACCTGAGGGTTGTGCCCGATAATCATGCTTGCATTGATATTGTTGTCTTGTCCTACTATGGTGTAGATATAATGTTCGGATGTTCCGGTGTAGAGGTCGGGCTCTTCTATTATGTTTTGAGGCGGAACTTGCAGATGTTCTGCTAAAATTCGGCATGTTTGTAATGCGCGGCGTGCGGTGCTGGTGTGGATAATGTCCACGGAACAATGGTTGTTGACCAAATATTTTCCCAAAAGATGGGTGCGCTCTATGCCCAAAGGAAGCAGTTCGCGTGCAATATCGTCAATATTGGAATTGGTTTTGGCGTGTCGTACTATATACAATGTTTTCATGGCGGAATAACTTTAAAAGAATGGTATTTGATTGCCCAAAGGGAAAAAGCATTTTATGGTATATATGTTGATAATAAAGTTGATAATCATAAACACCAGGGCATGAACAAAGGCCGGAATATGCGTGATGCCGGCCAATACGGTGGCGTCTCCCGCTTGTTGCGGGCAGCGCCAGGCCAAAACCAGCAATTGGCATACCGCTATGATGGATTCTATAAAAATAATAAATGCATATATTTGACATGCATAGTCGGTTAACGACGGTATGTTTTTATATAGCATATAGGCATTGAGAGCGATAAAAGTGATGGTCCAGAATATGCCGAAGCCGTTGCGTATGTAAAAAATCAAAAAGAGCAACAATATAACGCATAAGGCGATGATGAAATATTGGGAGAAATTCCTGCTGACGGCGGCAAAAGCGACAAAAGCGGCAGCTGCCGATGCGGGATAGCCTGCCAGGGCTATCAAAAATGTTTTGCCTTTACTGCTTACTATGCGGGTGTCTCCTGCCAAATTGCTGAACAGATTGACTTTATTGATACGGCACCGTAAAAGCAAAGCACACAAAACATGGCCGCCTTCGTGGAAGATGGTGTCCAGCAAGCGTATGTATTTGCCGATGAATGGAATATACATGATACACAGACATACAAGCATTTTCAAATAAAATACCAAAGTCTCATTTTCCAACCATGCCTGCATGAATTTCTTTTTTTTTGCAAAGATACAATTTTATTTGCCATAGATAGCAGTTTGGAGTAAAAAGACTGTCTTTTTACAACAGCAGGGCGGTGATGGCGGAGGCTTGCAGCCAACCTAAAGCGTATCCTATATAGATTTGGGCGGGGGTGTGTGCGTTAAGATACAGGCGGGAGGCTCCCAAACAGCCGGCAAGCAGCAGCATGACCGGAATAATCCACCAAAAATATGTGGGAAACACCTGCAGATACACCAGGGTATAAAGTATGCCCGTCACCGTGCCGAAGAAAAACAGGTGGGCGCTCATTTTCCAGAATATACTTACTATGAGTATGGTGTATAGTGCGGGTATGGTTATGCGGAGAAGCAGGGCGGTAAAGGCATTGCCGTAAGTAGGACAATACATCCATATTATCAATGGCACAGCAAAACAAAGGAATCCTAATGGTCTGTCGGAGCGGTGCTTGAGAGTGAAGCTTTTGATCCATCGGGCTTTATAGCATATTATTAACAGCAATAAACTAACGGTTATGCATATAAGCAGTTGTTTTACGGACATCAGTAGGATATAGGGCGCATAGCTGTACCGCAAGCAGGTAATGGTAATAAATAATATTACAAATACCGTGGCGGGGTGCAGCAATGCAGAAAATGTTTTTGCTATGATGTTTTTCATTGCCGGATGTTTGTCAATAAACAAAAAGCGAGAAACCGAGGCTTCCCGCTTTTGTTGTGCCTGATAGTGTATTATTGGGCGTACATGAAATTTTTGCCGATATATACAGCTGAATTTCCGAGTGTTTCTTCCAGACGCAATAATTGATTGTATTTACAAATACGGTCAGTACGACTGGCGGAACCCGTTTTGATGAGCCCTGTGTTGAGAGCCACGGCCAAATCGGCAATAGTGGTATCTTCGGTTTCTCCCGAACGGTGGCTCATGATGGCTGTATATCCGTTGCGATAGGCCAAATTGACAGCTTCAATGGTTTCTGTTAAGGTGCCTATCTGGTTGACTTTTATCAATATGGAATTGGCTACGCCTTTGATAATTCCTTGTTCCAAACGTTGGGTGTTGGTAACGAACAAATCATCGCCCACCAACTGTATGCGTTCGCCTATGGTGTCGGTAAGCAGTTTCCAGCCGTCCCAATCGTCTTCGGCCATGCCGTCTTCAATGGATATGATGGGATAACGGCTTGTCCAGTCTTTCCAAAAGTCTGCCATTTGTGTTGAAGTGAGTTTGTCACCGGTGGATTTATGCAGGTGATAAACTTTTTCTTCCGGAAGATAATATTCCGAAGAAGCGGGGTCCAAGGCAATATAGATGTCTTCACCCGGGCGGAGCCCTGCTTTTTCTATAGCTTGTAATATTACTTCTATGGCCTCTTCATTAGATTTCAAATTGGGGGCAAAGCCGCCTTCATCACCTACATTGGTGGAATATCCTTTGTTTTTCAATACGGTTTTCAAACGATGAAACACTTCAGCGCCCCAGCGCAATCCTTCCGAGAATGTTTCTGCTCCCACAGGCATGATCATAAACTCTTGGAAATCGATAGCATTATCTGCATGCGATCCTCCGTTGAGTATATTCATCATGGGGATGGGTAAGGTGTTGGCATTGACACCGCCGATATAACGGTACAGGTCCTGACCGGTTTCAATGGCGGCTGCTTTGGCACATGCCAAAGAAACGCCTAAAATGGCGTTAGCGCCCAAATTGCCTTTGTTGTCGGTACCGTCCAATTCTATCATGCGGTAGTCTATCAAATCCTGCCTGTCTACAGGATAGCCTTTCAATTCTTCTACAATGGTTTTGTTAATGTTTTGTACTGCCTTGAGTACTCCTTTTCCGCAAAACAGGCTGTCATCGCCGTCTCTAAGTTCAACAGCTTCATGAACTCCGGT
The DNA here is from genome assembly GCA_017616775.1 of Bacteroidales bacterium. Taxonomy (GTDB): domain Bacteria; phylum Bacteroidota; class Bacteroidia; order Bacteroidales; family WCHB1-69; genus UBA1205. The sequence goes on from JAFZXM010000052.1 coordinate 115,744, forward strand.
GGATGCTCCTGAGGGTACAGCAGCTCTTCCCATGGCTCCGGCTTCAGTGTATACGTCTACTTCTACAGTCGGATTGCCTCTGGAATCCAATATCTGTCTACCTACTATATGAACTATTCTACTCATTATTTTGATATTTTTTACTATAAACATACAAAAGTAGAAAAAATATGTAGCAACAATGTTAAATTAATGTTATTTTTCAGGATAACGGTTAAAAAAACTGATATCACACACTGATGGTGACGATAATATATACTTTTTTTCAGTCTGAAAAAAGATTGTGTGCCATGGTTGGCAAAATGCATTTGTTTTTTGTGTAATTTTGCAAAAAAAAAGTGAAAGTATGGAAACACTGACAAAACAAAATGTTGACACATGGCTGAATGGTAATTATGATGCCTCTGACAAAGAGCTGGTTAAGCAAATGATGCAGTCCGATCCCGAAGAATTGGAAGATGCTTTTTATAAAAGTTTGGAATTCGGAACAGGTGGTTTGCGCGGTATAATGGGCGTGGGTACCAATAGGATGAACAAATATAATGTAGCCATGGCTACCCAAGGCTTGGCCAATTATATTGTCAAATCTTTTGCGCAGCGCCCTCTCAAGGCTGCGGTGTCTCACGACAGCCGTAACAATAGTCGCCAATTTGCGGAAATTACAGCAAAAGTATTGGCGGCCAACGGATTTAAAGTTTATTTGTTTGAAGATTTGCGTCCCACGCCGGAATTGTCATTTGCGGTAAGGCATTTTGAGTGTCAGGTAGGGGTGATGATTACCGCATCGCATAATCCCAAAGAATATAACGGATACAAGGCCTATTGGAATGACGGCTGCCAATTGGTGGCCCCTCACGACAAAAATGTGATAGCCGAAGTGCAGCGTATAGACTCCATAGATAGCATTAAAATGCAGGGAGGAGAAGACAATATTACGATTATAGGGGAAGAAACGGATAACATATATATGAACAGGGTAGCGCAGAATTGTCTGTTGCCGCAGGCAATAAAGCGCCAGCATGATTTGAAGATAGTGTATTCCCCTTTGCACGGCACGGGTATCACACTGGTGCCGAAAATGTTGGCGAAATTAGGGTTTACCAATGTGCATCTTGTGGAATCGCAGGCTGTTCCCGACGGAAATTTTCCTACCGCCCCGTCTCCCAATCCTGAAGAAAAATCGGCGATGGAATTGGCGGTGAATCTGGCAAAAGAAATAGATGCGGATATAGTGATGGCAACCGATCCCGATGCCGACCGTGTGGGCGTAGCCGTCAAACGCCCGCAAGGACAGTGGATGCTGCTCAACGGTAATCAAACGGCCTCCATTTTGATATATTATCTGCTCAAACAATGGAATGAAACAGGTAAAAACACAGGAAAAGAATATATTGTTAAAACCATAGTCACTTCGGATATCTTGTCCGACATAGCTGCCAAAAATAAGGTAAAGTCTTATGATGTGCTCACAGGTTTCAAATACATAGGCGACAAAATCCGCGAATTGGAAGGCAAAGAGCATTTCATAGGCGGAGGAGAAGAAAGTTACGGTTATCTTATCGGTGATTTTGTAAGGGATAAAGATGCCGTGGGCGCCTGTGCCATGATAGCCGAAATAGCCGCATGGGGCAAAGAACAGGGAAAGACATTTTTTGACATTTTGGTTGACCTGTACCGGGAATACGGTTTTTATAAAGAAGACTTATTGTCCATTACCAAAAAAGGAAAGAGCGGAAGTGAAGAAATACAGCGGATGATGCAACAATTCCGCCAATGTCCGCCTGCAGAAATTAACGGTGCGGCAGTGGTGGAAGTCAGGGATTATCTGTCGTCGCAGGCCAAAAATATGCTCACAGGCCTTGTCACTCCTGTTTTGTTACCCAAAAGTGATGTTATACAATATTTTATTTCAGACGGCAGTAAAATCACCATGCGGCCTTCCGGCACGGAACCCAAAATCAAATTCTATTTCAGTGTCAAAGGACAATTGCGAAATGCAAATGAATACGACACAGCGGAACGGGAACTTGCGCAAAAGATAGAAAACATCAGGCGGAGCTTGCATTTATAGTCTGCGCATGAAAACATATTGTCCCGATACAATATATATTATTTGCAGTAAAAGCAGCCGGGTGAACGCAAAAGGAAAAACATCATGATGTTTTTCCTTTTGTTTGCATATATTCCGATTTTTGCGGGGCAAAAATGCAGTGAAGGAAAATTATTGTTTGTCTTTTTGTGCTTTTCGCAGAGCCCACAAGCGGACTAAAACGGTCAACATAATAGGAAAGGCGGCTGTGTTGAATTGTTGCGGCAACAATCCCGGCACCGCCCCTGCCAAAGCAATAAGCACGCACAGCATCACGGCATAGATAACCGCGGGAGAAGTGCGTTTGAGCCTGAATAGCAATATCCATGCTAACGGGTTAATCCACAGAATGTTTAAATTGTATTTGGTGGCATAATGGTCGGATATCAGCCATAGATACAATATCAGGGTGCTTAAAAGTGCCAGAGCGAGATATAACAGAATATCGAATGGTTTTGCGTAGAAGTGAGCCCTGCGTTCGAAAAAGGTGATGAATAATGCTATTAAAAATAATATGGAAAAAATGATATTGGGCGATACAGCGGTGGGCGGTATGGTGGACGTTTGCCTGAGAAGATGGTCGGTTTGTTGAACCAGGCCTCCCTTTTGATGTCCCAATATGCAGGTGTCCGCTTGTTTTTCCATGTCAAAAGGGATATACATATATTCCCATTCATTCAGTTTTTTATCGGTGCGCATGCCCAGCAGTAAATCTATGGAAAGTCTCCACCAAAGTTGGTCGGTGGTGTAGATATAATATAAATTTCTATAAGTGAGAGCATTGGCGGACTGCCGGTGGGAAAAAAGAGAGTCGGAAAAGGATGATTGAAGTATGTCGCGGATGCGTGTGGCGCAATTGTCTCTAAAAAAATCGTAGGCATAATAGCGGTTTTCGGGTTTATAGTTTTCTTCCAGCAGAGCGTATAATTTATTTTTTTCATCCGGGGTCATGTTGAGCACTTGCATGGTAACACTTCTGCCTTCGTAAGCATAACTTTGTAAAAACGGTTCCGTATAGTCTGCGGCCAGCATGTAAGGCAAGCGTCCTTGGGCAAATTTCAAATAAAAATGAGGCTCGTTAAAACTGAACACGCCATAGTTGAATACATAGTCTATGTTCAGGCTGTCGTCTTGTATTCTGATGGCGCTGTGGCCGAAGGATTCATAAAATTCGCTGCCGGGACCGCAGGTAAGCAGGCTTACCTTTGATTGATTGCTCAATTGCGCTTGCAGAGAAACACAAAACAGGCAAAATGCAATTGTTATCCATATTTTTTTTGTCATAATCCAATATTTCCTGAATTGCAAAGATACTATTTTTACGGCTAAATATTTGCCGGCAGATAAAATATTTTGTGCGGCATAACGGATAAAATAAAAAGCAAACCATTGTTTTGTATTGAAAAAAAAGCTACCTTTGCAAGGTCCGGTTCAGGCGGGTGTGGCGTAATTGGTAGCCGCGCTAGACTTAGGATCTAGTGCCGAAAGGCGTAGGAGTTCGAGTCTCCTCACCCGCACGATAACGAGGTGATAGCCTCGTTATTTTTGTATCAAGTATATTATCATGAAGTGGAAAGTGTTTGACAATATGGAGCAATGCTCTGTTGCGGAAGTGCAGCGTTTGTTGCGGCGCGTGTCGGCGCAAAGAGCTGAAAAAGCCATGGCGTACAAACGTTTGCCCAATCAATATGCGTGTTTGAAAGCATATGAGCTGTTGCATGATATGTTAGAGGAGCAAGGGGTGATATCCCGTAATGAGCCGTTGGTTTTTGAATTGTCGGAACACGGCAAACCCCATATCAGCCGCTATCCTGATGTGCATTTTAATATCAGCCATTGCAAATACGGGATAATAGTGGCGGTAGATACGGCTCCTGTCGGTGTGGATGTGGAAAGATTATATCTTCCCGATGACGCTTTTTTGCATTATACCATGAATGAAGAAGAAATAAGGCAAATACGTTCGGCGGCGCATCCGGCTCAGGCCTTTTCATTGTTGTGGACCAGAAAGGAGGCATATGTGAAAATGAAAGGGGAGAGCATAGGCAGGGATATTCCTCAAATATTAAACGGTTTTGGCAGGCATCCCTATTCCGTCACTTCTTGGGTGAATGAGGAAAAACAATATGCATGCACTGTTATTTCCATGCAATAGCGCAGATAGTTTCCTGGCAGCGGGTGCTATCCGTGCAGTGCGTCATCAGTGCGGCTCCGGAAAGTTTGAATCAAGCTAAAAAAGTATCCGCCGGAGCGGATATTGAAAAAAATATTATCTTTGCATTTTATACCAAAAATATTTCAAATGAAATTTATAGCCAAAACATTCGCCGGATTGGAACAAATGTTGTCCATGGAATTGCAGCAGGCAGGGGCGGAAGATGTGCAAGTGCTTACCCGTGCCGTTTCGTTTTGCGGAGACACGGCATTGCTATACAAAGTGAATTATACCTGCAGGTTGGTGTTGCGGGTGCTGTTGGTGATAAAAGAATTTGAATTCAAGACCAATGAAGATTTTTATAAATCGGTGTTTAATATTGATTTAACGGATTATCTGGATAAAGACGGCACTTTTTGTGTGCATTCCGTAGTAGCGGACTCCATATTTTATAATTCGCAATATACCAGTCTGCTTGCCAAAGACGCCATTTGCGACAGTTATAGGGACAGGTATGATTGTCGCCCGGGTATAGACAAGCAGTCACCGGAGGTGACAATAGATGTGCATGTGTATCGGAATACGGCCACCATTTCTTTGGATAGTTCCGGTATATCGCTGCATAGAAGAGGATATAAAACCACCCGGCATCCAGCTGCGCTCAATGAGGTGATGGCAGCGGGGATTATAGCACTCAGCGGTTGGGATGGCACCTGCGATTTGATAGATTTTATGTGCGGTTCGGGCACCATATTGATAGAAGCCGCCATGAAAGCGTTAAATATGCCGGCAGGCTATTACCGCGTGGAGAATTACGGATTTATGTCATGGAAAAATTTTGATGAAAAATTGTGGAATGATATCCGTTTTCAAGCCGATGATGCCATGAAAGAATTTACGGATATAAAAATTTACGGCAGTGATATAAATTATAAATATATAAGGTCTGATAAAGAAAATATAGAACAATTGCGCCTGGATGACATCATAGTATTGTCGGTGGAAGATTTTGCGGATACGGCACCGGCACGTACTCCGGCATATGTAATTGTCAATCCTCCTTATGGAGAAAGATTGCAGATGGAGGAAATTGAAAATTTTTATCAGTCCATAGGCAACATTTTGAAGAAAAAATATATCAATTGTATGGCGTGTATGCTTACGTCCAACAGGCAGGCAATGAGAAGTTTCGGATTAAAGACTTTGCGAAAATATAAGGTATACAATGCTGAATTGGAATGCTGTTTTTATGTTTATCAAATATATTCCGGCAGTAAAAAACAAAAAAGTGAAGATCAAATAATGTCAAAGAATTAATAATAAAAAAACGCTGAAAGATGAAAAAATTAGTTGTAGTATTGATGGTGATAACTTGTGCCACAGCATGGGCAGAAGGTAAAAAAACGTCACAGATACCTCTCAAAAGTGACAAATCCGTTTGCATAGACGCCAATATGGTAACGGTAGCGGATTATAAAGCGTATGTGGATTATTTGCGCAAGGTTTCCGGTGATGCATATGCGGAAATGGCCATGCCGGATGCCGATATTTGTAAATCGGTGTATGGCAAGGCAAATATAATGAATGAGGCTGCCTGCCAGCAAAAACCTATAGTGGGTTTGAGTTGGGAACAAATAAGGGCTTATTGCAGTTGGAGAACAGACAGAGACAATGCTCAAAGTAAAAAGGGCAATGAGTATGTGATATATTCATTGCCGACCATGTCACACATGCAGGAAGCTTTTGACATGGGTATAGAAGGCGTGGGAGGAAGCCTTGCCGAAATGACGGCAGAAATGAAGCTGATAGTAGGGGCAGGCACTTATGGTCTGAAATCCGAAGTTGCAACGGAAGAAGCCGGAAAATTCGGGTTCCGTTGTGTGATGCAAAAACTCAGCAGGGAATAACCGGAACATACCGGCAGAATTTCCCCCTCCGGATTCGTTTATGCAGCAAAGGGGAGGAACTTTCCGCCCCTTGCCGTAAGCGGTGTTTTGTGTCATGTTGTTTTTCTGAAAAAAACTGAAAAACAGGTGTGGCATATTAACATTTTGTTTAACTTTGCAGTTGAAGAAAATCATTGTGGTCCGGACGGTTCTGATGCAAGCCCAACTGTCAGAAAACTGCGGTGTGGAAACATGCGGACGGGAACTATATCGCCGTATTGTATAAAGGATAAAAAAAAATGTCGCCTATGGGCGACATTTTTTGTATAATCCATTGTTTAGATAAGGCCTTTGGCATGTTTGGCTTTGAGGGTATCCAGCATGTCCACGGTCATTTTGTCCAAATCATATTTGGGATTCCATCCCCATTCCTTACGGGCGCAGGAATCGTCCATTTTATCCGGCCAACTGTTGGCAATTGCCTGTTTGACAGGTTCCGGCTGGTAGATCATTTTAAAATCGGGTATGTATTTCTTGATGGCTTGATAAATGATTTCAGGGTCAAAACTCATAGCCGTCACATTGAAGGAGTTACGGTGTATTAATTTGGAAGGATCGGCTTCCATAATGTCCACCATGGCATCCAAGGCATCGGGCATATACATCATATCCATATAAGTGCCTTTTTCCAGCGGGCATACAAATGTTTCGCCTTTTACGGCTGCATAGTATATTTCCACTGCATAGTCGGTGGTGCCGCCGCCGGGCAGGGTGAGATTGGATATCAGTCCCGGAAAACGTACGGAACGGGTGTCCACACCGAAACGGGTGAAATAATAGTCACTCAGCAATTCTCCTGTCACTTTGGTAACACCGTAGATGGTGTTGGGACGTTGGATGGTGTCTTGCGGAGTGAGATTGTGGGGTGTGCTGGGCCCGAAAGCTCCGATAGATGACGGAGTGAATACGGCACAGTTGAAAATACGGGCCACTTCCAAACAGTTGACCAAACTGCCGATGCCGACATTCCATCCCAGCATGGGATTTTTTTCTGCCGTGGCCGAAAGTATGGCTGCCAAATTGTAAATGGTGTCGATTTCGTATTTTTTAACTACTTCTATTATTTGGGTGATTTGAGTGGAGTCAATTCTTTCAAACGGACCTTGCTCAACTATTTCTCCGCTCAATTGGCGGAGGTCACTGGCAACCACATTTGAATTTCCGTAAGTAGCACGTAATTTTTTTACCAATTCTGTTCCGATTTGTCCACCGGATCCTACAATTAATATTTTATTCATGTCTTATGTATGCTTTAGAAAAATTTTTGCAAATGTAAAAAAAAACTATTTATCAAGAAGATGTTTTTATATATTTTTTTTCAAAAAAATATGTTGAAATATTAACCTGTTGTAATCCTTGTTTTTAATGACGGGGAAGCAAAATGTGAATTCATCAAACATTTGTTATACAATATTATTGGTGTTGGACAAGGCCGGTTTGCCAATATTTTTTTTTGTATTGAATTTTTTTTGAACAAACATATTGATTTTTTTACTATCTTTGCAGATTGTTTAAATAAATAAAATTATAGATTACACATAAAAAAATATGGCAGCAATAGGAAGAATAAGAAAGCATTCAACTATCTTGCTTATTGTAGTGGCAGGAGCTTTGTTAGCATTTATTTTAGGAGATTTTGGCCGTAAAGGCGGTAATTCAAAATTGCAGGATAAATTCATAGTGGTGGGTAAAAATAATATATCCTACACTGAATATATGCAACAATATAACGCATATAGGGAATTGGTAAAGCAGAGGGAAAACAGAAATCTTTCGTCGGAAGAGGATTTCCAATTGGGAACACAATTGTACGAGTCTTTGGTGGACTCTATATTGTTGGCCGACGAGTCCGAACGTTTGGGTATCACTGTTACCAATGAAGAAGTCAGAGATTTGGTGTCCGGTCCCAATGCACACCAATATGCGCAACGTTTCTTTTCCGACGGAACGTCGTACAACATGCAATTGGCCAATCAGTTCTTGGACAATATGGATCAATATGATACCACTATCAGGAATCAATATCTGGAATTGGAACGTTATATTGTCAGAGAGGCTGCTATTAACAAATATTTCAATTTGCTTACCAAGTCTTTTTATATTCCTAAGGCAATGGTGAAAAAAATGCAAGCTGAAAATTCATTGAAAGCCGATATCGATTTTGTACAGCTGCCTTATAGCCACGAATTGGTGAGTGACGATAAAATATCTGTCAGCCAATCGGATGTTAAAAAATGGTATGAAGACAACAAATTCCGTTTCAAACAAGACAAAGAATACAGAGAAGTGGAATATGTGATTTTCCGTGTAGAGCCTTCCATAGGAGATTTGCAGGATATAGAAAAAGAAGTGAATCAAATGTATACCGAATTCGCCACCAGTGAAAGGCCTCAAGATTTTGTAAACCGTATGGTGGATACCCGTTATGACAGCACTTATAAAAAACCGGGGGAATTGATGCCTGCATTGGATACCGTATTGTTCAACGCTCCCGCAGGTACTTTGGTAGAGCCTTTTGTGGACGGTAACATGTGGGTTTTTGCCAAATTGTTGAACATCAAAGAACGTCCCGATTCTTTGAATGTCAATTTTATGTTCATTGCAGACTTGGGCGTGCAAGGCAACGGCAGAACTCCTGCTGAAGCCGCTATGATGGTTGACAGCGCAATGGAAGCATTGCGTCAGGGAGAAGATTTTGTAGCCGTAGCCAACAAATATTCCGATATTCCCATAGAAGGCCAGCCCGATGAAGGAAGAATTTGGATGGAAGACGGAATAGGTGACGGACAATTGTTCTTTGACACTTTGTATACTCATCCCGAAGGCAGTCTGGTACAATATAAACATCAAGGCGGCACTTATATCTTCAGAGTTAACGCCCGTTCCGCTTTCAATAAAAAAATACAAGTGGCCATAGGCAAAAAAGAAATAGCCCCGTCACGTGAAACCATAGATAATATAGAAAGCAGAGCCAATACATTTGTAAACGGTTTGGCTACTATAAGTGATTTTGACAAAGCCGCTTCAGCACAAAATTTGGACAAACGCAGTTTTGAAAGAGTGGAAGAAATGACCTATACGCTGCCGGGATTAAATGTAACTAGCCGTGATATAGTACATTGGATATACGACAAAAACACCAAGAAAGGGGATGTGTCTTCCGTGTTCTCTACCGAAGGAGCTTATGTGGTAGTGGCATTGAAAGGTATTTATCCTAAAGGCTATATGTCTTTGGACCAGGAACAAATCAAGAATTATTGTGAAACCATGGCCAAAAGGGATAAGAAAGCCGCCAAATTGGAAGAAATGCTCAATAAAGATTTGAAACAAGGCGCTTCCCTGGAAACCATAGCCTCTAAATATAAAGCAGAAAATGAACAAGCCTCCGTTACCTATGCCGACAGAAATTTCTCTCATTTCGGACTGGAGGATAAAATGATAGGCCAACTTATGGGACAACAAGCAGGCAGCACTAAAGTGTATATCGGCGATATGGGCGTGTATGTTATAAAAATCAACAAAATAGATGTGCCTTCTTTGGATGTGAATGCCCATGATGAAAACGAAGACATGTTGGTACAACAATATCAAATGATGATGCAAAGCAGAGTGCAAAACCAAACTACACCGGCTTTGAAGAAAATGGTGAAAATCAAAGATAACCGTCCTTTAGTATATTAATATAAAATTGATGAATATGAAAAAGATAGCAGCAATAGTTTTAGGTATAACAGCGCTTACCATGGTGAGTTGCGATAAAAATACACCTGAAGAAGTGGCAAAAGAATTTTTTACCCATTATGCCAAATACGAATTTGATCAAATTCAAGATTGTGTGTTAGAAGAAGACCGTGCTTATTACCAACTCGTACAGGCAATGGTTCCCGAAGAAGATAAAGAAAATGCCGCCAATTCAAAATTGGATATCAAAGATATACAATGCGAAATAGTGGATGATACTTTGGCTACCTGTACTTGTGTTTTAAGTCTGGAAGACAAACAAACTTCCGAAAAAGAAGAGATAACACAAGTAATAGATTTGAAGAAAGTGGGCAAAAAATGGTATGTGGATCCGGGAAAGGAAAACGGCAATAATGAATATATGAATGACCCTGAAGACGACATCCCTTCCGAATTGGAAGAAGATGATATCCTTTCTATATCCGAAGATGATATTATTGCGACCGAAAAGAGTGAATAAATTATTTGTTACCATATTCTTAGCTGTTTGATATCAAACAGCTATTTTTTTTTATGAAAAAAAAATATGCTTTTATTTTATCGGCAGTAATATTGGCAGGCATGCTGGTGATATCTTTGTCACGCATGTGTAAGGGCACTGCAGGATATTATGAACATCAGGCGACAGCTTCGTTCGATAACCAAGAGTATGCCCTGTTGCGTAACGGCGATGTGATTTTAAGGCACGGATTCGGTTGGGTTAGCAATACAATAGCAAAATATGCACACGATGATTATGCGGTGTCGCATTGCGGGGTGTTGGTACAAACCAAAGACAGCGCCTGGTATGTTATACATACGGTATCAAATTCTTTGTCCAAAACCGACGGCATGCAAACAGACCCTTTGTCCCGGTTTTTAACCGACAGTCATGAAAATTCAATAGTGGTGCAACGGTTTGTTTCGCAAGACAGCAATGCCGGAAACAAAATAGCCTTTGCCGCATGGAATTATTATAAGCAGCGCATCCCGTTTGATGATGAATTTAATTTTGAAGACAGCACAGAGTTTTTTTGTACCGAAATGCTATGGCATGTGTTTAAAAATGCTGTGAATGTGAATTTGTTGAATGCTGCTGATGAAAGTGAATATCATATCATGCATTTTGCCATGCTTTTTGATACATTGCATTTTGCCACTGTTATCAATCAGTTTGATGAAAATAAAAGTAAAAAGATATGCAGATAAACGATATAGCAGGCATATATGAACATTGCGACAAGACAGGGGCAATAGCCGGTTCTTTGCATTCTGCCGGTTTGCAAAGAATACATTTGAAAGGTTTGAAAGGAAGCGCAAGGGCCTTTTATATATCTGCATTGGCCCGCAGGATATCCTCTTTGCAATTGTGTATATTGCCCGATAAAGAAACGGCATCGTTCTTTTTTGGTGATTTGGAATGCATATTTCAAGAGCAGGAAAAGGATTTTAGCGATAGAAAAGTGCTCTTTTATGCCGCCAGAACAGAAAATAAAAAAATGGACAGCTATATGACCATGCTTCGCAATACAGTATTGCAACAAATAAGTGAAGGGCATTCAAACATAATAGTCAGTTATCCTGAGGCTTTGTCCGAAAAGGTGGCGGATATCAGCACCTTCAAAAATGCAAGATTGTTGTTGAAAACCAATCAGATATATGGTTTTGATGCTTTGGTGGAGGATTTGTCCGAAGCGGATTTTGAATATAGCGATTATGTGGTGCAGCCCGGACAATTTGCCATACGCGGTGGCCTGATAGATGTGTTCTCCTATACCGATGAGCATCCGGTGAGAATAGAATTCAAAGGCGATATGATAGCCTCCATACGCTTGTTTGACATAGAAAGCCAATTGACAAAAAAGGTGTTGGAAGAAACGGTCATTACTGCGGACATACAAAATTTGAATACAGACAACAGCATGGATATCATGCAATTGCTGCCCGACAACACCTGCATATGGATAGAAGATATAGAAGCGTGTGAACATGCGCTCAAAAAGTTTTGGCAAGAAGCTGCTGCAAATGCTGACATAGAGGTGGAGCATACCGGTGTTGAAGATTTTAAAAGAAATATTTTGAGATGCCATTTGTTGGAGTTCGGACACAATTTTTATACCGTTCCCACCATGGAAGTTGCCTTCAACATGCAGGTACAGATGTCGTACAACAAGCAGTTTGATATTCTTGTCAATGAATGGATAGAGCATTATCAGCAGGGAATATGCAATATATTTGCCGCCGCCAATGAAAATCAATCGGTAAGGGTGCGAAATATAGTGTGGGATATGCTGCAGGACGCACGCTATAGGCAAACATACGGGGAAAAATTGTTGCAACAAATGGAGTGCAACATGGTGCAATATGTCAATTACTCTTTGCACGAAGGCTTTGTCGATAAAGACAACAAATTGGCTTTATATACCGATCATCAGGTATTTAACAGATATCACAGGTATAAAATAGAAGATAAATATAGAAAAAACGAGTCGCTGACTTTAAAAGAGCTGTATGACCTGAAGCCGGGAGACTATGTGACGCATATTAATTATGGAATAGGCCAATATGCGGGATTGGAAAAAATAGATGTGGGCGGAAAACAGCAGGAGGCTATCAAAATATTGTACAAGGATAAGGATGTGTTGTATATCAGCATACATTCTTTGCATCGCATAGCCAAATATTCAGGAAAAGACGGCATGGCACCCGCTTTGCACCGTTTGGGCAGCAATGCTTGGAATAAGGTAAAAGAAAAGGCCAAGACCAAAGTAAAACAGTTGGTTTTTGATTTAACCAAATTGTATGCAGAGCGCAAAGCCGCAGACGGCTATGCTTTCTCTCCCGACAATTTCATGCAAAATGAGCTGGAGGCATCGTTTGTATATGAAGACACCCCTGACCAAATAAAGGCGACGGCGGAAGTGAAAAAAGATATGGAAGCCTCTTATCCTATGGACAGACTGATATGCGGGGATGTGGGCTTCGGAAAAACGGAAATAGCCATAAGGGCAGCCTTTAAAGCCGTGTGCGACAACAAACAGGTGGCGGTATTGGTGCCCACTACCGTGTTGGCACTGCAGCATTACAACACTTTTAGAGACCGGCTGTCCAATTTTCCTTGCAGCGTGGATTATGTTAACAGGTTTAAATCGGCCAAACAGCAAAAAGAAATTTTGCAAAAACTCAAAAAAGGACAATTGGATATCATCATAGGAACGCATCGTCTGTTGGGCAAAGATGTGGAATTTAAAGATTTGGGATTGTTGATAGTAGATGAAGAGCAAAAATTCGGTGTGGGCGATAAAGAAAAATTGCGGTGCATGAAGGTGAATGTGGACACACTCACCATGACAGCCACCCCCATTCCCCGTACTTTGCAATTTTCACTCATGGGAGCAAGGGATATTTCTATCATGCGTACACCTCCTTTAAACCGGTATCCTATAGAAACATCGGTGAAAGTGTTTGATGAGCACACCTTGTTTTCGGCTATAGACAATGAGGTGTCCCGCAACGGACAAGTGTTTGTAGTGCACAACAGAGTGCAAAATATTAATGAAATAGCCGATTTGATAAGAGGACATTTCCCCAACCATAAAGTAGCCGTGGCTCATGGTCAAATGGAAGGCAATATGTTGGAAAAAATAATGTTGGATTTCATTGACGGATATTATGATATTTTGGTGTCCACCGCTATCATTGAGTCCGGACTGGATATTCCCAATGCCAATACAATTATTATCAACGAAGCCCAAAATTTCGGATTGAGTGAATTGCATCAGTTGAGGGGCAGGGTGGGGCGCAACAATAAAAAAGCCTTTTGCTATCTGCTCACACCGCCCCGGGATATGTTGTCCTCCATTGCTTGCAAACGATTGGATGCCATAGAAGAATATGCAGATATAGGCAGCGGTTTTAATATAGCCATGCGGGATTTGGATATTCGCGGTGCCGGTAATCTGCTGGGAGCGGAACAAAGCGGTTTTATTACCGAAATAGGGTATGAAATGTACCAGAAAATTTTGCAGGAAGCCATAGAAGAAATGCAGGAATCTACAGCGGGCAACGAATTGCAGGAGGTGTGTTTTGTGCGTGAATGTGCTATAGAAACCGATATGGAACTCTTTATACCCGACAGTTATGTGTATTCAGGCGAAGAGCGTTTCGCATTATATAAAGAACTCAACGGATTGTCGTCGGACGAGGAACTTGAATTGTATGCCAACCGCCTGATAGACAGATTCGGGGACATGCCTGCACAAACCTCCGATTTGATTACCTCCATGAAAATGCGGAATAGGGCCAAAGAGGTGGGGTTTGAAAGGATAGTGCTTAAACAAAAACGCTTTGTAGGCTATTTTCCCGCCATGCAGGATTCGGCTTATTATGAAAGTCAGCAGTTTGTCAATGTGCTCACTTATGTGCAGTCGCATCCGCAAGTGTGTCATATGAAAGAACAGCCCGGAAAACTTACCCTTACCGTAGATAAGATAGATACTGTGTCAAAAGCTCTGCAGCTGATAGAAACATTGAAAAATTCCTGATATATTGTTGAAGATAACTATGGATTCCCGTTTTCATTTCAAACAATTTTCCGTCATGCACGATATGTCCACCATGAAAGTGGGAACCGATGCCATGTTGTTAGGCGCATGGGCAAACATTCCGGAGACCTGTGCTTCCGTTTTGGACATAGGCACCGGTTGCGGGGTGATATCGTTGATGATAGCCCAGCGGACGCAGGCGGAAATATGGGGAGTGGATATTCATGCGCCGTCAATAGAGCAGGCCGGGCAAAATGCTGTAGCCTCCCCGTGGGCCGACCGCTTGCATTTTATGCAAAAAGATATCAGGACCATGTCAAAGGAATGTGAGCGGAAATTTGATTTGATAGTCAGCAATCCCCCCTTTTTTTCTCATTCATTGCTGTCACACAGTCCGTCCCGAAATTTAAGCAGGCATACCGTCACTCTTACTTCTGCCGATATGGCTGAAGCCGTTTCCTGTTTGCTTGCCTGCAAAGGACTATTTGCCGTCATACTTCCCTCCGGCTATGCTTCCGGGTTGCAATCGGCATTGCAACGGAACGGACTGCAATTGCTGCGGCAATGTACAATATATCCCAAACAGGGAAAACCTTCGCACAGAATGTTGTTGGAATTTAAGAGCATGCAGGAAAAAACGGAAACAAAACAGGAACAATTGTGCATAAGGGATGAGCACAATCAATATACAGCGGATTACATGGCACTGACAAAAGCTTATCATACCATATTCTAACCTGAGCAACAAAAAAAAAGCACTGTCAATTTTGACAGTGCTTTTTTTTTGTGTCCGCTGTTGTTATTGTATAGTCACCTTTTTGGTGGTACTTCCTTGGGAAGTGGTGATTTTGAGTAAATACATGCCTTTAGCCAAATTGTCCACATTGATAGAGGCACGGGCGTCGGTGGTGGAGGTGTTGGCAACCATTTCGCCTAATACATTGTAAAGCATAAGGTCTGCATCTTCACCGTTGATGGTATTTACTTCCACGTTAAGTATGCTGTTGGCAGGGTTAGGATATACTTTAATGGCACCGAATCCGGCTTCTTTTTCATTAATGTTAACATTGTCTATCCATTCTATTTCCCAACCGGTGCCCGCATCTGCGTTGTCGGATAGGAATTTAACATATACTGCATTGGAATTCACCACATATACGGAATCTAATGTAGGCATGTTATCTTTGGAAAAACGATATTGTCCGTGAGTGGGATATTTCATTGCGGCACCTATGGATGAACCTTGTTTCATTAATTCAACTTTGTCGCCTTGTCCTATATCGAATTTTCTGAATATAATACCTACTTTGTCCGGATTGGTATTAGGAGCAATGGTCCAATAGCAGGTTATATCTTTGTCGTAAACACTGTTATTGCTTCCGTTAGTGATGGAGCCGGTGGCAGAGGTTAGTTTGACAGGATTGGAACTGGTGGAACAATAACCGTGTGAGGTTTTTGTGCTGGTGTAGTTAAAACGGAAACCGTCTCTGGTGGAATCGCTGTCGGTGGTGAAGGTGATAAATGCTTCCGCATTGTTAATGGTAATAAAGGTGCCTTCAGGAACATCACCGGAATAGGTGGCTTTTAAATTGGCATTATCTGCTGTGTTGCCTGCATATATTTTAACAATGTCTTTACCGCTTTCGGTAGCGAAATTTGCTATATTCAAAGTGATGCTGGTGGTGTTTTCACCCGGGGAAATCAACCAGGAGCAATTGGTGTTGTTTCTGTATTTCAAACGGCAGCTTCCATCATCAAACGAGCCGTATGTTGCGGAAAGAGTTTTGGTGCCGGTGAAGAAGTTGGTGGTATCCACACGGGGTTTGATGCCGAAAATTGCTTGATTGCTTAAGGTATAGCCGTCCATGTTGGATAATGAGAAGAAGGCGTTGTTATAACCTCCCCATCCCCAGTTGATATGCAAATTGTTATCGGAATCGTAGCCGTCGCAAATGAAAGCGTGTCCTGCATGAACGCCGGAACCTCCGTTGTATGCGCTGTAATATATAGGGCAGTTGTCGTTAATATCGTTTTTGATTAAATTTAACCATTCGGTATCATTATATCCCGATTTGCTTTTGATATTAACGGTAGTGGCATACAGGAATCTTCCTTTTATAGCAGTAACCACATCTGCCGATTGGCAGCCGGAGCCTTCCGCAGCATAGTCCATTTTAATGGATACATCGCAATGATATATCAAACGGGCTATAGCATCGCTATAGTTGGTGGCTACATCCGACATGGCGTCATAATCGTAAGTGGTGGCGGCATAGTTGGCTGTTTGTTTGCCGTAATTTTCGGAGATATAGGTGCTTGAACCGTATCCGTTTGCAGGATATCTGTGGTAATACAGCAATTGGGCCATGGCTACGGCACCGCATCCGTTGGGCACGTGCAAATCGTATCCGTTGGGAGCGTCTATCTCATCAGGACATAAAGCATTGTAATATTTATCCTGATTCCATTTGCTTGTCATTAAGATGATGGAATAAGATGCAGCTTTTTGTATTTTATTTGTCTCCAACGATATCCATTCTTTGGCAATTTCCGGTTCGGCCGGTGCATTTTGGCTGCGTATGTCCGCAATTTTACGTTCATACATAGTTACAAAATCATCGCATGCGGGTATTTTGTCCATTTTGTATTCATCGGTGAGCGAATAAGCCAAAATAGGATTCATTCTATTGTCGGCAGCTACTAAAACAAAACCGCCATCGGTAAAATTGAATACATAAAAAACAGGTTGCTTGTCGGCATTGGTTTTGGTTTGAACGGATGCAATGCTATTGTTGTGGTTAATGTCTTTGGCTTTGATGTAGTTCTGTGCTATGGTTTGAGCAGTGTTGACGTTTACCTGTTGTGCGTAAACAAATCCCATCAGGGCCGCTAAACTTAATGTTAAAACTAATTTTTTCATCTGTATGCTTTCTTTTTTTTGTGTGAAGTTTAAACTAAAAAAGATTGGTACATAGCACCAATCTTTTTTTATTGGACTATTGTTATTTTTGAATTACCAATTTAATGGTTTTGCTATTATTGTCAGTTTTAATATTTACAAAATATATGCCATTTGACATGTTGTCGCAATCAATATTTTCGGTGTGCGGGCCATAAGGCAAATAACCTAAATTTTTGTTGCTTATCATTCTGCCGGTGATGTCATAGATATTCAAAGAAACCTGTTCTTCTCCGGTTATGTCAAATGTTAGCGTTGCACGGTTGTTAGCAGGGTTAGGATAGATAATCATATTGGCAACCTCTGTTTGTCCTTTCGGGTAACGGTATTCTTGGATACCGTTGAAATAGGAGCTGTCTATAAAAATACCCAAACCGTGAGATGCTGCATAGATGCTTCCGTAGTTGGAAGTTCCCGGGAAATCAATTTTCACGCTCGATCCGTCAGCAGAATAGGTTACAGATTGATTGTTGGGGAAATATTGTGTTTGTTGGAACAATTTAAATATGGGTATTTTCACATTAATACCGTTGTTGTACAATGTCCATGCAGGCATATCGGAGGTGAAGTTCTCTGTTTTGTACACGCCGACTTCCGTTCCGATATAAGCGATATCGGAGTTGGACATTTCTATTAAAGAAGTGTAAATGGCAACATCTTCAGGAATGCCGCTGCCTTCTTTTACTTCTTCTATTACCGTGCTCAAAGTGGCGGTAAGTGCGTTGGTGATGGCATTAACGCGATAGAATGCAATGCCGTCTCCGTTGGTGGTATATACCAAGGTGTTGTTATCTTGAGGGTCCAAAGCGATGGAAAGTACATCTACACTGGATAATTCAAATAACAAGGTATCGTCTACCAACATTCTGTGGTCATTATAGGTGGTGTAGGCAGCTTCCGGATCGTATACGTGTTTGGATACGTCTATTTGTTCAGGAGTGCGGTATGTGTCAAAACCAGATACCCTGTAGATGGAATAACTTTGAACAGTACCTGTATATTTGTGGGTGAGCACAAATAAGTCGTTACCGTCATTGCTTACCTTTAAGTCCATTACCTGTTCGGTGGAATCGTTGGTGCGGAATACACATATAAATTCAGGTTTGTTTGAAAAATCCAATGCCTGAGTGGTCATATAAACGGGTGCACCCACTGCGATATTGGAGTTTTTGGTGTATTTGTGTCCGCCGCCGCCTATAAACAAACGGGAAGTGATGATGTCTTGCACCACTATAGTGTCTTCATTTCTGTGCAGAGTGTCGGTGCCTTCATATTTATAATGTATAGGATAGTTGTTGCGTTTGCTCTTAACGCATATTTCATCTCCTGTAACATAAGTTTTGTCTATAATGAAAGATACACTGTCTATGCTGTTGAGGTCGTTAATGGATTCCCACATCACCATCGGGTTCACTCTTGCGCTGGTATAGGTGTTGGTTAAATTGTTTTCATCGGGATGCCAACGGGGATAAGAAGCTTTTTTTGCCATAATGGTGGTAACTTCCTCATTGTTGCCATACCATTCTACCGGTGTTTGGGCATCACTGTTAATACTGGCCCTGCGATAGCAATATCCGTAATAACCTGTGTAGAATACGGCTTCAGGTTTGATAAAAGAGAATATGCAATTGCCGCCGTCACCTTGGGGAACGCTTATTTCCGATGCTTGTTTGGTGGTGCTGCGGGGATTGGCCAAATAAGCCATGCCTCCGTTTTTGATACCGCTCATAAAACGGCCGTCATTGGCAACAGCCAATGTATAGGCTTGCATGGTGGCAAAATAATTGTTTTTGGCAACAAAACTGCCGTTGCCGGATTTTTTGAGTATGCCGTTTTGTGTGCAAAGGTAGATGTCTTCGCCTTCGGCTACCATATCATAAAGATAGATGGTGGAACTTAAGCTGGTCCAGTTGAAATAGTTGGATTCACTGTATTCTGTACCGTAATACAAAGCTCTTCCGCCTGCATATATTTCGGTGGAATCGGTTGCGCTGACTAAAATTTGGTTACAAGCAATTCCGGAAGCACCGCCGATAGGGTCTATTAATCCGCCGATAGGGCATATCAATCTCCATGACGAACCTTTGTCTTTTGATTGGTAGATGCCGTAAAATGAGCCGTTACTGTTGGCCAATAATGCATATACCACATCGTGACAGGAAGGTGCTATTGCCATGCTTATTCTGGCAGCATCGGAAGGAAGTTTGGAATTGCTGCATACCGAAGTGAAATTCGTGCCTGCATCGGTGGAAATATAGGCATTGGCAGTACCTGCATAGGTACAATAGGTTACCATATCTCCCATCACCCTGACATCCGTACATTTTACCGTATTGCCTATGTCGGTAAATGAATTTCCGCCGTCGGTGGTCACCTTTAAACCTTCCGATGTGGCAACGTATAATTTATTATTGACAGCATCGTATGCCATGGCATTTACCGCTTCCCAATCTGTGGTGTTGCCCAATTGGGTGAAAGTGGCCCCGCCGTCAACGGATTTATAAATACCGTCACCTTTGATACCGTAATTACTATAGTTATCTTCTACTCCGGGTGTGGCATATCCTGAACTTGCAGGAATCAAGCCGTCACCTGTTCCTATATATAATGCACCTGAATTGTCTTGCGCTATTGCAGATACGGCAGCAGAACCGTTGAACGCTGTGTTGATAGCCCATGTGGATCCACCATTGGTAGATACCCATAAACCGCTACCTGCAGCCCCTGCATATAGTTTGGATGTGTTATCCTTGTCCACACATATGGTGAGTGTGCGGCCGGAAATGTTAGCCGGACCGATGTTTGTCCAACCGTTACCGGACTTTCTGCCTTTGGCATTTTGTGCTCCGCTGGTGATAACCAAGCATAGGGATAGACCTAATAAAATGTACTTAATTGTTCTCATTCGTGTATCTGTTAATTATCTAAATCTTTATCATTCAATTTTTTTTATAAAATCATTCTTATCAAATGAACTTTGCAAAGATACATAATTATTCTATACAACACACAATTTTATGCATTTTTTTTATGCATGCCCTCCTTTGTCAACAAACAGATAAGCCTGTATTCAAAATCATTTTGTCAAAAAATGCTGACATTTTGGCATAAAACAATAAAACACAACGGAATATACAGCCATATTGTCATAAAAAACGGTTTGGAATAGGTTTTGATAGATAAAAAATAAAATCAAATGAATAAAAAATAGAAAGGATAAAATAATGAATTTTGAAAAATTTACGGTAAAATCCCAAAATATGATCTCCAGGGCTCAGGAAACAGCCAAAGCCGGAGGTCATCAGTTTGTGGAGAATGTACACATATTAAAAAGCATGTTGGAAGACGAAAGCGATGTGCCTGCATGGCTGTTGAAAAAATGCGGCGTGAATGTGGCGGGACTGAAAGTGGTGCTCAATCACGAAATTGCATCTTTGCCGAAAGTGTCGGGAAATGAGGCGGTGTATTTGTCGCAGTCTGCAGCGGCCATGTTGCAGAAGGCATACGATATGTTGGAAAGCATGGGAGATGAGTATGTGGCAGTGGAACATTTGTTGTTGGCCATGTTGCAGGGAAAAGACAACAGTGCCCGTATGCTCAAAGATGCAGGCCTGACGGAAAAAACATTGAAACAGGCCATTGGGGAAATGCGTAAAGGGAGCAAATCCGTTTCTCCTCATTCCGAAGACAGCTACAATGCATTGAACAAATATGCCCGAAATCTTAACGACTTGGCTCACAAAGGCAAATTGGACCCCGTGATAGGAAGAGATGAGGAAATCAGGCGGGTGTTGCAAATATTATCCCGTCGTACCAAAAACAATCCTATCCTGATAGGTGCTCCCGGTGTGGGCAAAACCGCTATTGCCGAAGGCTTGGCACATAGAATAGTGGAAGGTGATGTGCCTGAAAATTTGAAGTCCAAGCAGGTGTTCTCGTTGGATATGGGAGCATTGGTGGCGGGTGCCAAATACAAGGGCGAATTTGAAGAGCGTTTGAAAAGCGTTATCAAAGAAGTGGTGTCTTCCAACGGGGAAATTATACTTTTTATAGATGAAATACACACTTTGGTGGGTGCCGGCGGCGGTGAAGGCGCCATGGATGCGGCCAATATTCTTAAGCCGGCGTTGGCCCGCGGTGAATTGAGGGCTATAGGCGCCACCACCACATCGGAATATCAAAAATATTTTGAAAAAGACAAAGCTTTGGAACGCCGTTTTCAAGTGGTGTATGTGGATGAGCCGGATGTGGAATCGTCGGTGTCGATATTAAGAGGCTTGAAAGAACGTTACGAAAATCATCATCAGGTGCGTATTTTGGATGAAGCCATTATTGCGGCCGTAACATTGTCCAAGCGTTATATCACGGAGCGTTATCTGCCCGATAAAGCCATAGACCTGATAGACGAAGCTGCCGCTAAATTGCGTCTGGAAATCAATTCCGTACCTCAGGAGTTGGATGAAATAGAGCGTAAAATACGTCAGCTGGAGATAGAACGCGAAGCCATCAAGCGGGAATCGGATAATACCAAGATAGAGCAGTTGTCGGCAAAGATAGAAGAATTGCGTTCCCAACGCAACACCCTTTATGCCAAATGGAAGGAAGAAAAATCGTTGGTGGATGCGGTGCAGGCGGCCAAGCATGATATAGAAAATTACCGTTTTGAAGCAGCCAAGGCGGAGCGTGACGGCGATTACGGCAGGGTGGCAGAGCTGAGATACGGAAAAATACGGGAGAAAGAAGCAGAAATAGAGGCAGGAACCCGAAAGTTGCACGAGCTGCAAGGCGATAAGCCCATGATAGACGAGGTGGTGGACGCCGATGATATCGCCGAAGTGGTTGCCCGCTGGACAGGCATTCCTGTCAGCAAGATGATGCGCAGCGAAAAAGAAAAACTGTTGCATCTGGAAGAAGAACTGCACAAAAGGGTAGTCGGTCAGGAAGAGGCTATATCGGCAATAGCCAATGCCATCAGGCGCAGCCGTGCCGGATTGCAAGACGAACACCGTCCCATAGGCTCGTTTATATTCATGGGTACCACAGGCGTGGGTAAAACCGAGTTAGCCAAAGCTTTGGCTGAATATTTGTTCAACACCGAGGATGCTATCGTCAGAATTGATATGAGTGAATATCAGGAAGCACACACGGTATCCCGTTTGGTAGGGGCTCCTCCGGGATATGTGGGCTATGAAGAAGGCGGCCAATTGACAGAAAAAGTAAGAAGAAAACCTTATTCCGTAGTATTGTTTGACGAAATAGAAAAAGCCCATCCCGATGTGTTCAACATATTGCTGCAAGTGCTTGATGACGGCCGGCTTACCGATAATAAAGGAAGGGTGGCGGATTTTAAAAACACCATCATTATCATGACTTCTAATCTGGGATCGCATATCATAGAAGAAAATTACGACAATCAATCGGCTTTGTCGCCTGATGAATTGCAGGAAAAAACACAAAATGAAGTCATGGCTTTGTTGAAGAAAACCATCAGACCGGAATTTCTGAACAGAATAGATGAGATTTTGATGTTCAAACCTTTGACCAAGAGTGAAATCCGTTCTATTGTGGACATGCAGTTGCAACATTTGCAAGCATTGCTTCGCAAACAAGATATCACTGTCAAATTAACCGATTATGCCATGGATGAACTGGCCAATTTGGGCTACGACCCGCACTATGGTGCCCGTCCGCTTAAAAGGGTGATACAAAAAAATATCATGGACAATTTGTCCAAAATGATTCTGGATCCCAAATTCGACCCGCAAAAGCCTGTTATTATAGATGTTATAGACGACCAGTTTGTGATGTATCCCGATAGGGAAAATAAATAAAAAACAAGTAAGGATAATTGTAAAAAAAATGATACCTTTGCAAAAAAAATGGAGTATGCCGAAAATCCGATAAAGAGTAGGCTGAATTTAAATTTAAATTAAAAATGAAAAAAGTTTTAGTAGCATGCGCAGCTATAGCATTAATCGCTGGTTTCACCTCTTGCAACAAAAATTGCAAATGCAAAACTTATGCAGCAGGTGTAGTCGTTAAAGAATACGAACAAGAAATTGACGAAGGAATGAAATGCAGTGATTACACTGAAATCTTTACCGACGAAGACGGTGGTTTAAAAACCGGTGTTGAATGCAAATAATAAATTTGTGTTAACCGAAATTAAAATGGGCAATCTTTTTTGCCCATTTTTTATATTTTAAAATATGAAAAACCGGATTACAGACAATAAGTTATTTACATACGTTATTCGTATTTTCATAGGTGGGGTATTTGTGGCATCGGCAGTGCTGAAATACTTGTCTATAGATATATTTGACTTGTATGTTTATGAACATAACATTTTTAATTTAGCCCTCACTGAAACGCTTACTCGTGGCCTGATTGCCTGTGAATTTTGCATGGGTGTCATGCTCATTTTCGGTTTAAAATTCCGGTGGGCATATTTCGGGGCTTTGTTATTGTTGACAGCTTTCACCATATATTTGGTTAGCATGCCCCTGCTGTTTGATGTAGATATGAACAATTGTCACTGTTTTGGTGATAAAATAATATTGAACAGAACACAATCCATCATAAAAAATATCATACTGATAGTGCTGTTGTTGTTACTATCTCCCAATGGTGTGAAAGATTTTAGAAAATCATGGATAGTGGTCTTGATTTTAGCAATATTGTCTTTAGGAATGACATTCGCTTTCAATCCGCCCGATTATATCTATACCGCAATTTACGGTAGTGAGGTGAGGATAGATGAAGATTTGTATCATCAGGCACTGGCGGCTCAGCAAAAGCAGGAAAGTTATTCCCAAGGCAGGCAGATTATATGCATGTATTCCACGGCCTGCTCCTATTGCCGCAAATCGGCACGCAGGGTGCAGTTGATGTCCCAAAGGGAACATTGGAATACGGAGCATATAAAATTGATATTTTGGAGAATGTCCAACGATAGCGCCATCACTCGTTTTTACGATAAGCAGCAACTCCCCGACATGGAATATACCACTTTCACCGTAGATACTTTTTTAAATATCACCAAAGGCCAGCAGCCTGTGATATTGTTGTCCGACAACGGCAAAATAGTAAAGTCGTTAGACTATATCGCCTTCAACGAAAAAGAGATCACCCGTTTTTTGGAGGGGAAAGAATAAAGGAGCTATTTCAATTGTTGTAAATAACTTTGTATTGTTTTTTCCAGACCCAAATACAAGGCATCGCAAATTAATGCGTGTCCGATGGAGACTTCTAATAATCCCGGAATATTACGTTTGAAATATTGCAAGTTGGCCAACGACAAGTCGTGTCCGGCGTTCAAACCTATACCTTGAAGATTGGCTTCTTGGGCAGTAGCTACAAAATCTTTGATGGCATTTTGCGGATGCTGGCTGAAATTACGGGCATAACTTTCGGTATAAAGTTCCACTCTGTCGGTGCCTGTATCTTTTGCTGCAGAAATCATCATGGGATCGGCATCAATAAAAATGCTGGTTCTGATATTTTCTTTATGAAACATTTCTATAACGGAACGGAGAAAATCCATGTGGGCGGGAATATTCCATCCGGCATTGGAGGTGAGGGCCTCGGGAGGGTCGGGGACCAAGGTGACTTGTGCGGGTTTTACGTCCAACACCAAATTGATGAATTTGTCTGAGGGGTAGCCTTCAATGTTGAATTCTGTGGTTACCGTTTTTTTTAAGTCATATACGTCTTGATAGCGGATATGGCGTTCGTCCGGCCTCGGATGCACGGTGATGCCTTGGGCACCGAAACGTTCGCAATTGACAGCCGCTTCTATAACATCGGGAACATTGCCTCCGCGGGCATTGCGCAATGTTGCAATTTTATTGATATTAACACTTAATTTGGTTTCGTTTGTCATGTCAATGGATTTTATATGGCAAAAATAACATTTTTTTATGGAATAGAATGTAAGGCAAATATAAATTCTGTCCCTTTGCTTACGGAATAAGGTGAGAATGTGTCCGGGGCGCGGAAGCCGGCATGGAGCCGGTGCTGTTGCTTACGTGTATGGTGCATGTGGCTTCTGTTTGCCCCACGGAGGCTTTAATAAGGGCATTTCCCGGAGCGACAGCGGTAACCATGCCGGTGTTGTCCACTTGTGCCACCGTTGTATTGTAGGATGTCCACTGAATGAAAGAGGCCGGAATGACAGGGGTGGTGGTGGCTGTCAGTTGTATTTGGTCGCCGATATTCAGCGTGACATCTGTTTGGTCCAGGCTGACGGACGTGGAATTTACGGTAATGGTGCATGCGTCTTTGATGCCTTTGTGCGAAGCCGTAACGGTAGCCTTGCCTTCTGATACGGCGGTAATGAAACCTGTTTGGGATACGTTTATAATATTATTGTCGGATGAAGCCCATGCAAGTTGGGGATTGAGATGCCTCGGAGTGACGGAATAGTTGAGTTTTTCCGTTTGCCCTACATGTATGGATATGTTCTCATCGGTAAAATGTATGCTTTGCAGGATGTTGGCGGCATGGTTGACCTTTACCCGGCAAGCGGCTGTTTTGTTGCCCGCCCGGGCGTTGATAATGCATTCTCCTGTGTTTTCGGATTGAACCAAACCGTTATTGCTGACGGTGGCAATGTGAGGGTCGCTTGAAGACCATGATATTTTGTTTGTGGCATTTTGTGGTACAATAACCGCCTTGAGCAGGTACGATTCGTGGTTGTCTGCATTGAGTTCTATTGTTTGGGGATAAATATCAATGCTTTCCACTTTCTTTTTACAACCAACTGCAATCAGAACAATAACAATAAGCAATAAGTATAACCGTTTCATTCTGTTTTTGTTTTTGTTTTCAATTCCGCAAATGTAACATTTTTTGTTAGTCCGCTGTTGAAGCGAACTGTTTTTCTACTAAAATTATAATTTTCCAAGTTGAACTTGTACATCCCGTTCTTTTGAGGGTTCGCAGATGAGCTCCTGTTTATGCCTGCCTGTGTTTCATTTTGCAAAGATAGTTATTTTTTTGTTTGCTTATTAAATTTTTATCTATTTTTAGAGGTGTCCGTATGGAATTTTTGGGGCATTATAATTTGTTGTAAACATCCCCTTTTTCTTTTCTATATGTATCTGTTTTACCCGCATAGTAATTGATTCCTTTATTTACAAAATAATGTTGACGATAAGAATCATACGCTTCTTCTTGCGTATCAAAACTTTGTGCATTAAGTTCAAAATTAATAGTATATGTTTGCTTATCTTTTCCTTTTCCAACAACGTAAGAGTATTGACCGGATTGATTATTCCATACATCTAATGCTTTTTGTAAATCTGCCTCATTTTCTTTAGAAGTATAATATGTTGCTCGAATTGTTATTGTTTTATTTTCTTCATCCACAACTGGATCAAAATCCTCCCCACTCGGATCCACATACTTCACAGGATTATTCGCGCAATAGGCATAGGGAGTCATCCAAAAATATTTCTCAAACAAAGGGTCTCTACTGGTAAACGTAGGCGGAGCATAATACCGTGCCTCATAGTAATACATACCCGTTTCCTCATCCAATTCTTTAGCGTTAAAAGAATATTTGGGTATTACATTATTGCCAAAATTAATATTGTACTCCGTGGTTATCTCACCGAAGGGAGCATAGAGGAAGCCTTGGGTAATTGTAGCATTGCCATCTGTTACAAAAGAGGTAGAGCCCAAGTGGTTAGGATGATAATAATATATGTCATTTGGCGTGCCAGTAGGTTGTAAATTCAATATATCCAACATGGGCGGCAAGTCTATAGATACAGTTTCTTCAATTAACTTATGGATATCCTCTCCAAAGCGGTCTTCTGCTTGCAACTTTCTGTCTTCTAATATATTATTGTTTAAGGCTATCGTTGTGGTATTGTCTCCCAATCTGCTGGCTATCCTTTCTGTGCCGTTATAGTAATGCTTGGTATATTCACCTGCTTGGGTAAAGTTTATGTAAGTATTGGGATAAAACATGGCGTTTTGCA
>JAFZXM010000053.1 GCA_017616775.1 Bacteroidales bacterium
CAATGAGTCAAATAAACGGAACAAACGAAACAAGTAAAAAAGTATTGGATATAGCAGCTTCATCCAATACCATACCATTTGATCAAATGATAGGAGCCCCATTGATTGCTTGTGTAAACGCTCAAAGTATGGCATCTATGGAAACTTTGAAATTTGTAAAAGAAGCCGGTTTTAAAAAGAGTGAAAAAGAAGGAGCTGAATATGAAGTAGTCAATGTAAGTTTCTCTTATAAGAATGGTAATGATATGTTTTCGTTGTCCGTTCCTCTTTTGACTATTATTCCGGTGCCTTATTTGCAGATAGATACTGTAAAGATAAATTTCAGTGCAGATATGTATACAACTGAAAATAATGAAGTGGTAGCAAAATTTGCCACCACGGATTTGTCTGCGGAGAAAAAACAAACTTCAAAATACAATGTTCAAAATCAATTGAATATTGAAATAAAGGCATCAAGTGGTTCTATG
This sequence comes from Bacteroidales bacterium, assembly GCA_017616775.1. GTDB lineage: Bacteria > Bacteroidota > Bacteroidia > Bacteroidales > WCHB1-69 > UBA1205. The sequence goes on from JAFZXM010000053.1 coordinate 468, forward strand.
CCGTCGGGTATGGCAAAAATGTTGGATATTTTCAATAATTGTATAGAAGTAAGTCAGGAGAAGATTGAAAAAAACAGTTTAGAAATAGCTGCTGAACATATGACAGAAGTTGAACCAATTATTGAAGAAAATTCTTCAACTGCCGAAAATGAAGAGAATGCTGCCGGAGACAAGTCTGACATTGATTCCCAACAAACCTCCGGTTCAACACAAAAAACATCCACAAAAAAATCAAACAAGAAATAGTTGATAATTAAGTGGCAATGGATAATGAAAAAACGAATGTGATTAGTGGCAGTGGTCGTTCAAAAGCATTGCCACTAAATTCCTTAATAGGAAAACCTTTGTCAGCCTGTTTGTCAGCGCAACACATGGCAGACGAGGCTGCCTTTAGTTTCATTAAACATACCGCCTTTCATCATTCACATGAGTATAAGGAATTGTTGTATATTGCCATGCTGAGTTTTTCTTATACAGACAAGCAGGTGAAATATGAGATAAAAGTACCTTTGTTAACATTAATACCATTGCCGTATTTGCAAGTGGATAATGTTGATTTTTCGTTTATAGCCAACATACAAAAAAATGATGAAGGAAAAATTATTGCCACATACGGAAATAAAACAGGCAACGGTTGGGGCTATAGTTCCAAAACAAGATATGCCGGACAAATGTCTTTTAAGGTAAAAGTAAACAGGCGGGGCATAACAAGTGCTTGGGCCGATTTGATGGAGAAAACAGCCAACAGTATAGCCAAAGTTCCTTATGATGCTAGTAGGTTTACACCCATAACCAAAGAGGAAAAACAAGCCGTAGGGGGCTTGATAACACTTTTAAAAGACAATACCGTAGGAGGCTTGATAACGCGCTTACGGGACAATGCCATAGGGGAGGTGTTAACGATTTTAAAAAACAATGCCAAAGAGTAAACAATAGTATTATTCATCAATAAAAACTGAATTTCCATATCTAATGTGGACTCTTCCGAATAACAATGCAAAAAGCAAAAAGATAATCATAACAGCAGACAAATGTGTTGTTAAGCCGGTCAACATTGCAGAATTGATGGCATTTTGTCAGAAAAATAATGTTGATGTGGTCCGCTCTGATAAAAATGTGGGTTTGTATGCCGGCAAAGAGTTGGTGGCTGTGGCATCTGTTGAAGAAAATACCAATCCGTATAAACAACTGCGATATTGCCAAAAGGATAACTGTCAAATTAACGGCATAGAAACGAAAATTGCACAGTATATAACAACAATTAATTATGAAAAAGCCGGCAAAGTATTGGAAGAGCTGCTGTTGTCAAGCGGATATACTTATGTGGCTATAAAATCTTTGTGTGACAATAGACAAATGTCGTATCGGTTGGATAAAGGAAATATTGAACTATTTCATGCTGATAAAGCTATATCCGGTAATCAATTGCAATATAATATCAGGGCGACACAGTGTCAAAAGGAAAATGTTGATTTTTTGCCGTTTACTACGTCGCAAATTTTGAATGAACCCTCTGTGATTTCAGCAGTGATTGCTCAAAAAACAGCGGTAAAAAACGAAATAGTGCCCGATGAAGAAAAAGAGATAAAAATCAAAGAAATCCCTTTGGTGACAAAAGTGTATTTTCAGGAAAAAGTTACGGAAAATTCTGTCCGTCAGTTAGATGTAGAAACTATTGAGCCGTCGGAAATCAAGCCCGTTAAGGATTTGGGCGTACCGCATGAGCCTTCAATGGAAAATAACAAAATCAAAGACGTAAAAGCAGTTGAAAAAGTGGAAGCCAAGTCGGTAAAAGAATGGCATATACCGCAAGAGGCTTCAAGGGAAAACAGCATAGTCAAAGAGGATACATTTGCCCGCCGGCAGCATGCGTCAGATATAAAAGTCGTGGAGAAGGTGCAAGAAATAAAAGAGGTGGAATTTCCTTCTGTAAAAGAAATTGTTGAAGATGGAACAAGCTATCAGCCGAAAGTACAAAAGGTGCAGGAAGTTGAGACCGAACCGCAATTGTTCTCACTTCCTCAAAAACCGGTTTTACAGCAATTAGATGTAAAAGATTGCACTCTTCAGTCAATAAGTTCTATAGATGGCACCGAATTTTTGAGAAAATATTGCGCAGAAAATGTGTCTTCCACGGCAACAGAATATTATGGAATTTTTTTTCAGGAAGAATTGGTGGCAGTGAATGCCATTGCAAACAGGAAAGGAAATGGCGAGTCATTGAAATATTGTGAAAAAACCAATTTCAAAATAACCAACGGGGAAGCGGTATTGCATCGTTGGATATTGCAAGTGAATTTCGCCAATGCGAACAGAATGTTGGAAAAACAGCTGGCATTGAAAGGTTATACCTGTTCACTTATAAAAGGTACAGACGGCAAAACATGTGTGTCGTTTCGTTTAAATAAATATAAAATCGAGCTTTTTCACAGGAATGCAGATGTGCCTAATAATTATATCGACTATATAACCCGTTTGGAAATCTGCGAAAAGGAATCGGTGAAAATGCTGGTGTTTACAACGAGTCAGATAATCGGAAAAACGGCAGCTGTCATGAATGTTATCCATATAAATGCGAACACACGTTTTTTGATGACAGTCAATAAACAAGAGTGTATTTTTAAACATATAAATACTGTTGTGGCTAATAATTTTTTGGCAAAGAACAGCCTTTTTGACAGAATATTGATGATGGATGCTGACAATTACGGCGTATATTACAACAATCAATTATTGGGAGTGGCTTCTTTTGTGCGAGGAAACAACGGCAACTATTTGATGGCAAGATATTGCAGCAAGGCAGGGTGGGATATCAGGTATCTTATGTCCGAATTGATATATCAGTTTTTAAGGAGTCAGTCGTCCTCTAAATTGTTTGTATATAATAGTTTGCAAACAGATGATCACGAATTGTACCTGAATTTGGGTTTTAAACTTGTCAATATCGAGAACAGAACCAAATGTATCCCTATCAGCACGGATGTTTTCGATCCTTTGAATGTATTGGCGATAACGGATATTATCAGAGTTCCGTTTGTTCCCTACGATGTGTATGGAGTGGAATTATATTCTGTCAATTATCTTTCTTTTCTCAAAAAACAGAATGAACATGCATCATGATTTTGGCAAAAAAACGTACAGGCTGTTTTGCTAAAAGATAAAATCAGACTTTTGCCTGTTTTATTTATCATTTTTGATTGGAATTTTATCCCGTGTTTGTGATTGGTGTTATTTTTAAGGGTGTAATTTCCGGCACAATGATTATATGCGTACATTCCTTGACACACTTTTGTGGATAATGCCGTTGTATCGGCATTGTTATTGTTTTCCCAATACAAATACGGCAGGCCGTTTGTGAAGATAGGATAAGTCTGCCTTTCTCCATTGAGCTATGCTCATGGAGCGTATGTCCATAGTCGGTAAGGTGATATCACAGGCAATGCATAAAATACGGTCTGCACTGCATGTGTGGATAAGTGCTTCAGCTATTGCAATGTTGCGATAGGGCGTTTCTATAAATATTTGTGTCTGTCCGTATTTTTGCACCAAGCCTTCCAAGTGTTTGATTTTGTTAATCAGCAAGGTCTTGTCGGTGGGCAGGTATCCGTTAAAGGCGAAATTTTGTCCGCAACATCCCGATGCCATTAGCGCCATTAAAAGGGAAGAAGGACCCACCAAGGGTACTATGGTAATACCGTGTTTTTGTGCAGCCATTACCAATGTGTTTCCCGGATCGGCCACGCATGGCAATCCGGCTTCAGACATCAATCCTACATGCTTTCCTTGCAATAGCAGGTCAATAACGGGGGCTGTGTTAAAAAGCGGCGAGGTGTGCTCATTGAGTTCCCAAAACATACAGTCGTCAATGGGAAAGGTGGGAATGGCTTTTCGTAAAAAACGGCGGGCGGTGCGTATTTGCTCCACTACAAAATAGCGTAAGGTTTCCGTTATCTGTATGTTGTAGGAAGGAATGATTTCCGTTAAACTATTGTCACCCAAAGGGGTGGGTAAAAGGTATAGGCGCCCCGGTGATTGCATGATTTATCTGTTTTTCAGCCAATCGTAACCTTCTTTTTCCAATTTGAGAGCCAAATTTTTGTCTCCCGTCATTGCAATTTTACCTTCGTAGAGTATATGCACAAAATCGGGAACGATATAATCTAATAATCGTTGATAGTGGGTAATGACTATGGTGGAGTTTTGCGGTGTTTTGAGTTGATTTACTCCTCCTGCAACCACTTTTAACGCGTCAATATCCAATCCGGAATCGGTTTCATCCAAAATGGCTAAATCAGGCTCCAGCATGGCCATTTGGAATATCTCATTCCGTTTCTTTTCACCGCCGGAAAACCCTTCATTTACAGAACGGTTGGAAAGTTTGGCGGTGAGTTCCACCACTTTCTTTTTTTCTTCCATCTTGGCTAAAAATTCAGGAGCGGTAAGGGGAGGCAAACCTTTATATTGTCGAATTTCATTCAATGCTGTTTTCATGAAATTGGTCATACTTACCCCTTTTATCTCTACCGGATATTGAAACCCGAGAAAAATACCTTCCCTTGCTCTGTCTTCTATGGACATGGAAAGCAGATTTTTACCCTTATATATGATTTCTCCTTGCGTAACACGATAGGTGTCTTTGCCTGCTATAACAGAAGCCAAGGTGCTTTTGCCGTTGCCGTTGGGACCCATCAAAGCATGAACCTCTCCTTGGCGAACAGTCAAATTAACGCCTTTAAGAATTTCTTTATCCTCTACGGAAACATGTAAATTTTTGATTTCAAGTAATGTATCCATTTGCTTTTGAAAAAAATATACAATATTAATAATTTGCAAAAATACACAAAAACATAATGCGACAGTCATTAATGAAAAAATATAATATTGTGGGGAAGTGTTGTTTTGTGAAATTACGGGGTCAGAAACATTGACAACCGCTGGTGAATTGCGTGGAATGTCAAAATTATGGAAGAAGGAAAAAATAATGTTATCTTTGCAGCATGTAAGAATACGGAGATGCAGATAGAAAATTATCAATTATATAAACATGCGTGGATAAGCACGTCGGATCCCAGCTTGGAACAGCGGTTGTTGCCGGCAGATTGTCATCAATTATTACAACGCGGAGGGTGGCTGGTGCGTAATGTATATAATTTTGATAGCAAAGAGCCTACAGATTTTTGGTATGTTATTAAAGATAAATTCGGAGGAATAGAAGAAATTCCTTCCAAATATCGCAACAACGTACGCAAAGCATTGTCGTATTATAATATCAGGCGGTGCAGTAAAGAATATCTTGTTCAAAATGCATATAAGGTATATGTTGCCGCCGCGGAAAGTTATAAAATAAAAACCAAGATAATGACGCTCTCTCAATTTCAAGCCGTTTTGCAGCATCAGGGGCCTCAATGGCAATATTGGATGGCAGAAGACAGTCAAACGCATCAAATAGCGGCTTTCAGTATGAATAAAGTGAATGATGTGAGCTGTAATTATAGCGTACTCAAAGCGATACCGTCACACATGAAAGAGCATAGTGTATATTACGGTTTGATATTTGAAATGAACAGGTATTATTTGCAGGAATGCGGATTGCAATATGTTAACGATGGAGCCCGTTCTGTCAGCAATCATTCCGATATACAGGGGTTTTTGATGAGCAAATTCCGGTTTCGCAAGGCCTAATGTAATATATGCATTACGTATCAGCCATGGCTGAAATATGTGGTCAGGATATTGTTTCCTTTTAGAAAATATGTGATGCACAAAGGATTGCGGGCGCTGTTGAATATGGAAAGCATGCAGAGAAATACCAAGCATGAGCAGAGTAAGAGCGATGCAATAAAGGAAAATGGAATTTGATGACATATTTTAGACAGATATTTTCCGAAAGCTAAGGTCCGATAAAATAAAAATGTTATTTTTGCAACAAAATACAGATATTGATTGATGGAACCAAATAAGCGGTCAAAAGTAAATGCTTTAGGTATTAAGCCGTTTAAAGTAACGGAATTGCAAGGCGATGATATTCTGTGGAAGCAGAGTCCGTTTGCATTGCTTGTCCGTACCGATTTGCCGTCAATAGATTTTTTTAACCAGTTGGGAATACACACTCAATGTTTGTTTTCCATATACGATGCCTTGTTTCAAACGGAAACGGTTTTTAATGCATACAAAACCTTTGTGTATTGGCCGGCGAATATGGTGTACCATGATAAGCCGGCTGTGATAGTGTGCAAGGCCAATCATAATGTTAATCAGGATGTATTGTTGGGGAATACAGGGCAAGCTCAATTCCATATTCCCAAGCCTAAAAAAAACAATATGCTCAAAGGGCAGATAATGGCCAATCAAACGACTATGGATTTCGGGGACGATGATATTGTTGAAGAGGAAATAGTGGTTCCTGAAGAAGATTTCCAATTGCGTCCGTGGCATGAGTTCACTAAAAAAATGGAAATGCATTCAACCAATGTAATGGGCGTGATTAATTATGTGTTTTATTGTGATATAGGTATATATAAATGTATGGAGAAGTTTTTCTTGAGTTTTGCGAAAATGGATTTTTTAAAATATCAGGTGTTACATTTGCCTTCTTTAGAGCAAGGACGTCAATTTTATATCGATTGGCAAGCCATGACATATGAAATTATCCAGCATAAGATAAAAAATATGCCCCGTTATAACCGATGAAACATAGAATAGAATAATTTAATAAGGAAAGAAAAAATATTTTTTTGTTTATTTTGGCGTGTTGGCACTGAATTTGCCGTAAAAATATAAAAATAAAGATAAGATGTACGTTTACAAGTTTAGATTAACCTTTGACGAAGTAGAGGATTTTGTCCGCGATTATGAAATATTGTCCAATCAAACATTTTTGGATTTTCACAATATCATTGTTAAATCCATTAATTTGGATAATAAAGAATTGGCGTCTTTTTATATTGCAGACCATCGTTGGGAAAAGCATAAGGAAATTACCTTGTTGGATATGACGGATGAAGAGGTGCAGGCGGATATGCCCAAATCGGTGATGGCAGATGCCGTATTGAGTGATTTTATTGATGATCCTCATCAAAAAATGATATATGAATATGATTTTTTGAATTTAAAAACATTTTATATTGAATTGCTCAAAACAGCCAAAGTGGATGATGTGGCTTCCTCTGCATCAAAATATCCTGTATGTACACATAGCAAAGGAGAAATTCCCAAGTCGTTCAAAGAGCTTTCACCCGATGAATTGTTGACAGACTCTTTTGATGATGATGTCTTCACCGATGACGACGGTTATAATCCGGAAGATTTGGAAGACTTTCATGATGATTTTGAGATTTAATCTGCTTGTATAGTCATGTATAACAAGTTGGTGGTGATAGCCGGACCTACCGCAGTGGGGAAAACTGATTTTTCCATATTGCTGGCGCAGGCATTGCACACGGAAATATTATCAGCCGATTCCCGCCAATTTTATGCAGAAATACCTGTCGGCACAGCCGCCCCGACCAAAGAGGAGATGCAAGGGGTGAAACATCATTTTGTGGGGCATTTGTCCATACATGACTATTATAATGTAAGCATGTACGAACAACAGGCTTTGGAAGTATTAAAAGGTTTGTTTAAAACACATCACTATGCGGTGCTTACAGGTGGCAGCGGAATGTATATAGATGTATTGTGCAATGGCATAGACAATATGCCGGATATAGATATGCAGTTAAGAAACAAATTGTTGCAGCAATGGAGAGAGCAGGGCGTGGAAGTGTGTTTGCAACAATTGAAAGAGTTGGATCCTGTGTTTTATGAAACTGTGGATAAACATAACCACAAACGCATACTGCGGGCTTTGGAGGTGTGTTGTCAAACGGGGAAACCCTATAGCGCATTGCGCAGTAAGGCAAAAGTGCAAAGGGATTTTGAGATAGTAAAAATATGTCTTACCATGCCAAGGGAACAATTGGTGGAACGAATCAATAAACGCACCGATAAGATGATGGAGCAGGGGTTTTTGGAAGAAGCAAAAAAAGTGTTTCCCTATAAACATTTGAATTCATTGAATACGGTGGGATATAGAGAACTTTTTGATTATTTGGAAGGAAAAAACGGCTTGGATTTTGCAATAGATAAAATAAAAATCAATACCCGGCGTTATGCAAAGCGTCAGATGACATGGTTTAAGAAAGAAGGAAGTGATTATGTTTTTATGCAGTCACCAACAGTAGAACAAGTGTTAAACATTATATAGATATTAATAAAATAAATATTACACATGAATTTAAAAGAAATTATTACCGTATCAGGAAAAAGCGGATTGTACAAAATGATTTCCCGCGGGAATAACAATGTGATAGTAGAATCCTTGTTGGATAAAACGAGAATGCCGATATTCGCATCCATGCAGGCAAGTTCGTTAAGCGATATATGTATGTTTACCGATAGTGAAGACATTCCATTGGAACAAGTAATCAAAAATTTATATGTAGTGGAAAACGGAGGCAAAACATTGGACGCCAAGAAATCCACTCCGGAAGCATTAAAAAACAAAATGGCAGAAGTGTTGCCCGAGTATGACAGAGAAAGGGTGCATGTATCGGATATGAAGAAATTGTTTACATGGTACAATATTTTACAGGAAAATAATTTGCTGGTGTTCGACGAAGAAAAAGAAGAGAAAAAAGAAGAATAACATATTAAAAAAAAGCGGCAACAGCCGCTTTTTTTGATAGGTAATCCTCTTCCTTTTGCCGTCTGTTTTTGTCAGCAGATTTTGGTATGTTCTTATTTTACAAAGCCAAACGTTTTGTCGGACAGCTGTAAAAAATATATACCTTGAGACAATGAAGAAATGTTGACAGCATTGTGTCCTGCTTGGATGTGAACGGTTTTGCAAATGCGGCCCTGTGTATCCACAATGTTGGCTGTTAAAGATGTGCCCGGCGCTGCAGGTGTATTAATGTCAACAAACAGCATGTTATCGGCAGGATTGGGATAAAGCGTGCACGACCATTGTTCTTCCTCCGCTTCGTTAATTCCGTCTGTAACAGACATCCGCTTTTGCCATACTGTCAATGAATCAAAAACAACGCCATCCACTGTTTCGCGTATAAGAAAAGCCGTATGTTCATCCAAACCGGCAGTATAAGAGACATTGTCAACAGTACGGGCTGCCGACAAAGCGATGCTGTCTGCAGTTGTTTCTTCCGGGCGGGTGGGGGCAACGGCATGCCAGGGAGCAAAAATCATAGCATAAAAAGCACATGCGGCAGCGTAGGAACCGGCTGTTGAGGGGTGACTTCCATCGGCATCATATAATTCTATTTCAGGATGTAAAAAGCGAATCTGTCTCCATACTCTTCCCACAGGACAAACAAAGGCATCATTGTCTTCTTTCATTTGCATGTATCTTAAACAAAGCATACTGTCCATGCCTTCGTAAGTGCCTAAAACGGAAAAATAGGGAGCGTTGTCGGCATCCCCGTTTTTACGTCCCCAGGTCATATAAAACATTACTTTTACATCAGGATTATAGGCTACAGCCGAATCCGCCAGACATTTTGCATATGGCAAACATTGCATTTCCACTTGGTTTTGCGGGAATGACGGCAATTGGCTTTGCTCTTGCAACACTATCACATCCCATCCCCCATGACGAATTAAATCCATGGAGTTATTGTTGCAATGCGTAGAAAAGGTGCATCCTCCCGGAGTATTGCTTGCATAGGTGATATCTCTTCCCGCACTGCGGGCAACTTGTTGCACCATATAAGGTAAATTGTTTACCTCAGTATAACTGTTCCCTATAAACAGCACCCGGGGTACATCTTGGGCAACTGTTTCAAAAGTTAATGTCAAAAGACAGGCAAAGAAAATGAGGCTCTTTGCATACTTAATTGATTTTGCGTGACTTGAACTTGTTTTTGTGAATTCCGTTTCCATTCTTTTTTTATGTTTGATGCAGGGTGATAACCCGTAATAATATCATAGCAAAGGTAGCATTTATTATTGAATAAATGTCATTTTCATTTTTTCTCCGTTTATTGTGTCAGCCCCGCATTTTATAACAAAGCGGACATGGCAGAGATTGTATTTTTTTTCAAAACAATTGGCACTTGATTTTTTTTGAACTTTTGTCAAATGAAAAGGATAAATAATGATGAGATTTCAGCGGAAAAGCAATGCAATAACGTCATCATCAGCCCTGTGGGTAAGGGATAAAAAAATAAAAAGTTATTAACTAATAACTTTTTATTGGTGCTCGGGACGAGATTCGAACTTGCACGCGGGAACCCGCACCACCCCCTCAAAGTGGCGTGTCTACCAATTCCACCACCCGAGCGTTTTATGAGTGCAAATGTAGCACTTTTTTTTCAATTACCAATAATTTTCAATAAATAAATTACAGAAATGTAAGCGTGTCTTTTTTAGTAACTTTTTGGCAATAGCAACATTGCAATTTAAGGTCATCCTTGTCAATTACGTCAAATTTTGGTATTACATTTTCTACATTGGTAATACATTTGGGATTATAACATTTTACCGTACCCTCTATGTGGGAAGGGATGCCGATATTGATTTTTTCGGTAATTTCATATTCGTGTATGGTGATAAGTGTTGCTGAAGGTGCCACCAATGCTAATTTATTGATTTCGTTTTGGGATAAATATACATCCTGGCATTTGATAATTCCTTTTTTGCCCAATTTGGTGCTGTCCAAATTGTTGGCCATCAATACTTGTGTATTACAATCGGTTAAGCCCAAGGTGCGGACTACCTGAAATAATTTATCTGCGGGAATATGATCTATTACCGTACCATTTTTTATAGCGGAAACTACTAATTCTTTCTTACCCATGATTTTGTTGTATTTATTGATTCTACTTTTAATTATTTAAGCCCCAATATGGCGGCTATTAATGCTTGACGGACGTACACACCGTTTTGGGCCTGTTGGAAATAATATGCTTGTTCGGTGGAATCTACGTTGGTGGCAATTTCATTTACACGAGGAAGCGGATGCAATATTTTCATGTTACTTTTCACATTGGTGAGCATGGAGCGATCCAATACATACGAGTTTTTCACCTTTTCGTAGTCTTGAATATCCAAGAAACGTTCCCTTTGTACTCTGGTAACGTATAAAATATCCACTTTATTGATGGCTTCCGGAATTTCACTGTATTGATAATATTTTAAATTATGTTTTTTGATGTGCATTTTCACTATGGATGGTAATTTTAAACTTTCGGGAGATATCAGGTGAAAAGTGGTGTTAAAATTACACATGGCTTCTACCAATGAATGTACAGTACGGCCATATTTCAAATCACCTACCAGTGCGATATCCAAGTTGTCCAATGTGCCTTGGGTGGTGAGTATGGAATATAAATCCAGCATACATTGTGTGGGATGCTGATTGGCTCCGTCCCCTGCATTGATTACAGGCACTGTAGCCACTTCACTGGCTACTCTGGCAGCTCCTTCCAACGGGTGACGCATTACAATGATATCGGCATAGCAACTTACGGTGCGGATAGTATCGGCCAAACTTTCACCTTTAGCCGTGCTGGAGTTGGATGCATCGGAAAAACCTATTACTTTGGCACCCATTCTGCAAGCCGCACTTTCGAAACTCAAGCGTGTGCGTGTGGACGGTTCAAAAAACAAGGTGGCAACAACTTTGCCTTCTGCTATATTTTGTACAGGCTGGCGTTCGAATTCTGCCGCCAACTTTAAAATATGCATATATTCTTCTTTGCTGTAATCAGAGATAGAAATTAAATTTCTGTTTTTCAGGTTCATAACACTTAATATTTAAATTACCAAATTACATTTTTTCGACTAACGGGCATGGTCATGCAACGGGCACCGCCGCCACCGCGTGGCAATTCGCTGCCTGAAATAGTGATCACGCATCTGTTATGATCGTCTATATTGTCTTTTCCGTTTATTATATTCGCTGCGGGAATAATATCAAAGCCGTGGGCGGCTAAATTTTGTATGGTATGTTTGTTGCGTTCATATCCTATGATTTTTCCTGGGGCTAAAGCAAAAAAGTTGGCACCGCTGTGCCATTGTTCTCTTTGTTGTATCCATGGGTTATGTATATCGCCGCAGGCGATGGGTTCCAAATCAAAATGCAAATGTTTTAATGCTTGCAGCAAGATGGGCATTTCGGTATAGGTAACCTTGTTGTCGTTTATAGTGACAAGGGTGGTTTTATAGTCGGACGGGTGTGCGATTAAAGGCATATAGCACATGCATGCATGTGTGTCTAAAAATGTAAACACCATGTCCAAATGGATAAAACTTTCAGGATGAACGGGTAATTCTTGGATGACAATATGTTGAGGCACTTTTTTTTGTTTGGCTTGCTCTGTCAATTGATTGATGGCTTGCCTGGAGGTGCGGTCTCCATTGCCTATTAACAGCACATCCTCCCGGGCTATAAGCACATCGCCTCCTTCTATATGAATACCGTCATCCACTTGCATGCGTATGGTACGGGCTTTGAAGATATGTTCAAATATACATTGCATCAAATAAGATTCCCTGTCTCTCACGGGATGCCGCATGTGGTTGATAAGCACACTGTCGCCTATAGATACAGAGGCATCCCGAGTGTAATACATGTTGGCTAAAGGCGGTATGGGATAACGTCCGGATGTGAAATCATTGCTGATTTCATATCCTTCTATTAATACGTTTGCCAAGGCTGCTGCTGACAGCCTGTTCAATTCTTGTTGCAATGATACATGGTGCATGCAACATACATGTTCTATGATTTGTTGCCGTAAGGCGTCGTTTTGCAAAACGGAAGTTAACAAATCAGTAACATAATAAACTTCAGTGTATTTGTGGAGAACTTGTTCAAAGCAAGAATATTCTTGTTGGGCAATGTCCATATTCAGAATGTCGCTATACAAGGCTTCGTGGATATTTTCCGGAGTCATTCGTTCTATTTCAATACCGGGACGATGTAATATAACGCTTTGTAATTTACCTATTTCCGAATAAATATTAATTTCCATATATACTTGTTAGATATCTATGCAAAGATAAAATTTTTTTTACAAAATTCTTCCTTTGGCAGGATATTTTTATGATTTTTTTTGCTAACCTCAAAAAGGTCAATCTATAACAATGCAGATATGAGTTTTTTTAGGCAAAAATATCATAAAAACGGGCACAGAAAGGAAGTGATACAAAAAAAATGATTATCTTTGCAAATTGTTTTAGAAGTATCATCATAAATTATTTTTAATAATGAAAATAGTACTTATTTCAATAGCAGTTTTGGTCGCAATAGGTGTGCTGGCCGCCATTTTACTTTATATTGTTTCCCAAAAATTTAAAGTGGTGGAAGATCCCATGATAGATAAAGTTGCGGAATTATTGCCCGGAGCCAATTGTGGAGGATGTGGTTTTGCAGGATGTAGAAATTTTGCGGAAAATGTGGTGAAGAACGGCGGTCCCAAAGGGCAAAGATGTCCTGCAGGAGGAGAGCCTGTCAATAATGCTGTCGCCGCATTGTTCGGGCAGGAAAGTGAAGCGGTGGAAAAGCAAATAATAGTGCTCAAGTGTAATGGAACATGCGAGCATGCCCCTGCCAAGGTGCATTATGATGGTATTCAAACATGTGCTTTTGAAAATATGGTTACAGCGGGAGAAAGCGGTTGCGCTTACGGCTGTTTGGGCTGTGGCGATTGTGTTAAAGCGTGTCATTGGGGCGCTATAGCCATAGGTGAAGACGGTATTCCTCATATCAATCACGATATCTGCGGGCAATGTCAATCATGTGTCAAAGTGTGTCCGAGAGGTTTGTTGGAAGCGGTGCCGGTAGTGGATAACAAAGTGGTGTATGTGGCTTGTTCAAATAAAGACAAAGGCGCCGAAGCCAGAAAAAATTGTTCGGTGGCATGTATTGCCTGTATGAAATGTACCAAAGTGTGTCCGCAGGAAGCTATAACGGTGGAAAACAATGTGGCAAAGATTAATAACAAATGTATCGCATGCGGAGAATGTGAACAAAATTGTGTGATGAAGGCTATAAATCACATACAATTGTAGCGCCGGCAAAAATTTTTTTTCAAAAATCATAAAAAAAAAAGAAAAAACGTGCAAACAAATAAAAATTATGTTATCTTTGCAAATTAGAAATAGAATATAAAAATTTACGACATATGCAAGAGAAAAAATCAAAAAAAGCAGATTTGGAATGGAGAAAACCGATATTTTTGGAAATAGGTTTGGTAGCGGCCTTGACAATAGTATTGGCTTCTTTTGAATTGATAGGTTCTCGTGAAAAAACTGAATCCATTGATTTAGGCGTTACCGCCATCATAGATGATGAGGTGATGATTCAAACGGAACAAATTAAAGAAACGCCCCCGCCTCCTCCCCAACAAAACACCACGGTAGTGGAAATTGTTGCTGATAATATTAAGGTAGAGGATTTCAATGTGGATGCCGAAGTCGATGAAGAAACGGTAGTGGATGAAGTGGAGTATCAAATTGAAGATACCAAAGAAGAGGAAGTGGTGGAACAGGAAATTTTCAAAGTGGTGGAAAAATTACCGGAATACCCCGGCGGAGATGAAGCCTTGATGAAATATTTGAGTGATAATTTGGTATATCCTCCTCGTGCCCGTGAAGCCGGTATAGAAGGTAGAGTAATGGTAGGTTTTGTAGTGGAGCCCGATGGCAGAATTTCCAATGTGAAGGTGATTCGTTCCAAAGCTGCAGCCTTGGATGAAGAGGCTATCAGAGTGGTAAAAGCCATGCCCAAATGGAAACCCGGTATGCAAAGAGGTAAGGCTGTACGTGTACAATATCAAATTCCCATCACTTTTACTTTGAATTAAAAGAGAAGTACAACTTGATTTTAAAAAAAATAAGGGCTGTTTGTAAGTAAATAGCCTTTTTTTTTGAGATGAATATGAAGGAATATACAGAGTTGATAGAGGAGATGTTGCAGAAGGAAGGATGGCCTTCGGCACCGTGCAATTTATATGATCCCATTGTGTACATATTGCAACAAGGAGGCAAGCGTGTTCGTCCGCATTTGTGTTTGCTGTCCGCCGAGTTGTGCGGAGGAAAGGCTTTACAAGCCGTAAAACCCGCTTTGGCATTTGAGATGTTGCACAATTTCACTCTTTTGCATGATGACATTATGGATAAGGCAGCATTGCGCAGAGGTAAGCCTACGGTGTATAAAAAGTGGAATACCAATATAGCTATCTTATCCGGAGATACATTGTTTGCCAAAGCTTTTGAGCAAATGCTTCAATATGAAGGACCCAACAAATCTCTGCTATTACAATTGTTTGTCCGTACCGCCATAGAAATATGCGAAGGGCAGCAATATGATTTGGATTTTGAAACCATGAAGCAAGTAAGCGAAGAAGCATATATAGAAATGATACGGTTAAAAACAGCCGTTATGCTTGCAGCATGCCTTCAAGCGGGAGCCCTTGTGGCCGATGCGGATATGCAAACACAAAATTTGTTATACCAATTCGGTATTAAGATAGGATTGGCATTCCAAATACAGGATGATTATTTAGATGTATATGCGGATACGAACAGGTTCGGTAAACAATTGGGAGGGGATATAGCGGAAAACAAAAAAACATATTTATCGCTCACCGCTTTGCAAACGGCGCAAGGCGTTGATTTGGAACAATTGCAATATTATTTTTCAAAAATCGATTTTGACAAACAGGAAAAATTTTTGGCAGTAAAGCGTATATATGATCAATACCAAGTGGGAGAAACCGCCATGCGTTTGGTACATCATTATTATGATGTAGCCATGGATTTGCTGCGCCAATTGGACATATCCGAATCCAATAAGCAAAAATTGAAACAATATGCCGATTTATTGATAGGAAGAGAATTTTAAAGAAGATGGCAAACAGGGCATTGTATAAAAACAGAATGAAATGGGTGATGGGGATATTTATTTCCATTTCTGTGTTATACATAATCAAGTTGTTTTCTTTACAAATATTGGATGATACATGGAAAGACAAAGCGAATATTAACGCTTTGGATACGATACGCACACAACCGCCTCGCGGAGTGATATATGATCGGTATGGTGAAAAGCTGGTGGATAACGAAAAATCGTATGAATTATATGTGTTGCCTGTCAAGGTGGGAGAGTTTGACACCGCGGAATTGTGTAAAATTCTCAATATAGATACGGCGGATTTTAATCGCAGAATGGAAAAAGCCATGCGTCATGGACGCCGTTGTGTATCGGTGTTTATGAGCAGATTGTCTCCGCAAATGGATGCTTATTTGAGAGAAAAAGCACATAAATTCAAAGGTTTTTATCTTTCCCCCCCCATAGCCATACGCAAATATCATATACAGGGTGCGGCTCACGTGTTGGGTTATGTAACGGAAGTAAATAAGGAAGACATAGCTAAAGACGCATATTATATCCAAAGGGATAATATCGGCAGAAGCGGTATTGAACGCTCGTATGAAAAAGAATTGCGCGGAGTAAAAGGGGTGACCATCGCCTTGCGCGATCCTTCGGGCAATATACAAGGTTCGTATATGGACGGACAATACGATGAAAATGCTATTCCGGGACAAAGTTTGTGGTGCTCTATTGATAAGGAGTTGCAGGAATACGGTGAAAAATTGATGGAAGGAAAGCGGGGAAGTATAGTAGCCATAGAACCCTCTTCCGGAGAAATTTTGGCTTTGGTGACAAGTCCTGCCTATGATCCATCTTTGTTGGTGGGAAGTGAAAAAGGAAACAATTATATGGCTTTGTTAAGGGATTCCGTGAATAAGCCTTTGTTTAACAGGGCTTTGATGGCGCAATATCCTCCCGGGTCCACTTTCAAACTGGTAAATGCATTGGTATTTCAGCAGGCGGGTGCGGTAAATGAGCATACCCGGTTTTCGTGCAGTCACGGCTTTGCCTATGGTAATAGAAAATTGGGATGTCATGGTCATGCCAGTCCGTTAGATATAGCAGGTTCTGTTCAAAATTCGTGTAATGCATGGTATTGTCGCGGCTTGATAGCCATGTTAGACGATAGAAAACATTATTCTTCCACGGAGGAAGCTTATGCTGTGTGGAGAAAAATGGTTGGAAAACTGGGTTTCGGAGATAAATTCGGCAGTGATTTGCCTTACGAGCTTACAGGGTTTATCCCCACGGAAGCTTATTATAATAAACATTACGGAAAGGGACGGTGGAAAGCTACTACCATCATTTCCATTTCTATAGGGCAGGGCGAAATATGTGCCACCCCTATACAATTGGCTAATTTGGCAGCCTTGATAGCCAACAGGGGATATTTTTATACGCCTCATATAGTAAAGGCAATAGGGAACAAAGATTCGTTAAACACCAAATATACCGTTAAACATAATGTAGGCATAGAGCGAAAATATTTTACTCCTGTAGTATTGGGAATGGAAAGGGCTGTATCGGCAGGCACTGCCCGCAGAGCATCGGTGCCGGGTGTTAAAGTGTGCGCCAAAACAGGAACAGCACAAAATCCTCCTTCTCAAGACCACTCCCTGTTGGTGTGTTTTGCTCCTGCGGAACATCCGCAAATAGCCATATCCGTAATAGTGGAAAACGGAGGTTTTGGAGCTACATGGGCAGCGCCGATAGCGAGTTTGATGATAGAAAAATATTTAAAACGAACCATCAGTCGCCCCGAGTATGAGGCTACTATAGTCGGTAAATCAATACACTACGCAAAATGAAAACAAAACCGGATTGGCTGTTAATACTTATATATATTATATTAATACTTATTGGTTGGTTCAGCATATATGCCACCTCTTACCAACCGGAAAGTTTTACTATGAAAAGCCAATACGGATATCAGTTGATATGGATAGGTATATCTTTGTTGTTAGCTTTATTTTCATATATATTGACGCAAAATGTGTATAAAAACATTTCCCTGATATTGTATATGTTGTTTTCTCTGATGCTTGTGGCGGTAATATTTGTAGGAGCAGAGCACAAGGGAGCCAAATCATGGGTGGGGATAGGTAATATAGGCATACAGCCTGCCGAATTTGCCAAATATGCCACCTGTTTGCTGGTCAGCAAATATGTGTCGGATAATAATTGTAATCTTACCGAATGGAAATATTTATGGAAAGTGGGGCTGATAATAGCCATACCCATAGTTATCATATTATTGCAAAACGATACGGGGTCTGCATTGCCATATGTGTTTTTGATATTTGCTTTGTTTAGAGAAGGCATGTCCTCGTGGTTTCTTATTATAGGCAGTGTGGCCATAGTGTTGTTCTGTATGTTGATGTATATGCCCCAATGGGCTGTTTTGTTGTTGGTGATAGGAATTATGCTTTTTATATTGATACGCAACCGCAAACACAAAAGAACATATAAAGCCGTAATATTAATCTTTTTAGTGGTGATAAGCTATGTGTTATCGGTGGATATGATATACAACAGGGTGTTGCAACCGCACCAAAAGCAAAGGATAGAACTTTTGTTCGGCAAAATAGACGATCCCCGGGGAATAGGGTATAATGTGAATCAGGCCAAAATAGCCATAGGTTCCGGAGGAATGTGGGGAAAAGGTTTTTGTTCAGGCACGCAAACACAGTTAAAATATGTTCCCGAGCAAACCACCGATTTTATATTTTGTACCATAGGAGAGGAAAAAGGTTTTGTGGGAACCACCTTTGTTATTTTGTTATATATGCTGCTGATAGGGAGAATTATTCTATTGGCAGAAGCCAATCAGGATGCATTTGTGCGAATATACGGCTATAGTATCGCTTGCATATTTTTTGCCCATTTTGCCATCAATATAGGAATGACCATAGGCTTAATGCCTGTAATAGGCATTCCTTTGCCTTTTATCAGTTTCGGAGGTTCGTCTTTGTTGGCGTTTACCATTATGCTGTTTACATTTATTAATGTAGAATCCAAATCGCATGGTTATGAAGTAAACCCGACGGGCTGGAGCCAGTGGAATTAATGGTGTTGGCAGACGGATGATGGGTATCAGTCGGTAAGATTCTTTTTATAAGGATATTTCACATCCCGTAAAATATTGGCTTTGGCTCTGATGCTGAATTCAAAACGGCGATAATAACCGTAGGGTATCCAGCTGAAAGATATTTCCCAGCAGTGTAAATCACGTATCACCCCCAGTTCGGTGGCCGAAAATTCTTTTTTAGTGAAATCGTAGCCTGTGGTAAAAGAAAAAATCCATTTGGGTGTAAAATTGATTCTTCCGCTTACATTGATGATATTGCGCAAGGTGTGGTCGTATCGTTGCATGGTGTCCACATAATAGTATCGGTAGTAATTGTAGTTGTCGTATAGATTGTAGGCTAAATTGTAATTGACGGCAATGTTCCAGTCTCCGAATTTACTGGGAGATGTTCTGGTTTCTTTTTCTTTTTTCTTGCTTTTGAAGGTGTTTTGGTCAAATGTATAGCTGAAGCCCAGCACCCAGGAGGTGGATGACATCCTGAACAATCTGTGGTTGACTTTTATTTCCGGGGTGTTGCATCTTACTCCGTTGGAATCTATGCTATAAGGGTCAAAGGCAAAAGCAAAGGATAGGGTGATGGTACGGTGGAAGGTGGTGCGTCCGGACAAATCTAATTTTTTCCATCGTAAACTGTCTGCCGCAAAATCGTAACCGGTAGACAATGTGAGGTCTTCCAAGAGCGTGACTTTACGGTCCGCACTGCCGTTTTTGCCTTTGATTTTCATTTCCAACTTGTTGGAAATGGCAAAGTTAATGCTGGCAGTGGTTTTGTATGCCGGCACACCGTATAATGAATTTTCCAAAGGAGAATATCGGACTTCCCTTTTGTTGATGTCGGTGGCAAGGGAATCGGTATAGGTTTTATAATTCATTTTGTTGATGCCGGGTTTATAGTTGAAATAAACGGAAGGAGCCAATTCGTGACGAAAAGCGGCAACCCGACCTTTTTTAAGGACATACATACCGTAGAGTCTTGTAGAAATATTGGTGTTGTATGTCAAGTCGTGTGTGGCCCAAAATCCCCAGTTGGTGTCGTAATCTATCACGCCTATATGATTGCCGCTGCCGGCATCGATGCTGTCTCTCCAACTGCGATTGACGCCTACAAATTGCCATGTTTCAATATAGTTAAACGTGTTGGTCCAAGTAATGTGTTTGAGAATTTTGATGGTGCTTTTGATGGGGATACTATGCCGCATGCCGAGGCGTAAGTGATTAAGCGTGCTGTTGGAAAAAAGATGGGTGGTGGAATCGTATTTCATAGCCAAATTGTTGGCCAAGTCGAAGGTATATTGCATGGATATGTTTTCATACCAACGTAATTTTCCTACTGTTTTTTTTCGGCGGAAAGGGTAAAATTGGCTGATGCCGAAGTTGATGTATGGTAATTTCAAGTTGAAATTTTTCAACGACAAATTTTGGATCAGTTCAGCATTGATACCCAAACTGTATCTTGATTTCCAGCTGGTGCTGAAACTGATGGAAGAATTGGTTGAAGCCGCTGTGGCTTCTTTTATATTGTCGGTAACGGTATTGCGGTTATATCCATCGGTCATAAACGATACCGATGCGGAAAAACGGTTGGTGGGGTGGGCTTTGGCACTTTGTTGATGTTTCCAGTGGATTTTAAAATTGTTAGTTACGTTATATTCGGGAGTTTTTGCTTCTCCGCGCCGCATGCGTGCATATTGCAAAGAAAGATTGCCTGTAAATTTGTATCTTTTGGCATAGTTGGACAATAGGCTTACTCCGAAACTGCCACGAGTATACACATCGCCTTGTATGGCAAAATCCACATAATCTTTGATGGCAAAGTAATAACCTATGCCTTTGAAATAAAATCCGTAAGTGGGGTCTTCACCGAAAGTGGGGATGAGTATGCCGTTTTGATGTTTTTGGGCATCCATGGGAAAATATCCGAAGGGTAATCCTATGGGCAAAGGCACGCCGCCGACTTTGATGCCTAAAGGGCCCGATACTAATTTGTCGTTCGGAATTACTTTGGCTTTTCCGAAAAATGCTTCAAAATGCGGATGTGCCAAATTGCAGGTGGTGTATTTTCCTTTGCGGATATAGCTGTTGTTTTCTGCATCTTTTTTTACCAAATCCCCATGCAGGAAGCTTTCATCCTGCTGGGTGATAACATGTTTGATAAGCCCTTTTTTGGTGTCGAAGTTATAGGCCAATTCTTCGGAATTGAAAGTGAGATCTCCTTGTTTGAAGGCGGGAGTGTGGATTAATTGTCCTGTGCTGTCGGTAATACCTTGGGCTTTAAGTTCGTTTTTTTGAAAATCCAATTCAACAAAGTATGATTTCAGATTGATATCCTCATAAGTGATATCGCTTTGATTGTACAAATAGGCTTTGTTTGCTTTGATATCAAAGGTGATGGAGTCTTGAGCGGAATAATCCACTATGGAAGTGAGCGCATTTTTGGATGCGCGCATAGTGGTGTCGGGAATGGTGTCTTGAGGGGCGGGCGCGGAAATGAGATGCAATAGTGAGTCTGTTTTGACATCATTTGTTTGCACATTTTGCGATATACCTGTTGACAAACAACACACCAAAAATAGGATTAGTGAATGGGAGTGTATATGTATAATTCTGTTTTTCAATATCTTGAATAAAATATTTTTCTTTTCTTTTGTACGAAAATTTTATGTATCTTTGCAATGTCAATAAAATGGCAAATTTACAAAAAAAAGTGGAAAGTGTGCCGATTTTTTTGAATAAGAATAAGGGATAGAATTTTAAATACGAAATAATGCGAAAAAAAGGTTTGTTGTTAGTGCTTTTTTCTTTTCTTGTGATGGCGGTTTTTGCCGGAAAGCCCGTCAAAGTGATAGTATTGGATGCAGGGCATGGCGGTAATGATCCCGGAGCAATAGGAATTACCGGAGTAAAAGAAAAAGATATCACGTTAATATTGGCTCTTAAGGTGGGTAAAATGCTGGAGACGTTTTATCCGAATATCAAAGTGGTGTACACCCGCACCACCGATGTGTTTATTCCCTTAAACAGAAGGGCTCAGATAGCCAATGAACAGCATGCCGATTTTTTTATGTCCATACATTGCAATTCCGCTACAAATTCCACAAGTTACGGAACGGAAACTTTTGTGATGGGAATGGATAAGAGTGCGGCTAATTTAGCCGTAGCGCAAAAAGAGAATGCTTCCATATTGTTGGAATCCAATACAAAAGAAAATTACGGTGATTTTGATCCCACCTCACCGGAAGCATATATTATTTTCTCCCTTTATCAAAATGTATATTTGGAACAAAGTTTAAAGGTGGCATCTGCCATACAATCGGAGTTTAAAAATACCTTACACAAAGTGGACAGAGGGGTCAAGCAGGCTCCTTTGCTGGTGCTGTGGCGTACGGCTATGCCGTCTATTTTGGTGGAAACGGGTTTTTTGAGCAATAAGGAAGAAGAAGCCTACCTCAATTCAGCAAAAGGTCAGGAAGAGTTGGCAAAATCCATGTTTAAAGGCATAGAAAAAATGATCAAAGAAAATGCCGTAACAGAAGTGGCTCCGGTGCAAGAAAATAAAATATCGGAAACGGTAAGCACAGATAGCGGCAAAGATGATGCGGATGAGTATAAATTATTGATAGACAGTACTAAACATATTAACTACAAAGTGCAGTTTATGGTAATCAACCGTGTGGTATCATTAAATAATACCATTCCTGATGTAGAAATAGTAAAAATAGGCAACAGCCGCTATAAATATTATTCCGGTAATATGAGCACCTATGCCGAAGCCACAGAGCGTTTGCAATATATTATTGCGCACAATTATCCCGATGCCTATATTGTTGCTTTTGACAGCAAAGGAAACAGTATGACATTGCAAGATGCAAGAAAAAATGAAAAATAGTCAGCGATGAAGATATTTAAAACAGTAGAAATTAAAATAGCCGTATTTGTTATTGCAGGCTTATTTTTATTGGTTTGGGGTATCAACTTTTTACAAGGGGTGGATATCTTTAAAAAGCAATATAAATATTATGTGGAATTTGAGCGGACAGACGGTTTGTTGGCAAGTCATTCCGTTGTGATTAACGGCATGATAGTCGGTATAGTGGATAATATTGAATTAATGGCGGAAAAAGGCAATAAGGTGCTGGTGACCATTAAAGTGGACAAAGGAGTGAATATTCCCACCAACAGTGTGGTGAGTATATATTCTCCTAGTCCTTTGAGTTCTCCTCAAGTAAATATGGTGTTCGGAGATGCCCGTGAATATTTCAAAGAGGGAGATACCATAACGGGCACCGCCTCTTCGGGCATGTTAGACGGTTTGGGTGATTTGGTGCAGGATTTGAGACAAGTGGCCACATCATTGGATACCATAGCCTCTTCTTTAAAAGTTACCATACAAACAGGTGTGATAGATAGCGTGTTGGATAATATTGCTTCTTTATCGCACAGAATAGATGTTATTTTGGCCCATAATGCAAGCAAAGTGGATGATATTGTGTCCGATGTGCACGGATTAACATCCACCATTCATCAAAATGATGAGAAAATCAACAGTATGATTTCTAATTTGGACCGTATTTCGGAAGAACTTGCAGGTGAAAAAGTGCAACAAGGCATCAATGATGCGGTGTCGGCTATAGCCAAATTGGATACCATGCTGGCTAATATCAATCAGGGAAACGGCACTTTAGGTCAAATAATGGTAAATGATAGTCTGTATCATAATCTGAAAAATTCTTTGAACAGTTTGGATTTATTATTGACAGATTTGAAGGCCAACCCCAAAAAGTATATTAATGTTACGGTGTTTGGAAAAAAAGAAAAGAACAAATAATAATATAGCATTCCCGATGTGCAATCGGCGAAAAAGAAAGTATTAACAAAAAAACAATATAGCAATGATCATTACAACAACACCAACAGTAGAAGGATATCATATTACCAAATATCATGGTATGGTAAGCGGAGAAGTGATTACGGGTGTGATATTTTTTAAAGATTTTTTTGCAGGCATTCGTAATATAATAGGCGGACGTTCTCGCTCTTATGAAGGTGAAATCATCAAGGCTCGCGAAAAAGCTTTGGAAGAAATTCAACAAAGGGCAGGGGAGTTGGGTGCCAATGCTATAGTCGGCATGAGTGTGGATTATGAAACATTAGGACCTAAAGGAGATATGTTCATGGTAATCATAACGGGAACGGCTGTAAGCATATCATTGATTTAAAGTAGAATTATGCTACCTTGTTTTTTGAATTAAAAATAAAAAAAATAGTATGGAATCGAACGAGCATGTACAACAAGATAAAAACTTGTTGAATTTTATAGAAGCCAAAATAGAAGCAGATTTACAATCGGGACGCTACGGGCAAAAAGTGTATACACGGTTCCCGCCGGAGCCGAACGGTTATTTGCACATAGGTCATGCCAAGTCTATTTGTTTGAATTTCGGAATAGCACAAAAATATGGTGGTAGAACCAACATACGTTTTGACGATACCAATCCGGTAAAAGAGGATGTGGAATATGTGGATTCTATCAAAGAAGATGTTCAATGGTTGGGATTCCATTGGGCGGAAGAACATTATGCTTCCGATTATTTTGACCAGCTATATGCTTGGGCGGTGCAACTTATCAAAGAAGGAAAAGCTTATGTGGACGAAACGCCCCAAGAGGTAATCAGCAAAAACAGGGGGGTCCCCACGGCTCCCGGCGTAGAAAGTGAATATCGCAATCGTTCGGTGGAAGAAAATCTGACGATGTTCGAAAAAATGAAAAACGGTGAATTTCCCGATGGCTATTGCGTGCTCAGGGCCAAAATAGACATGTCCTCACCCAATATGCACATGCGGGACCCTATCATGTATCGTATATTGCATGCCAAACATCATCGCACAGGGGATAAGTGGTGTATATATCCCATGTACGATTTTGCTCACGGACAAAGCGATTCCATAGAAGGTATCACTCATTCTATATGCACCTTGGAATTCGAAGTTCATAGACCGTTATATGATTGGTTTTGTGATAATTTACACATACACCATCCGCAACAAATTGAATTTGCCCGCTTGAATATCAATTATACGGTAATGAGCAAACGGAAATTGTTGCAATTGGTAAAAGAAGGCTATGTGTCTTCCTGGGACGATCCCCGTATGCCGACTATTTGCGGTTTGCGCAGAAGAGGTTATACACCGGAATCCATACGGAATTTTGCCGATACCATAGGAGTGGCAAAAAGAGAAAATGTGATAGACTATTCTTTATTGGAATTTTGTGTTCGTGAAGATTTAAACAAAAAGGCATTGCGAACCATGGCGGTATTGGATCCCGTACAATTGGTGATAGACAATTATCCCGAGGAGCAAACGGAGATGATGGATGCAGTGAACAATCCTGAAAACCCCGAAACGGGCGTGCGCAAAGTGCCTTTTGGCAAATATTTATGGATAGAGCGGTCGGATTTTATGGAAAATCCGCCCAAAAACTTTTATAGGATGAGCATAGGAAAAGAAGTCCGTTTGAAATATGCCTACATAGTTCGTTGCGATAGTGTGGAAAAAGATGCGGAAGGCAATATTTCGGTTATACATTGTACTTATTTTCCTGAAACGCGCAGCGGCATGCCCGAAAGTAACCGCAAGGTGAAAGGTACCATACATTGGGTGTCGGAAAACCATTGTCAGCAAGCGGAAGTGCGTTTGTTTGACCGTTTGTTTTCGGTGCCCGATCCCGATGACGTACCTGAAGGACATTCCTTCCTGGAACATTTGAATCCGGATTCTTTAAAAATAGTCAATGCCTGTGTGGAGTCGTCGTTTATCGACAAGTCTCCGTTGGCTAAATATCAATTTGAGCGTTTGGGCTATTTTTGTATAGATAAAGACAGCACTCCGGAAAAATTGGTGTTTAACCGTACGGTTGCACTTAAAGATTCGTGGGCAAAATTAGCTAAACAGGAATAATGAAAAAAAAGTTGTATTTTTGCAATTGAAAAAAGAAATCAATTAAGTGGATAATTAGTATTAATATAGATGAAAATAATAGTTTGTATAAAACAAGTTCCGGATACAACGGAAATAAAGATTGATCCCAAAACGGGCACTTTGATTCGTGATGGTGTTCCCAGCATTATGAACCCTGATGACAAAGGCGGTTTGGAAGTGGCGTTACAATTGAAAGACAAGTATAATGCAGAAGTTACCGTAATTACTATGGGTCCGGGTCAGGCGGATGCCATATTGCGAGAAGCATTTGCAATGGGCGTGGACAAAGCTATCCTGCTTACCGACAGGGCTTTTGCGGGAGCTGATACCTTGGCTACCTCCAGGGCATTGGCAGGAGCTTTAAAAGAAATGGAATACGATGTGATTATCACCGGTCGTCAAGCCATAGACGGAGATACGGCACAGGTGGGGCCGCAAATTGCAGAACATTTGCAGTTGCCGCAGATATCATATGTGTTAAATGCAGAATATGATGGTAAAGGCATGTTTACCGTTAAAAAAGAAACGGAAGAAGGGTATCAGATATTGAGTGTACCCACACCTTGTGTGTTCACGGTTTTGTCGTCTGCCAACAAAGCACGTTATATGACAGTAAAAGGTATAGTGGAAGCATACGACAAGCAAGTGGAAATATGGACAGCCGGGAAGATGAGCATACCTTTGGAAAAATTGGGCTTAAGCGGTTCCCCTACAAGAGTGAAAAAATCGTTTACCAAAGGAACCAAGGCTGCCGGAGAAGTGTTTGAAGTGGATGCGGAAGCTTCGGTTGATATCATTATCAATAAGTTAAAAGAGAAGTTTATTATTTAAAGGAAAGAATGTTATGGATAAATCAGCATATAAAAATGTTTTTGTGTTTGTAGAACAACGGGAAGGTGTTGTTCAATCTGTTGCATTGGAATTGTTGGGTAAAGCTCGCGAATTGGCAGATGCCTTGCAGGAAAAAGTGGTGGCATTGATGCCCGGCGACAATATCAAAGCCCAATCGCAAATGCTCATTGAATATGGTGCGGATATGGTTATTTGTATGGATTCTCCGTTTTTGAAGGATTATCTTACAGAACAATATGCGCAAGCCGTTTATCAAGCCATTGTCCGTTATCAGCCGTCAATAGTGTTGTTCGGTGCCACCACCATCGGTAGGGATTTGGCTCCCCGTTTGTCTGCCAGATTGGAAACAGGGCTTACCGCCGATTGTACCCGTTTGGAAGTGGAAGAAGGTGAGTTGATGATGACTCGTCCCGCTTTTGGCGGTAACTTAATGGCCACCATTATGTGTTCCGAACATCGTCCGCAAATGTCAACGGTGAGACCGGGAGTGATGCAGAAGAAAGCTCGCGATGCTGCCCGGAAAGGAGAAGTGGTGGACTTTAATCCTGTATTTGATGAGTCGAAATTCAAAGTGAAATTATTGCAGAATGTTAAGAATGCAAAAACAAAAACAGACATCACCGAAGCTAAAATTTTGGTGTCAGGAGGCCGAGGTGTAGGCTGTAAAGAAGGCTTTGAAAAATTGGAAAAGCTGGCCAAAGTATTGCATGCGCAAGTATCTTCATCCCGTTCCATGGTGGATGCCGGTGTGATAGACCACGACCGTCAGGTAGGACAAACAGGTAAAACCGTACGTCCTGATTTGTATATTGCCTGCGGAATATCGGGCGCTATACAACATTTGGCAGGAATGGAGGAATCGGAATTGATAATAGCTATCAACAAAGATAAGTTTGCACCCATTTTCAACGTGGCGGATATAGGCATAGTGGGAGATGTGCATAAAATTATACCACTGCTTACCGAGCGATTGGAAAAATATATGGTGGAAAAATAAAAAAAAGTTAATGGAGCAGATGATTTTCTGCTCCATTTTTTTTCTCAAAGAGCAAAAATGGTGACATTTTTTTTGTCACAAAGACGGAAGAAATAAAAAAGCATGATGTATAATGTTGAATTATAGAGCGAAAAAAAATCCTCTAAATTCTTTTATGGTAATCATATTTTTTGTATTTTTGCAACATAAAACGTTCGGGGTGTGGCGCAGTTGGCTAGCGCACTTGCATGGGGTGCAAGGGGTCGGAAGTTCGAGTCTTCTTACCCCGACGAAATAACAAGCAATCAATTTTTTGATTGCTTGTTTGTTTTTTCCCTTGTAAAATAGTTCGTGTTTCAATGAGGTATCTCAAAAAAAATGATACCTTTGCATTTTTTAATAAGTATATAACAAGTAATAAAAAACATGGCAAAAACAGCAGTGATAGCCTTCGGCGGCAATGCATTATTAAGAAGTGGTCAAAGAGGTACTTATGAAGAGCAGATAGCCAATGTGCAGTCCACCTGCGAATCCATCATAGGTATGGTAGAACAGGGATATAATATTATTATCGGTCATGGCAACGGACCTCAAGTGGGGAATGTGATGTTGCAACATGAAATAGCCAGCCGTGTTACCGATGTGTTGGCAATGCCGTTGGATTTTTGTGTGTCTGAAACACAAGGTTCCATAGGTTATCTTATAGAGCAGGGCATGCGTAATGTATTGCACAGACACCACATTCAGCGCAATGTGGTCGGGGTGATAACACAGGTGACAGTAGACGGCAATGATGATTTGTTTCAAAATCCCACCAAGCCGGTAGGTCCTTATTATAAGCAAAAGGAGATGAACGCCATTTTGGCAGACCGTCCCGGAATACCTTTTAAAGAAGATCCCAAAGGAAATGGATGGCGCAGGGTAGTGGCTTCACCCAAGCCGTTGGAAGTGCTGAATGTGGATGTGATAGAAGCTTTGGCAAAAGCCGGTAATATAGTCATCACCGTCGGAGGTGGCGGTATTCCTGTAGTCAGAACAGCAGAAGGCGAATATAAGGGAGTGGAAGCGGTAATAGATAAAGATTTGGCATCGGCACTTACGGCCATAGCCGTTAAAGCAGATGAATTTTACATACTCACCGATGTTCCCAAAGTGTATATCAATTTCCGCAAGCCCGGTGAAAAAGCATTGGATGTGTTAACAGTAGCAGAGGCAGAACAATATTTGGAAGAAAAACAATTTGCCGAAGGCAGTATGGCACCGAAAATAAGAGCAGCCATACAATTTGTAAAAAACGGCGGCAAAGAATGCATCATCACCGAAGCAGGACAATTAAACAATCCGCAATGCGGAACGAGAATAGTGAAGTGATTTGCGGAATGAATATAAAATATAAAAGATAAAAGAAAATAAAATGAATCAAACGGAAGATCCTTTAAAAAGGCTCTATGAAGCGCCTAATTTTAAGCCTTTTATGAAAAAATTGGCGTTAATATCCGGCGTTGCTAGTATAATAGGTTTGCTGTTGAAAATATCAGGGACACCAGGAGCCAGAAGTTTGCTTATTATGGGCATGACATCGCTATCTATGATATCTTTCATGGCGGGGCATTTGTTCCCATGTCCTGAAAACGCTCATAATATGAAGGGTATATGGAATTTTGTCATGACATATACCGGCTATGCCGTATCTTTTGGAATATTAGGAATTTTATTTCTATTGTTACATTGGCCAGGAGCTAATCTTCTATTAATAATAGCAGGAGTGGCAATAGTGATGTGCCTGATAGGATGGGTATATATCTTATTTCAAGTAAAAAAGAACATAAATAATTAAGCGAAAAAACAATTTAACAATTCAAAATAAATAATCATGGCTTACAATTTAAGAAACCGTAATTTTCTAAAAATTTTAGATTTCAGTCCGAAAGAACTCAACTATTTGCTCGACTTGGCTCGAGATTTGAAACGTGCCAAATATACCGGCACAGAACAACCTACATTGAAAGGCAAAAACATCGCTTTGATATTTGAAAAGACTTCCACCCGTACCCGCTGCGCTTTTGAAGTCGGAGCCAAAGATCAAGGTGCTCATGTTACCTATTTAGGTCCTACAGGCAGCCAAATCGGTGTAAAAGAAAGTATGAAAGATACCGCCCGCGTTTTGGGACGTATGTTTGACGGTATAGAATATCGTGGCTTCAAACAGGAAACTGTTGAAGAATTGGCCAAATATGCCGGCGTTCCCGTATGGAACGGTCTTACCAACGAAAGTCACCCTACTCAAATTTTGGCAGACTTTCTCACCATGCAGGAACATGTGGACAAACCTCTCAATCAAGTAACTTTCGCTTATGTCGGCGATGCTCGTTTCAATATGGGCAACAGCCTTATGGTTGGCGGAGCCAAAATGGGTATGGATGTTCGTATTATTGCTCCTAAAAAACTTCAACCCGATGCAAAATTGGTGAAAATATGCAAAGAAATCGCCAAGGAAACCGGTGCAAAAGTAACCGTTACAGATGATCCTGTAAAAGGTGTTAAAGGCTGCGATTTTATCTATACCGACGTATGGGTATCTATGGGCGAACCCGACAAAGTATGGAAAGAACGTATTGACATGTTGATGCCTTATCAAGTCAATGCCAAGATGATGAAAAATACCGGCAATCCCAAATGCAAATTCATGCACTGTTTGCCTGCTTACCACAACCTTGAAACTCAAGTGGGACGCGATGTTCACGAAAAGTTCGGTTTGGACGGCATAGAGGTAACCGAAGAAGTATTTGAATCGGAGAATTCAATAGTGTTTGATGAAGCCGAAAACCGTATGCACACCATCAAAGCGGTAATGGTGGCAACATTAGGCGATTAATGAATACATGAATAGATATTAGGCTCAGTTAAAATCAACTGAGCCTATTTTTTGTGCGTATGAATAAATTATTTACCATTTTTGCAGGTTGTGTTTTATTTGTTCCTTGTTTACGGGCGCAACAGGGACAGGGTCGGGTGAGCAGTATCAGACAAACGGAATACGAATGTATTTTCCAAGACGGCAAGATATCCAAAGGAGAAATTGTTTGTTGTAATAATTTTTATCAGCGATATGATGATAATGGCCGGTTGATAGAGGAAATAAAATATGATGTAGAAGGCAATACCGACGAAAAAGAGGTGTTTGCATATGATACCCAGGGCAATGAGATAAGTGACGTGGTATATTTGCAGGATGGCAGCGTGGATTATCGCATAGAAAGCAAGTATAACAAAAAAAATCAGGTGACAGAAAAGCGGGTGTATGACGGAGAAGGCACCATGGTGAGTTGTGAAAAATATACTTATGACGGATTCGGCAATATATTGAAAATAATAGAAACCGATGAAAAAGGAAAGGTGTGCAAGAGAGTGGAAAAACGCTATAACGAACGGGGTGATATATTGCAAGATTATTGTATGTATGTGGGAAAGAATGGTTTTGGCTGGAAAGAAGTATATCAATACAATGAGCGTGGAAGGTTAATGAGTTTTCAGGGATATTCCGATTGTGAATTTTCGTCCGACGGAAAATTGTCGGTGCACGAAACCACACAGAGCAATATGCAATTGCATAAATATACTTTGCAATACGATATGCAACTGCATTTGATACAAGTAAAACTGTTTGATGAAAACAATATGTTTAAAAATCAATGGAAATATACCTATAATAATAATATTTTGGTAAAAAAAGAAATGTACGATGCCAATGACAAGTTGGTAAGAATGTGGCAATATGACAGCAGCAAAGAAGGGAGCAGTGTCACCATTTGGGATGGAAAATATAAAAAAATGCACCAGCAGCGGGACAATGCACAAGGATTATTGGCAGAATATTATAGTGATGACAACGGAGTAAAAGAGCACAAAATCTATAGTTATACATATGACAAGCATGGCAATTGGGTGAGTATGACTGTGTATGACAACGAAGCCCGAAAATATGAATGTTATGTGGAAAGGGTGATTGTATATGTTGAATGATTGAAAAGGAGTATAAAAAAAAGAGGGACAGATTCCCTCTTTTTTTTTATCGTTATTTCTTTTTCGGAGCAGTATAGGAAGTGTTGTGTCTTTGTTTGGTGGCGGGCAGACCCCGTTGTTGTGCCGACATGGCTTGCTGTTGTTTTATCATTTCTTCCATTTTCAACTGCCATTTTGATTTTTTATGGTTGGTTTTTGCCTTTTGGGCATGCACCAGCATTTTTGCCCTTAAATTATCTTCTTTAATGCATAGACGGAAAACACCCATTTGGGCAAAAGTGATTAAATTGACCAATAAATAATAATAGCTCAAACCTGAAGAATAGTTGTTGAAAACTCCCAAGAACATGATGGGCATCAAATACATCATCCATTTCATCATTTTCATTTGCTGGGCATCACCGGAAGAAGGCATGAGTTTGTTGTTAATATAAGTATATCCCAGTGTGGCTAATGTCATCAATAAGGTAAACAGACTGATATGATTGCCATAAAATGATGAAATAATAGGAATGTGCGCGGACCATGATACTATGGAATCGTATGATGACAAGTCATCGGCCCAAAGAAAAGGTTGTTGGCGTAATTCAAACGAAGAAGGGAAGAAACGGAACATGGCAATAAGAATAGGAAATTGTATAAGCATGGGTAGGCATCCTGCCATGGGACTGATGCCGTATTGCTTATACAAAGCCATGGTGGCTTGCTGTTTCTTCATGGCATCTTCTTGTTTGGGATAACGTTGGCTTATTTCTTCTATTTCCGGCTTTACGGCTCTCATTTTTGCCGAAGATAAATAATTTTTATAGGTAAGGGGGAATAATACCGTTTTGATGATAATGGTGAGTATTAAAATAATCAGACCGTAATTCCATCCGAATCCTTCCAAGAAATTAAAAATGGGGATAATGATCCATTTGTTAATCCATGCAAACAATTTTCCGCCCAATTGAATTTGGCTTTCCAAATTGATATCGTAGGTTTTAAGTAAACGATATTTGTTGGGGCCGAAATAGAAGTCCATGGACATGGGTTGGTCAATGGGCATATAAAAACGGGCGCGCATATTTTTCAGCTGTCGATTATCTTGGCTTTGAGGCATTTCCGTTACCATAGTGGCGTTGGCAAATTTGTTTTTGGCTATTATGGTAGAAGTGAAAAACAATTGTTTGAAAGATATCCATTTTAAGCCGGTGGTTACACTTACCGAGTCTCCTTTGTCGGGAGTTTCTTTCAAATTTTCAACATCCGATATATCGCTATAATATATCGTGTTGGCTGTCATTTCATTTTTAAGGCTTTTTTCTTGTTGAAGCAATTGTTCTTGCCATATCAATTCCATTTGTGAGGAGGACAGGGTGATATAAGAATCGGTGTTAATCATGCGGATATCCAATCCTGTGCGATAGTC
The DNA here is from genome assembly GCA_017616775.1 of Bacteroidales bacterium. Taxonomy (GTDB): domain Bacteria; phylum Bacteroidota; class Bacteroidia; order Bacteroidales; family WCHB1-69; genus UBA1205. The sequence continues at coordinate 33,727 of JAFZXM010000053.1, forward strand.
ATTGCCGCGAATGGTGTAACAATATTCTATATATGCGGTGCTGTCTATTGATGTTTCGTCTTTATCGGGATATGCCCGCATGACAATTATGACGGAATCATTGCCGTGCACTTTTAGCGTATCGGTGAAGGAACCGTTATAGGTAAAATAAAGGTCATAAGTATTGACCGATATATAGTTTGAAAAGAATGTAAAGCCGAATTTGTTGTCATTGTTGCCGCTTTGGAATAGTGTTAGCGGACGGGAATCGTAGGTGTAAACATCTTTGAGCGTTACGGATGATATTTGTGCCCCTTTGGGGTCTAATTGAAGGATATATTTGTCGTTTTCTACTATCAGGGCTTGTGTGTTGTCAGCTTCTCCGGCATGGGTGAATGCTCCGAATTGACTTTTTTTGTCGATAACCATTCGGGCGGAATCAATATTGTCGGCAATAATATTGACGGAATCATTATTTGTTTGTGCTGTGTTTTGCAAAGAGTCCGCCAATGCACTTTCCATTTGTGCCAATTGAATGGAATCTTGTATTCTTTGCCGTTCGGCCAATTGCTCTTTGGAAGGGGAAATATATATGCTATAACCTATAAATAGCGCAAATATCAGTAATAAGCCTATGATTGTATTTTTGTCCATATTTTTACTTGTTTAGTGTAATTAAAATTACAAAGATAGCATTTTTTTTTCAGAAATGCCGGACATACGGCCTGCTTATTTTTTTTGTAAAAAGAGAGAGCAGGTTAAGTATAATTGAAAAAAAAATGCTACTTTTGCATTCGGGTAAGTCTTATACGACCAGCTCCTGTTGAACTCCCCCAGGATCGGAAGGTAGCAAGGGTAAAACGGTTGAGCGGTGCGATATAGGTAGCTTACCCTTTTTTTGAGTAGATATGTCAATGTTTGTCAAATTATATGCCGATAATCCTAATGAGCGACAATTACGCCAAGTGGTGGATTGTCTGAAAAACGGAGGGGTGATTATCTCTCCCACCGATACGGTATATGGGATAAGTTGTGATATCTATAATATCAAAGCATTTGAAAAATTGTGTTATTTAACTAAAAAAGTCAAAGAAAAATCGAATTTTTCTTTTATTTGCAGTGATTTAAGCAATTTATCGGAATTTACCAAACCCATTAACAATTCCATTTTCAAATTGATGAGACAATTGTTGCCCGGTCCGTACACTTTTGTATTGGAAGCGAATTCCAATGTTCCGAAAGCCATACAGAAAAAAAAGACCATAGGCATCAGGGTGCCCGATAATAACATACCGAGGGAGATAGTCCGTATGTTAGGAAACCCCATTATGAATGCATCGTTGAAGGTGGAGGATGACATTATGGAATACATTACCGATCCGGAATTGATATACGAGCAATATGCCGATAAAGTGGATATGGTAATAGACGGAGGAAATGGCGATTATGTTCCTTCTACCGTTTTGAATTGTGTAGGAGGAACAGTGGAATTGATACGCCAGGGTAAAGGAGTGGTGGATTTTTTATAAGAAATGATCAATAAAACAGCAACGTGTTCTGTCGCTGCTTCGTAAAGAAGGAGAGGAAAGTCCGGACAGCATAGAGCACCATACTTTCTAACAGAAAGGCATTGGCAACAATGACAGAGAGGGCCACAGAAAATAACCGCCGAAAGGTAAGGGTGAAAATGTGAGGTAAGAGCTCACGGCGCATTCCGGTGACGAAGTGCGCGGGTAAACCTTATGGGCTGAAAGACCATGTAAACCGAGGCTTGAGAGCTGCTCGTTCAATCTCGGAGGGTAGGTCGATAGAGACATTTAGTGATAAATGTAGTAGATAAATGACAGAAGTTTGCCTTGCAAATACAGAATCCGGCTTATAGCGTTGCTGTTTTTTTAAATCTTATTTGTATTTAAATCAGTATATTGTATTTTTTTTTGCGAGTTTTTTGCAGTAAAAAGGATTTTGTATTGATTTTTTTTCTACTTTTGCACTCCGAAAAGGTGCTATAGCTCAGTAGGTAGAGCGTCGGACTGAAAATCCGCAGGTCACTGGTTCAACTCCAGTTAGCACCACTAAAGAAAGCAATCATGCTTTCTTTTTTTTGTTGTGTCCGCAAAGGCCTTGTAAGGTAATGTAATCCGTTGTTTTTTATCGTCATTTTTTTTGAAACAGGCGCCCCGATTATATTCATTGTATCCTATATTGTTTTTTTTTGTATTTTTGTAAAAGTTTTCCCGGGTAAGACGGAATCAGTTATTGATTTGTTAAGTGATAAATTTTTAGTTGATTATGAGATGTACAACATGTGACAAAGAAATAGAAAACGATAGTATATATTGTCGTTTTTGCGGAGTAAAAGTGGAAAACATCATGATAAATGATGTGGTTGAAGCATGGGTGTCGTGTAGTAATTGCGGGCACGGAAATCATTACGGCTCCATATTTTGTGCGGAATGCGGTGCAAAATTGCATTATGGGGAGGTGCATAAGAAATTTACCGTAGGAGAAGTGGTGTTGGAAATGATTAAAGTGGAAGGCGGAACGTTTATGATGGGGGCCACACCGGAGCAAGGGGGAGATGTGAATTCCGATGAAAAGCCCGTTCATGAGGTTACTTTGGAAAGTTTTTATATAGGCAAATATTTGGTGACACAGGCGTTGTGGAATGAGATTATGGATTTTAATCCTTCCCATTTTAGCGGTGAAGATTTGCCTGTAGAGCAGGTGAATTGGTATTCTTGTCAGCAATTTGTGCAAAAATTGAGTGAAAGAACAGGAAAGGTGTTTCGCTTGCCTACAGAGGCGGAATGGGAATTTGCCGCCCGCGGGGGTGTGAAAAGCGAAGGGTTCAAATACAGCGGAAGCAATAATATTAATGAAGTGGCTTGGCATGATGAAGATTGGGACAGGGGCAGCACACATCCTGTCGGCACCAAAGCCCCCAATGAATTAGGCATATACGATATGAGCGGTAATGTGAGAGAATGGTGCCAGGATTGGTATGCCAATGCTTATTCCGCTGCAGCACCGTTGAATATGGAGAATAATCCTGCTGTTAAAGTGAATAAAGTGCTTAGAGGAGGAGGTTGGCTCAGTTATGCCGGCAATTGTCGGGTGAGCAATAGAAATTACAGTAACCCTCAAACCGGTTATAGCAATATAGGTTTCAGAGTGGTGATGGAGCCCTGAGATACTGCTTGTAAGAATAATAATTGTCAATTTAAAATCAATATGTTATGATAGAGCCGCAAGAAGTTGCACCGGAGGTGTCGGAAATAGTGCCGGAAGATTTGGGCGTGGCCGATAGTATTCATGCCACCTTACGGGATAGTTTGCAAAACATACAGTCTTTGTCGGACGTAAAGGATGTGTTTACGGGAGAAAATGAAATAATAAAAAATGCCGTCAATGCATTGGTGGAACTTGCTGCCGGCTTTATTCCCAAGTTGATAGCGGCCATATTGGTGTTATGGATAGGGCTTAAGCTGTTAAAAGTGTTGGATCGCACCTTGAACAAATTGATGGAAAGGCAGCATCTGGATGTGTCGCTGAAGGGATTTTTGATATCATTCATCAATGTGGTGCTCAAAATTTTGCTTATCATCATGGTGATGGACATAGTGGGAATAAAAGCCACTTCGTTTATTGCCATCATCGGAGCGGCCGGTTTGGCAGTGGGCATGGCCTTGCAAGGCACTTTGCAAAATTTTGCAGGAGGGGTGATCATATTGATTATGAAGCCATATAAGGTAGGAGATTATATCAACGGGGCCGGGTATGAAGGCTTTGTGAAAGAAATACGGATGTTCAACACCATATTAAATACTTTTGATAAAAAAACCATCATTATCCCCAATACGCAGTTGGCAACAGGCACATTGATCAATTTTTCCAAAGAAAGAATCCGCAGAGTGGATGTCAAAGTGAGTATTGCATATGGTCAGTCGGTGGAGAAAGCCCGGGAGGTGTTGTTGCGGTTGGCACAGGAAAATCCCGATGTGGAAAAAACGAGGGAGACTTTGGTGGTTGTTACGGCTTTGGGAAACAGCTCTTTGGATTTGACCCTGCGCACATGGGCGACTATAGATAATTATTGGAAGGTGTTTGAGGGAATGAACGAAACAGTATATACCGCTTTTCAGAAAGAAGGGATAGTCATACCGTTCCCGCAAATACAAGTGCATATGGATAAAAACAATGAGTAAGCAGTTAAAACCGGTGGCGGGGCATTTGGCAAGTGCCGGAGCATATACTATCTTTGCTTTTAATATTATTATTTGTAAGGAAATAGCCGATGCCGGTGCTGTAAGTCCTTTGGCCTTGTTTACTTTTCGCGCTCTCGGAGCCACCGTCTTGTTTTGGTTGTGTTCGTTGGCTATTCCTCACGAAAAGGTGGAAAGGAAGGATTTTAAATATATCGTCATCGCTTCGGTGTTGGGTTTGCTGATACCGCAAATGACATTCCTGTCAGCCATCACCATTACCACCACCATTGATACGTCCATTCTGACTTCGCTATCGCCTGTTGTAACCATGATTATTGCGGCAATATTTCTTAAAGAGCCCATCACATGGAAAAAAGCAGGAGGAGTTATTTTGGCATTTGTAGGTGTGTTGTTTTTGATATTTAATTCATTGTCAATATCCTCCGGAACTGTTTCCAAAACATCTCCGGTAGGAATAGCGCTTATGTTGCTCAATAGTTTCAGCTTTGCATTGTATTTGGGAATATTCCGTCCTTTGATATCCAAATATCATGTGTTTACTTTTATGAAGTGGATGTTTTTGGTATCCTTGTTAATTGCGTTGCCGATATCCTGGCACGATATACGGAGTATTGATACGGCTTGTCTTGATATAAATATCATAAGCAGAATATTGTATTTGATTATATTTGCAACATTTATAGCCTATTGGTTGATACCTATAGGACAAAAAAATATACGTCCCACTTTAGTGAGTATGTATTCCTATCTTCAACCCATATTGGGTGTATTGATCAGTATTGTTATAGGAATGGATGTGCTTACATGGCAAAAAATAGTGTCCGTAGTGGCGGTGTTTTCAGGAGTGGTGCTGGTGAACAACAGTAGAGCTGCCAAGCGTGCAGGATAAAGTATATATTTCCTTTAGTCTTAATAGACAACATGATAGCCGGATAGTAAACACAAATGTTACGGCAGGTGAAAATGTGTATTGTTTACATTAAATTCATATACGATATGAAAAATGATATGTAAAAAGTGTTATTTTTGCATGATTTTTTTTGATAAATGGGTAAAGTAAGTAAATGGGTTGTATATAATGGTGCTTCAAAAGAGGAAGTGCAACATTTTTCACAAGAGCTTTTGAACTATGAGCGTTTGGTATCATGGCTGAAAAGAAGAGGTGTGAAAGATTTTCAGCGTTTTGTAAACATTTTGGCGCCCTTATTGTTGCAGCGTGGAATAGCGGATAGTAATACAGCACACGAATTTGTTCGTCCCACCTTTGAAGATATTCATGATCCATATTTGATGCAAGATATGGACAAGGCGGTAGAACGGGTAGAACAAGGCATAGCCCGTCAGGAAAAGGTGTTGATTTTCGGAGATTATGATGTTGACGGTACTTCTGCTGTAGCGTTGATGTATACGTTTTTAAAGGGCTATATCCAAACAATAGAATATTATGTGCCCAATAGATATGAGGAGGGGTATGGCATTTCCATGCGTTCGGTAGAATATGCCCATGATAAAGGTTTTACCTTAATGATAGTGCTGGATTGTGGTATCAAATGTCATCAGGAGATAGAAACGGCCCGCAATTATGGTATAGATGTGATAGTATGTGATCACCATTTGCCCGATACCACTTTGCCCAATGCTTATGCCATTTTGGATCCCAAAAGGGAAACTTGTCCTTATCCGTATAAGGAACTTACCGGTTGCGGTGTCGGTTTTAAATTGGTGCAGGCCTTGTCGCAGCGTCGTAATAAGGATGTCAAATCCTTATATCAGTATTTTGATTTGTTGGCTATCAGTATAGCATCGGATGTGGTGCCTATCACGGGAGAAAACAGGGTGTTGGCCTATTTTGGTCTTCGCAGAATTAACACACAGCCGCGCAGCGGAATAGAAGAATTGTTGAAATATGGCAAAATAGTGCGCAAGCAAACTTCTGTAGAAATACCCAAATGTGAATGTGTATCGCAAACTGTTTTTTCCAAAGAGATTACCATCAACGATTTGGTGTTTTGTGTGGGGCCGCGTATCAATGCCGCAGGCAGAATGGATACAGGCCGGAATGCCGTTCATCTGTTGATAAGCGACAGGGATGATAAAACCATACAATTGGGCGAAAAAGTAGAAGCCAACAACAGTGAACGCCGTGCGTTGGATGAAAAAACCACCAAACAGGCGATAGCGAAAATAGAAAATGATGTTAATAGTGAAAATAAACGTACGATAGTTGTTTTTGATTCAAATTGGAGCAAAGGAGTGGTCGGTATAGTGGCCTCCCGGTTGGTAGAGCATTTTTACAGGCCCACCATAGTGCTTACCCTTTCGGATGACGGAACGCTGTATACCGGTTCGGCACGTTCGGTACGTAATTTTGACTTATACGGGGCATTGTGCAAATGCAGTGATGTGTTGGATCATTTCGGAGGGCATACTTTTGCGGCGGGTTTGTCGCTTAAGCCTGAAAATTTAAAGGCTTTTCAGCAGAAATTCGAGCAGGTGGTATCCGAAACCATCAGTGAAGATGCTATTGCTCCCATAGTGGATATTGATGAGGAAATACAATTGCACGATGTGAGCATTCCCTTGTATGACGTAATTAAGTTTTTTGCTCCTTTCGGGCCGCAAAACATGTTGCCTACATTTATGACCAGACACGTGAAAGATGTGGGCAGTGTGCGCATAGTAGGGGAAAATCATTTGAAAATGTCGCTATTTCAAGAAAATAACCGGAGTTATCCCATTGGTGCTATCGCGTTCGGAATGGCGGAATATTATGATAAAATATCACAAGGAATTCCTTTTGATATTTGCTATCATATAGATATGAACGAATGGCAGGGACGTTCCTATCTGCAATTGATAATAAAGGATATCAAGTTCGATTTTGACGATAAGGATCAAATATAATTCCTTTTTGATTCCAAAACAAAATTAAGAAAAAAGAAAAATATGCGGAAAATCAACTTGAAATTGAAGTCCGACAGCGTGTGAATAGTGCTTATATGCTTGATTCATAGCAAGAAATTGACAGGTGTAAATTTTTTAATAAAAGTTTGGATAATAATAAAAAAAATGCTACCTTTGCATTCGTGATTGATGAGAGTCAATACAAATTCCTCCTTAGCTCAGTTGGTTAGAGCATCTGACTGTTAATCAGAGGGTCGCTGGTTCAAGTCCAGCAGGGGGAGCAAGCCGGTAAATGCCGGCTTTTTTTGTACTTTTAATATTGACGACATGAAAAGAATATTAGGTGTTGGAAATGCGCTGGCAGATATATTGGTGAAAATACAAGACGACACAATATTGTCGGAATATAATTTACCCAAAGGGAGCATGCAGCTTATAGACTATTCGTCTGCTTGCGGTTTGAGAAATGCCTTGCAGCATTTGCCTGTCAAATTGGTATCCGGAGGTTCGGCTGCCAATACTGTTTGCGGAATAGCCCGTATGGGCGTGCCTGCATCTTTTGTCGGCAAAGTGGGGAATGACGGATATGGTAACAATTACATAGCCGATTTGCAATTGCATGGTGTTCATCCGCAAATGATAGTTACGGATGATATGTCCGGTTTTTGCACCGCACTCATTTCCGAAGACGGGGAACGCACCATGGCAACCTATTTGGGTGCTGCATCCACTTTGCAAGTGAGCGACATGGTGCCGGAAATGTTACGCAATTATGATATTTTACACCTGGAAGGCTATTTGTTGCAGAATCATGATTTGATACGGCATATTATGCAAACGGCCAAAAAAGCCGATATGGAGATATCGTTGGATTTTGCCAGTTATAATGTGGTGGAGGAGCATTTGGAATTTTTGCGTGAGTTGGTGTCCCAATATGTTGATATAGTGTTTGCCAATGAGGAAGAAGCTAAAGCATATACGGGAAAATCTCCGCAAGAGGCTTTGGCGGTGTTGGCGGAACAATGTAAAATAGCCGTGGTAAAAGTCGGCAAGCAAGGCTCATGGGTGCAACAAGGAGAACAAGCAATGCATGCAGATGTGTTTGATGCACAAAGGGTGGACACTACAGGAGCCGGAGATTTGTATGCGGCAGGATTTTTGGCTGGCTATGCTCAAAATAAAACAATCAGTCAATGCGCTTTAGCCGGTTCATATGTTTCTTCCATGATAGTGGAGGTGATCGGTGCAAAATTTTCGGAGCAGAAATGGCAGGAAATTAATGCGAAATTGTCCTCTTTTTAGCAAAAAGAACAATATTATTTGCGCCGTATATTTTTTATAGGCGGAAACAAGGTGATTTCTAAAAAAAAAATTATATCTTTGTAATTTATATATATAGTATTTTAGTAATTGAAATTATGTTGCAATCAATTGATTGCGTTTAACATCACATATAAAGAAGCGAACCATGGAATTGCATCATTTGCTTAAAGGAAAAAAGGGAATAGTTTTCGGAGTGATAGATTCCCATTCTTTGGCATGGCAAGTGGCATGCAAATGTGTGCAAGAAGGAGCCGAAGTGGTGCTCACCAATACGGAGCAGGCTATGGCTATAGGGCAAACCCGACAATTGGCTCAGACTTTGGGAGCGCCTGTGATTCCGTGTGATGCCGTGAAAATGCCGGAGATAGAAAGTTTGCTTAAAGAGTCCATGCGCGTGTTCGGCGGAAAAATCGATTTTATCTTGCATTCTGTGGCTATGTCGCAAAATATGAGAAGGCATAAGAGTTATACGGATGTGAATTATGCCTATTATAACACCACTATGGATGTTTCCGCCATATCGTTACACAAATTGTTGCAAGCGTGTATGAAGTCGGATGCTTTGAATGAATATGCATCAGTGGTGACTTTGTCGTTTATTGCGGCCTCCAGATTTATGGAGACGTATGGCGATATGAGCGATGCTAAAGCATTGCTGGAGAGTATAGTCCGGAATATGGGCGGAATATACGGGCAGAAAAAACGCGTCCGGATAAATGCCATATCCCAGTCTCCTGTTATCACGCGTGCGGGGCAAGGTTTTAAAGAAGTGCATTATTTTCATCATTTTGCAGAACAAATGTCTCCTTTGGGTTTGGCAAGTGCTGAGGATTGTGCGAATTTGTGTGTGATGATGTTTTCGGATTATAGTAGGGGAATTACCATGCAAACGTTATATAATGACGGCGGTTTCAGTCAAACGGTAATGTCCGGTAAGTTTATAGAATTTTTCCGTGATACAATGGAAGGATTAAACACTGTTAATAAGGATAGAAAATAATGATGAAGTTGGATTTATATCAGGTAAAAGATATATTGTTTCATGGTGCGGAAATCTCGGTAGAAGAGTCTATGCCTAAAGTAGAGGCGAGTTATGATTTTCTTCGTAAATTTGCCAAAGATAAATTGATATACGGTATCAATACGGGTTTTGGTCCGATGGCTCAGTGGAGAGTGGATGACAAATCCTTGATAGATCTTCAATATAATATCATCCGCAGTCATTCTACGGGCATGGGTAAGGCTTTGTCCGATTTGGATGTGAGGGCGGCCATGATTGCCCGATTGGGTAGTCTGATTCAGGGTAAAAGCGGTGTATATCCTTATGTGGTGGATTTGCTGACCACTTTTATCCGGCAAAATATAATACCCTATGTTCCCGAACACGGCAGTGTGGGTGCCAGCGGAGATTTGGTACAATTGGCACATATAGCCTTATGTTTGATAGGTGAAGGAAAGGTGCATTACAAAGGAGAATGGCGACAGACCAAGGATGTAATGCGGGAATTGGGCATCAATCCCATGACTATACATATCAGGGAAGGCTTGAGCGTTACCAACGGCACCAGCGTGATGACAGGTATCAGCATGGTCAATCAGTGTTATGCCGAAAATTTGTTGGAATGGAGTATTTTATCCGCAGTATGGATGAATGAGATAGCTTCTTCTTTTGACGATTGGATGTCAGCACCGTTAAATGAATATCGCAGACATCAAGGTCAAATAGAGGTGGCGAAAAAAATGCGGGAGATAGCAGCCGGCAGCCGTTGTTTGCAACAAAGAGAGCACGAATTGTATGACCCTGCCAAAAATCGGGCACAATATTTTGAACACAAGGTACAGGCATATTATAGTTTGCGTTGCACCCCGCAAATATTGGGTCCTATATCGGAAACATTACAAAACGCAAAAGAAGTGTTAGAATTGGAATTAAATGCGGCCAGTGATAACCCTATTGTCGATCCGGATACGAATAATGTTTATCATGGGGGCAATTTCCATGGCGATTATATTTCTTTGGAAGAAGACAAGGTGAAAATCGCCATGGTCCGTTTGGCCATGACAGCAGAGCGCCAGTTGAATTATTTGTTGCATGACCGTATCAACGGTATTTTGCCGCCATTTTTGAATATGGGCACATTGGGGTTGAACTATGCCATGCAGGCATGCCAATTTACGGCTACCAGCACCACGGCTGAATGCCAAACTTTGGCCATGCCCAATTATGTGCATTCCATACCGAATAATAACGATAATCAAGATATAGTGTCCATGGGCACCAACACAGCGGAATTGTGCCGTCGTGTTATAAAGAATGCCTATCAGGTGATGAGTGTTTTGATGATGGCGTTAGCCCAAGCCACAGATTGTTTGTCTATTCAGGACAAATTGGCACCGGCAACGGGCGAAGTGTATAGGCAATTGAGAAAATTATGCAATACCATTCAAGACGACAGACCTTTTTATGAAGATTTGGAAAAAATAGAAAAATATTTAAAATCAACCATTTAACAAGTTGTAGTTATGACTCTTACACCGGAATTGGAACAACAATACACCCGAGAACAATTTAGTGCACAGGAAGCACAAAATATGGCTCATATTTATTCATGGGGGCCTGTTGTTTTTCAAGTGGCACGCCTGATGCGTAAATATGGTGTTTTTCAATTTTTAAGTGAACATAACGAAGGGCTTACGGCAGCGGAAATAGCTGCCAAGACACATTTAAGCGGTTATGCCGTGAAATGTTTGTTGGAAGCATCGCTTACCATGCATACTGTGCTTTATGATAAAGCCGGCAACAGATACAAGCTGGCCAAAACAGGTTGGTTTTTACAAAACGACCCGCTTATAGATGTAAATATCAATTTTAATCATGATGTAAATTATGAAGGGTGGTTTTGTCTGGATAAAGCTATGGAAGAAGGAAAGCCGGCAGGCTTGAAACACTTCGGACCGTGGACAACAATATATGAAGCATTGAGCAGTTTGCCCCAAAATGTGCAAAAATCATGGTTTGACTTCGACCATTATTATTCCGATAACAGTTTTAAAGATGCAGCCGATATTATTTTTGCCGATAAAGAAGACAAGCATTTGTTGGATGTAGGAGGTAATACAGGAAAATTTGCCCGCTTTATTACAGCAAACAAATTGCAAGCAAAAGTAACCGTATGTGATTTACCGCAACAATTGGCCATGCTGAAAGAGCAAACCAAAGGACATGTGGGCGAAAGTCGTATTCAGGGTTATGCCATGAATGTGTTGGATAAGCATGAGCATTTTCCGAAGAATGCCTATTATGATGTTATATGGATGAGCCAATTTTTAGATTGTTTTGGTCCGGCGGAGATCATAAGTATATTACAGCGGGCATCGGAGATTATGGATGACAATAATCGTTTGTATATTATGGAAACCTTGTGGGACAGGCAGAAGTATGCGCCGGCAGCATTTTGTTTAACCATGACCAGCTTGTATTTTACGGCTATGGCCAATGGCAACAGCAAGATGTACAATACCGATGACATGTTCGGTCTTGTACAGGAAGCCGGATTAAAAATAGAAAAGATATATGACCATATAGGCATGGGCGGACATAGTATTTTGGTTTGTAAATTATAAAATAAATATTCATATTCAATATAAGATGACAAAAGAAGAAGTTGTAAACAAGGTTAATACATTTCTGATTGAAGATTTTGAAATAGATGAAAGTCTTCTTGTTCCTGAAAATAAAATAGTGGATGATATCGGTATAGACAGTTTGGATATAGTGGATATAATAGTAAGGGTTAACGAAATTTTCGGGTTTAAATTAGAAAAGTCCGAGTTGGCAAAAGTTAAAACCTTGGAAGAATTTTACAATTTGGTGTATTCTCATGTCGAATAAGGCATGGTCTGGTAAAACGGGAGGAACACATTGGATGCAGCGGAGCCTGATAATGATGTTCCGTTGGATCAACCCCATGGCGCTTTATCCCATAGTGTGGATTTGGATATTGGGATATATCGTTGTGGGGCATCAAGGCAGAAGAGGTATTTATTATTATTGGCATCATCGGTTAGGATATCCGGCTGTGTCGGCGATGAAGCATCTGTATTTGAATTATTTGGAGTTCGGCAAGGTGATATTGGACCGTTTTGCCGCATGGGCAGGAAGAAAAATCAGCGTAAGAATAGACAACAAAGAAATTTTGGAATCGCTACTTAATCAACCGCAAGGTTTTATATTGATAAGTTCGCATATAGGAAATCAGGAGTTGGCCGGATATCATTTTCCCATGCAAAAGCCATTGTATGTTTTAACATATCAGGGCGATACCCAAGTGGTGAATGAAAACAGGGCAGCCGCTTTTGCGAAAATGGGTTTGAATATTATCCCGTATCAAGAAGACGGCAGTCATATTTTTGATATGCACAAGGCGATAGATAGCGGAAATTTGCTGTCTGTTCATGGAGACAGAATGTTTAAAGGAGATCGTGTTTTACGCGCAAAAATATTGGGGCAGGAGGCTTCCTTTCCTGAGGGATGTTTTCGGGTGGCCGCAATGGAACAAGTTCCGGTGATATCCTTGTTTATGATGAGGGAAAAACGGGATACTTATGTTTTGTATGTAAAGAAATTGTCGGATGGCCTATGCGCTGCAGGAAATAGCAGACAGCATGCAGTTGAAATATTGCAGTCGTATATTCAATCTATGGAATGGATATTGGCACAATATCCGCATCAGTGGTTTCATTTTTATGAATTTTGGAAGCAGTAAATGGTATATTCAGTAGCACAACATATAATCACACCCCTTTCCGATACTGTAGAAGGAAATATCCGGGCTATATTAGATAAGCGGACTGCACTTACCAGCCATGCATCGGTGCGGGAACAATCATTGGTAAAACAGGTGCAGGCGTCATTGTTTGAACATATTTCTGTAATTAAAGGATATACGCATTTTGAAAGCTTGTGTATCCAAGCTGTGGAACAAGCCGTAAATAATCAAAATATCAATATCACTTCGCCCGGATGTGTGTTCATATTGTCTTCAACCAAAGGGGATATATGGGTTTCCATGGCACAAACGGCTAAAAACATAGCCGGATATTTCGGTAATAAAACGTCTCCCATAGTCGTATCCACGGCATGCACTTCCGGAGTGAGTGCCCAATTGACAGCATGGAGATTGTTGCAGGCGAACCTATACGACACCGCAATTATAGTAGGATGTGATTTGCAGTGTGAATTTATTGTCAGCGGCTTTCAAAGTTTTGAAGCTGTGAGCCGGTTTCCGTGCAAGCCATTTGATAAGAACAGGGACGGGCTTAATCCCGGAGAGGCGGTGGCGGTAATGGTAATGAGCACTGTCAAGCCCGACAAAGAGCATGTGTGGTGCATGTTAGGCGGCAGCATACATAATGATGCCAATCATATTTCCGGCCCCAGTCGCACAGGCGAAGGCAGTTGGAGATGTTTGGAGGATATGTCGGAATGGGTGCACAAATCATCGTTGGCTTGTCTGTCTTTACACGGAACGGCTACCGTTTATAATGACGAAATGGAGTCTGTAGCGGTTCACAGGGCGGGCTTGCAAAACGTTCCCGTATCGGCATTAAAAGGTTATTACGGACACACCATGGGTGCGGCGGGATTGTTGGAAACAATACTGACAATGCGGGCGGTAGAATGCGGATATGTGTTGCCTTCCAAAGGATATGAGGAACAAGGAACCACATATCCCGTCAATATTGCTGCCCAGGCAAGGCATACGGATAAAAAATCATTTGTCAAATTGTTGAGCGGATTCGGCGGGGTGAATGCAGCTGTAGCATGGTCGTTGGAAGAGAAAAACACTCCTTTGCATTGCAGCAAATGGAAGACTTTAGGGGAAATTACACTGAATGCAAATGAAAATATCGACGGATTGTACAGGGATAAAGTCAATAATTATCCTAAATATTTTAAAATGGATAAATTATGCAGGTTAGGGTTGGTATCGGTAGAGTTATTGTTGCAGAAAATAAAATCGGATATGCACGATTTTATATTGGACAGTGAAAAATGTTGTATCATATTGGCCAGCCGTATGGCCTCGGTTAACAATGACAGGGCTTATCAAAAGACAATATCCGACAAGAACAATTATTACCCGTCTCCGTCTTTGTTCGTATATACGCTTCCCAATATTGTGGCAGGAGAAATAGCCATTAAAAATCATATATATGGAGAAACGGCTTGCTATGTGTCGGCCAATGAAGAAGAAACGGAAAGGATAGTAAATGCAAGTTTATGGTCCTCAAATTATACTCAAGCCCTTGTCGGATGGATTGATTATCCGGAAGATGATAATTTTGTATCGCATGTTAAAATATTAATAAAAGAGTGATATTTTATGGAAGAACTTAAACGACAACTAAAACAACAGATTATTGAAGCAATTAATTTGGAAGACATGACCCCTGAAGATATAGAGGACGCAGCTCCTTTATTCGGTGAAGGATTGGGGTTGGATTCCATAGATGCTTTAGAATTGATAATGATAATGGATAAGAACTATGGTATTAAATTTGCAGATAAAAATGAATCGAAGGCAGCTTTACAAAGCATAGATACCATGGCAGCATATATCAAAGAGCATAGAACCAAATGAAAATAGCCATTACAGGTGTAGGGATAGTCTCCGCTTTAGGAGTCGGCATGGCGGCCAATAAGGAACGTTTACTATCGGGTAAAAGCGGAGTGGGCGTCCCTCGGATTTTGCCTACATGCCATAAGGAATGGCCTATAGGGGAAGTGCCTTTCACTTGTGATGAACTTGCAGTGCTTGCCGGTGCGGAATCGTCAACACTTTCGCGCAATATATTGCTGGGGCTTGTGGCATTGAAAGAAGCTGTTGCGGATGCAGGTATTCAAAGTCCGGTGCCATTGGTCAGCGGCACAACGGTGGGCGGTATGGATATTACGGAGCGATATTATCATCGCTGGCGTCAAGGCGATAATGGTCAAATAGCGTTAATAAGTCAGCATGAAGCCGGATTTACTACTGCGGAATTGGCCCGCCGTTGCGGGTTGGTGGATGCGGGAACGCCTTCAACAGCATGTTCGTCAGCGTTAAATGCTATTATTTGCGGTGCCGGTATGCTTCAAGCAGGCAAAGCCCGTCAAGTGGTGGCAGGAGGCACGGAAGCCATGACGCTCTTCCATCTGAACGGATTTGCATCATTAGGCATATTGTCACAATCGCTATGCAGACCCTTTCAGCCGGACAGAGATGGTATCAATCTCGGGGAAGGTGCCGCCTATATTGTGTTGGAGGAGGAACAGTCTGCATTAAAACGCAAGGCTGCAATATACGGATATTTGGCAGGATATGCCAACACTTGCGATGCATATCATGCCACCACCTCTTCTCCTGATGGAGACGGTGCGTATGCAGCCATGAGTAACGCCATGAAAATGGCCGATATACAGCCTGCAAGTATTTCCTATATCAATGCTCACGGAACGGCTACCGTCAATAATGATGCAAGTGAATGGAATGCCATCAAACGCGTTTTCGGAGAACATATGCCCGAGGTGGAATCCACCAAACCTTTAACAGGGCATACCACTTCGGCAAGCGGCAGCATAGAAACAGTGTTTAGTATAATACGTATGCAGAGCCGCCGGTATTCCTATGTCATGAATAATGCTTTCGGCTTTGGCGGTAATGACAGTTCCCTTATATTGAGTTCTCATCCTGCGGATTTGCCTTCGGTGTCGTATTGCAACATAAAAGAATGCGAAGCAGTGGAGACGGCAGGCGATGAAAATTATTCGGCATATATTCCCATGATGCAGGCACGTAGAATGACGGCAACCATGCGTCGGATGGTGGTGGCGGCCTATAAGGCCATAGAAAAATCGGGGGTGCCGCATATTGACGGTATTATAGTGGGAACACAATGGGGAGGCATGGTGCCTACAGTGAATATTCTGGAGCAAATGGCAGAACAAGGGGAGCAAGATATTTCCCCCACATCGTTTATGAATTCCACCCATAATGCCGCAGCCGGCACTATCGCCAGAATGTTGCAGTGCAAAGGGTATAATATGACTTTTGCAACTACTGCCGGCGGCATGGATGCAGCTGTAGAGGCAGCGCGTATGTCCATAGCTGCGGGAATGGCAAAAAATATGCTTGTGTGCAGATACGATGAAGTGGATGAGCATTGGCAGTCATTGTTGAAAATGATAGGTAAAGATTCGAAAGTGATAACGAAAGCCCGTGTGATATGTTTAGATTAATAGTGTTTTCCATCATTCAGTCCGCCTTATTGTGTATAGGGCAAGTGCTGCTCAAAATAGGAGTGATGCATATGGATAAAAGTTCGGGTTGGAAAGATTTTATTTTTCATTCCGTTCTCACCAATTGGTGGCTGTTAGGATGTGGTGTCACCATGACTTCCGCGGGATTGTTATGGATGTATATTTTGCGGCATTTCCAATTTTCTAATGCTTATCCGTTAACAGCATTGAGTTTTATATTCGGCATGTTGGCAGCAATGTGGGTGTTTAAAGAACCTGTGGATGTGAAACAATGGTTGGGAATATTATTTATACTTTTAGGATGTTATCTTGTTACCAAATGAAAAAAATATTTTTGACAATAGTCTTGCTGGGTCAATTATCGTTGTATGCTCAAGTGCGTATAGCCAATTTGAGCAGTGCAAGTGCTTCGTTTTGTCAAACCAAAGTGTCTGTGGCCTTGATGAAACCGGAAATTCAATACGGGCATTTTTCTTTTACCGCTCCTGATCAAATATCGTGGAAATATCAAAATAACAGCACATTGCAAATGCCTGCGCCTATGTTGGATTTAATCCGCAAGACCGTCAGCGGCGATTTTTCGGTGCTTGAAAAAGAGTTTGCCTTGCAATGGAATAAGCAGGAATTGGTGATGACACCGCAGCAGAAGCAAATAAAACGGATATTTTCATCTATCACAATAGTGTTTGACGTATCGGGTGTAGCCAAAAAAGTGATACTGAAAGAAGTAAATGGAGATGTAACTACCATAGAATTTATGAATTTGAAATATACCAAACAATGAAAAGAGTTGTCATAACCGGAATGGGGATATATTCCTGTATAGGAACATCGTTGGAGAGTGTAAAACAAGCATTGTATGACGGTGTTTCGGGGATAGTGCTGGATGCTGGCAGACATGATTGGGGCTTCAGGTGTGCATTGACAGGAAAAGTGCCCGTGCCCGATTTAAAGTCGGTGTTAGACCGTCATCAACGGTCTTTGATGCCGGAAGAAGCCATGTATGCATATTGTGCGACCTCGGATGCCGTAAAAAATGCGGGAATAGATGAAAATTATTTTCTTCAGGAAGAGGTAGGACTGATTTATGGTAACGATTCTACGGCGGAAGCCGTTATTCAAGGCTTGGATCGTATTCGCCAATATAAAGATACCACCTTGTGTGGAGCCGGTACTATTTTTAAATCCATGAATTCCACTGTGACCATGAATTTGGCATGCCTTTTCCATTTGCGGGGAATTAATCTAACCATATCGGCAGCATGTGCATCGGGTAGTCATTCCATAGGTTTGGGAACCATGATGATAAGAAACGGTTTGCAGAATATGGTGATAGTGGGCGGCACGCAAGAGACCAACCCTTATGCGGTGGCATCGTTTGATGGTATTTCTGCTTTTTCCGTTAGGGAAAACATTCCTTCCCAAGCATCCCGGCCCTTTGACAGAGACAGAGACGGCCTGGTGCCGTCGGGAGGAGCAGCGACATTGGTATTGGAAGAATATGAACATGCCGTAAGGCGCGGAGCTCCTATCATAGCCGAAGTGCTGGGATGGGGATTTTCTTCCAATGGCGAACATATTTCCACTCCCAATGTGGAAGGGCCTGTAAAATCATTGGAGATGTGTCTAAAAAATGCAGGCGTTGGAATACGTGACATAGGATATATTAACGCCCATGCAACTTCTACGCCTATAGGCGATAAAAAAGAAGCCCAGGCTCTTTATCAAGTATTCGGGGATGCTGCTATTCCTGTCACCTCCACCAAGTCCCAAACAGGACACGAAATGTGGATGGCCGGTGCATCGGAAGTAATATATTCTATCTTGATGATGCAAGGAGATTTTGTTGCCGCTAATTTGAATTTTGACCATCCTGACGAAGACAGTGCAAAATTACATATTGCAGGTCAACGGTTGAATCATCATTTTAACACGTTTTTAAGCAATTCTTTCGGTTTTGGCGGAACCAATTCATCTTTAATAATCCGTTCCATTTGATGACAGAATATACCAAAGATACCATAGAGCAGTTGATACCACAGCGTCATCCTATAGTTATGATAGACGGAGTGAGCATATTGAATGCGTCATCGGCTATTGCTACACTGAATGTTGAGGCAGACAACTGGTTTTTTTGTGATGGTGCCTTGCTTGAAGCAGGTTTGGTTGAACATGCGGCTCAATCTGCGGCAGCTTTGTTGGGAGCACGTGATTATAGTGCAGGCAAGCCTGCACAAATAGGCTATATAGGTGAAGTTAAGAATTTTGAAGTGAATAAATTACCCGAGTCAGGAGAGCGGATAGTTACCCGTATTCAGTTACTTGCCGAAGTTGATGCCGTTTCTTTGGTGGAAGTGCGTTCGGAAGTGAATGGCGAATATGTGTGTGCCGGACAAATAAAAGTGGTAATAGTAGGAGAATAAATGCAGAATTATTTTCAAATAGAAGGAATTACAAAAAACGACGATAATGTATGCTATCAAATAGCACTGTTATCCGATTGCGAGGTGTATGAAGGACATTTTCCCGGTCATCCGGTAGCCCCGGGAGCTTGCAGTATAGAAATGATACGCCGTTGTATTTCCATGTTTTTGGAAAGGGAGGTCCGATTTTTAAAAATATATCAATGTAAATTTTTATCCCCCGTTAATCCCGAGATACAAAAAAGAATACTATTGACATTAACATGGAAGCAAGATATATGGAAGGCTGTGCTGATGTGTGATGATTTGTTGTTGATGCGTTTAAAAGTGGCGATAAGATGAAACATGTGGTGATAATAGGTGCCGGTTTGGGCGGTTTGGTCACAGGGTATTTGTTATCCCAAAGGGGCTGTCGGGTTACTGTTTTGGAACGCAGCGCTCATGCAGGCGGATGTCTGCAATCGTTTCAAAGAGCGGGTGTACGTTTTGACACAGGTTTCCATATAGTGGGGGGATTGGAGGAAACAAATCCCATGTATTATTTTTTTAAAGAATTGGATTTGTTGAAATTACCATGGATATCATTGCGCGGGCAAGGTGTGTTTTTAGATGATACATACTATGCTTTGCCTTGCGGACATGAGGAATTTTACCGTTATTTTGCCGATCTTTTTCCACATGAAAAAGACAATCTGCGTCGTTATTTTGAAACCTTTAAAACCATAGTGTCCTCGCCGTTGCAGGATACTATGCCGTATTGGGAGCAGGGAGCATGGGATTTTTTGTATCGTACCATCGGTGATGCAAAGTTGCGGGATATACTCTCCGGTCATTCTATGATAATGGAAATGAACAGGGAAAAATTGCCTTTGTTTGCCTATGCGGAAATATTGAATAGTTTCATCACTTCAACATCCCGTTTGGCAGAAGGCAGTCAGCCTGTTGTCAATCATTTGGTGCAGGGCATAGAAAACAGTGCCAACCATGTGTATTGTAAGGCCGCTGTAAGCGGAATATTGGAAAAAAACGGCTGTGCTGTGGGCGTTAAATTGGAAGATGGCACTATTGTGGATGCGGATATGGTTGTATCCGCTATCAATCCCATACAAACGGTTTCGCTGCTTGCTGCCGATAGTGCGGTAAACAAAGTGTATGTTCGCAGAATATCGAATTTATCATGTTCCATGGGATGTTTTACCGTGAATATCAAACTTAAACCGGGAATGGTGAATATGCGGCAAGAACCTGTATATGTTCATGCCAAAGGGGCTGATTTGTGGAATATGGACACTTCTGAAATCAGGCATTTGATGGTGTATTATTATCCGGAACAGCAGGCTGTGGACTTGCTCACACCCATGATGTGGGATAAAGTAAAAAAATGGAACGGTGAAAGTCCGGATGCCCGTAGTCAGGAATATGCTATGATGAAACAACAAACGGCAGAGCAATGTTTCTCTTTGGCCGAGTCGCTCATTCCGAATTTAAGGGAAGCCATATCGGATTATTGGTCGTCCACGCCTCTGACGTGGCATACTTATCTCAATGCACATCAAGGGTCGGCTTTTGGTATAATGAAAGACTATAAGTCTCCAATAACCACCGTATTCCAACCGCGAACGCCTTTAAAAGGCTTGTACATTACAGGTCAATCCATGGTGTTGCACGGCATAATGGGAACCACCGTGTCCGCTTTTCAAACAGCCGCCATGATAGAACCCGATATTTTTACCTGGCCGTCGCGGAATGTTACCGCTCCCGCATTTTCTTTTCTTTAATGCCAATCAGAAACGCTGGTAGCAATTTTTCCTTGATGGATACCATTTTTTGTTAATAAAATTGTTCATAGTGTGTGAATAAGTTGTTAATAACTTTTTTCCCCCCCGCAAAGAAGCCCGGATATAATAAGGTATTTTTGCACCCGATAATCAACGATATCAAGTATGAAAGTAATTAAGCGGATATTTGTATCCATTGCAATTCTTTTAGCCGTTCTTATATTATGTTTGGTGATAGGTTATTATACAGGAGTTGTGACTTTTGAGAAAGGAGAGGGCGGTGTTCGTTCCGGATTTGCCAAACTTTCGGACGACAAGAAAGAGCGGGTGAAGGAAGTGTTGAAGATAGACAGCCTGACAGCAGACGGCAACGTATATCAAGTAAGGCATGAACAAGTAAGCCGATATCTGCAGGGGCGAGGAAAGGTAATAGTGTATTCCTACATTCCCTATTGTACGGGAAGAAATTGTGTTCAACCCGTAGAAATATACCAAAAGTGCGATTCTGCAGATGTGGAATTGGTTTTGATATCGGAGCTTTACTATAAGTTGTTTGAAAACACGGCGGACTTTCCTCAGCCGGTGTTGGTTATCAATGCGGAATCTTATAATACGGATAATAGGGAAGAGTATGTGAAAATGTTCTATAACGGGTTGGTAGGTGAAGGTAATTGGAATCGTCTTGCAGGAGGTCTTTATTTCTGTTTTAACAAAGGACAATATCTCAAGCAGGTTTCCCAATTGGACGATGCAATAGATCTGTTGAAAAAACTATAAATTTCTATTATTCTAAAAAAGCGATAGCACTTTTAGTCAATCCAGATATCCTGTCGGAGTGTGAATGGCCTCAGCAATTGCGCTATCATCGGAGATAATCTGCCGGAGGATATATAACGGCATGTAATTGTTGTACTATATCGCATTCCACTTTGTAATCCCTCCCGTCTGTCATAGCGGTGTTAACACCTGAAATTCCGTCCACTGCACCGCGGGTGACGATATATTTTATATATTCATCCATGTCGGCTGCAGAGGGTAAGAGCTGAGTATGACTCAAGCGTGCCAATGCTGCAATCAATCCGTAAGCGCCCCAATTGGAGATGGTGGCAACAATCAGATGTCGGCAAGAAACTATACATGGAATGATATCCAATTGCTTAATATGTTCTGCTACATTACCCATGCCGATTTCATTGCCGCCGTCACCTATCCCTATGGTGAGCGTGTGTGATTGAAGCACCAAATCGTCAATAGGCGGGGTGATGTCGGAAATATCTTTTTTGTGCATATTGTAATATTTTCCGTCACGGCTGCGGCCGCATCGTTCTATGCTGATAACGGCCTTGGGCCGGTATGCTTGCAAAACAGCATCGGCAGAAGTGTGCATGTCATATAATATACAAGGTGTTTTGTCTTTAAAATAGGGTATCGAATACCTGTCGGTAACGATATAGGGAGAAAATCCTAATTGACGAAGGGCTGAGGATAAAAAATAACTGCCCGGAGGACCATCCGTTTCTCCTTTTGAATTTATTGTAAATCCGGTGATAATGAGTATATTCCCTTTTTCAGTGTGCAATAAATCCTGAGCGGCAGAGGTGCAATAGTTTTCAGGCAAATACCGGGCAAGGGTATTCATCCCTCTATTTCCGTATTGCAGTATAATATCTTCTATCATATATAAAAAAACGAAATGCAATATATTATTGCATTTCGTAAAATTGTATCTTAAATTGTTATTGTTTAATTAATTGCTTGCTTATGGTTCGGGTGCCGGTATGCAATATGATTATATAAGCACCTTTGGGCAAGTGATTGATGTCAATATCGGTAACCAACTGTTGATCTACCCGATATGTTTGATGGAGGAGGGTTTGCCCGAGAGAGTTAATCAATTTCATTTGTATGTCACCTTCATAATTTTGAATGCTCAGGGTGGTGCTGTTGTGAGCAGGATTGGGATATAATTGTACACTTGAATTTTGCAACGTGTATTCAGGTGTATGGTCCTCCGGATTTTTAATTATTTGTAAAATACCTTCCGCAGAACCTGTATAATTGTTGTCCATAACGGTCGCTTCAACTATATAGGTGCCTATTTGGACAGGCAAAGCGGTGTCTCCGTTATAGGTGATGAGCACATTTAATCCGTCGGGGCGGGTGATTACTTCCGCCTGTTTGGCTGTGCTGTCATATATATATACCATGGTGTCGCTTACAAATGTGATAATAGCTTCGGCAGGTAATATGGTAAGGGAGGTGTATATCCGTGTGGGGATATAGTTGGCTTGGTTAACGGTTATTTCTACGTCGTAAACTCCCGCATTGACAGGAATAACGGTATCTCCGTGTTGTGTGTACAGGATATCGTAATTAACATTATTGCTGTTAACGCTAATGTTTTTTTCTTGTCCGTCGTATGTTTGTATAGTGTCTGCTATGGTGATTTCTGCTGTTATTTCCATAATATGGAAATCAAAAGCGGTGTCACCATATACATTGGCCGTATCCGTTACGTGTATATGGGTGAGGTAAGTGCCGGCGTTGACAGGCGGTGTCGGCAATGTGTTATAGGTGATATTGTATAGTACAAAAGAGGGTGTTACGGAAATAGCGGGCTCTTGTGCCAGTCCGTTATATGCCAATGCGGTATCGCTGACATCAAACCATGCATGTGCCTTTTCTATGGTCATTACAGCGGAATCGCTGCCTTGATAATTGCTGTCTGTAACGCTGATGTTTACTATATATTTGCCGGCGTTGATGGCGGTGGAAACACCGTTATAGGTGATATTATAGTTTACATTATGGGCACTGCTGACGGAGATGTTTTTAGGAGTACCGTCATAAATATGGTTCAATTGAGTGACATTGAGTGCCAATAAGGCTTTGTTAATAATCAGCGCCGAATCGGCAAATGCTTCATAGTTGGTATCGCTGACACTTATTCTGAAGGGGTAGGTGCCGGCATTGACGGGGGTAAGATGGTTGGTATATTCAATCTGATAATTTAAATGAGCGGGAGATACATGAACAACGGGGGTGTGTATATTGCCGTCATAAGTATGGCTGAGTCCGCTTATCTGTATGGTTGCGGGAGCTTTAGCAATATATAATGTATCTTGCGCGCTGCCGGTATAATTATTATCGGTGATGACAACATCTACAAGATAATATCCGTGATTAACAGGCGGAATAGTATCATTGTTATACCGTATTTGATAGTTGACATTGCCGGGGGTGGTGGTGATAACGGCCTCTGCCGGTCTGCCGCTAAAAGTATGTTGTAAATTGGAAATATTGATGTTGGCATTGGCTTTTTGTATGGTGAGTGTAGTGGAATAATTTCCTGTATAATTAGTGTCAACTATTTCCATATTCACGCTATAGATTCCGCTTTGTGAGGGAACAAAGGCATTGTTGTTGTAGAGGGTTTTTACATACAGATTGTCCGGTATGGTGGTGTAAGCTATAGCTTGGCAAGAGCCGTTGAATGTATATACGGAATCGGTAATGATAATATCGGCTTGTGCTTTTTGTATGGTAAGTACGGCATGGGCATAAGCCGGTGTTACCGATGAATCGTTGGTGACAACGATTACATGGTAAGTGCCCGCATTTTTCGGTAACTCTGTTAAACCGTTGTAAGTGATGCTGTATTCGGCAAAAGCCGGGGTGATGCTGACATTCATGCTATGCGTATTTCCGTCATAGATAACGGAAGTGTCGGTTAAAGCGATGTGTGCTGTTGTCTTTTGTATGACAAGGGTGGCACTGTCGTATCCTTCGTAGTTGTTGTCGTCGGTGGTGGCATATACGGTATATATTCCCACTTTGGAGGGAGCTTGTCCGCAATCGTAACTGATGATGGTATGTATATTGCCGGGATGGGGCGTAACGGAAACAGTTTTTGCGGTGCCGTCATATATATAGGTGAGTTGACCGAAAGAGAATGTTGCCGTAGCTTTATTGATAACAAGGGTATCGGTAAGCTGGCCATAGTAATTTGTGTCGTCTATATTGACTTCTATGGCATATTTTCCGCTATTGACAGGAATAATGTTATTGCTGTGATTATATAATATATTGTAATTTAATCCTGAAGGATAGGTGTTTACTGTGGGGTAGTGTGCTGTGCTGTCAAAGGTGTGTGTTAAATTGGTGATTACCAAAGGAGCCTGTGCCTTTTGTATGGTAAGAATGGCTGTGTCCTGCCCCCAAAAGTTATCACTGGTGATAGTGGCTACCACGGTATATGTGCCCGCGTTGACAGGTAAATCCGTATTGCCATTGTAGGTGACAATATAAGAGAGGTTGGGATTGCTTATATTGACAGATGCCTGTTTGGCCGAGCCGTCATAAACAAAATTGGTATCGTCAACGCAGATATCTGCTTTTTGTGCATATACACGAAATGTGTGCCATAGATATTCTGACCATCCTGTTTCGTTGTTGTTGACAGTAAGAGCAAGATGGTAAATATTTCCGGTGTCAAGACCGGTAAGAGGTGCGGTGTTGATGTTAATGGTGGACGTTGTGCTTGTTTGTAAAGAGTTTCCGTTTTTGTCCACCAGTTTCCATTGGTAGGCATCAGCGGAAGATGTATAGTTTGCCACCACGGCAACACCATATATTACGCTGTCTGTCATATTGATAGAGCCTAAATTGCGTTCCTGGCATATGTTAACGGTTTGACCGTTGTTGCTGATGGTGTGTGTTCCTGTTTGTCGGGCGGTAATGGTGATAATATCGCTGTTGAGTGTATAGGAACTCACATCGGGCAGTTTATCGTATAAAAACGACACTCCTTGAGGCAATACCCATGTGCTGGTGTTTTTGGTCAGCACTATTTGGGAGTGGGTGTAAGAAGTGTAATATGCTGTGGATACGGAAGATGCGGTGTTGTTGTAGGTTTGGGATGACAGCGTATTGTTATTGTTGACATAAGCATAAGCAACGGATATGCCGTCAGCGCCGTCGGCACCTTTTCCGCCATTGCCGCCCTTACCGCCGTTTCCGCCGGTGCCGCCTAAGTTGCTGCAATCGCAATAGTCTAAATTATAATTATATCCGTTTCCGCCGATGCCGCCGTTTCCGCCGATACCTCCTGTGCCGCCTTCACCGCCTTCACCATATTGTCCGAGGGTGATATTGGTGGCTATGATATCGGTAAGCAAGGTTTGATAGCAATAGATGCCGAATACGCTGCCGCCGCCGATGCCGCCTGTGCCTCCTGTGCCGCCTTGCTCACGAAGTTGCCAGTGCGGTTGTCTCTCAGAGCCCGCATCATCAGTGTCGCTTCATTGGTCACGCGGTCGAGGCGGCGCAGCAGTGAGAGATAGACATC